>JAJYJS010000050.1 GCA_021789215.1 Nitrospirota bacterium | reverse complement strand
AAGATAGAATGGGGCTGCGCGCCTACCGAGAGCCTGCTGCTGAGCCTCGCGGGCTGCATGGCCATAGACACGGTGTCGTTCCTCCAGAAGATGAAGGGCGAGCTTTCAAGCTTCAAGATAGACATTATCGGGGAGCGCAACCCCACCCCGCCGCAATACTACAAGCGGATAGAGATGATCCTCTACATCGCGGGAAAGAACATAACGGAAAAGAACGTCCAGCGTGCCGTTTCACTCTCGCACGAGAAATACTGCTCCGTTTACCACAGCCTGAGGAAAGACATCGAAGTGAAAGTGGACTACGTCCTGGATATAACGGGGTAGGGCGGCCCTCAACCTTCCGCTTCGCTCCCCCCTCTCCCGGCGGGAGAGGGGAAAAGGGGTGAGGGAGACGTTTTTAAGAGATTTCCCCAAGCGCGGTCTTTAAACAGGCCGCGACTGTCTCTATTTCGTCCTGGGCGATGGTCCTTGCGTCCAGCAGGAGGGCGTCTTCCTTTATCCTTGCGATTACGGCGGGCGCCCCCTTTCTGAGCCTTTCTTCGAGCCTGTTCGGAGACATCCCCTCTGGCCTTACCGAGACCGCGTGGCTTACGAGGCTTACGCCCGGAAGCGAGCCGCCCCCGGCCTCGGAGCTGTCCCCGATGACCTCCACCCTGGCTTTTTCAGGGGTTTTTACGCCTTTTTTTATCACCTGGGCGAGCGCCATTGCCCTCTGTCTTATGGATTCCGGGGCCTCGACAAGCATCCTTACCGTAGGGATGTTTTTCACGGCCCTGTCAGGGTCGGCATAATCGAAAAGCGTTGCCTCAAGCCCGGCAAGCGTCATCTTGTCTATCCTCAGCGCCCTTGCAAGCGGGTTTTTGTTCATGCGCTCCACGTACTCCGTCTTTCCCGCAATGATGCCCGCCTGCGGCCCTCCAAGGAGCTTGTCTCCGCTGAAGGTTACGATGTCAACCCCTGACTCCACAACCTCTTTAACGACGGGCTCGCTGCCAACGCCGTAGGCCCTCAGGTTTATCAGGCAGCCGCTGCCCAGGTCGTACATGACGGGAATGCGGTGCCTTTTTCCAAGCGCCACAAGCTCTTCTATGGAGACATCAGAGGTGAAGCCCGTTATCTTATAGTTCGACTGATGCACTTTCATTATCAGCGCGGTCTCCGGGCCGATGGCTGCCTCATAGTCCTTTAGATGGGTTTTGTTCGTTGTCCCTATCTCCCTGAGCACCGCCCCGCTTTGGGCCATAACGTCCGGGATGCGAAAGGAGCCGCCTATCTCCACAAGCTCGCCGCGGGAGACCACCACTTCCTTTCCCCTGGCAAGCGTGGAGAGCGCAAGCATCACGGCTGCGGCGTTGTTGTTCACGGCAGTGGCGTCCTCGGCGGCAGCTATCTCCCTGAGAAGCCTTTTTATGTGCGTATACCGCTTGCCCCTTTTGCCTTCCTCAATGTTGTACTCCAGGTTGGAATACCCTTTCGAGACCCTGATGATGTTCTCAAGGGCGGCATTTGAAAGGGGCGCCCTGCCAAGGTTGGTGTGCAGGACGATGCCGGTTGCGTTTATTACCCGTCTCAGGCTTGGGGTGGTGAGGACTTTTATCCTTTTTTCGATAAGCGGGTAGAGCGCCTCTGTCCCAAGCGCGGGCCTTCCGCCCTGTCTTATCTCGCGCCTCGCATCGTCAAGCACCTGCCTTATGGCCGAAAGGACGAACCTCCTCGGGTGGAGCCCGAGCCACTTCTGGCCCTGTGGGCCCTTCAGCACCTCGTCAACCGGGGGCAGGTTCATCAAAAACGCGTTTGTATCCATAGACTTCTATCTAACACCATATGGGGGATTAGGTCAAGCGATGCCCCAAAAAACAAAAAACAAAAAAACTAAAACAGCAGTTCCAGTTGGCTTTCCTGTCCGGGGAAATCTATCGGGTAGTTGTTGTCGAAGCAGGCGGAGCAGAAGTTCTCCGGGTCGGGGATATTCTTGAAGAGCCCCTCCATGCTCAGGTAGGCAAGGGTATCAGCCGTCGTGTAGCGCCTTATCTCCTCAACGTTGTGGCTGGACGCGATAAGTTCATGTCTTGTGGGGGTGTCTATGCCGTAAAAGCAGGGCCCGACGGTGGGCGGTGAGCTTATCTTCATATGCACCTCGCGCGCGCCGCCCTGCTCCCTTATCATCTTCACTATCTTCTTGCTCGTGGTGCCCCTCACTATCGAGTCGTCAACGACGATGACCCGCTTGCCTTCAAGCAGCTCCCTCACGGGGTTCAGCTTTATTTTTACGCCAAAATGCCTGATGCTCTGCTTGGGTTCTATGAACGTGCGGCCTATGTAGTGGTTCCTGATGAGGCCGAACTCAAAAGGTATGCCGCTTTGCTCGGAGTAGCCGATGGCGGAAGGAACGCCGGAATCGGGCACCGGGATGATGAGGTCCGCATCCACGGGGTTTTCAGTGGCAAGCTGTCTGCCAAACAGCTTGCGCACGGCGTTCACGTTGTGGCCGCCGAAGATGTAGCTGTCCGGCCGCGCGAAATAGATGTATTCGAATATGCAGAACGCCTTGCGCGGGGCGGTCACGACCGACTTGTACGAGGTGAGCCCGTTGGCGTCTATTACGAGCATCTCGCCGGGTTCTATGTCCCTGATGTACGTGGCCCCTATCAGGTCGAACGCGCACGTCTCCGAGCCCACGACGTAGGCCCCGTCCACCTGGCCCAGGCTGAGCGGCCTTACGCCGTAGGGGTCGCGCACGGCTATGAGCTTTTTTTCGGTCAGGAACAGTAGGCTGTAAGAGCCGTTTACCCGTGCAAGGGCGCTCACGATGCGCTCTTTCAAATCGTCCGCTTTGGAGTGGGCCACGAGGTGTATGAATACCTCGCTGTCGGAGGTGGACTGGAATATGGCCCCCTCCTCCTCAAGGGACTTCCTCAGCTCGAAGGCGTTAACGAGGTTGCCGTTATGGGCTATGGCAAGCTGGCCCAGGGAATAATTGGCCACGATGGGCTGTACGTTCTTGGGGTTGCTGCCACCCGCCGTGGAATACCTGTTGTGGCCTATTGCCATGTAGCCCGGCAGGCGTTTCAGGCGCTTTTCGTTGAAGATGTCGGCCACAAGCCCTATGGATTTTTCGAGATGGAGCTGTTTCTGGTCCGAGGAGCAGATGCCCGCGCTTTCCTGTCCGCGGTGCTGAAGGGCGTACAGGCCAAGATAGGTAAGATTGGCCGCCTCGGGATGCCCGAATATCCCGAATACCCCGCATTCCTCTCTGAATTTATCTGCCTTCAACCTGGAGCCTTAAAGAGTCTTTGTGGGCCCTGCTTAGCTCAGCG
>JAJYJS010000049.1 GCA_021789215.1 Nitrospirota bacterium | reverse complement strand
CTTCTTGACTTAGCCTCCGGCAACCCCTTAAACTATCTAGCAGGATGCTGAAAAAGTCCTCATTTTGGTCATTGCGAGGAGCGCAAGCGACGAAGCAATCTCATAAGTAATCGATTTTCTAAAGGCGTGATTGCTTCGCTCCGCTCGCAATGACAGTCGAAACAGTTTTTCAGCAGCCTGCTAGTGAATTCGGGGCGTAGCGCAGTCTGGTAGCGCGCACGGTTCGGGACCGTGAAGTCGAAGGTTCAAATCCTTTCGCCCCGACTCAACTCCCAAACCGGCTCTATTTTCCTCCCTTTAGCGCCCGCTCCACCGTCCTGATGGCGCAAAACTCCCCGCACATGCTGCAAACCTCCTTCTCGGAGGGAGGGATGGCCTGTCTGTAGGCACGCACCTTGTCCGGGTCGAGGCTCATGGAAATCATGCCTTCCCAGTCCAGCGCCTTCCGCATCCGGGCCATCTTCCTGTCCTTCTCAAGCGCGGGGGCTATGCCCTTTGCGAGGTCCGCGGCATGCGCCGCTATCTTTGAGGCGACAAGCCCCTCCTTGACGTCTTCGACATTGGGGAGCCTTATGTGCTCGGAAGGCGTGAGATAACAGAGGAAGTCCGCCCCGGCGGCCCCGGCGATGGCCCCACCGATGGCGCCCACGATGTGGTCGTAGCCCACGCCTATGTCCGTCACGAGCGGGCCAAGCACATAGAACGGCGCCCCCTTGCATATCTCCTTCTGCATCCTGATGTTAAGCTCCACCTGGGGGAGGGGCACATGCCCCGGCCCCTCTATTATCACCTGCACCCCGGCATCAAGCGCCCTGTCCCTCAGTTCCCCAAGCACCAGAAGTTCCTCTATCTGTGCCCTGTCGGTTGCGTCCTCTATGCAACCCGGGCGCATGGCGTCCCCCAGGCTGAGCGTCATGTCGAATTCCCTGGCGATGCCGAGCAGCCTGTCGTACTGCTCGTACAGCGGGTTTTCCCTGCCGTTGTATATCATCCACTCAAAGAGGAAGGACCCCCCCCTGCTCACGACATCAAGCACCCTGCCCTCCTGCTTGAGCCTCTCTATGGCCTTCAGCGTAATCCCCGCGTGCGCGGTTATGAAGTCAACGCCCTCCTCGCCGTGCCTCCTGATGACGGCAAAGAGGTCGTCCGCCGTCATTTTGGCGATGCGCCCGTACTTCTCCACGGACTCCACGGCGGCCTCGTAGATGGGCACCGTGCCAAAGCAGAACGGGTAATTGCCAAGTATGAGGCTCCTCAGTTCCCGTATCTTCCCGCCGGTGGAGAGGTCCATAATGGCGTCGCAGCCGTATTTGAGGAGCACGTCCAGCTTGGCCTTTTCGTCGTCAAGCGAGTCCCTGTCCCGCGATGTGCCGATATTGGCGTTTATCTTTGTCCTGAGGCCGCTCCCAATGCCCAGGGGGACGGTATCATGGTTTTTGTTCCTCGCGATGACCGTTAACCCCTTCGCGATGTCCCCGGAAACCTTTTCCGGCGATACGCCTTCGGCCCGGGCAACCTGTCTTGCCTCATCGGTAACTATCCCGGATTTTGCAAGCTCAATCCTTGTTGTCATTCAAGTGTCCTCATGAATTTATTTGCCTCCGTCCTTATGTCATCCGCCCCGAAGACAGCCGATATGAGGGCGGCCCCGTAAGCCCCTGCATCCATCACTTCCCTGACGTTGCCGGTCTTGACGCCCCCTATCGCGAAGACCGGAATCCCGGCCCTCTCCGCAGCCAGCGAAAGCGCGGGAAGCCCAAGGGGTTTCTTCCCGTAAGCCATCTTTGAAGGCGTCTCGTAAACGGGGCCGAACGTGACGAAATCCGCACCCGCCTCACGCGCGGCGACAGCCTCCTCCACCGAATGGGTGGAGACCCCTATCATCAATCTCTCCCCGCAGATTTTCCGTGCCGCATCCGCCGGGATGCTGTTGCCGCCCAGGTGGACGCCGTCGGCCTCCACGGCAAGCGCCACGTCCACCCTGCCGTTTATGAAAAGCCTTGCGCCGAATTCCGCGGTTACAGAGCGAAGCCTTTTCGCCATATCAAGAAGCCCTCTCACCGGCAGGTCCTTCTCCCTCAGTTGAACGCATCTTGCGCCGCCTTCAAGCGCGGCCCTGACCGCACCCTCCAAATCGCTGTTTAGCCTCCTGTCCGTTATCAGGTAAAGCCTGAAACCGGGTGTCACCTGTTTTATAGGAGCATCCCTTCCAGGGGGCTGCTTGCAGTGGCATAGAGTTTTTTCTGTATCCTTCCGGCCTTATAGGCGAGCCTTCCAGCCATGACGGCGTGCTTCATCGCGGAGGCCATCGCCACGGCGTCCTTTGCCCCGGCGATGCCCGTATTTATGAGCACCGCGTCGCAGCCAAGCTCCATCGCGACCGCGGCATCCGAGGCCGTGCCCACGCCTGCGTCCACCACCACGGGGACGTTCAGGGTCTCAAGGATTATCTTTATGTTGTAAGGGTTCCTTATCCCCAGACCGGAGCCGATTGGGGCGCCAAGGGGCATCACGCAGGCCGCCCCGGCGTCCACCAGCCTTTTGGCCGTAATCGGGTCGTCTATGGTGTAGGGGAGCACGATGAAACCTTCCCTGGCAAGGATTTCCGTAGCCTTGAGGAGGCCGATTATGTCGGGGAAGAGGGTCCTCTCGTCGCCGATGACCTCAAGCTTTATCAGGTCCGAAAGCCCGGCCTCGCGCCCAAGCCTCGCGTACCGGAGGGCGTCCTCCACCGTGTAGCAGCCGGCGGTATTGGGCAGTATCTTGTATTTCTTCAGGTCTATGTAATTGAGGAGGTTTTTTCCCGCCGTGCGCTTGAGGTCCACCCTCCTCACCGCCACCGTGACCACATCGGTGCCAGAGGCCTCAAGGGCCAGCGCCATCTCCTCGTTGCTTTTATATTTGCCTGTGCCCACCCAGAGCCTCGACTTAAAGGGGATGCCCCCGATAACGAGCCTGTCCTCCATCTTCTCTCCTTTCTTCACCGCACTATCCTCCGCCGACGAAGTTGACAATCTCAACCACGTCGCCTTCCTTGAGAAGAAAACCGGCGTAGTCCTTCTTCTTTACGATTTCCATGTTGACCTCAACGGCAACCCTTCCGGACTCAATGCCAAGCTCTGCAAGGAGTCCCTGCACGCTGGCCGCCCCGCTTTCAACTGCCTCTCCGTTTACCCTGAGCCTTATCATCGCTCCATTAAAATAAAAAAACCGCATCCCCTTTCTGACGGAGATACGGCTGCCTTAAAGGAATATCTGCTTCATTCCCTATCCCTACGGCGGCATTATCCGCATCAGGTTCAAGGGGTTCTCCTTTCAGGCAAGGAGTCTCAGGCCATGAGAAAAAGCCTCCCCCAAGGGTCGCTTAAAGTATATGCCAGCGGGCAAGAGGATGTCAAACACGC
>JAJYJS010000048.1 GCA_021789215.1 Nitrospirota bacterium | reverse complement strand
GAGAGGGCCTGGAGAGAGCCCTGCTTCATGTGCTTCTCGAAATCGGTGACCGTGTTTTCCGCGGACGGGTCCACCCCGCGCAGATAAACGCCCTGGGCGGACTTGTCGAAGGAAAGCATCACCTGCCCCATGACAAACGGCGCGGCGGCCCTGATATGGGGCTGCTCCTTCAGGGTTTTCATCAGGCTTTCGTAATTGTCCACCGTCCCGTCCGCCGTTAGGACGACGGCATCGGCATTTGCGCCCAGTATCTTGTTCTGCAAATCCTGCCGGAAGCCGCTCATGACGGCAAGGACCACCAGGAGCGTCATCACTCCAAGCGCCACCCCGCCGATGGATATCGCCGTATTGAACGAAAGGCCCTTCTGCTTCCTGGATTTCAGATACCTGAAGGCTATGAAGAACGTATAGGGCAGACGCATTTTTTTAGTTTAAATGATTTGGAGCAAATTTACTAATTCCCCATTCCTTGCAAGGGTGGGCGGGCGGGAACTGGAAAATTGTTCTTTTACGGCTGTCCCGTATTCCGTTGCTGTAATATATCCGTAATGGAGTGGGCCGCCTCATTGAGTGCTGAGGGGTTAAGCAGGAGTGTATCCATCAGTATGTCCGCGAGCTGTTTGCGCATGCCTTCGGGGTCCAGCCTGTAGGCCGTCCTCAGGGGAGGCAGCGCTTCACGCCATTTCCCCTCGCCAAGATAAGACCTGCCCAGGTAAAGATACGCCTTCGCGCTGTCCGGGCCGGCTTCCGTCGCCTTCTCGAAATGCGGTATTGCTTCCGTAAACTTCCCCCTGTTGAAGGCGGACATCCCCATTTCGAATTCGGATTCAGACGGCCTTACTCCGGCGCAGGAAAGCAGGGAGGCGGACATGATTAAAACCAGAAGCATTGAATAAAGTCTCATTGAACCATCCTATAACAAAAAAGCCGGTAATATCAAACGGGCCCCAACGAAGATAAAAGATTATTCAGGCTTCATCTGCGGGAACAGGATAACGTCTCTTATTGAAGGGGAATTGGTAAGGAGCATTACGAGCCTGTCTATGCCTATGCCCTCCCCGGCGGCGGGCGGCATGGCGTATTCGAGCGCCTTTACGAAGTCATCGTCCATCGGGTGTGTCTCTTCATCGCCTTTCGCCTTTTCCTCGACCTGTTTCTGGAACCTTTCCCTCTGGTCGATGGGATCGTTAAGCTCCGAGAAGGCATTTGCGATCTCCCGCCCGGCAATGAACAGCTCGAACCTGTCCACAAGCTGCGGGTCCGATTTCTTCCTTTTTGCAAGAGGGGAAAGCTCTATGGGGTAATCTATTATGAACGAGGGCTGAACGAGGAAAGGCTCCACTTTCTCCTTGAATATCTCGTCAAGGATTTTCCCGAGCGATGCCCCCTCTTTTATATCAATTTTCTGCGAGCGCGCCCATTCCTTTGCCCGCCCGGCATCGGACAGCACGTCCTCCGGCACGCCCTTCTGCTTCATTATGTCCAGCATGCCCGTCCTCGGCCAGGGCGGAGTGAAATCTATCTCCTGCCCGCCATAGGGGAACCTGAGCTTTCCAACGGCCTTCATCGCCAGCTCGGAGAAAAGCCGCTCGGTAAATGACATCAGGTAATCGTAATCCTTGTTGGCCATATAGAACTCCAGCATCGTGAATTCCGGGTTGTGCTTTGTGGAGATGCCCTCGTTCCTGAAGTTCTTGTTCAGCTCGAAGACCCGCTCGTAGCCGCCGACCAGAAGCCTCTTCAGATAGAGTTCAGGGGCAATCCTCAAATAGAGGTCGATGCCCAGCGCGTTGTGGTGGGTCCTGAAAGGCTTTGCGGCGGCCCCGCCCGCTATCTGGTGCATCATGGGGGTCTCGACCTCTATGAAGCCCTCCTTCTCGAAAAAGTCCCTGAGCGCCTTGATTATTACGCTCCTGAGCCTGAAAGTCTCCTTTACCTGCGGGTTTGCCACGAGGTCCAGGTAGCGCTGGCGGTAGCGGGTCTCGACGTCCTGAAGGCCGTGCCATTTTTCGGGGAGGGGCCGCAGGGACTTGCTCAAAAGCCTGAATTCTTTTGCCTCTATCGTGAGTTCGCCTGTCCTCGTCTTGAAAAGCGGCCCGGAAACGCCGATGATGTCGCCTATATCCACAAACTTCTTGTAAACGGAATACGCATCCTCGCCCATTACGTCCTTTTTAAGATAAAGCTGTATCCTGCCGGTAGAGTCCTGCAAATGGACGAATGAGGCCTTCCCGAAGTCCCTTATCGCCATGAGCCTTCCGGAGACGGAGACCTGGGGCGGATCCGCCTCAAGCTCCTCCTTGGGCTTCCCGCCGTATTTCTCCAGGAGCGGGAGCGCGTGGTCTTTGGCATCGAAGGGCCCGGCATAGGGCTCCATGCCAAGCGCCTTCATCTCCTCCAGCTTTTTAAGCCTTTGTTCTATCTGTTCGTTTGCCGGTTCGGACATAAGATGGGATTATAAAAAGGGCGGGTTTGATTAGTCAAGCCAACGGGGCCAAAGGGGACATCCTATGGACGCAAGCCCGCGAAAAGGCCGCGCGAAAAATTTCCGTCCTAGATTGAAATTATGGAATCCTCTCCGCCGTATGGGTTTGGCTCGTACCTGTCGGCGTGCCAGTCGTTTTCCCAGCGCATGCCGTCAACGAGGTACTTGTACCTGTATTCCCTGTTGCATTCAAGCTCCATGATCACGGTGAAATCGCCCTCCTTGAGTTTTTTCATCGGGGTTGCCCCGTGGTCCCAGTTGTTAAAGTCACCAACGATGGTCACCTGGCGGGCGTTGAGGGCGGCCTCCTTCGGGAGCCTGAACGTCACCCTGCACGCCGGACGGGACTTAAGGAACTGCTTTTTCATTCCTCCTTCCAAAACCTCCGCCTCTTTGTTCCCGCCGCCTTTTCTGGCCGCCTTGCCTGTTTTCTTCATCAGTCCTCCTTTGCGCTTGATTTCAAAACTATTTTCCCACTAATAATTTCTATTTGCAACAGTAAAACCGGTTTCACCCGCTCCCCCTTCCAAAACCGGGGCGTGATATGATATAAAAGATGTTCACATGAAGATCGCCATTATCGGGTTTTCCAATTCAGGACGGACTACCATCTTCAACGCCCTCACCGGGCAGGGGCTTGAGACGGCCATTTACCCCTCCACCTCCGGCGAGCCGCACCTTGGCGTGGTGAACGTGCCGGATGAAAGGCTTGAAAGGCTCTCGCAGATATTCAAGCCAAAAAAGACCACATACGCGACAGTCAATTACATAGATTATATCGGCCTCACAAAGGGAGACCCCAAGCAGAACTCGAAGGTTTACGACTTCATAAAAGACGCGGACGCCCTCCTGCACGTGGTGAGGGCATTCGAGGACCCCGCAGTCGTCCACCCGCTTGGCGGGGTGGACCCGGCAAGAGACCTGGAGGCCCTTGAGCTCGAGCTTATACTGGGGGACCTCATGCTTGTGGAAAAGAGGATCGAGAAGATAGAGGACACCCTCAAAAAGGGCCGCAAGGAAAAGGTAAGCGAGACCGAACACCAGGTTTTAAAAAGGTGCAAGGAGGCCCTTGAGGCCGAGACCCCCCTGCGGGCAATCGAATTCAATGAGGAAGAGCTTAAATCCATAAGGCACCTGGAATTCCTGTCCATGAAGCCCGAGGTCGTTGTCTTCAATGTCTCCGAAGGCGGCTTGAAGGACAAAAAGACCGGAGAGCTTGTCGAAAAAGCGAA
>JAJYJS010000032.1 GCA_021789215.1 Nitrospirota bacterium | reverse complement strand
TGCTCTTCAGAGTCTTTCCGTTTTTCGTATCTCTCATATGCCCTGAGTATATCCTGTACGAGCTTGTGCCGTACAACATCTTTTTCGCTAAAGTATATCATTTTTATGCCTTTGGTATTTCTGAGCACCCTCTCGGCCTCTACGAGGCCCGAAGGTTTTCCGGCAGGCAGGTCTATCTGCGTGATGTCACCCGTAATGACGGTCCTGGAGCTGAACCCGAGCCTTGTAAGGTACATCTTCATCTGTTCGGAGGTGGTATTCTGGGCCTCGTCCAGGATGATGAAGGAATCGTTCAGTGTCCTGCCCCTCATGAACGCCAGCGGGGCCACCTCTATGACGCCTTTTTCTATAAGGTGCAGCGCCCTTTCCATCTCCATCATGTCGAAGAGGGCATCGTAAAGGGGCCTGAGATACGGGTTGACCTTCTCGTAAATGTCGCCCGGCAGGAACCCCAGCTTCTCCCCGGCCTCCACGGCCGGCCTTGCGAGCACTATGCGGTTGACCTCTTTTTTGAGGAGTGAGTTCACGGCCATCGCCATGGCGAGATAGGTCTTGCCGGTCCCGGCAGGGCCGATGCCAAAGACCATGTCGTATTTCCTGATGGCCTCTATGTACTGGCGCTGGACCTCGGTCTTGGGAAGGATGAGGCGTTTTCTGGAAGGGACTTCCACATTGCTTTCGAAAAGCTTCTTGATGGACGCGCCTTCTTCGGCTGCCCTTGTTTTCGCGGCGTGTTTGACGTCCTCAGGCTTCAGGTTATACCCCTGCCTGCTCACGCTCCTGAGTTCGTCAACGAGTTTTTCGGCCTTTCTGACTGAAGACTCCTCTCCCTGTATCAGGAGTTTATCTCCACGGAAACTGACAGCCACTCCGAACGCATCTTCAATTGCCTTGAAAGAGGGCTGCAACCCCTCCGTTACAAAGTCAAGCTCTCTTTCTAAATCTATATTTATTCTGGCTGTGATCGTTTCCAAATTTTCAGACAAGCCCTGTATTCAGCATGGATTTTTTCAGCGGGGGGTTGGGCTCACCTATCTAATATAAGCATAGCATCCCCATAAGAGAAAAATCTATATCCAAGGGACACTGCCTGGGCATATGCCTCAAGCATCCGGCCTTTGTCCGAAAAGGCGCAGGCCAGCATCAGAGGAGTGGAACGGGGCAGGTGAAAATTGGTCACAAGGCAATCAACGCCGCGGAACTCAAAACCCGGATAGATGAACACATCGGTTGTGCCCCTCACCTTCCCGTTGGCGTTCTCTATCCGGCATCTGCCGGAAAGGACCCCCTCCAGGGCGCGGGTGGTCGTGGTGCCGACGGCAAAAACCCTGCCGCCATTGGCCCTGGTTTTCTTTATCTCGTCAAAAAGGCCGGAGTGGAATTCAAAACGCTCCGGCTCCATCCTGTGTCCGTCCAGATATTCGCATTTTATGGGGACAAAAGTACCCTTCCCGACGTGCAGGGTGACTTTTCTTATCGAAACGCCCTTGCGCTCAATCTCTCCAAGGAGCCCTTCGGTGAAATGGAGCCCCGCGGTCGGCGCGGCTATCGAGCCCTCCGCCCCGGCATAGACGGTCTGGTAGCGTTCCCTGTCCAGCTCATTGGGCTGCCTCCTTATATAAGGGGGAAGGGGCATCTGCCCGGCCCTGAAAATTGCCGCTTTGGCGTCCCCGTCGCAGAGCGCCACGGCCTCCCTGCCCTCTTTAAGCTCAAGGCTCAGCTCATCGGATATCCTGATTGTCCCCGTATATTTTCCCTTTGAGAGCGCCTCCCATTTTTTCCCGGAAATCTCCTTCACCAGAAGCACTTCCAGCCTGCCGCCTGTGGGCTTCACGCCCATGAGCCTCACCGGCATCACCCTCGTATCATTTATAAGGAGCATGTCCCCTTTTTCAAGGTATTCGGGAAGGTCCCTGAAATGCCTGTGCTCCATCCCGCTTTTCCCAAGCACGAGCAGCCTTGAGGCGTCTCTTTGGGCGGCGGGTTCCAGCGCGATAAGATTTTCAGGGAGGATATAATCGAATTCTTTTACTTCCATTGCTCCGTCAACTGGCTGCCGTACTTCACAAGCTGGGTGCCAGGATAAAAATAAGAGAGTATCTCCTTGTAGTTTTTGCCCTCGCGGGCCATCTCCAGCGCGGACCACTGGCAAAGCCCGACCCCGTGGCCGTAGCCGCTGCCTTCAAGCGAGACGATGCCATCGCTGAAATCAAGCTTGAACTGGGTGCTGGGAAGCCTCTTCCAGCCCATGAACTTCCTCAAATCAGTCGCCTTCACAATGGTTTTGGAGCCGTTTTCATCCGTTATCTCAAGCTCCCGCACACGGCCCGTAACGGTATGCGACCTTACCCTTATGTCCTTTATGCCGTTTATGCTGATGCCGCCGGACTTGAGCGCGTCTTCTATCTCCCCGACGGAAAACTTCCTCGCCCATATGCTGTAGGGAGACAGGTCTGATTTCACCTTGACAGGCTTCAAATAGGGCACCGACCAGCCGAAGACTTCAACCGGGTCCTCGGTCTGGCCCTCGGATGTCGAATGGTAGAGCGCCTCTATCGGCTTTCCGTTATATGTCAATATCTGGCCCTCCGTATCCTCCACCGCTTTTGCCACTTTATCGTCAACAACATCGCCCTGGAAGACCTGG
The DNA here is from genome assembly GCA_021789215.1 of Nitrospirota bacterium. Classification (GTDB taxonomy): domain Bacteria; phylum Nitrospirota; class Thermodesulfovibrionia; order Thermodesulfovibrionales; family JdFR-88; genus JAJYJS01. The sequence continues at coordinate 16,448 of JAJYJS010000032.1, read as the reverse complement.
CTCAGGACCGACGACACCACATCGTATTTAGCCTGCCCGTTCTGGAGTTTCCTGAAGAGCGCGTAAGTCCGCGAAGCGACCGCCTGCGCCTTGAGGGCCTCGATGTCCCAGTCCTTGCCGGCCTCCGACTTGACAACGCTTTTCACATAATCCTCCAGGCCTACCTGGTCTATAAGGTACAGTTTGTCCTTGCCCTTCCATACCTCGATCTCGCCGGTATACGGATGGTCCGCGACAAGGAGTTTGCCCTCTGTCTTGTCCATGAGCTTCAGTTTCTCGCCGTCCCGGGGCATGGAGTTGAACTGGTCGTCGAGTATCAGCACCCTTATGAACTCCTGTGCAAGGGCCGGGACAGACAGGCAGTGGAGCAGGAACAATACCAGGAGCGGGCCTTCGAGAAAAGCCCTTCTTTTATCAAGACCTATTTTCTCCCAAGAAGCCATAGAAGCAATGTAAGTATAATACTTATCAGCAGGCTTGTGGCAAGTGGAAAATAGAACGTAAAATTCTTTTTCTTTATCAGGATGTCCCCCGGAAGCCTCCCTATGAAGGGGATTTTGCCCGCGAGCATGAAAAGCGCCCCTATCGCGGCGATTAATATCCCGGCATAAATGAGGAATTTGCCTATGTCGTGGAAACTGCCCATATCATGTAGTTTTTTTATTTTTCCCAGGTTTCAGGAACCGCTCCATCTCGGAGAATATGCAGCCGCAGTATTTCTGCCTGTAAAGGCCAAGCTCCCTGGACATCCTTACGCCCTCCCGGTAACCGCCCCTCCAGTCCTCCAAATAAAACGGGACATTGTACAGGGAGGAGACCTCCTCCGCCACAGCGGTTATCATATCGAACTTCTGATAAGGGCTTACCAGCAGGGTCGTCGTGAAGGCATCCATCCTTAGCCGTTTTGCGGCAGAGGCGGCCTCCTCCAGGCGCATCCTGTAACACACCCTGCACCGCGCCCCTTCCTCCGTGGCGGGACCGGCTGCCTTAAGGAAGTCCGTGAGCCCGTAGTGGTCCATGTAGATGATGTCCAGCTTCCACAGGCTTTCAAGCGTTTTCACCGCGCCAAGGCGGCCCAGGTATTCCTGAGCGGGGTGGATATTGGGGTTGAACCACAGGACCTTCATTTCCACACCGCTCTCCCTGAGCCTGGTTACGGGATACAGGCCGCAGTTGGCGCAGCACATATGGAGCAGGAGTTTTTTCATTTATAAAGAATATTTTACCATGCAGTCCTAAAACTGGGCAGACAGGCGAGGGGTCCGCCGGGAATAAGCGGGGGTGCCCTGCCCCGCCTTCCAATTAGTCCGGTGGCCTTCAATAAAAAAGGGCATCCACCTGGATGCCCCTTGTTCTAATTGCCCTTAAGTCTTTCTTATTTCTGCAATATCATCAGGTTCTGGTCCTGGTCCTTCTGAACGCCCCCGACAGTCTGGGACAAGTTCACTATGAGCAGGTCGTTTCCATCGCTCATGAACCCGCTGAAGCCCGCAACCGGGCTGCCGCCGGGGCCGGGCATCATCCCGCCGCCAGGCATCCCGCCGCCTCCGGGCGAACCTGGCATGTTGCCGCCCATCATGCCGCCGGGCATCATTCCGGAAAAACCGCCCACGCTGCTCATCATGCCCGTATTGTCCATCCGCATCTGGAAGCTGAACGGGGTGGCATTGATAAAGCCGGGGCTGGTGGAAGACCTCTGCATCATGCCGTTTCCGGAGCTGTCAAAGTGGGCGGGCCCGAAATCGTTCCTGTCCGCCGCGCCCACTCCGAGATTATGCATGTACCACGTCCCCGCAAAATCCGCATTGCTGTGGTTTGTTGCCGTGGACTTCTGCATGACAACCAGCGCCGAGTTGCCGGAGGCGTCAGTCATCGTCGCGATTATGCGGTCCTTGCCCTGGTTCATCGTGCCGTGGAAGCTGGGCACGCCGGCCATTGTCACCGTTCCGCTTGAGGCATCCACAACCGCCGGGCCTGTAATCGTGAACGCAGTTCCGTCGTTCCTGTGAAGGTTGCTCGATGGCGTTATATTCCCGGAGCCGTCAATCACGACAGGACCCTGCATCCAGCCGTTGTAATTCGGGCCGTTTATGATGCCCTGTGTCTGCCAGGTGCCGGTCATGTTGCCAATGGCGAAAGCCGTGCCGGGCGTGGGGGCCTTCTCCGCGATGAACATCTGGTTCTGCCCGGAGACCACATCCGTCCCCACCAGAAGCTCGTGCAGATGGCCCATGAAGGCGTTGAAATCGGCTGAATCCGGAGAGTTCATGACTCCGCCCGGCATCATGTTCATTGTCATAGTTGCCCTGTTGCCCACGGCCCCGCTGGATGTGAAATTCGCGAACGCCGCGCTCCCGGAGCTTACAGTCATCTTCTGGTGGAACCAGTGGCCGTTGTCCGCCAGACCGTGCATGTTCCATGCGCCATCAAGCAGCGTATTCGAAAAGGCCGTTCCCGTATACGTCCCGGGCACGGTTGAATCGAAGGACACGGCGTTCATGCCGAGGGCCTGCATCTGCTGAAGCCCGAGCGCAGACACGGCAAACCCCGGAATAGTGTTCATGAATCCCAGGTTTATGGTCCTGGCCTGGCCTACCGAAAAGACGTTCCGGCTCTGGTTCTGGTTTTGCACATAAAGCGGATAAAGCCTCTGGGAAGGCGTGCCTTCGTTCTCAAGCAGATAGAACTTGTAGTTTTTCCCGATGGGCACCTGCATGCTGAATGTGCCCGGAGAACCCGTTGCGGCAGCGCTTCCGACGATGGTGTTTGTTGATGCGTCAACCGCGACAAAAGTGGTCCCAAGCACCTGCCCCGTCATGGTGGCCTGAGTGCCTGGAGTTGGCCCCGGAGATGGCGTGCCGCCGCCTCCGCCTCCACCGCACGCGCCAAGCGCCACGGTCAGGCCGGTTAAAAGCGCAAAAAATGCCATCAACAGATTTGTCCGGTTTCTCATGTTTGCTCCCCTTTTGGTTGGGTTTATACGAGGGTGCACTTTGAACAGCCAGAGTTCCTTTTCAGATTCTATCTGAAATAAATGGCAAGTCAATTAATGCGAAACTCCTGAATAAATATGGGGGGGCCGGAAACAGCTCAATATTATTGAAATCATTTCTAATTTTAAGGGCGAATGCTATATACTTTTCCTTATGAGCACGCGGCTTGCGGACAATGTCGCCCTGGTCAGGCAGAGGATAAGCTCCGCGGCTTCAAGGTGCGGCAGGACGCCTGAAGACATAAGGCTTCTGGCCGTGTCCAAGACCGTGGGAGCGGAGGCCGTAAGAGAGGCATTCGGGGCGGGCATAACCGATTTTGCCGAGAACCGGATGCAGGAGGCGGCGGAAAAGATGGCCGCCCTTCACGATTTGCCCATAAAATGGCATTTCATCGGGCATCTTCAGACAAATAAGGCAAAGGCGGCTGTAAAGGCCGGTTTCGAGCTTATACACTCGATAGATTCGGACAGGCTGCTCTTCGAGCTGGACAGGCAGGCGGAAAAGACCGGCAGGCCCCAGCGTGCGCTCATAGAGGTGAACGTCGGCGGTGAAGAGTCCAAGCATGGTGTGGCCAAAGAGGCGTTCATGAAGCTTCTTGAAGAGTCGAAAAAAATAAAAAGCATTAAAATAGAGGGGCTTATGGCCATCCCGCCTTTTTTTGAGGACCCTGAGTACGCGAGGCCTTTTTTCAGGAGGCTGAGGGCGCTCAGGGACGAGGCGCAGCGGGCGGGCTACAGCCTTCCGGAGCTTTCGATGGGCATGTCTCACGATTTCGAGATGGCCATCGAGGAGGGCGCGACCATAATACGGCTTGGAACAATCCTATTCGGGGAGAGAAAAAAATGACAGGATTCATAGGCGGCGGCAACATGGCCGAGGCGCTCATAAAAGGCATCGCGGCAAGGGGCAACAGGGACATCATAGTGTCCGAGCCCAACGAGACCAGGAGAAACCACCTGGAAAAATCCCACGGAGTGAAGACGACCGCTTCCAACCGGGAGGCCGTCGAAAAATCAGGCATAATCGTACTTGCGGTAAAACCCCAGATAATGGACGAGGTGCTTTCCGGCATAAAAGACCTTGTGGACGGGACTAAAACCTTCGTTTCGATAGCTGCGGGAATACGTATTTCCTACCTGCGGGAAAGACTCGGCACGGAACGCATTGTGAGGGTGATGCCCAACACCCCTGCCCTTGTAGGCGAAGGCATGAGCGTGCTTTCGATGTGCGAATGCATGCACGACGCGGATTTCTCGAAGATTAAGGACATATTCATGTCCGTGGGCAAGGTGCGCGTGATGCCGGAAAAATACATGGACGCGGTCACGGCGCTCTCGGGCAGCGGCCCCGCGTTCTATGCCCTTTTCATAGAGGCGGTGGCCGAGGGCGCGGCAAAGGCCGGGCTGCCGGAGGACGTCTCCCTGGAGCTTGCGCTCCAGACGGCGCTGGGGACGGTCAGAATGCTTGAGGAAGGCATAGGCACGCTGAAACTGAGGCAGATGGTCACCTCTCCCGGGGGCACAACGGAAGCGGGGCTCAAGGTGCTTGAAGAAAGGGGATTCAAGGGCGTCCTCTATGATACAATAGAGGCCGCGGTCAGACGGGCCGGTGAACTAGGCAAGAGCTGAGGGGGCTGGAAAAAAATGTTCGTATTGTCCAACTTCGTTTCTGCCGTGGCGTCAATCCTCGATGTTGTCCTTACCATATACATGTGGATAGTCATAATAGCCGCACTGATAAGCTGGGTGAACCCGGACCCCTACAACCCCATAGTCAGGTTTCTTTACAGGGCCACGGAGCCCGTTTTCTACCGCATCAGGCGCATTACCGGGGTGGCCGGCGGGATAGATTTTTCCCCCATGATTGTAATCCTCATCATATTGTTTATAAAATACTTCGTTATCGCTTCCCTGAGGGAGCTTGCGTTCAGGATAAGATGACGTTTGAATACGGAAAATATTTGATCGGGATTCGCGCGCACGGAGCAGGCGCGCTGTAATTCAAGGGAGGACGCGATGAGGATTACGCCCCTAGACATTCAGCAGAAACAGTTCCCGGTAAAGTTCAGGGGGTTCGACATGGACGAGGTCTATGCGTTCCTTGAGCTTGTCAGGGAGGAGATGGAAGAGCTTTTGCGCGAGAACGCATCCCTCAAGGAAAGCATCGCCCGGCACGAAAACCAGCTTAAAGACTACAAGAACATGGAGACCGCGCTCAGGGAGACCCTGCTCACCACCCAGCAGATGGTAGACGATTACAAGAACAACGCCCGGAAGGAGGCGGAGCTTGTCATCCGCGAGGCCGAGATAAAGGCCGAGGAGATGCTGCGGGACGCCCAGGAAAGGGTCGTGAAGATACATGAGGACATAGTAGACCTGAAAGGCATAAGGCGGCACTTCAAGGAGGAGCTGAAGCGCCTGATACAAAGCCATATGCAGCTCATAGAGTTCGATGCGGAGCGGGAAGGCGAAGAGGAAGCACCGGCCCCCTCCGACGGCAACGGGGTGGACTTCCTTGACGAAGGCACGGACAACGAGGCGGCTGAGTAGTGAGTTCCCGCTTTGCCGCCCTCAAGGGCGTGGAAGACATCCTGCCGCCGGATTCATACCTCCGGCAATTCATTGAAGACAAGGCCCGCTCGGTCTTCGGTTCCTATGGTTTTGGCGAGATAAAGACGCCCATAATCGAGCACACGGACCTTTTCCTGAGGAGCATAGGGGAGACCTCCGACATAGTTTCCAAGGAGATGTACACCTTCACTGATAAAGGGGGCAGGAGCATTACGCTGAGACCGGAGGGCACAGCATCGGTTGTCCGCGCATACGTGGAGCACAGCCTCGCGATGCGCCCCTCCCCGCAAAAGTTCTATTACATGGGGCCCATGTTCCGCTACGAGCGCCCCCAGAAGGGAAGACAGAGGCAGTTTTACCAGATAGGCGTCGAGGCCTTCGGCGTGGCCGAGGCACGCATGGACGCGGAGGTCATCCTGATGCTGATGCTGCACCTCGACAGGATTGGCCTTGAAGATCTGAGCCTCGAACTCAATTCGATAGGGTGCGGGGAGTGCCGCCCCGCCTTCAAGGAGGCCCTGAGGGATTTCTTCGCCCCGAAACTGCCCGAGCTGTGCCCCGACTGCCAGAGGCGTTTCGAGACCAACCCGCTGAGGATCCTGGACTGCAAGGTGGAGCGGTGCATCGAAATAAGGAAGGACGCGCCGCTTGTCACGGACTACCTCTGCGGAAACTGCCGGTCGCATTTCGATTCGCTTTTGAAGCTCCTTGGGGTCATGGGCGTAAAATACACGCTGAACCCGCATATGGTGAGGGGGCTCGATTACTACACGAGGACGACTTTCGAAGTCACAACGGAAAACCTGGGCGCACAAAAGGCTGTTGCCGCCGGGGGCAGGTACGACGGTCTGGTGGAGGAGTTTGGAGGGCCGGCGACTCCCGCAATCGGGTTTGCGATGGGAGTTGAACGGCTTGCGGCCCTTCTGAAGGACAAGGCCGCCCCCCCAATTACGGACTTTTTTGTGGCTTCCCTGGGTGAGGAGGCCGCGACCCAGGCCCTGAAGCTGGCGTCCGGCCTGAGGGCGGAGGGCATACGTGGAGAGCTGGGCTATGGCGGCTCGCTCAAAAGCCAGCTCCGCAAGGCCGGCAAGCTCGGCGCCAGGTTTGCCATTATCATAGGCGAGGACGAGTTGAAATCGGGCCTTCTGAAGTGGAAGGACCTTAAAAAAGGAGAATCCGGGGAGGTCCCGCTGGCGGGAGCCCGCAAACTATTTGCTTGAATAATAAGCTATAATTACCAATGGCCGTTTTATCATCCATAATACCTGGTCTTTGCGCTTGTTTTTCGATAGCACTCCTCTCCCTTTTGGTATCTTCTCTCCATCCGGCGTTTGACGCCCTGCTCATATCACTTATACTTGGCATCATCATCTCAAACCTGCTTGGGGAAAGGGAACTGCTCCGCCCCGGGGTGGAGGCGTCCACGAGGTTTATTCTTCCTCTGGGCATAGGCCTTTACGGCTCCCAGATGTCGCTTACGGGGCAGTCCATCTCGTTATGGCCGTGGGTGCTGGCGTCCTCTGCCGTCATGTTCGCCATCACATTCCTCACGGCGAAGGCGTTCGGGATAAGCGGCAAAATCCCGCTCCTGATGAGCGCCGGGATGTCGATTTGCGGCGCAGGCGCCATCGCGGTGGTTTCAGGGATCGCGGCCCCCCGGAAGGAGGAAACCTCCATATCCATATTGGCGGTAATGACGATCGGCCTCATGGGGATGCTCTTTCTCGGTTTCAACCCTCAGGGGCTTGGGCTAACAACCGGCAAGTTCGCGTTCGTTTCCGGGGCCACGCTGCCCTCCCTGGGGCTGGTCAAAGTGGCGGCATCGGCCGCCGGTGAAGACAGCTGCCGCCTTGCAATGGCCGTCAAGTACCAGAGGATGTCCCTGCTTGGGCTGCTGGCCATGGCCCTCATGCTGAGAAACGGCGGATTAAGAAAAATACCCTGGTTTTTTGTGATGTTCATCGTGCTGGCGCTGGCCGCGAATTTCTGGCTGCCCGGCGCCTTTGTCAGGGACACGCTGAGCCAGGCCGGCAATTTCATGCTTGCGGCGGCCCTTGCGGGCGTAGGGCTCTCGGTGGACTTCGACGCGATAACGGAAAAGGGGCCGAAGCCGGTCATCTCAGCCCTGCTGTCGTGGGTCATAGTGGTGCTTATAATCTATCTGGCACTCAATTCATTCTGATGAGAAAAACCCTCATATACAACTTCTTCATCCTCCTGCTTGCATTCGCGCTGGCGATGATAGTCCCGCTCTATTTCCTCATAGACCGCACATCAGCGGGAATAATTCACGAGCTGGGAAAGGTTGCCCCGCTTTCATTTGAGCAGAGGCTCGTATTCACGAAGCTCATCCAGAACGTAAAAGACAACCTCATTTCCATGAGCTTCTATACGTTTGTAATCGCCTTCATGATCTCGCTCTTTTTCGGCAGGAGGCTCTTAAAACCCCTGAAGGAGCTTTATGCTGCCGCCACCTCGATAAAGGAGGGCAACTTCGAAATCCAGGTGGACGTCTCAGGCGAAAGCGAACTGAAGGACGTGTCCTCGGCCTTCAACGGGATGGCCCGCGCACTGAAGGAAAAGACGGAGGAACTGGTCTGGAAGGACCGTTATGTAAGCATGATGATGGACCCCCTCTGGGTAATCGGCAATGACGACAGGATAATAGACATCAATCCCGCGTTCACGAAGCTCTTCGGCTATGAGAGAGACGACGTGATAGGATATCTCGTTTACGAGCTGATGGACGAGGAGAACGAAAAGGTAATGCGGAAACAGCTCCAGTTCCGCGAGGACGGGATGACTTCCACTTACGAGCTCCAGGTAATATCCAAGAGGGGCGAGCTGATACCGGTCCTTATCACCGGCGCGCCCATTTACAACGAAAAGAACGAGCTGGCCGGCAAAATAGGCATAATGAAGGACTTCCGGAAGGAGACCGCCCTCAGGCGGGCCCTCAACCAGGCCAACGATTATCAGCGGGCCATCATGGACAGCATGCCGGACATGCTCGTGGTAATAGACAGGGGCTTCAACATACAGATGGCCAACAAGGCCGCCCAGGAGGCCGCAGACGGAGATTTCGCCGGCATGCAGTGCTACCAGCTCTTCTACTCCCGGCAGGATAACTGCAATACGGCAGGCGGAAAGGAATGCCCCGTGGCAAATGTGTTCGCGACCGGGAAACCGCACAAAAGCGTGCATGAGCACATTGAAAACGGGCGTCAGGTGTCGCGGGAAGTCATAGCCTTCCCGATAAAGGATGAGGCCGGATATGTGAACAACGTAGTCGCCATTGCGAGGGACGTAACGGAAAAGAAGGTATTCGAGGTCGAAATAGCGCAAAAAAACAAGGAGCTGATAACCCTGCTTGGCATATCCAAGTCGCTTAACCAGTCTCTCCGGAGCGAGGAGATATTCGGCGGCGTGCTGGAAAAGCTGGTAGAAATGACTGGGATGGACGGCGGGAGCATCTTCTTCCTCGACGAAATGGGCAGGGAGCTTTCCTGCAAGTACCACAAGGGGCTTTCAGCGGATTTCATGAAGGAGAGCGGTCCGTTCAGGATCGGCGAGGACGTGCCGGGAAGGGCGGCGGCCACCGGGCAGACGTTCACCACCTCCGACCTCTCCAATGACCCCAGGGCGGAAAAATCCGTCTTCAGGCACACGGGCATAAGGGCCTGCGCGGCATTCCCTATCACGGGCAAGGAGAAGACAACCGGCGTTTTCGTCATTTTCAGCTTCAACCCGCACGTATTCAGCCTGGAGGAGGAAAGGATACTGAATTCGGTGGGCGAGATGGCCGGCATGGCGCTGGAGAACATAAGGCTCTACGAGCGGATGAGAATGCTCTTCCAGCACCAGCGGTGGAGGAAGACGGAGGAACAGAAACAGCTGCTGCAGGTGGCCTCGGTGCTCACCACCAAGCTGGACCTGAAGGAGATGCTGAACACGGCCCTGATGATAGTCAAGAACACTATCAGGGCGGATTTCGTATGGTTCCTGGAACCCGACCAGCGTAACAACCTTGTCCTCAAGTCGGCCCCCGAGGGGGGCGTGCCCGAGGACACGGTCGTCTATGACGCAGGCGACAACTCCATAGAGGGATACGCGCTCGAAAAGAAAGAGCCGGTAATAATTTCCGAACTGCAGATTGAATCGGATTTCCAGATATCGAGCCACCTTGCCGAAAGGAAATTCAAGACGGCCTGCGCAATCCCCGTCTATTCCGGCGACAAGGCGCTCGCTGTTGTAAGCTTCTATTGCAGCACGTTCAAGCAGCCCAAGGAGGAGGACATCTTTTTCCTTCAGACCATAGCCAGCATCCTTGACGTGGCCATCGAGAGGGCAAGGCTTTATGAGAAGACGATACTGGACAAGGGGATGTCAGAGACGATACTGGAGAGCATAGAGGACGGCATAATCACCGTTGACCCCGAGGGAGGGGTAATCTCCATGAACAGGACGGCCGGAGAGCTTGCCGGACTGGCCCCGTCCTCCGCCATCGGCAGCAAGTGCACGGAGCTTTTCGGGGGCTCGGAGGAGAACGCGAGGCTTAACATACTGCTGCTTAAGGACCTGGAACGGTGCATGAAGGGGGAGCAGACCCAGCACAATATAACGATCACAAGCGGCAAGGGCATGAAGGTGCCCGTCCTGCTGAACGGCTTCCCGGTCAAGAACAAGGACGGCAGTTCGATGGGAGTCGTGTTCGCGTTCAGGAACAACTCCAGGCAGGAAGAGGTAAACAGGCTAAAAAGCGATTTCATACGCTCCATCTCCCATGAGTTCAGGACCCCTCTGTCGGCCATTGTGGGGATGTCCGAAATGCTCCTTGAGGAGCAGATGGAGAAGGAAAAGGAAGAGGTTTACCTCTCCACGATACTCAGCGAAGGGCAGAGGCTTTCCGACATGGTATCGGACCTGCTGGACCTTGCCACGATAGAAAGCGGCAAGGAGATACTGCGGATAAAAGACCTGGACATGGCTGGCATGCTTTCAGAGATAAAGGAAGAGTTCCAGGCCCCGTTGCACAAGAAGGGCGCCAGCCTGGAGCTGAGAATAAACGGCCAGCTGCCCGCATTTTCAGGCGATGCCGAAAAGCTCAAGCGGATGCTCAGGAACATAATAGACAACTCGCTTACGTATTCGAACCCCGGATGCAGGGTGGAGATAACGGCGGCCGGGAAAAACAGCCATATCGAGCTTGTGATAAAGGACAACGGCTGGGGGATACCGCCGGATGAGCTGAACCACATAGGAGAGAAATTCTACCGCGCAAGGAATGCGTCAAATATAAAAGGCACCGGGCTCGGCCTTTCACTGTCCAAGGAGATAATCAGGATGCACAATGGAAAGATTCAGATAGACTCAAAAAACCCCGGAGGTACCACGGTAAGACTGCAATTCCCCTCAAGGAGGGCCAAAAGGTAAGCATGGCCAAGATAGTGATAGTCGATGACGAGCCGTTCATCCTCATGATGATAGAGGACAAGCTGAAAAGGGCCGGGTTCGAGGTGGTGACCGTAAACAACAGCCAGTCGGCGCTGGAGAGCATCCGGACGGAACGCCCCGACCTGGTGATACTGGACTGGATGATGCCCGACATGAGCGGGCTGGACATCTGCAGGGCGCTGAAATCCGACGGGGGGCTGTCGGGAATCCCCGTCGTCATGCTTACGGCAAAAGGCCAGGAGGACGACGAAAAGCTCGGACTCAGCTTCGGGGTGGAGCGTTATATCACCAAGCCGTTCAGCCCGAAGGCGCTGCTCGAAAACGTCATAGAGATACTGGCTTCAAGGGGCAAATGAGGGCGGGAACGGTTCCGGACAAGCCGGAATGACAACCGGAATCCTGCCTGGCAGCTGTCTTACCCCACTACGTCAAGCTTCCTGACCCGCAGTTCCGCTCCAAGCTCGCCGGCAAGTCTTCTGCACGCCTCCACGTCAACGCCCGGGGCGTCAACGACGGTAACCTGCACACGCGGTATGTACTTTCCGGCCTCCCTGACAAAATCGAGCATCGCGGCAAATGCACCGGGATAAGCTGGCTTGCAGAGCCGGTTGTATGTCGGCTCGTCCTGGGCGTCCAGGCTCACCGAGACCGCATCGACCAGGCCGCCCAGCTCCGGCACTATGTTCCTTTTGTGTATCAGGCTCCCCTGGCCGTTGGTGTTGACCCTCACCAGGCCGCCGCGCTCCTTGACCCAGGAGGCGACCTCCTTGACCGTGTTCAGCCTTATCAGGGGCTCGCCGTAGCCGCAGAAGACGATTTCCTTGTAGTCCTCCGGACGGCCTATCTCCTTTTTAAGCTCTTCCGCGGCGGGCTCGTCCTTGAGCCTGAGCATATGGCCCTTCACAAAGTCGCTGTACGCCCTTATGCAGAAGGAGCAGTTATTGGTGCACCTGTTGGTGATGTTCAGGTAAAGATTGTCCCTTATCCGGTAAGTTATCGCGCCGCGGCCGGGCATCTGTCCGATGCCAAACAGTTTCCAGGCGTTAATCGAGGTAATCCGTGCCGCGTCTTCCACCGTTATGCCACGCAGGGCCGCGATCGCTTCCGCCGTGTGGACGATAAAGGCGGGTTCGTTCCTCTTCGCCCTGCCCCTCACAGGCTCCGGCGTCAGATATGGCGCGTCCGTTTCTATCAGGAGGTAATCGTCCGGGACACGCGAGGCAACCAGCCTGGAGACCTCCGCCTTCCTGAATGTCACCGGACCCGCAAAAGAGATATGGAACCCCATTGACATGGCGGCTTCCGCCATGTCCATATCGCCGGAAAAGCAATGCAGCACGCCTTTTGAGCACCCTGACTGCCTGATTATGTCAAGCGTGTCGGGGCCGGCCTCGCGGGAGTGCACTATCGCGGGCAGGCCAAACTCCACCGCAAGCGCAAGGTGTTTTCTGAAGACCTCCTGCTGGACTTCCTTTGGCGAGTGCATGTAATGGTAATCAAGCCCCGTCTCGCCTATTGCGACCACCTTTTCAGCCTCCGCCAGTGTCCTGAGGGCCTCAAGCGTTTCCGGGGTAAAACCCTTTGCCTCGTGCGGGTGGACGCCCGCAGCCGCGTAAATCCCATCGTGCGCTCCTGCGATTTCCAATGCGGCGCGGGAGCTTGCGATATCGGAGCCGATGGTGATGAGATTCTCCACCCCGGCATCCCTGGCCCTCCGGATGACATCCTCCCTGTCTTTTTCAAACTGGGACATGTCAAGATGGCAATGCGTGTCGATAAACGTGGGTTTCATTCTGAAAAAATGGGTCTTCTTTTTATCAGGCGCCGAACTTCTTCAACCTTTTTGCGTTTGCCAGCGCAAGCGGCATTATCGGTGTGCTCTTCATGATGCCAAGCTCGCCTTTCAGGCATTCCCTCTCCGAGAAGCCCGATGTCACGCCGCCAAGCACGTAGGGCGATTTTATCAGGAGCGGGACTGGATGCCAGCTGTGGCCCTTCATGACAGCCGGGGTGGAATGGTCTCCGGTTATCACCAGCACATCCGGGTTCAGCGCGAGTATCCTGGGGAGCGATCTGTCCGCCTCCTCTATCCGCTTCACCTTTTCCTGGAAATTGCCGTCCTCCCCGTAGGAGTCGGTCTTCTTGAAATGCAGGAAAAAGAAATCGTAGTCGTTGTAGCTGGCCTTCAGGTAATCTATCTGGTCCCTGAAATCGCCTTCAAAAGCGGGAGCGTTCATGCCTATCAGGCGGGCAAGCCCCCTGTACATCGGATAGGTGGCAATCGCAAGCGCCCTCAGGCCGTATGCCTCCGTAAACGTAGGCATCTGGGGATGAGTCGAAAACCCCCTGACCAACAAATAATTTTGGGGGATATTGTCTTCTTCGAGCAGCCGGGCGGCCCTGTCAATGAACTTCCGCGTCACGGCGGCTACCTTTTCGGCCTTGGGGCTTTTGGGCAGCAGCGGCAGCGGCGGCTTCCCCTCGCTCTGAGGGTCCGTGTCGTTAATCATCCCGGCCTCGGGCGTGAGCGTATTGGGAAACCTCATGACAACCGCAAACCTGTGCTCCATCCCGGCCCCGAAGGTGAACTTGACGCCGTCTATCTCCTGTATCTCCTTCTGGAGCCTTTCGGTGACCTTTTTCATCTTGTCGGTAGGCGGCCTTCCAGCCCTTCTGTCCTTGATTATGCCGTTTTCAATCGTGGCGTAATTGCACCTTATGGCGATGTCCGTCCGCTTTACCTCAAGCCCAAGCCCCATGGCCTCAAGTATGCCCCTTCCTATTTCCCATTTTACAGGGTCGTAGCCAAAAAGGCCCAGATGGCCGGGCCCGCTGCCAGGTGTTATCCCATACCCTACGGGCATATGGAGACCGCAGGCGGATTCGCGGGCAAGGGCGTCCAGATTGGGCTTGTGGGCGGCCTCAAGCTCTGTCTTCCCGTTCAGCGGGAGCCCGCCCACCCCGTCCAGAACGAGGAAGATTATCTTCGTATTGTTTTTTTGCAGAAGTCCCTTTACCAAATCCTGCATATCCATTGATTTTACTTCAAAAAAGAATTGCTTGGCAACAGAAAACAGGTATCAGTCAATCATGCTCCCGGATATCCTTATCAGCGGGCCGGGGGAAGATTTCATGGCCACACGCACACTGAACGCTCCATCGTCCCAGGAAATACGGCTACACGGCCCGCCCCCGCCGCATGTGCCTGTCTCCAGCACAGCCTCTTTCCCTTTCAGGGGATAGCTGATAATCTCCTTCACGTCCGCAAGGCCTACCTTATCGCCGCCAGGCGGCTTTTCGCCGCGGGCGTACTCCTCGATCTCAAGTGCGTAACCGTTGCTGTTTATGTCCCTGAATTCCATGTAAACAGCGGGATAAGGGTTTTTCCGGGCCAGGATGACGGAAGGCGGCCATTGCAGGTTATCCGGAAAATAGGTGGGCACGGGGATCTTTTGTATCCCAAGCCGCGCCTTCACGGCCTCGATATCGGCATACCGCCTCATATGGCCCCTCGCGGGAAACGGGAAAACACCAAACCCCTTCAATAAAAGGACCAATGCCGCAATTGAAAACAGAAGGGCGGGGGCCAGGAGTTTCCTGCTGTGCTTTCTGTCCATCGGAATGATGCTCACAATTTATAGTTTAACATCCGAAATGTGAAAAACGTAAGGATTTGGCGCACAAAAAAGGGGCAGGTCTGAAAAAAACAACCTGCCCCTCGTCTTCCGGTTGCGGCTCTTTACTTTTTAAATATCGTAGTAAAGAAAGAACTCGTAGGGGTGCGGCCTCAGCCTGAGGGCGTCCACCTCGTTTTTCCTCTTGTAAGCCATCCAGGTCTCCAGGGCGTCCTCGGTGAAGACGTTGCCCTTGAGCAGGAATTTGTGGTCCTTCTCCAGGTTGTCAAGAGCCTTGTCAAGGGCGCCGGGCATCTGCGGTATCTTGGCCAGCTCCTCGGCGGGAAGCTCGTAAAGGTCTTTGTCAAACGGCGAGCCGGGGTCTATCTTGTTCTCTATGCCGTCCAGTCCTGCCATGAGCATGGCGGTAAAGGCAAGATAGGGGTTGCAGGACGGGTCCGGGAACCGGACTTCCACCCTCTTGGCCTTTGGCGATGCCGAATACATCGGTATCCTTATCGAAGCGGACCTGTT
This sequence comes from Nitrospirota bacterium, assembly GCA_021789215.1. Lineage (GTDB taxonomy): Bacteria > Nitrospirota > Thermodesulfovibrionia > Thermodesulfovibrionales > JdFR-88 > JAJYJS01. The sequence continues at coordinate 1,283 of JAJYJS010000032.1, read as the reverse complement.
GCGGGCGGAGTATGCCAGGTTCACAGGGGCCTCGTAGCCCGGCACGAGCCTCTTGTAGGAGTTCGTGGTCGGGTTGGTCAGGGCCGCAAGGGCCGGTGCGTGCTTCAGTATGCCGCCGATATAGTTCAGGGCCAGCTTGCTGAGACCCGCGTATTCCTTCCCGGCAAAAAGCGGCTTGCCGTCCTTCCAGAGGCTCTGGTGCACGTGCATGCCGGAGCCGTTGTCGCCGAAGATGGGCTTGGGCATGAAGGTGGCGGTCTTGCCGTTCTTAACGGCGACATTCTTTATTATGTACTTGAAGAGCAGGAGGCCGTCCGCCATGCTGGTAAGCGGGGAGAACTTGAGGTCTATCTCGCCCTGCCCTGCCGTTGCAACCTCGTGGTGCTGCGCCTCCACCGTAAGGCCGCACCTCTTCATATAGTCCACCATCTCGGCCCTCAGGTCTTCCTGGCTGTCGGTCGGCGGCACCGGGAAGTAGCCCTCCTTGTGCCTGGGCTTGTAACCCAGGTTCGGGTTCTCCTGCCTGCCGGAGTTCCAGATGCCCTCATTGGAGTCGAGGAAATAATAGCCGCTGTGGGAATTCTGGTCGAAACGGATGTCGTCAAAGATGAAGAACTCCGCCTCGGGGCCGAAGAAAGCGGTATCGGCAACGCCCGTTGATTTGAGGTACATCTCCGCCTTCTTGGCTATATAGCGGGGGTCTCTCGAATAGGGCTCCTTGGTCACGGGGTCGATTATGTTGCAGACAAGGCTCAGAGTGGGGTACTTCCTGAACGGGTCCATGATGGCCGTGGCCGGGTCGGGCACGATCAGCATGTCCGAGGCGTTTATCGCCTGCCAGCCCCTTATCGAAGAGCCGTCGAAGCCGAGCCCCTCCTCGAAGGTGGACTCGCCTATCTGGTCTATCGGCACCGAGAAGTGCTGCCATACGCCCGGAAAATCGATGAACTTTAGGTCCACCAGCACGGCCTTGTTCTTCTTTGCAAAATCCAGGACTTCCTTTGGCGTCATTGCCATCTAACTACCTCCATGAAAATAAAAATTCAAGGGCATCATATTCCCTTGCCGTGGCTTTCTCCCTGAATACATCGGCAATGGATTGCCGATGGCCCTAGTATAAAAAATGCCCTTTCACCCTGTCAAGGACAATCGGAGGCAGCGGTGGCCGGGTTTGTTTAGACAGCCGGAAGCAGTTTTTAAGTGATAAGCCGCTCTGCCTCATGCCGCTACCTGCCCGGGAGGTAGTGTAGTCCAGTAAACATCATCGGGAGTCTTGTCGTCAA
>JAJYJS010000001.1:63692-249000 GCA_021789215.1 Nitrospirota bacterium | reverse complement strand
GCATCGTTTTAAGAAAGGCGAGTCAGATGATACGTGTCAAAGGACCTCTGGCAACTTATGGTCTTAAAGAATAAAAGACCAACGGCACGCATTTTTCTCTTGACACGGTCGCTCTCAATGGATGTTCTGTTTGTAATGAAGGTGCTCGAAACCTGACCATGGACCGCCCGTCATTGCAGAAACTGTTAGTGCAAGTGCGGCGTGCGACAGGGTCCGACCAGGTTGAGGTGCTCCGCTGGCTGGTCCGGAAATTTCCAAAACAAACGGCCGAAACGCTGGCAAACATCAATAAATAAGACTTTACCCTGTTAGAGCAAGATTTATGGATATCGTCCCGCCTGAACGCCGCTCTGCGAATATGCGCCTCATAAGAAGCCGCGATACTTTGCCTGAAATGACAGTGCGGCGGCTCATTCATGCCATGGGTTTCAGGTTCCGCTTGCATGTAGCGGACCTCCCAGGCAAACCCGATATTGTACTTCCCAGGCTTAAGAGCATAGTTGAAGTCCGTGGCTGTTTTTGGCATCAGCACCCGGGATGCATTGATTCACATATCCCAAAGACCAGAATTAAATACTGGGCGCCGAAATTGGCCAGGAATCAACGCCGGGATAAAGAGAATGAGGATAAACTCACAGCGCTTGGCTGGCGAGTGCTTGTGGTCTGGGAATGTGAAATTAAAAATATCAGGAAACTTTCGAAGCGTCTCGCCCGGTTTCTGGGCAAGCCGGCGCCAGCATGGCCCCCGTTTTATAGTTTCCCCGGTTTGACTTAGCCCAATCCGGGCAGTTAATATTTTCATATGCAAAGACACGCTGATTACGTCCCCCTGCACCTGCATTCCGAGTACAGCCTGCTGGACGGAGCCATAAAGATATCCGAGCTGGTGGAGACGGCAAAGGGCTGGAACCTGCCCGCAGTGGCCATCACGGACCACGGCAACCTCTTCGGCGCGGTGGACTTCTACAAAAAGACCACAAAGGCGGACATAAAGCCCGTCATCGGCGCGGAGGTTTACGTCGCGCCGGGGAGCAGGCTGGACAGGCAGAAAGGGGACGAAAAGAGCCCCTTCCACCTGGTGGTGCTGGCGCGGGACAACGACGGCTACAGAAACCTCGTGAACCTGGTCTCAAGGGCCTACACGGAGGGTTTTTACTACAGGCCCCGCATAGACAGGGAGATTTTCGAGCAGTACAGCGGGGGGCTCATAGTGCTTACGGCCTGCATGAAGGGCGAGGTGCCCTATTACCTCTCCCGCGACATGAAGGACAAGGCCCGGGAGACCGCCCTCTACTACAAGCACGTGCTCGGCCCGGAAAACTATTTCATAGAGCTTCAGGAAAACGGGCTTGCCGAGCAGGTGGAGCTTAACAAAAAACTCCTTGAGCTTGCGCGGGAGCTGAACATAAAGGTTGTCGCCACAAACGACTGCCATTACTTGAGGAAAGAGGACGCCAGGGCGCACGACATACTGCTCTGCATCGGGACGGGCAAGACGGTGAACGACCCCTCGAGGCTGCGCTTCCAGGGCGACGGGCTTTACTTCAAGAGCCCTGAGGAGATGCACGCCGCCTTCAGCGAGCTGCCGGAGGCCCTCCGCAACACGGTGGAGATAGCCGAAAGGTGCAACGTGGAGTTCAACCTGAAGACGACGCTCCTGCCCAAATTCCAGACGGAGGACGGCTCCCCGCCGGAAGAGTTCGTCGAAAAGCTCGTCATGGAGGGGCTGCACAGGAAGCTCGGGGAAAACCCGCCGGAGCAATACAGGAAGAGGCTCGCGCACGAACTTTCAGTCATAAAGAAGATGGGCTATCCCTCCTACTTCCTCATCGTGTGGGACTTTATTAACTACGCCAAGCGCAACGGCATACCCGTGGGGCCCGGAAGGGGCTCGGCCGCCGGGAGCCTCGTCTCCTACTGTCTTGGCATAACCGAGATAGACCCCATCCGCTACGGGCTCCTCTTCGAGAGGTTTTTGAACCCGGAGCGCGTGAGCATGCCCGACGTGGACACCGACTTCTGCCGCGACAGGCGGCAGGAGATAATCAACTACGTCTCGGAGCGCTACGGGCAGGAGCACGTGGCCCAGATAATAACCTTCGGGACGCTCGGGGCCAAGGCCGCCATAAGGGACGTGGGCAGGGCGATGGACATCCCCTACCAGGAGGTGGACAGGATCGCCAAGCTGGTGCCCGACGGGCTCCATGTCTCGCTCCAGTCCGCGCTGGAGATGGAGCCAAAGCTCAAGGAGCTTTACGGCACCGAGGCCGCCATAAAGGAGCTGATAGACATAGCAAAGCGCCTTGAGGGGCTTTCAAGGCATGCCTCCACCCACGCGGCGGGCATCGTCATCGCACCCGGGCCGCTCACGGAGATAGCCCCGCTTTACAAGAACCCCACGGACGGCACGGTCACCACGCAGTTCGACATGGGCTCAATAGACAGCGTGGGGCTTGTGAAGTTCGACCTTTTAGGGCTCAAGACCCTCACCGTCATCAAAAAGACGGTAAGGTTCATAAGGGAAAACGGCGGCGCGCTGGACATCTCCAAAATCCCCATGGACGACCGGGAGACCTACGCCCTCCTCGGGGCCGGGCAGAGCACCGGGGTCTTCCAGCTTGAAAGCGCGGGGATGAAGGACATCCTTTTGAAGATGGGGATGGAGCGGTTCGAGGACCTCATCGCGCTGAATGCCCTTTACAGGCCGGGCCCCATCGGCAGCGGCATGATAGAGGACTTCATAAAGAGGAAGAAGGGCCTCATACCGGTCAAGTACGACCTGCCCCAGCTAAAGGACATACTGGACGAGACATACGGCGTAATCCTCTACCAGGAGCAGGTCATGCAGATAGCCCACCTCCTGGCGGGCTTCAGCCTGGGGCAGGCCGACATCCTCCGCAAGGCGATGGGGAAGAAAAAGCCCGAGGAGATGGAGAAACAGAAGGACGCCTTCATAAAGGGGGCGAAGGAAAACAAGGTGCCGGAGGCGAAGGCCAAAAAACTCTTCGACCTGATGGCCAAGTTCGCCGAGTACGGCTTCAACAAGTCCCACTCGGCGGCATACGCCCTGGTGGCGTATCAGACGGCCTACCTCAAGGCGCACTACCCGGTGGAGTTCATGGCCGCCAACATGAGCATAGACCTGGACAACACCGACAAGATAATGTCTTTCATCAAGGAAAGCCTGAGCATGGGGATAAAGGTGCTCCCGCCGGACATAAACGTCTCCGACGGGGAGTTCAGGGTGATGGGGGATTCGATAAGGTTCGGGATGGGGGCGCTCAAGGGCGCGGGCGCGCAGGCGGTGGAGGCCGTCGTGGAGGAGCGTGCAAGCAACGGGGCCTTCAAGGGCTTTGAGGACTTCCTTGAGAGGATAAACTCCCGGAAGGTGAACAAAAAAGTCCTTGAGGCGCTTGTGAAGGCCGGGGCGTTCGACTCCCTGGGCGAGACGAGGCGCGGCTGCTGGGAGATGCTTGAGAGCCGGGAAAAGGGCAGGTCCTTGAAGCAAAGGAGCATCTTCGACGCCGCCTTCGGCGGCGAGGGACAGGGAGAGAATAAAAAACCCGAGTGGGATGAGAAGGAGTTTTTAAGCTTCGAGAAGGAGGCCCTGGGCTTCTACATATCGGGCAATCCCCTGCGCCGCTACATGAAGGGCGCCATCCTCAGGGAGACTGTGAAGACGGGGGCGCTGCCGGACCTGGAGGACAAGTCCGAGGTGGCGGTTGCCGGGATGATAGGGGCCGTGAAGAAGCTCAAGACAAAGGAGAAGGGCCTGATGGCGGCCCTCACCCTCGATGACGACGAGGGCTCCGTGGAGGTGGTGGTCTTCCCCGACCTCTACCTGGAGCATGGCGAGATGCTGAAAAAGGACACCCCGGTGCTTGTGAAGGGGACGCTGGATATAACGGAAAAGGGGGCCAAGATACTGGCCAGACAGATAAAACACCTGGACGACGCGGTGAAAAATTTTTCAGGCAACGGCAACAGGAATGGCAAAATAGAGGTGCCCGTGCGGGACGAGGAAGGGCTCCAGAGGCTCCTCGCGCTTGCGCAGGCCAACAAGGGCGGACAGCCGCTTTATATAAAACTCACATCCGGGGGGTACGAGGTCCTCATAGAGACCGCCTGCCGGGTGCAGGGCGATTCATTTCTAAAGACTGTCGGCGAGGCCGTTTGACACCCATGAGATATTACCTTGAGTTTGAAAAGCCGGTACAGGAGCTTGAGCTGAAGATTGAGGAGCTTAAAAGGCTCTCAAACGGCAGCGACCTGAAGATCAGCGCGGAGATAAAGAAGCTTGAGAAGAAGGCGCGGGAGCTTCACTCTCAGACATTCGCGGACCTTACGCCCTGGCAGAAGACGCTTGTGGCCAGGCACCCGGAGCGCCCCTACACCCTTGACTACATAAACATGATGGCTGCGGACTTTGTGGAGCTGCGCGGGGACAGGCGTTTCTCCGACGACCCCGCGCTTGTGGGCGGGTTCGCAAGGGTCGGGCAGTTCCCCGTCCTCATACTGGGCCACCAGAAGGGCCGGGGCGTGAAAGAGCGGATAAGCAGGAACTTCGGCCAGCCCCAGCCGGAGGGCTACCGCAAGGCCATGCGCCTCATGAGGCTTGCCGAGCGGTTCAAAAAGCCCGTCATCACGCTCATAGACACCCCGGGGGCATACCCCGGCATCGGGGCCGAGGAACGCGGACAGGCCGAGGCCATCGCCAACAACCTGATGGAAATGTCCCAGCTCAAGGTGCCGGTAATCTCCGTCGTCATCGGAGAGGGGGGCAGCGGCGGGGCGCTCGCCATAGGCGTGGGCGACAGGCTCTTCATGATGGAGCACTCGGTCTATTCAGTCATATCGCCAGAGGGGTGCGCGGCCATCCTCTGGAAAAAGGACGGCAACGAGATAGGGCAGCAGGAATACGCCCTGGCGGCCGGCGCGCTCAAGCTCACGGCGCAGGACCTGCTTGCCTCGAAGGTCATCGACGAGATAATACCGGAGCCCCTCGGCGGGGCGAACATGAACCCGGAGCAGGCCGCGAAAAACCTGGCGGAGGCCGTCACCAGGACACTGGAGGAACTCTCCGCAAAGCCTGCCGGGAAGATTGTGGAGGAGAGATACCGGAGGCTCAAGAAGCTGGGCGGCTTCGTGGCACCAAAGGCGGTGTAGGTTTTAAGGTATGGGGCCCCGCCCCCATGCCCCTGAAAAGCGAAAGAAAAAAACTGCTTCCTGAAAGCTGCATGTTTCAGTTTTAGACAATCATTGATTACCCCTTCAAACAAACGGTTTTAAAGAATATCGGAAAATGCAAAGATATGTCCTGAAACAAACATCTCTCCGACCTGTTATAATCTTGAAGATTTCGAGCGGAATAAATTATATAAATTCAGAGGAGGATGGAAGTGAAAAGGGTTTTCTTAATTTTTGGCTTATTTCTGCTATCCTCTTGCGCGACTGCGGCACAAATGCGGGCGGCATCAATCCGTCAAAACGCACAAGCAGCGATGGTACGGGCGAAATCATGTCTGGAAAACGTTATGGATGAGCCAGGTTTTCAAAGTCTCGCGGCGCATATGCCAATGGACTTAAAGGGCATTCCAACGATGGAGCAATTGATAGATAACGGCGTGCCCAATGATGAGGACACTAAGAAATTAATTAAATTGCACGATGAGATTGAACCCTGCAGGCAACAACTGGTCAAAGATTATATGCGAATTGCTCCGAGTATAGCTTCCATTCTTATTGATGAATACGAAAAAAGCGATCTCATCACAGCCGATTTAGTACAGCACAAGATCACGTGGGGCGAAGCCAATAAACAGCGTCAGGCTCTAAAAGCCGAGATCACAGAGAAAGTAACGGCAGCAGTGCAGGAAATAGACAGAGGCTTGGCTGAAGAAAATGCAGCGGAGTTAGCCAATCGCCAGCGGGTTTTTAATGCCTGGATGCAATGGCAGCAAAATCAGCAGTTAATAAATAGCTTGAACCGGCCGGTAACTACAAATTGCACACAATTTGGGAATTCGACTAATTGCACAAGCTATTAATTTTCCCAGAGCCAAGATTTCGCAGCAATGAATGAAGAAGAAATAATAGCCAGACTTGGCATACATCCTTATGATTTCAGACTTGTCTTTGGGCGTACTAGGATTGAGTATGATCCTGATAAAGAGAATGAGAATCGAAGAAAGCACGGTTACTCTCTCGAAAGTGCTGTTTATTTGTTTGAAAAATTTCTTTTACCGATTAACTGCACGCCTTTCATCTCAAGCGACCCATTCGAAGAAAACGGAGAAATACGTCATATGCACATGGGCATTGATGATGACGGCCATGTAGTCTTGATGGTGAGCACGATGCGACCCGATGAAACGGTGCGAATTATCTCGTTCCGCCGGGCAAACAAAAACGAGCGTGCTATATTTTATAAGCATACCGGCTATCACGATCAAGCCAGCAAACTTAGAGTGCCACATTCTTCGGGAAATAAACATATTTCATAGCGCTCCTAATAGCCAGAGTACAGGGCGCAACATATGTTAAATGTTAGCGGCAGCTTACGTTCGGTGTACTGGACGTAATCTTCTCTTGAAAGAGTTCTCCCTTTTTGCCCTTTGCCCCTATGCCTCCGAAAGGGCGGGTGGGCGGGAATTCAACCCTGAAGCACCATAAAAAATACCACCTTTTTAGGCCCCTCATTTATTGATATGATATCTTAAGGGGGGGAGGGTTGTATCAACCTAAAACGGGTACAGGAGGGGGACTATGAAGATCGACGTCAACGACTACCGGCAGAACTACCTGAGGGAAGTGGAAGAGCGGATAACCGCAAAAAAGGGCAGCATCCCGCAGTTCAGCTCCCAGGGGCTCCACGAGGCCATAATGACGGAGCTTAACAGGGCCAATGAGGAGACATGGCTTATTGAAATCCCCGACAACAGGGAACAGGCCCTGAAGGAAGCCGAAGACCGCATCCTGGAGTCCATGAAGGAAAACGTCGACCTGGGGGTCGGCCAGAGCTGGTAAGGAATCCGGCATCCCGAACGGCTGAAAAAGGGCGGGTAAAAGACCCGCCCCTTTTTTCCCTTTTCACCTCTTTGCAAGGAGACATTTCATGAAAAAGAGCTTCGTCCTCCTGGCAATTCTTCTTCTGTCTTTCCTCTGCTGCACCTCTCCGGGGCAGGACCGGAAGGTGCTGCGGATAAGGGACCGGCAGGTCATACCCTTCGCCCTGATGGTGCGGGAAATCAGCAATACCAATGTCATCCTCCTTGGAGAAAGCCACGACAGCATGGCGGACCACAGGGCGCAGCTGGCCGTTATAGAGGCGCTGCACGCTCTGAAGGTGCCGATAGCCATAGGGCTTGAGATGTTCAAGGCGAACAGCCAGGGGGAGCTGGACCGCTGGGTCGGGGGGAGCACGCCGCGCAAGAGCTTCCTGCGGGTCTATTACGAAAACTGGACGCTCCCGTGGCCGCTCTACAGGGGCATTTTTCTCTATGCGCGGGACAACCGCATACCGATGGCCGGGCTCAATGTGCCCCGGAAGATAAGCGATAAGGTTTTCAGGAGCGGTTTTGACTCCCTGACCCCCGCTGAAATGAAGCAGATACCCCCGGGGATACAGTGCACCGTGGACAAGGAATACAGGCAATTCATAAGGGAAATGTACCAGGTCCACGATTCGATGAATGACGAGCGTTTTTCCAACTTCTGCGAGGCGCAGATGCTCTGGGATTCGGTAATGGCATGGCATGTCATCAACTGGCTGAACAGCAGGCCGGGCACCAGGATGGTCGTCCTTACGGGCATAGGGCACGCATGGAAACGGGGGATACCGGACCAGATAAAGGCGCGGTCGGACTACCATTTCGCCGTGGTGCTCCCACAACTGCCCGACGGCAAACAGGCCCAGGACATAACCATCAACGATGCGGACTACCTGCTGCTTCAATAAAACGCGCCGTTAATCCGGAAGATGCGAGGGGGGGCCAAGCGCGGATGCTGGTTTGATCAGGATTTATGGTGCCGAAGGCGGGATTTGAACCCGCACGGGTTTCCCCACACGCCCCTCAAACGTGCGTGTCTACCAGGTTCCACCACTTCGGCTAATCTTGATGATACTATAAATACCGTAATATTTTCAAGGAGATGAGGGCGCAAGGACCCCGCCCAGGGCCTCCTTTATCCCCGCCTTGAACTCCTCCGCCCCGGATTGCGCCGGGTGGCGCACGTAGCGGCACTCCACCCCTATAAGGCCCAGTGCGTGCTCGGCCTTCCTGCCGGCGGCCACGGTCAGCGAGGGCCTGATTATGGCCGATATCTCCCGGAGCATGCCGGAGAATTCCATGATTTCCACCCTGGAGGGCGTCCTTATGGAAAGGGAATTCCCTTCCCCGGCCCTGTGAGGGTGGAGGGGCACGGCGTTCCAGAGGAAAAACCGCGGAAACCACGGCAGGAGCGCCCCCCACACTATCGTGCCGGAGACCTCGGAGTACGCGGCGGTCTCGCCAAGGCTCGAGCGCCTGCCGGGGAAAGGCAGAAGGCCCCTCTCAAGCTGTCTTTCGCTGGTGAAGGGGATGCCTGAGAAACGGCAGCCCCGCGGCCCAGCGGCTTCGCCCACTAACAGGATTTCGGGGCGGCTGCCGAAACTTAAGAGGTAACCCCTCAGGTTCTCCCGCCTTATCTGCGCGGCGTTGGGAAGGTCGAATCCGGGGTCGATGTCCTTGTACTGGTTGAAAAGGACCGGGGTGGAGGGGACCGGGAAGAGTTTCTCCCCAAATAAGGCGAGCATTTGTTTTTGAAACCGCATGGGCGCTCTTTCCGTTTTTTGATTGGGTCTTCTGAATACGATTATATCAGCAGGGAAAGGCTTTTCTTATTATTGAAAGATGTCTCCTCACCCCACCCCTCCTCCCGTTTACAACCCGCACTTTTTCTGATAATAAAGAGATATAAATCCCTGCCGTTTTCAAGATTGAAAATAAAAAAAGAGGAGGGCATGGACATGCCGTCAGTCGTGCATTTTGAGATACCGGCCGATAACGTCGAAAGGGCAAGGAAGTTTTATTCCGGGCTTTTCGGATGGGAGATCAAGCAAATGCCCGGGATGGACTATTGGCTGTTCACCCCCGGAGGGGAAAAGCCAGCCGGCGGCGGGATGATGAAGAGGCAGCACCCTCAACATACCATCACCGTCTACTTCGATGTCGCTTCCGTCGATGAGTATTCCGCCAAGGTAAAGGATGCGGGAGGCTCCATAGCCGTCCCAAAAATGGCCGTGCCGGGGGAGGGATATTTTGCCGTGTGCATGGACACGGAAAACAACGCCTTCGGCCTCTGGGAGGCCAACAAGGAGGCAAAGTAGGTTTTTTTAGCCCCTCAACTTCGCCTTCAGAAAGTTCCCTATATGCACCACCGCCTCCCGCACATCTTCCGCCGGGGGCAGTTTGGAGGCGAGCCTCTCCAGCAAGCCCCTTTCGGAAAAGAGCCTGTAACTGGTCAGAAAATTGAGACCGAAAATCCAGGAGAGCTGGAGCATCTTGAACTCATCCAGCGTCCTCACCTCGGAAAGGGGCACTACCTGGTTTCTGAACACGGAGCCGATTATCTCAGGGGATATCCCGCCTTCCTCCGGCAGGCCGAGCCCCGCCGCCTCCGCTCGCTCCTCCCTGTCTTCCTCGAAATACTCCATGAAGACCCGCCAGATGTCGAGCTTGTCCGCATCCCTCAGGAGCTTGAGAAAAAAAGTCTCCCGATCTTCGAGATGCGGCGGTATCGAGTACGCGTTGTGGTATTTTACGGCAGTCAGTATCAGCCTCCGCTGCCCGTCCGGGAGCCCGCGGAGGACGCCCTCCCTTTCGAGGACTTCCGCCCCAAGCTCCCCGTGGTTCACCGATACGCTGTCCCTGAACGTCCTGAACTCCGCATACTGGCTGAAGCGCCCGATGTCGTGCAGGAGCGCCGCCGCCTGCACGATGAGAAGGTCTTCTCCAAAAATCCCCTCGCCCTTTGCGATAAGGGCGGCGTCTTCCACCACCTTTAGGGTGTGCGCCACCTTCAGGGCTATGTTCTTCTGCTCGCCGGGGTTTTCCATATGGAACCTTGCCGAGTATGCCCGGAACCAGTCTTTGAGCCCTTGAATGTCCTTTTCGTTCATTGCGCGAATTTCCTTTTTTTGCCTTATGGTGAGTAGATTTTAGCACACCTTCCACTGCCCTCTATCAGGCGCTATAATTTGAAAAAGGAAACCGCTCAACCAAAAGGGAACCAGCCATGAAAAAAACAATGCCCTTTCCCGCGATAATTCTTCTGGCCGCTTTCATGCCCCTGCTTTTTTTGTCTCCGGCCTCTGCGCAGGAAAACAACAGCTGCGCCCTCTGCCACGGGGATGCCGCAAGGATGAAGGCGCTTGGCTACCCGCAATTCACCGTTACAAGGGAGGAGCTTGAGGCGCAGACCGGGATGAACGCCTCCTGCGCCGGCTGCCACATGGGGGACCCGCAGGCCGATGACGCGGCAGAAGCCCATAAAGGCTTTTTGACCGTGATGGCGATAGGCACAGACTGGACGGCAAAGACGAGGGAGCGGATGGCCCCGGGCGACCTCAGACACTGGGGGAGCCTTGAGCCCAGGGGCGGAAACAGGGCCATGCAGCTCATGCCAAAGGTTGAGGCCAACGGCGGTCTCGTGAACAACCCCGCGTACGCACTCATAATATGGCACGACAGGAACCCGAAAACGCTTGCCTTCAATCCCATTATTGCGGAGAGGACCTGTGGCAAGTGCCATGAGGACATCGTCAGGGGATACCTGAAAAGCGCAATGGGCGGGGGCAGATTCGCCCATACGCAAAGCCAGTACAAGGCCTGGACGGTCTCCCCTGCCCCGCAGAGCTGCGGCCTCTGGGTGGGCAAGCTCTCAAAACCCGCGCAGGATGAGTTCACGGACGAAAACATAAAATTCTACGGCAGCCATTCCACGATGCCCATCCCCGGCGAGGCCGCCTTCAACTTGCAGCGCAGGTGCAACCAGTGCCATGTGGGCTGTCTGGACTGCCACTACGACCCCGTGAAGAAAGACCCGCGAGACCCCGCAAAAGGCCCCCATTCATTCAGGAAAAACCCCGCAAACCTCTCCTGCTACGGCGGCGGGAAGTCCTTCTCCTGCCACGCAGGGCCGATGGAAAGGAGGCGGGGCGACGGCTACTTCCGCGCGGAGTTCACCCAGGCCTCAAAGGAAGGGAAGAAAATCCTGAAAGACGACATCGACATCCACATGAAAAAGGATGTTTCCTGCGCGGGCTGCCACGGGCAGGACAAAAAGACGGGTTTTCATGCGGACCTGGACAGGGGCGCGAAAAAAAGCTGCGGGAAGTGCCATGCGGCAGTTGTCCGCCAGCACGCCAGGGGGCCGCACAGGAAGGTGGACTGTGCTTCCTGCCACACAAGGCTTATCGGCGGCTACGCCTTCAACTTCTGGACTGTGAGCGGGCCAAAAGGCAAGGAAAACCCCCTTACAAGGGTGCAGGACTATGAGACCGGAGCAGGGCCCCCCATAATCATAAAAGACGAAAAGGGCCGGTGGATACCCGTCCACGTCGTGCCCCATACCTCAGGCAACGTGAAGGCTGGTGAGGTGAGGATTTCTTCACGCCTGCTGTTCAGGGACAAACCGGATTCCGATATAGACAGGCTCCATTACTCGGAGGACTCCTATGCCGTAACCGGGCTTGCAAAGAATGTTGACGCAAGGGACCGCGACGTGATGGTCTGGCTGAACGTGGACAGGATAGCCCATGCCCTTGGCAGGGCCAGGACCTGCGAAAGCTGCCATCGTTCAGCCGCACAGCGTGTCCTGGTAAAGTTCCAGGGGGGCTCCTACAAGGACGTGGAAGACGGCAGCTACACGATAATCGCGGATAAAAAAGGGCTCCGGGTAACGGATTTCAGGGGGCCGAAGGGCGGCCCAGCCCCAAAGGGCCTTCTGCCCTTTGCGGACAAGTGGCGGCTCAGGGGGGATTTTTCGCTGCCTCCGGTCAGGGACAAAGGGCTTTACGGGAAACTGAAGGCGCAATACGAAAAGGGTGCCTTCCGGCACTGAGAGGAGAGGGACGTGGTGAAGAGGTGTCATGATGGGAAAAACAAAAATATTTTCGATATTTTTTCTTCTCGTGTTTTTCTGCGCTGTCTGTCTTTCCCCCGCCGCCTGGGGGCAGGAGGAGACCAAGATACTTGGGACGGTCACCAGCATCGACCTGAACACTGGCACCGTGGTCGTTACAACGTATGAGGGGCAGGACGTGGCGGTAAGCGTCGAGGACAGGATAACGCTGGACAAGCTCAAGTCCCGCCGCATAAAACCCGGAGACGACGTGAAGGTGAAATATGTGCCCCGGGGCGGCAGGAACGTTGCCACCTACTTCATGAAGCCCGCGGGCTGCTAGAGTGATACACTAAAGCCTCTTTTTGGGGAGCTCAGTTTTTAAAGTCCCCTCACGGAAGGGGATAAAGGGATGGTTTTGATTCCGGCCCCCCCAAAAAAAATCTATTGAAAAAAACCTGGCTATCGTTTTAAATAGCACAGGGGGAATATTCCTCATTTCAATCCTAGGGAGGGGAAAATGAGAGCAAGAATTCTGGCAGTGGTATTTTTTTCGTTTCTAGCCATGGTTGTGTTCACGTCTTTCGCAAACGTCAAAGCCGGCCCGAAGGTCACGTTTTTCGGGCTCAATTCCGAGGGGAAATCGAAGCCGAACGGCGAATACGGCGTGGAAGTCTTTTCAGGGGGCAAGTGGGTCAGGGCAGGCGCGCTTTCCTTTGACAAGTTCTACAGGGAGAAGCGGCTCGACCTTTCGGGCCTCGTAAAACCCGGTGAGCAGGCGCGCATAAGGCTTATCGAACGGGGCGGCGGGGCGGCCCACATAGACTCCGTCAGCCTGGGCGGGGCGGCGCCGCAGAAGGTCGGGGGCACCCCGGAGCCCCTGGCGATGAAAAAACTTGCCGCAAAAGACTTCGACGTACTGGACGCCTTCGGCAAGACAATCGAGCTGAGTTTTTCCCCGGCGGCAAAGGCTGGCAGCGTGCTTACGCTTGTGGCCCGCGTGGAGAACAAGGTGATAAGCAAGGCCACTTTCAAGTTCCCGGCCACCAACAGCGGGCCGTTCACGGCCCATTCGCATTTCATGCGCTACAGGCTGGGGGAGAGCAAACAGGAGCCCTTCTTCAAGGAGGCTTCAATTTCCGGCTCCGGCCACCCCTCGGGGTTCACCTACGGATGGGTGAACAGCGACAAGAAGTACCTCCACGTGAAGATAGACTTCACCCCGGACGACACGATGGACGGCAACAAGGATTTCAGCAAGGTGTACGTGAAGACGGCCAGGGGGGTGAAGGCCTTCAAGGAGTCGATGCAGAGCACCAAATGGGGGCACCCGCAGTTCACCTACACGGATAAGGTTTCCTACCAGCACAAGGTGTACGACTTCCGCATACCGCTTTCGGAGCTTGGGATGAAACCCGGCCAGAAGGAGGTGCAGCTCGCCTTCGAGACCTACGGCACGGCATCCCCTGCCAGTTATGTGCTGGCCATGGCTTACGACCCGGCCAACGACTCTTACCTTGTGGTCTATTTCAAAGAAGATGGCGTCGGCTTACGCATAAAAGGCCAGCTTGTGAACGGCGACGGAACGTTAAAGGGCGGCGAGCTGGCAATCGCGAATCTGGCCGGTTTTCCGGTTGACATGCCGGTATCCGTGGCGTACGGCAGGACGGACAAAAAATACCTTGTAGTATGGTCCGATAGGGGTACGCACTCCGAGATTTACGGGCAGTTCGTGAATGTCGACGGCAGCCTTTCAGACGGAGAAATGAGGTTCACAAGCGCCGATCTCGGAGGGTATGACGCGTATCACCCCAATGTGGCCTGGGACAGCACCGATAACCAGTTTCTCATAACGTGGCAGGACACAAGTGATGGGAATATCCACGGCTCTATTCTGAAATTTTTAAATCCCGGCTGGGGCACACAATACCTGAACGCAATTACAGACACGGGCTACGCGGACTACCCGAGGGCGGCCTTCGACAGCGTAACGGGCCAGTACCTGCTTGTCTGGATTGACAGCCTTGAAGGCACCGTGGTCGGCGGCATTTTTATTGGCGCTGACGGCACCTTCGACCCCACTAGCTTATTCCCGATTTCCGATTTCAGCTTCTACCCCCATTGGGCCGATGTCGCCTTCAATCCGGCACAAGACAACTTCCTCGTGAGCTATGACGATGACGCCTCCGAGGTATACGGCCAGATAGTAAACGCCGACGGCGCCGTAGGAAGCCCGATGGCGCTGGATAACACCACGGCGGCATACACTTCCGCAACTTATGACGCCCACAGCGGAAGGTACATTGTCGGCTACCTGAAGGAAAATGCCGGTTACGGCAACATATCCGCCGTGTTCGTAAACGGCGTGGACGGGAGCGCTGAAGGCTCCCCCTTTATGGTAACGGACCGCAATGATATCTTTGCCGGACCCGCAATGGCCTACAACAACCGTGAGGCCAACACCCTTTGCGCCTTTCCGGTATATAACGGCTCAGTATTCGATCTGGCGGTGACGCTTATCGGCGGCCCTAACCACCCGCCTACAGCGCCAGGGCTCGTCTATCCGGCCAACGGCGCGACCGGCATTGCTAACTCGGTCGAGTTCAAATGGGACGACTCTACCGATGATGACGGGGACGATGTAAGCTATCAGGTATTGCTGAGCAAGGACGGCGGCCACACGTTCAGGCCTGCGGACCATTTGACTGTAAAATCGAACCTGCACGGAGCGGGACTCTACGCGGGGGCGGGGAGCCTTCTGCTCTTCGGGGCCGTCTTCGTGGGCGGGCTGCGCGGCAGAAGGAGGTTTTTAGCCATCCTCCTTCTCCTGGCCGTTCTGGCCTCCGGCGTGCTCATCTCCTGCCACGGCTCGGACACCGCGACAACCCCCGGCGCTCCAAAAGCGACGACCCAGACGGTGAACCTGCCTCCGGGGCAGTACTGGTGGAAGGTGGTTGCCGCCGATTCCAAGGGCGGGCAGACGGAAAGCCAGGTGTGGAGTTTCACCGTCGGCCCCAGTTAATGCGGAAAATTTAATTTTTAACCGGCGTAAAGAGGAACTGAAGGGGGGGCTGATTGCCCCCCCTTTCTTTTTGGCAGTCATTCCGGCAGTCTTAAGCCGGAATCCAGCGACTACCTTTCGGACACCCCAACGTCACTGGATACCGGCTTTCGCCGGCATGACGGGCTTTTTGGGATTTCTCGTCTTTAAAGTCCCCTCCCGGGAGGGGATAAAGGGGCGGGGTTCGCCGGTGAGTCCACCGGGCCAACTGCGCCGTCATTGACCCAGAAGGGCGTTTTGCTGCCCGGCAGTTGGACCTCTATCATCATGAGGCCGAAAGACCTCTCAAGCACCCGCACCTTCGTGTCTTCTTTCAGTCTTATGGCCTGCCCGCTTTTTATCAGGCCCTCAAGCCTATCCGTTTGGCCCGCTTTCTCGTAAGCGGCGGCCTTCTTCAGCCCCTCAGGGCCGGGGGCGGCCAGAGCGCCCTTCTTCACGAGGTAGAACTCATCCACCTGGCAGGCCATGGCGGCCTGGGCTGAAAACACGAGGACGCAGGCCGTAAGAAAAAGGGCCTTCAAGGTCTTTTTTATCTCATTCCTCCGCGGGGGTTTTTTCCCTTTCTTCTTCCGTTTCCCCGTGTGTTTCCTGCTGCTGCGGCTTGGCCTCCTCACCCGAGGGCTTTTTTGTCTTTGTGGCCTCGTCGAAGGCGGCCTCGGCCTCCTCCATTTTTATCTTGGAGTATTCGGTGTCGCTTATTATGTCTATGTCCCAGCCCGTGAGCTTCATGGCAAGGCGCACGTTCTGCCCCTTCTTGCCTATGGCGATTGAGAGCTGCTGGTCGCTCACGACCACCATCGCGCTCTTTTCGTCCTCGTTGATGCCAACCCTGTCTATGACCGCCGGGCTCAGGGCGCGCGCTATGAGGATGCGGGGGTCGTCCGTCCAGGGGATTATGTCTATCCTCTCGCCCTTCAGCTCCCTCACTATGGACTGCACCCTTGTGCCCTTCATACCCACGCAGGCACCCACGGGGTCGATCGAGGGGTCCTTGGAATAGACGGCTATCTTTGTCCTTTCGCCGGGCTCGCGCACGATGTCCTTTATCTTCACGAGCCCCTCGCCTATCTCCGGCACCTCCATCCTGAAAAGCTCTGCGACAAAGCTGGGGTTCGTCCTGGACACCATTATCATGGGCCCCTTGGGGGTTATCCTTATGTCCTCTATGTAGGCCTTGGCGAAGTCCCCCCGCCTCAGGTTCTCGCCGGGAAGCGACTCCTTGATGGGCAGTGCCGCCTCGGCCTTGCCCAGGTTTATGAAGTAAAAGCCCTTTTCCTTGCGCAGCACCGTGCCGCTCACTATCTGGCCCACCTTGTCCTTGAACTCCGTAAAGAGGGCGTCGCGTTCCGCCTCGCGCATGCGCTGAAGTATCACCTGTTTTGCCGTCTGCGCGGCTATCCGGCCAAAGTCCCTGGGGGCAAGGGGCAGTTCCACCTCCTCGCCAAGGGCCTTGTCCGGGAACTGCGCCGCCGCCTCCTCGGCGGAGATCTCCTCATCCGGGTTCTCCACCTTCTCCACGACGCGCCTGGTCTCGAATATGTTGATGGCGAGCGTGCCGGGTTCTATGCGGAGGTTTATATTTGTCCGGCCCCCGTAGCGCTTTCTGGCCGCCGAGAGCAGGGCGGACTCCAGCGCCGACATGAGCACGGATTTGGGTATGCCCTTCTCGCGGCATATCTGTTCTATAAGAAACATCATCTCTTTCATTTTATCTCCACCTCGAGACGTGCCCTTGTGACCGCCTCATAGGGAATTTTGACTTCCCTCTCCCCGACATTCAGAGTAAAAAAATCCCCGCCCGCCTCCACGATCCTGCCAATCATGAATGTCTGCCCCTCGAAGGGCTCTTTTGTGACCACCCTTGCGAGCTTGCCCGTCTGCCTTGCGAAATCGGCGGGTTTTCTGAGCGGCCTGTCCAGCCCCGGGGACGAGACCTCGAGTATGTAGGCCCCCTGCATGACATCCTCAACGTCCAGCAGGGCGCTCATCTCCCGGCTCACGGCCTCGCAGTCCGCTATGTTCACTCCCCCCTCCTTGTCTATGTAGATTCTCAAAACGGGGCGTCTGCCGCTGCCCGATATCTCCACGGCCTCCACCGTGAAGCCCATCGGCCCCGCGACTTTCTGTGCCAGCTCGCTGATCTTTCCCTCTATTGTTCCCATATAAAACAAAAGAGTGGTTTTTGCCACTCTCTCAGAAATAAGACCTGCTCAATTTATTTAATAATATCAGTTTATTACAAAAATTTCAATTACCGCTTTTTTGTCCCTCGGGGGCATGGGGCTGCTCGAAAAGGCTGTCCGGCAGGCCCTTGCCCGTCTCGAAGGACTTTATCTCCGTGACCGAAACCTGCCTGCCGTCCACCGCCGTCTCCGTCCTGAAGGGTACCTGCCAGCCGTCAACGGGCCTGAAGCCGGAGAACCTGAACTCCACCTCCTGCCCCTGCGGACCGCTGGAAAGGGCCTTTACAAGCACCAGGTCCTTGCTGTCAATCCATTCCCGGGTGAAAGGGGCCTCTGCCGAGCCGGGCACCACTACATAACAGTCCCGCCCATCCACCTTTTCCAGTCCGGTTATCATCGATTCGGCGGTGATGCTTTTCCACCAGTAGTTCTTTCTTTGGATCCTCTGCTCGTCTTCCTTCGTGAGCTTGCTCACCTGCCCTGAGGGCGAAACCGCCCAGCCCTCCTTACCGTTATAGATGACAATCGTGCGGAAGCTCCTTCCGGGTGCCTCCCTTGTGGCAGGCACCGTTGTCTCCGTTTCAATCCGGAATTTTTCTCCGCCCTTCCTGTATATGGTCTGTTCCATATCCATCTGTTTTCCCTGCTCGCCCGAGCGCCCGGCCATCCTTATCTCAACATTGCCCGTGGCCTGGTCGAACTTTTCGTATTTCGACTGGAGCTGCCGCATCAAAACCGCCGCAGAGGGTTTTTTTTCCTGCCCTGCCGTTTCCGCTGAATACACGGCCACCGGCAGAGCGATAAGCGCGATTGACATTGCGAATAAAAAAAGGGCCGGGCCGCCGGGGAAAAATATCCTGCGGGTTGTAATCATGGACAAATCTCCTTTTCAGTGCGAGAAAGTTGCCGTATTTTGAAATGCTACCACTATATCCTGTGCTGTCAAGGGTTTTTGGGCATTTGCGCCCGGCCCCAGCCGCACATTTTTTCATTGACAAGGCAATTGGCACGTGCTATAAAGTTTGTAGCCTGTATATCAGGTTTCAAGCTCTTCCCTGGAGGGGGAAAAAAGGAGGATTACTGACGTGTCTTTTGAGGGAAAAGTGAAGTGGTTCAACGAGACCAAGGGGTATGGCTTCATTCAGCAGGATGGCGGGCCTGATATCTTCGTTCATTATTCGGCAATCAAGGCAGACGGGTTCAGGACATTGAATGAGGGCGACAAGGTAAGCTTCGAGATCGTCGATGGCGAGCGGGGGCCGAAGGCCGCCAACGTGGAAAAGGTATTCTAGTTTAACCATCGAAAAAAACAAAAAAACCGGGCGGGGCATGTCCTCCAGAGGGCATGCCCCGCATACGCTTAAGGGCCGTAAGTATTTGACTTGACGGCTCTTTTTTTGTTAAATTCTATGCAAATGTTTGTCCTGGCACTGATCCTTGCTCTTTGCACTTTCGCTACGGGCGCCGACGCGGCCATATATAAATATGTAGACTCCAACGGGGCCATCCTCTTCACCGACACGCCGGTGAACGGCTGTGTGCGGGTGATGAAGGACGAAAGGCGGGCGGCAAGACGGAAAAAGGCCGTCCGGGCCGCCTACAAGGACAACGGACTGGCCGGGGGGTATGCGCGCGCGTCCCTTTCCGGCCGGACAGACGATGTGGACCGGATAGTGGAGCGGAAGGCCCAGAAATACAGCGTGGACCCTCACCTGGTAAAGGCCGTCATAAAGGCCGAGTCCGGATACGACCGCAGGGCCATATCCCCGAAAGGCGCGATGGGGCTGATGCAGCTCATGCCGCAGACGGCCAACTCCATGGGCGTTTACAACCCCTTCGACCCGGAGGAGAACATCGAGGGAGGGGTAAAATACCTGAGCAGCCTTATCGACCGCTTCGGCAACGTGACCCTGGCCCTCGCGGCGTACAACGCCGGGCCGTCGTGCGTCGAAAAGCACGGGGCCGTGCCGCCGTACAGGGAAACGGAAGACTACGTGAGGAAGATACTTGCCATGTACAAGGGAAAGGACTATCCGCCCGATTATGGTTATGACCGGACGGCTGCGCCCGGCACGAGGGCCGTTGTCAATAACCAGAAGGCCGTCATAAGGAAAAAGAACCCCGTCATTTACAAAGTGGTGCTTAAAGACGGGACTGTGCTATACACCAACAATTTGCCTTCCAGGTTCTGAAATGTATAAAGAGCGGGAACTTGTGAATGAGATCCTGGATCTCAAGAAACAGAGGCGTGCCATCATCCTGGCGCACAATTACCAGCGCGAGGAGGTGCAGGACATTGCCGACTTCGTCGGGGACTCCCTTGAGCTTTCAAGGACGGCATCGAAAATAGACTGCGACGTGATAGTCTTCTGCGGGGTGAACTTCATGGCCGAAAGCGCCTATATCCTGAGCCCCGCGAAGACGGTGCTCCTGCCGGAGCCCGGCGCCTGCTGCCCGATGGCGGACATGATACAGGTGGACGCGCCAAGGAAGCTCTGGCCCAATTTTCCGGGCTACACGGAGCAGCCCAAACTCCTGTACCCCATAGGATTCACCCTCAGGGACATAAAGGCGCAGTACCCCGGCGTGCCCGTGGTCTGCTACGTAAACACCACGGCGGAGGTAAAGGCCGCCAGCGATATCTGCTGCACCTCGGCAAACGTGGTCAAGGTGGTGGAGTCCCTTCCGGGGGACACCGTCATCTGCGTGCCGGACAGGAACCTTTCCATGTGGGCGCAGAAGAACACCGGCAAGAAGGTGATCGCATGGGACGGCTTCTGCCACGTCCACGACAGGGTAACCAGGGAAGACGCCCTGAAGGCAAAAGAGAAATACCCGGACGCGCTCCTCATGGCGCACCCTGAATGCCGGCTGGAGGTGCTTGAAGTTGCGGACCATGTGACAAGCACTTCCGGGATGCTCCGCTTCGCAAAGTCCTCCCCCAATAAGGAGTTCATTGTCGGCACGGAAACAGGCATAATGCACAGGCTCCAGAAGGAGAACCCGGAAAAGACCTTCCACCCCCTGAGGAGGGACATGATATGTCCCAACATGAAAAAGACCACGCTCAAGAGCGTCCATGCCGCCCTCAGGGACATGACCAGTGTTGTGACAGTCCCGGAAGAGATAAGGGTCCGGGCAAAAATCTCACTGGACAGGATGCTGGAGCTGTAGGGAGGGGAGAGGTTCCCCCAGCTCCTCGCTGAATTAATGCCTGAAATCGAGGGACATGTGCAAAAGCCTGCGGCGAAACCTGCCACAGCAATGCCCGCTGCAAACAATGCCGCTCCCCAAAAAGAAAAGAGCCGTCCGGCGGCCCAATCATCCCACCCAGGCCAGACGGTCTCCGGCAACCCGGTCTCTGTCGTGAAGACACTTAACTGCCCGCCAGACTGCGCGACGAGCAGCCAGTAATGAACCACAAGCCGTTCACGCCCCTTGCTATTTCCTTGAGTGATAAAATATAATTAAACTAGTCTGACTAGGTAATAAGGAGGTTTTCTATGAAAACATGGCAGCTGCAAGAGGCCAAGGCGCGACTGAGTGAGGTTATTAAAAAGGCCTCAAAGGAAGGCCCGCAGACTATTACAATGCGCGGTGAGCCTACGGCCGTTGTTATTTCAAAGGCCGAATACGACCGGCTTAAACGTCCAAAGGAGAATCTCATTGACTTCATGCGTAGATCGCCTTTTTTTGGTATAGAACTCGATTTTAAGAGAGAACAATCCTTGACGCGGGAAGTCAATATCGAATGAGCTACTTACTTGATACCAATGTTCTTTCCGAGACCATGCGCTCAAGGCCAAATGTTCAGGTGGACACTTGGATAAAACAAGTCCCGGAAGAAACTTTGTTTGTGAGTGTCTTAACTTTAGGCGAGATTCGCAGGGGCATTGAAACACTCACAGATAAAAAGAGAAAGGAAAAACTGCGCATCTGGCTTGATTATGAGATACCTATGTGGTTTGAGGGGAGGGTACTTACGGTTGATCTCCCAATTGCTGAGCGTTGGGGAAAACTACTCGCAGCGATAGGCCGGCCGGCGCCGACCGTGGATAGCCTTTTGGCGGCTACGGCACTTCATCATGAACTGCGATTGGTTACACGAAACGTTAAGGATTTTGATTATCCGGGACTTGAAGTAATTAATCCCTGGCAGAATGCATAAAAAAGAAAAAAACTTAGATTCGTGAAATTTCCCCCTTGCCTTTTGCCCGCCCAAACCCTATAACTATACAGCAATGAAATATCAGGAGGGTAAAAAAATATGAAAAGAGTTTTGAAGCTGGCGGCGGTTGCGGCGGCAGGCCTGGTTGTCCCGGGGTGCGGGACTCTCCAGCTTAACCCGATAGTTACAGGTACGGCTTGTTCTACAAGAGATGCGTGTCTGAAGGACCTTAATCTGCCCAATCCGGAGAAACCGGAGTATGTTTTTTTCTTATTGGTTATCTTCATTGTTCCTCACATCATCCTCTCGATAATCCCCTGGAGCTGATCGAGGTTGTAGTACTCTATCTCGAGGGTGCCGGTTTTCCTGCCCCTGGGCCTGAGGCGCACCTTCGTGCCGAGGGCCTTTGTGAGCCTGTCCTCAAGGTCCGCGATATTGGGGTCTTTGGCCTGGAGCGCCGTCTTCCTCAGCGCGTCTTTGTTCGCGCCCCCTATGAGGGCCTTTTTCAAAAGCCCCTCAAGCTGGCGCACGGAAAGCCTTTCCCCCGCCGCGCGGGCCGCCACCTCCACCTGCTGAGACTGAGACTCAAAACCAAGCAGCACCTTGGCGTGCCCCATCGAGAGCTTGCCGTGGGCGACGAGCGTCTTGACCTCCGCGGGGAGTTTCAGGAGCCTCAGGTAGTTGGCGATTGTGGCCCTGTCCATGCCCAGCCGCAGCGACAGCTCCTCCTGCGTGAGCCTGAAGTCCTCCTTCAGGCGCTCTATGGCGTTGGCCGTCTCCACGGGGTTCAGGTCCTCGCGCTGGATGTTCTCTATCAACGCCACTTCCAGCGAGTCCTGCGCCGGGAGTTTTTTTATGGTAACAGGCACCTTCCTTAGCCCCGCGAGCCTTGCCGCGCGGAGCCTGCGCTCCCCGGCTATGAGCATGAAGGAGCCGTCCCCGTTGGGGCTCACGATAAGGGGCTGAAGGATGCCTTTTTCCTTTATGGAGGCAGAAAGCTCCCTGATGGACTCTTCCCTGAAGTGCTTCCTCGGCTGGTCTGCCGAGGCGATGATGCGTTCTATCTCAAGCTCCGGAGACTCCGGCCCCGTTTTGGGCAGGAGCGCCCCGAGCCCTTTTCCAAGCGCCGGTTTCATGCCTTTACCCCCTGGTTCTGGTTAAGCATCTCCCTGGCAAGCGCCAGGTAGCTCTGCGCCCCGCGCGAGCGCGCGTCGTAGACAAGCGCGGGTTTGCCGTGGCTTGGGGCCTCGGCAAGCGTTATGTTGCGCGGTATGACGGTGGAATAGACCTTGCCCGCGAAGTGCTGCCTCAGCTCCGCCTCCACCTGGCGGGTGAGCGTGTTGCGCGGGTCGTACATGGTCAGGAGGACGCCCTCAAGCTCCAGCGCGGCATTAAAAGAACCCCTTACGAGCGAGAGCGTCTGGGAGAGCATGCCGAGCCCCTCAAGCGAGTAGTACTCGCACTGGACGGGCACGAGCGCGGAGTCCGCCGCCACGAGGGCGTTCAGCGTGAGTATGCCGAGCGAGGGCGGGCAGTCTATCAAAATATACCGGAAGCGCTCCTTTAGGGGCGCAAGCTCCGCCGCCAGGATGCGCTCCCTGCCTTCCTTTCCGGGCAGCTCTATCTCCGCCCCAAGCAGGTCTATGGTGGAGGGGACCACCCATAAATGCTCCATGTGGGCGGGCCTTATCGCCTCTTCCATCCTTGCGCGGCCCGCATAGACGTCGTAGAGGCCGGGGGCCTCCTTCTCAAGCCCAAGTCCGCTTGTTGTGTTGCCCTGCGGGTCCGTGTCTATGAGGAGGATGTCCACCCCCGCAAGGGCCAGCGAGGCCGAGAGGTTGACGGCCGTTGTGGTCTTGCCCACACCGCCTTTCTGATTGACTATGGCAATGGTCCTGCTCATGGAGAGTGAAATATATTAGCATATGGGCCCATGTTTTTGATAAAATGAAGCGCCGATGAAAAAGATACTCGTAGTGGACAGCCTGGAACCTTTTCTGAAGCACGAGAAGAGCATGCTGGACCGCGAGGACTTTCAGGTCTTCACCGCCAAGACCGGCACCGAGGCCCTCGATATACACCGCAGGGAGAGGGTGAACGCCATCCTCACGGACCTGAACGTGCCGGAGCTGAATGGCGATGAGCTGGTCAGGGCCATCCGGAGCGACCCGGCGCTGAAGAGCGTCTCCGTTATAGTGATAAGCTCCCTGCGCAAGGCCGACCTGGAGAGGTGCGCCTCCTGCGGCGCAAACGACTACATCACAAGGCCCATCGACCAGAAGAAGCTGCTTGCGAAGATATCGCAGCTCCTGGACATCCCCGAGAGGCGGAGCCTGAGGGTGCTTATAAAGGTGACGGTTAAGGGGAGTTTCGGCTCCGAGCCGTTTTTTGGCAGCACGCACAACATAAGCGTCTCCGGCCTGCTGCTTGAGACGGACAAGGTCCTTGCCAGGGGGGACATCATCGCCTGCTCCTTCTTCATCCCGGACTCCGAGCGGATAATGGCCGACGGCGAGGTGATGCGCGTCGCCAAGGCCGAAAAGGGGTTCCACTACGGCGTCCGCTTCCTTGATATAAAGGAAAAAGACAAGGCCATAATAGAGAACTTCGTCGCGAAATCCGCCGCCTAGAAACCAAAATTGTTCCACGTGGAACAATTTGGACCTCTCCCTCACCCTTTCCCCCCTCCCAATGGGAGAGGGGAAAACGCAGCAGAAGTTTTTTGAAGGGGGTGAGGGGGCCAGTCGGCCCCCTCTTCTTTATTCTTTTCTCTATTCCTGGGAGCCCCTGGGGACTTCTATGCCGTAGGCCTTTATCTTCCTGTGGAGGTTGGAGCGCTCCACGTCAAGAAGCTCCGCCGTCCTGGAGATGTTCCAGTTGTTTTCGACCAGCTTCCTTATGAGGAAGTCCTTCTCGAAGGCCTCCTTTGCGTCCTTCAGGGCCTCGTGGCCAAAGTAGTCGGCCGCCTGCGGCTGGAGGTTCAGGAAGAAGGAGTCCTTCTCCTCTATCAGCTCCGAGGGGCTCATTATCACAAGCCTCTCGATGGTGTTGCGAAGCTCCCGGACGTTTCCCGGCCACTGGTAGTCCATCAGTCTTTTCAGGGCCTCCCTGGTTATCTTCTTTGGCGCGCGGCCGTATTCCGCCGCGAGCGCGCCCAGGAAGTACTCCACAAGCTGGGGGATGTCCTCCCTGTGCGCCCTCAGCGGGGGCACCTCTATGGGGATGACGTTCAGGCGGTAGTAGAGGTCTTCCCGGAAGCTGCCCTTCCGCACCTCCTTTGCCAGGTCCTTGTTGGTGGCCGCGACGAGCCTCACGTCCACCTTGATGGTCCTGGAGCCGCCCACGTGCTGGAATTCCTGCGTCTCTATGGCGCGCAGCACCTTGGCCTGGGTGGCCAGGCTCATGTCGCCCACCTCGTCCAGGAAGAGGCTGCCCCTGTCTGCAAGCTCGAACTTCCCTTTCCTGCTCTCCTGCGCCCCGGTGAACGCGCCCTTCTCGTGCCCGAAGAGCTCGCTCTCTATAAGCTCCTGCGGTATGGCGGCGCAGTTTACCTCTATGAAGGGCATTTTGGCCCTTGGGGAAAGCTCGTGCAGAAGCCTCGCCACAAGCTCCTTGCCCGCGCCGGACTCCCCGGTTATCAACACCTTGCTGGAGCCCCTGGCGGCCATCTCCACCTGCGAGCGGAGCGCCTTTATGACGGGGGAGCCGCCCACGATATCGAGCTTCCCCTTGAGGGACTCCCTCAGCGCCCTGTTTTCCTTCTCCAGGCGGGATTTTTCGAGCGCGCGGCGCACGGTGAGCAGCACGCGCTCCATCGAGAGCGGTTTTTCCAGGAAGTCGTAGGCGCCCATGCGCGTGGTCTTCACGGCAAGCTCTATCGTGCCGTGGCCGGTAATCATGATGACGGGCAGGGCCTCGGCGAGGGCCTTTATCTCCTTCAGGGCCTCGGTGCCGTCCATCCCCGGCAGCCATATGTCCAGCAGGACCAGGTCGGGGGCCTTCTGCCTCACGGACTCAAGCGCCCGCTCGGCGGACTCCGCCAGGGCCACCTCGTAGCCCTCGTCGGAGAGGATGTCCGAGAGGCTCTCCCTTATGTTCTCCTCGTCGTCTACTACAAGGACGCGCGGCATTTTACTCCTTAGAATGTGATAATGAGTCTCGTTTTCATTTTTATTTTCCCAACTTAAGAGATATACCGCTTCTGCGTATTTACGCGCTTTTAAGGATACTCCTTTATACTTGAAAAGGTCAAAACAATGAGTTCTTTCTTCCTCCCAAACGAGCTGTTCATGAGATGTTTACACAGCATACAGCCCATGTCGTAAAATAAAAACAATTGACAAATGCATATATTACCTGTAATCATATATTTAGGGCGGTAAGACCGCTGTGGGTTCCTCTGGTGTTCCCTTCCGTAGGTTGGCCAAGCCAGGGGGCGCACACCCGCAGGGCACGCTCTTTTTTTATGGCAAGTATACATCATCATATTTGATCTTCCCCTGAAAGACATTAAACCATTCCAGGTCATTCCTCTCATATTTCCGGTAAATCCCCCACGAAAATAAATCAACGGCCTGAAGGGGCAGGTCTTCATGAGAAAGATGATGGTTTATATCAAGCGGTATTCGCGGCCCAATCCTGCCACTTAACTGCCGGACCAAGTAATCGTCAAACTCTCTTATTTCCTTCTTACTCTTGCTCCTGTCTATTATAAGGCTGATTCTTACCGGGGCATTCGCAAAGGGAATGACATCGAGGACTTTCCTTGCCATGAAGTTATAAATCCTGTCCTTTTCCCGGGCGAGATAGTCGTAGACACGCCTTTTATTTAGCGTAAGGGCATAAAGTTCAAAGGGCACGGGCTCCATGCGCCCGTAAAAATATTGCTTGACCTTTACGGACTGCTTCGACCCTTTTAATTCGGCCTCCATGGGCCTTGATAGCTTCTTCTGGAGGGTTCGTTTTACGGCCTTGGCTATCTTCTTCCTGTTTTCCATTCCCTGCACCAGCATTACGGTAACCGTAAAATACATCGACGGCTTCTTGGCGAAGAAGTCGAAGCCCAGGTCCCCGCTTTCGTCAAGATAGAGATAAAGCACTATCAGCCGTGGAGGCGCACTCCACCTCGTAGCCCTCGTCGGAGAGGATGTCCGAGAGGCTCTCCCTTATGTTCTCCTCGTCGTCTACTACAAGGACGCGCGGCATGGGGGCCCCACTGAGTTGATATTGAGTATCGGTTTCATTTCGGGAACCTGCAAATCATTTTTCCCGTTATCGGCTCCATATGTCATTCCGGGCTTGACCCGGAATCCAGCGACTTTATTTGCTTTTTTTGTAAAGTCACTGGATACCGGCTTCCGTCGGCATGACAGACTCCGGCTATTTGGCAGCCGGCTTGATAAATCCAACAACATCCTTTTCCGCTTCTCCGTATATGGTATCTATTTCCTTTTGAATCTCCATTGTCTTCTGAATGGCAGTAACTATTTTACAATAGGTCTGGATTTCTTCCAAAGAGAGCGGCCGTCCCTTCCTATCTTTCAGCCATTTGTCGCAGACCTGGTAACCGCCGATCTGATAATTCCAAACTTCCCCTGAAATGCCCTCAAAACATTGGTCTTTGTTTATATAGACCCGCCCGGCGGTTTCATTATACTGGGGCTTTTCAACTCTGTTATTTCCTTCTATTGGATATCGCGCAATCGGCAAATCAAGCTCTTTGGACTTCAATAAATGAAGATCAACAAGCCTGTTGCCGTATTCCGCCATTGTTTTAAACAGCTTGTAATCTCTTGTAAACGGAATGCGCGGGAAATCAATTTTTAGAAACTCGGCATATTTCGTCCTGTATGTATTTGAATAAAGGACGGCGTAGATGTAGAAGAAGATTTCTTCGGGGGAGATGTCTTCCTTGTATGCCTTAGACAGGGTGTGAAGGATTTCAGGCCTTATGTTTGGTACTTTTGTCTCAACTTCCGCATGAAATAAGTTTTTCTTTTCTTTTGGTGCATAAAAATAAAGGGGGAAATTAACATTCCCACCCCTATAAAATAAATTGAAATCTTCTATGCATTCAGAACAAAAAACAATGTTCCACAGCTTTTCTATACCGACAACCTGCCCTGCTCGCCCAACACATAAAGCTGTATTTTTTTGCATCATATGCTTCATTACCTCGGGACGGGGCATACATATGAAGCCGCGTGACTTCCCAGTGTAGTATGTATAC
The DNA here is from genome assembly GCA_021789215.1 of Nitrospirota bacterium. GTDB lineage: Bacteria > Nitrospirota > Thermodesulfovibrionia > Thermodesulfovibrionales > JdFR-88 > JAJYJS01. The sequence continues at coordinate 221,257 of JAJYJS010000001.1, read as the reverse complement.
CGAATATCAAAAGGACGGTACAAAACAGGCGTAATCTTTTTCCTGTCTAAGCCATCTTCTTTCAAGTCTTTCTGTGCAAATTCAACTTTCCAGTCCCTTGCGTCCCTGCCCAAACTGTAAGCTTCCCGGGCAAGTTCAGGGTCAAGCTTGGAAAAATTCAATACTGTCCGCCAAACTTCTTCTTCCGTCCATTTTATAGTTAGGTTGTCTCTTGCAGTAACGATTCCCACGCTGTTCACGAGGAAAATATCCGTAATCTTCAAGAATTGTTCATAAACATGAGACAATTTTTCATCTCTAGGTATGAACAGATAAAAATCCGATTTGGGGGAAATGCGTTTCCATTGTGTGCTGCTAATATCATTGTCCAGAAGCCAGGAATATTTTGCTTCCCTTTCTCCCCAAAGTTCCGCATGAAGGACGGACTTCTTTTTTTCCTTCTTCTTGATGAACAAGGCAATGGCAACACCTTGTTGGATATCAAACACATTCACGTCCTTTGCGCCGTCAGGACATTTTTCTTTTTTTAAACTATTGCCGTGAAGGTCCAAAATACGCATCTCGTCAAAGCTGTCCATAAGGGACTGTCTCATCCCTCTGAATGTCGGGTTGTCAAGGTAACTGTGGTTTGTGATAAAGCCTAAAACACCTTCGCCCAATTGGTCTATCTTCCATTGCGCAAACCGGATGAACTTCACGTAATCATCTTGAAGCCATTTGGGGTTCTTCTCATTTAATGGCTTCCCGTCTACCTGGTAATAGGTCTTGATTTCAGTTGAAATCCATTCGCCCGTATTTGACGAATGTCCTGAATATGGCGGGTTGCCCAAAATAACCAATATGGGCTGTTCTTTTTTCACTTTCCCGGCCAGGTGTGATTCATGCGATAATGAGGCCATGCCAGGGAGCTTTGTTTCCGGCAAGTCTTCCATTTCAAGGGTATTGGTCAAATAGAGCTTAACCCTTTCGTCCTTCTGCAATCTGTAACCTATTTCCTCAAGCAGGAAGGACATCTTCAAATGTCCGATGGCGTAAGGGGCCATCATGAGTTCAAAGGCATAAAAGTTTTTCAGGACGTGGTCTTTAATAAAATTCTTTCTGCCGCCCTCTCCGTATTTTGAAACGAATTCTTCAACCGCCAGCTTTGCCGTCTCCGCCAGGAAGGTCAGCGTTCCCGCCGCCGGGTCCAATACGGTTACGTTCCTGTCAGCGAACCCGTCAGGCTTATTGAACTGCTCTTTCAGTATCTTATGCAGAGAGCGGACTATATATGAAACCACGGGTTCAGGCGTGTAATAAACCCCTCTCATCTCCCGCGTCTTGGGGTCATACTCCGAAAGGAATGTTTCATAAAAATGGACTATGGGATCTTTCCCCTTGCCCTCATGGAAATATTGGTGGAGTATCTTGTTGATGTCCGTTACGGAAAGGATTTCGGAGATATCGTCAATTATCCATTCCATCTGTTGAGGGAGTGAGCCCAGGGAAACAAACTGGAAGACATCCCTCAATATGCCGATGGTCTGCGGGATATTGTCATAGGCAAGCTTCCTGTTAAACCCGCCCCCGGCGCGTGTCCGCGCCGCAAACAGTCCGTAAGTTATCGTCTGCGCGTACAGGTCTGAAAATTCATCCTCCGTGAGGCTGCTTATAAGGTATTCCTTGAAAGCCTCATAGAATCCCCCGATGAAGCCTCCCCCCGTCTTTTCTTCTTCTCTCAGTTCCTGCGCTATAACCTCATCCTTTAAAAACCGCGTCCTTTTGGCAAGCTCTATCGCAAGGGCCTTTGCGTCATAGACCTTAGGCGTCGAGAAGGAAAAGAACTTTTCAAGCAGGCCAAGGAATTCAGGTTCCTTTTCTACCGGCGGGGTCTTTTGCAACTTGCGGGCTATAACGGGCCTGCCGATGAGGACCTTGTCAATCAGACTACCATTTCTATAAAGCCTGAATTCATAGAAATTGGTCAATATCAGGTTCGGGAACGTATGCAGGTATCTTTTTAGCTGTCCGGTTTCTTCTATTTTGTCCAGGTTCTCAACCTTTGGGTCTTTGGCCTCGACATAACCGACTATATGCTGTTTGCCGTCCCATACCCTGAAATCGGGGTTTCCCGCCTCGGTCTTTTTGGGCAGTGTTGTTATGTGAATTTTCTTTTTATTTATTGATTCAAGATATTCATCAAGCAGATCGGAAAGGACCGGATAATATGATTCCTCTCTGGCATCCCCCCGGATGGCGGTTTCAGATATTTGTTTTAAGTATTTCTTTAGCATTTATCCATAAGGCGCACCAAGGCGCGCCCTTACATAAAAACAGCATCCCGCGCCATTTTGCCTTATACTTTCTGGCTGTAGGGGCGGGGCTTGCTCCGCCCTTTTCTTTTCGCAGCGCAAACTATCTATCTGCCCCCCCCTACTGTTCCCGCACCGGTATATGGTATCTGGTCAATTCTTCACTTTATCATTGAATAACAGTTGGCAATTCAATGGGCACTATTTCTTGCAAACTATTTTCCCCGATCAGATTCGTGTAGCAAAATATCGATGACTTTCGACCCTATCAAGTTCTAGAACCATTCCCGTTTATTTTTTTACATGAAACCTTTTTATTCCTCAAAAAATTTTTTTGCTTTTCTAAGCTCACATATCTTAAGTGCTTTTCATGCACTGCGTTTATTTCATCAATTTCAATAGTTTTTGTAAATTCAATGCTGCTTTCTTTAAACAGCCCGCGTTCCTCGGCCCTGAGCCGGTTCAGGGCCATGCGGCAGTAAGCCTCGTCTATTTCAATCCCTATGCTGTTTCGTCCGCATTTCATGGCCGCAAGCATTGTCGTGCCGGTCCCGCAGAAGGGGTCGAGGACGGTATCGCCCCAAAATGAAAACATCCGGACAAGGCGGTAGGCAAGCTCGAAAGGGAATGGGGCAGGATGATCTTTTGTGGATGCGCCGGTAATTGTCCAGAATTGCCTGAACCATTCGGCAAAATCGTCCTTGCCGATCATGCTCAGCTTGCGCTGCTCTTCCGTAGGTTTTCTGTATCCGCCCGGTTTGCGCTGCATGAGGATGAACTCTATATCATTTTTCACGATTGCATTAGGCTCGTAAGGTTTGCCTAAAAACTTTGTCCCATTATTAGCCTCGAATGCGGCATTTGAAATCTTATGCCAGATAATCGGGTTGAGGTTGTCAAAGCCGATCTTACGGCAATTTACGGTTATGTCTGCGTGAAGGGGCATGACAAGATGGCGTCCGTTTTCTTTCCGCGATAAACAGACGTCTCCCACAACGCAGACGAGCCTTCCTCCGGGAACAAGAACCCTGTAAATCTCTTTCCACACTCTGTTCAACTCCTTAAGGAAAAGCTCGTAGTCTGTTATATGCCCGAGTTGTGCCGGATTTTCGTTATATTTCTTCAGGCACCAGTAAGGAGGAGAAGTGACGACCAGGTGAACGGACTCGTTCGGAATAAATGACAGCGAGCGGTTATCCCCATGTATCAGGCGGTGCGTGGTGGTTTGCTTTTCGGTTTGGAGCGCTCTCATTTTTAAAGACTTCTCCCGAAAGTGGCGACCTGGGCCACAAGCGAGCGGGCATAAAGTTCAAAGGCAAGGTCTTCCGCGGGCTCCCTGTAAATGCCCTTTGGCCCGTTTGCCCTGCCGGAAGTTACAAAAGCGGAGTAATTATAAAGATTCTCTCTTACCAGTTTCCGGCAAAAAAGCTCGTATCGTTTTGCATAAGAGGCATTTTTAAATTCATCGAGGACCTTGAAATGAGGCTCCTTCACGCCGACGGGCTTTTGTGATTCCTTGCAATCCTCAAGAAGGAAAAGATAACCGAGCCAGGGTTTTACCGTCTTATTGAAAGCGCCTTCTCTGAAAGCGGTCCAAAGGTCCAGGGCGCTGCCCATGGCCTCTTCGGTGCGGTTATTGAAATTATTGCCAAAAGAAGGGCCGGCCTGCGATTTTGCTTCAAGGGCAACGATTAACTGTCCGTCCACTATTAGCAAAAGGTCCCATTCCTTGGTGGGCCGGAAATAGCCTGGAAGTTCCAGATTTTTATTGTGGAAAATGCAGCTTTGATCAATGCCCGCTTCCAGGATTATTTCAGTCAGCATGGAAATAAAACCGTCCATTTGGGCTCCGCCCGTTACCGCGCACCTTGCCCCCTGATCGGCGTTACCGGCGGTCTTTTGTCTTTTGGCCTGGGCTTCCCAGGTACACCAGTAATAGGCCACGGCTTTTGACAGTCTTTCCGGAAGCGAGCGAAATATCTTTTCCACAGGCTATTTTAAGCTTTTTAAAACATTGGCTGCAAGGCAGGGGATGGCGGCTGCCCCATTCGGGGCGGCGGGGGATTATAACCCGGTCACAAAGGCCGAAGCGAAGTTGTCCCTTGGTTTGGCACTTGACACCACTTCCACCTGTGTCACAAATATGTCTCCATGAAGTCTCTGCTTTGTCTCTTCGGGGGAGGCAGTTTCAAAGAACAACTCCAGCGCCTCCTTCAGGTTATCCCGCGCCTCCTCAATGGAGGCCCCCTGGCTTGCTATATCAAGCTCCGGACACAGTGAAACATATCCATCGTCCTCTTTTTCAATGATGGCAGTCAGTCTCTGTATCATATCGCCTCCGTTTTTGCTCTTTTTGCTTTATTGTATCCCATTTCCCCCCTACTGCTCCCTCATGGGCATCTCTATCGTGAAGACGCTGCCCCTGGGCTGGTTGTCCCCAATCCTTATGTAGCCGTTGTGCTCGGATATTATCTTGTGGACTATCGCAAGCCCAAGCCCCGTGCCGTGCTTCTTGGTCGAGAAATAGGGCTGGAAGAGCTTTTCCCTCAGATCCTCGCCAATGCCCGGCCCCGTGTCCGCTATCTCCACAAAAAACCTGTTGGCCTCGGCATCGGGCTTTATTTTAACCGAAACCCGCCCCGCATTACCCGCCTCGCCCGCCCCCATCGCCTCATAAGCATTGTCTATGAGGTTCATAAGCGCCCTCTTGAACGGCTCCGGGTCTATATCCACAAGGGGCATGTCCGCCGGCATATCGGTAATTAAATGAAAATCCTTATAGGCTTTATAGAGATTTCTTATCTCCTCCATTAGCGGCATGAGGTTTGTGGGCTTTTTTCTTATCTCCGGCATCTTGCCGAAGCGGGAGAACTCGTCCACGAGCCTTTTAAGGCTTTCGACCTCCTTGATTATGGTCTTTGTGGAGCGTTCGAATACCTGGGCGAAGTCCTCGTGCCCCTCGGCCCATTTCTTCATCAGCCGCTCGGTGGAGAGCTTTATCGGCGTAAGGGGGTTTTTTATCTCGTGGGCTATCCGGCGGGCCACCTCCTGCCAGGCGAGCGCCCGCTGCGCCCGGACAAGCTCCGTCAGGTCGTCAAAGACGACAAGGAGCCCCATGTGCCTCCCCTTTGCGTCCCTCAGGGCGGAGATGAAGACCCGGAGCAGCGCCCGTCTCCCGTCGAAAAACCCCACCCAAAGCTCCTGCTCCACAAACTGTATGGTCTTGACGTTTATGCCCTTTATCAGGGCCTTAAGCTCGTCGGACTGGATGCCCTCAAGCACCTTGTCGTAATAGCTGCCAATCACCCGGGCGGGGTTGATGCCCAGTATCCTGCACGCCTCCGGGTTTATCGTAAGCACATGCCCCTCGGGGCTCAGCGAGATGACGCCCGTATGGATGTTGTCCAGGATGCCCTCCATGCAGAGCCTCCTCCTGTCGGACTCCATATACGCCCTCTCAAGGGACTGCCTGCCGTCCTTCAGCTCTGCCACCATGCTGTTGAAGGAGTCCACCAGCAGGCCCATCTCGTCGGAGCCCGCGGGGGGCACCTTCAAATCGAGGTTGCCCCTGGCAACCTCCTTTGTGGCCCTCGCAAGCCCGGTTACGGGCTGGGTTATCCCCTTTGCCAGCCGCAGGGCGGCAAAAAGCGCCGTGAACATTATCGTAAGGGCTATGAAGCCAAGCACAAGATAGAAGTTGGTGCGTATGGGGTCGCGCCACTCGTCCATCTTCATGGCCTCCTCGTTGGCCCGCTTTATGTCCTCGATGTATGAGGTGAGCTTGCCCGGAAGCGTGATGCTGGCCGAGAGCACCCCGCCCTTCGGATATGGCACCATGCCGCGCACCAGGTCGCCCTCCGGGGTGGAGAGCACCTCCGCCGCCTTCCGGCCCGCGAAGGCGGCCTTCATCGCGGGGGTGGCATCGGGCGGAAGTTTCCTTATGACATAGACCTTGTAGGGGCCAAGGTCCGCAACCCCGTCTTTTTCAAGCGCCTCCTGGGCAACGTCAACCGCCTTGGACTTCTCCTCCTGGTAGACGGCCCTTGCCATCTTCATGGAGATCTTGAGCGGGTCCTTGAACTGCGCGTTGAAAATCTTGTCCATGTAATTGGAGGCCAGCCCGCTTGCAACCATGTAGACAAGCACCGTGGGCACAAGCGTGAGGAACGTGAAAAACAGCAGCAGCTTGGCCCGGAACTTAAACCCTATCGTCTTGCGTTTTACGCCCAGGTAAAGCTCTATAAACCCCTTGGAGACGAAGTATACGAGGGTGCCAAGGGCCACAAGGTTCAGGTTGAAAAAAAGCAGGTAAAGGAGGGTCTCCGAGAGGTCGCCCACCCGCAGAAAACGCAGCTCGAAGGGCATGAGCACCCCAAGCAGGAACACCGCGCCCACCAGGAAGTAGAGCACGCGCCGCAGTTTGGGGTTCATCCTCATTTTCCGCTGCCAAGCCTCATCACGGGGGACTTCATGTCCACCTTGAACTCCTTGTCCTTGAGGAAGAAGAACATCTGCCCGAGCAGGGGCGGGAGGTTTCTCAGGCGGGACTCCGCCGACACCTTCACGACGTACTTGCCCCATATAAGCTCCTTCGCGCTGGTCACTTTCACGTTTTTTATGGCGAGGGCGTCCTGTATAAGGTCGTCGCAGTTTGCGTACCGCACGCCTTTGCGCGTCCTGCCGCCCTCATCGGAGATTATCATGTATTCCCCCTTCACGTTGTCGCACTTCAGCTGGCGCTCTATGCGCCTGCCCACGATGAACTCGTCCGGCCAGCTGGACCACTTCCTGAACACGTCCACGTAGAAGATGAGGTCTTTCTCGATGCCCGCCTTCAGGTCTTTTATGAGGGAAGGGTCCATGACAAGCCTTGCGGACACGTATATGTCGTCCCCGTTCAGTTTTACCTGCAGGTCGCTTATGTTGGTTGCGCGGGCCTTCAGGGGAGAGGCCAGAAGAGAAAACAGCAAAAAGAAAAAAACCCCTGCAACACGTTTTTTGCCGGGCATCAATTTATAACGGCTCCATAAATTTTTTAATTATAACATGGCAGAGGGAAAGGGGCCTTCCTTCCCCCTCCCAACGGGAGAGGGAGGATCAATTTTATTTTTTGGGCGCGGGGACGGCGTGCTTTTCCCCGTGGCCGTCAACGACGAAGGCGTGATGGACGTTGGGGTGCTTGTAATGCTCCTTCCGGAAATAGGCCAGAAGGCTTTTCACGAGCCTTTCGGGGTCCTGGTCGTAGATGACCTGCGCCCCGGTCTTCTTCTTTATCACGCGGAGGATGTATTTTATCTCCCTCGTAATGCCGCCCGTCCCAAGCACCACGCCTATCAGCTTCCCTTCGTCATACGCGATTGAGAACTCCCCAAGGGTGCCGGAGCGCCCGCCTATGATGACCACGATGTCGGAGGTGCGGATGTTCACGACCTCGCGCCCCATGAGGCCGCTTCCCGTGAAGATGAGCACGTCGTGGTGCTCCAGCGGGGACTGGTACTTGTGCACGTGCTCCCACGTGCTGAGGCCGGGCGATATGCCGACCACCATCCCGCCCGCCTCTTTCGCCCCCCTCGCGCTCTCGAAAGGCAGGCCGGGGCACGCCCCCGTGACCGTTATGCAGCCGTTTTCCGCGATGGCCCTGCCAAGGTTGTAGGCGGTCTGCCTGTGCTTTTTCGTAAGCCCGCCAGAGGCCGAGCCCATTACGCCTATCTTCAGTGTCATTCCGGTTTTTCTCCTTTATGAATCAAAACCCCAGGCTATAAAAGAATACCTCAAAGGGCGGGGTTTTTTACAGGGGCCGTCCGTATGGTTTATGATAGGTGCCATGCCGTTTACAAATTTTCTCATATCGCTCATGTTCATGTTTCTTAAGACGGCCGTCCCGCTGCTCGTCTTTTTTGAGGCAGCTCACCTGCTGGCGGGCAAAAAGGAGATAAGCCACCCTTACGCAAAGGGGATAGCCGCAAGCGTGGCCATTGGCGTCCTGACGGCCCTCTGCTCGCTTTCGGGCGCGGCAGGCGGGAGCGGCTTCTGGATACTGGCCCTGAACCCCGCCGTCATAGGCGGCCCCGCCGCAATAGGCGCCCTTGCCGGATGGTTCTACAAGAAAAGGGGAAGGCCCCTGCTGGCAAAGGCGGGATAAAAGACCCCTGCGGATGGACATTTGCCCCGGCCCTGTTAAGATTTAATCAGGACTTTTCATCATATCGACCGTCGAGCCCGGAAGGAGGTTGCATCATATGCCTGCCAAAGGGGAAAAGCCCGGAAAGGGCATATATGTCTGTCTTGATTGCGGGGCCGAGCAGGTGCTCCAGAGCGGCAGGGAGCCGTTAAAAGAGTGCCGCTGCGGGGGAGTGGACTTCAAGGAAAAAGAGCCCCAGACAACCGGGAAATGCAAAAAATAGAAAATTGAGGATTTTTTTCCGCTTCCACATTATTCCCTTGCCCTTTTCCTCTCTCCCTTTTAGGGAGAGAGGGGTGAGGGAAGATAATGCGGCAAGGGAAGGTATCAGTGTCCGAAGAAGCCGCGCCCCTTCTTGTCCGGGATATGGTAAAGGACGATGCCCCTGTCCTCGCAGAACCTGACGACATCCTTGTCCTTGATGGAGCCGCTTGTGGCCGCTATGGCCTTGATTCCCGCCTCCGCGAGCACCTCAACGCCGTCGGTGAACGGGAAGAAGCTGTCGCTTGAGGCCGAGGCGCCTTTCGCGTCGTGGCCGGAGTAGGAGACAAGGTTCAGGGCAAGCTTCGCGCCGCGCACCCTCGCCTGCTGGCCCACGCCGTTTGCGATTAACTGGCCGTCCTTCACAATGGTTATCGTGTTGCTGTTGCTTGTGTCCCCAATGGCCTTCGCCATGAGCATGTCGTCCTCCTGCTGGCGCGCGGCCTGGCCGTATTTTTTGAGTTCCGGGTCGCCAAGGTCGAGGACGTAAGTGTAATTGGGCTGGGCAAGGAAGCCGCCGCGCACATAGCGGTAGCGGAGCCCCGCGTCGAGGCTCGCGCGCCCAAGACCCGCCAGGGCCGGGTTTGCAAGCAGCCTGCACTTGTCCCCCTTGCGCTGGAAGAGCCCCATCGCGCTGGCATCGAATGCCGGGGCTATGATGCCGTCAAGCGGCCTGCGCTGCCCCTCCGGCATGCCGTGGCCCACCAGTGCCTCCGCCACTTCCTCCGTTACCGGGTAGTTCACCATCACCAGCCCGCCGAAGATGGCAAGGGGGTCTCCCATTATCATCTTGCGGGCGGCTTCCGCTGGGCCGTCATACGCCACGGCGGCCCCGCAGGAGTTGCCGTGCTTCACGCCCACAGAGATGAGGGGCGTCTTGCCGCGGTTCACCTCGAAGGCGGCCGCGATGTGGGTGACCGTCTGGAGCAGGCGGTCCAGGTCGCAGAGGTTGTTGTAGCTTGGCTCCGTCCCGGCCACTATCCGGAACTTCTCCAGAGACAGGGGGTCGGCCGAGCCCGACTCGTAAAGCGCCGCAGGCACCTGGCAGCCGTTTTCGCCGTATTTGCAGGTAAGGGCAAGCCTGCCCGAAAACTCCATCTTGTCCTTCGGTTTGCTTTCCAACTGGGAATACCTCCTATGTCATGAATTCGGGATGTGAAAGATTATACATTCCCGGAGAAAAAAAATTCTCCCTCACCCCGGCCCTCTCCCACAGGGCTAGAGAGTAAAAGGCGCAGGCAGCGGCTCTGCATGAAATAAAAGGGCATATTCATGCCCCCCCTCTTGACAACCGTTTTTACTGTGATAATCTGAGGCTAAGGAAAAAGGGACTGCCACCCCATAAAGGGCAAAGTACGGGAGACCGTACGACGCAAAGCTACCTTTTCGGGAGAGATCCCGGAAAGAGGGGTTGCTGGAGTGGCAGCTAAAATAGAGAAGGCCCGTCCGCAGCGGACGGGCCTTCTGTTTTGGCGGTTTTTCTTTCTCCTACTGCTGGATCACCAGGAAATTATACGGCCCGTTCGAATTGTCTTTCGAGATCCCGAAGATCATGTATTTCCCGTTTATCTTGTTTATCATCAGTGTGAAGGGATAGGAAGTATTTGAACCTTTGTCGTGCAGTATCCCGCTGAACATGCCGGGTGTTGCCGTGTCATTGTTAAGAGACAGGGTAACGCCATTGACCATGTCTTCGACGTTGTTTTCAAAATTGATGTATCCGCCGCCGTTGATCATGCCGTTTCCATAGGTGCGCGCCCACACGGGCTCGGTCTTGTCTCCAGGGCTCTGGTTCTTGAAGAGGACGCCCCTGAATTCCAGGCCCTTTGCCAGCAGGGGAGCGTTGCCAATGGCGGCGCCCGGCACGCTCATGCCTACCAGCCCGCCGCTATGGCCGTTGTCGCCCACGAACACCCCCGAAGGCGTCACCGCCAGCGACATGGAAGGCCCCGGACCGGGCATCATCACCTTGGGCATGGAAGATGTTGTTATCCTGCCGCCCGAACATGTGTACCCGGATATTGTCTGCATGCCGCCCATCATCGTCCCGTTAAGGAAATTGGACATCACATCGAAGGTGAAGCCGTTTCCGCTCACTATTGAATTGGCTACCCCGAAGGCTTCGTCGCTATCGGCATTCCAGAGGCTGCCGGGGATTTTCACCCAGTTATACTTCGCGGATGCGCCGGGGCATTTGCCGAGCCCCGAAGCAACGACCGCGCTGGCGTTTGCCATTGCGGGTTTTACAATCAGCGCCGTGCCAGGGAACTCGATGGCGTAAGCGGACTTGCCGACCACATTTGCGTCGGTCGAACTGGTAAAGGTCAGTTTCAGGAATTTGTTTGGGAGCGTCGATACCGTGCCATTATATGTGACGCCCATTGTCTGATTGGCCGCCGTAAACGTGCCGTTGCCGCTGGAATCCTTTGTTATGCTCCATTGCCAGGCGTCGCCGGGGCTCGCCGTGCCGAAATAGCTCTGGGTAGTGCTGCCGGTTGATGAACTGCTCCCGCTGCCGCCGCAGCCCGCGAAGGAGGCGACCACAACGCCTGTTACCACGGCAAAAAACAATATCAGGACTGCTTTTAGACTTTTCATCTCTTCCTTTCTCAAGTTGAGGTTGTCCGAATGGATGTAATCCTTCCTCAAAGCCAGGTGACTAACCAGTCAAAGGTTTATGCCCATCCACCTCCTCTAAAAGGCCCCTCACCTTCCCAGCCTGAAACACCAGTATTATACTCTAAAACCTTTAATCCATACCTCCCCCGCACTTGCCACGAGTCCCGCGCGTATGATAATGTTTAAAATGGAAGCCCGCGAGGAAGACCCTCCCGCACAGACCGCCTCCTGGCGCTTCAAAAAAAAACCGAAAGGGGGCAATTTCGCCCATGAGAAAAAGCAAAAAAGCAATCAGGGTCCCGCTTCTGTTTTCAATACTTTTTCTGCTGGCCGCGTTCGCCGCGCCGCCATTGGCCGGGGCCGCCGGGAAGAGCGTGCCCGTGGTTACCGCTGGCAAGACTGTAAAGGTGAATTACACGTTGAAGGTGGACGGCAAGGTCGTTGACAGCTCCAAGGGCAAGCCGCCGCTTGAGTTCAAGGCGGGCAGCCACGAGATGATACCGGGTTTCGAGAAGGCCGTAATGGGCATGAAGCTCGGGGAGAAAAAGTCCTTCAAGGTCAGCCCCGAGGAAGGCTACGGGAAGGTAAACCCCAAGGCCATACAGGAGATACCCAAGAGCAAACTGCCCCCGAACATCAAACCGGCCCCCGGAATGATGCTTTCGGCGTCCACCCCGGACGGCCACCACATACCCGTAAGGGTCGTCTCGGTGAAGAAGGACACCATTGTGCTGGACTTCAACCCCCCGCTTGCCGGGAAGACGCTGAACTTCGATGTCGAGGTCGTGGGGATAAAATAATAAGGGTAATCACAAGGGCATAGTCATGCCCCCCAGGGGGTAGTCACCCCCTTCAAGGGGTAGTCACTCCCCCTTGACAGGGGTTTTATCTGTGGTAACCTGAAGACAAGGAAAAAGGGACTGCCACCCCATAAAAAGGCAAAATACGGGAGACTGTATGACGCAAAGCCACCTTTCCTTTTGGAAAGAGGGGTTGCTGGGGTGACAGAAAAAATAGAAAAAAAGCCCATCGCAAGACGGGCTTTTTTTATTGGGTTAAAGATTCGGGCGCAAAGTGCCGATAATATAAGTGGAGGTTGGCGGGATGACAGGCATCACGGGATTGAGCCCATCAAACATAAGCGGCCTTTCCGGCTGCCCTTATGGTACGAACTTACAGACGGACCCCTCCCCAGCCCGAAGCGTTCTTGGCACCAGCTCCATTTCTGATGCTCAAGTCTCGCCGCAGGCCAGCTTGCAGCAGACCGGGGCGGCCAGCCTCCTCCAAACAGACTCCCCGCAAGCGTCTCCAGCACCGGTACAGTCCGGCCCCTCGCTGGAGGCGCTTGCATACCCCATGGCGGACCTTGAGGGGGCTGGAGTTCTCTCAGGTCTTCCTTAACAGGCAGGCGTGCGCGGAGAGCCCCGCGCCAAATGACAGGAGCATGCAAAACTCCCCGCTGCCTATCCCCCGCTCCATAATCTCCCGCAGCACAAACCAGACCGTGGGTGAGGACATATTGCCGTAGCCCTCAAGCACCCGTCTGGCGGGGGCGGCCTGCTCCGGGGAAAGCCCAACCCCCTCCCGCACCGCGTTTATTATCTTCTCCCCGCCCGCGTGAACGGCCCAGTGCTTTATATCCTGCTTGTCAAGGCCCATGCGGGTGAGCAGGCCGCAGGCAACCTTTGCCGAGGCGTCTTTTACAAGCTCCGGCAGGTCGTCATGGAGCTGGTTGAAGAGCTGTCCGCCCCTGTGCACGTATCTTATGGACTCCCTCTGCTCCGGCGCGAAGTATGCGGCGGAGCCCATAATCTCTAACCCGCCCGCGTCCTCCGCCACGATTGCCGCCGCCGCACCGTCCGCAAAAAGCGTGTTCGACAACAGGAGCGTAAGCTCATCGGCCATCTGGAAGGTCGCCGTGCATATCTCAACCGATATGCTGGCCACGGGGCCGTTCCGGGCCAGGAGCCCTGCCATCTCCAGGTTGGGCATCGCCCCGCCGCATCCGGCCCCGACCAGATCGAATGCCTTTATGTCCCGCCTGAGCCCAAGCCGCTCTATCAGATATGTAGAGACGCCGGGGCAGATGTAGCCGGTGCAGGTGTTCACTATTATCCCCCTCAGCTCATAGGGGGAAATACCCGCCCCTTCGAGCGCCGCCCGGAGCGCCTGCGCGGAGAGCTTTATGCTTTCCCTCGTAAAGCGGGCGATGCGCCTGTCAGCGTCCTCCTCGACCAGCTCATCGGGGCGGTCCAGCGCGAACGCCCTCCGCTTTATCGAAGGGTGGGCAAAGAGCACCTTCAATATCCTGGCACCCCGCGTGCTGAGCCTGCCCGCATAGCGCTCCATCAAAAACTCCCCGGCCTCCTTCTGGCTTACGCAAAAAGACGGGGAGGCGGCCGCAAAGGATTTTATATATGCCTTTTTGCCGCTCATCTTATCCCGAACGGCCTCAATACCCTGCGGATTGTGCGCGTGAACCTCCAGAGCGGAGGCCTCGTCCCGGCCAGACTGAACATGCGGTGTATAAGCGGCAGAAAACGGAAGCCGAGCGAGCCCTGGTCAATGAAGTTCAAATGGTTTTTTCCCATCTCGCGGCCCACCCGCGCCATAATCCAGCAGGGGTCCACCTCCGGCGAGACGTAGAAGACGGGCTCAAGCATCCCTTCCGCTGGCAGCGACAAGAGCCCCTCCCGGCGGGCTGTCCGCTCAAGCTCCGTCCCCGGATAGATGCGGAGCCCCGTGTTAAAGAAAACGGGGTCTGAGGGCCTTATCCGCTGCGCGGCGAAGCGGAGCGTCTCTTCCACTGTGTTTCTGGTTTCTCCCGGCCCGCCCAGGAGGAATATCCAGAAGCACGGGAGCCTGTGCCTGCCCACGATACCGGCCGCCCGGTAGACGTGCTCCGCGCAAAAACCCTTTTGGAGGCCGTGCAGGACGGCATCCGAGGCGCTCTCGGCGGTAATGCCCGCCCCGGCAAACCCCGCCCGCTCCATCAGTGAGACAAGCTCGTCCGTGACGAACAAAGGGTTAAGCTCTATCGTGTGATACCCGGGCCTGACGCCGCGTTCCTTCAGGTGCACGAGCGCCTCGCAGATTCCCATCGCGTGCTCGCAGGGGCAGTTGAAGACATTGTCAACGAATTCCACGTCCCTGAAGCCCGCGGCCCAGAGCCTCTCCACGGCGTGGGCGGCGGCCTCCGCGCTGTGCAGGCGGTATCCACCGCCCTCTATCTTTTTATACGTGCAGTAGATGCAGTCGAACCGGCACCCCAGCTTCGTCTGGAGCCCCGCGGCCGCGAAATGGGCCGTGTACCTGCGGGTGTCGAGCCAGTGCGCGTAGTCCGGCACGGGGATTTTTTTATCTTCAAGCTCTTCCGTTTCGTCGGCGGCGCCGGCGTTTTTTTTAAAGTCTCCCTCCGAAAGCCATGCCGTCCCTGCCGTTTCCCGCGCTCCCGCGCCCCTGCTGACCCTTTCAAGCAGTTTCGGGAATACCCGCGTGCCGCCGGAGAGGACGGCGCAGTCCGCGCCGGAGGCACGCAGAAGCTCCTCCGGCATCACACTCACCGCGGCCCCGCCAAGCACAATCAGCGTATGGCCTTGCTCCCTTATGGCGCGCACAAGCGGAGGCAGCTCCCGCGCAAAGAAGACCGGCCCGCCAAGATTGTTCCCGTCTATGTTCCTTGCGGAAATCCCGGTTACGTCCGGGCGCCAGCCCCTGAGGAGGGAGCGCGTCCGTCCAAGGGCTTTCTCCCATTTGAGGAACATGAAATCCAGGAATTTCACCTCGTGGCCCGCGTCCCTTGCCGCCTCTGCCACCATGCAGGCCCCGGCGGGCATGACGGGCTCAGGCAGGCTGTTACGGTTGGCGCTTATCATGAGCACCCGCATGGCCAGATTATATCAAAGGCAGGGGGATATATTAATGTCCTCACAATAGTCTGAACATCCCATGCCGTCATCGACAGGAAGATCAATAAAAGGGCCGCGGGATGGGGCCTCCAGCCGCACGGCCCCCTTTTGGTTATTGACGATTTTTTTTACCGGGCCGCAGTAACGGTTATCTGGCCGAACATGCCGAGCATTTCATGAAAAGCTATCCGGCAGAAGAAATAATACCTGCCTGTATGGTCCAGCTTTATCTTCACTTCCCGCGTCTGCCCCGGAGGCAGATAAACGCTCAGGACCTCGTAGTTCTCCGGGTCGTGGACCGTGATGTTATGTTCTATATGGGCCGTGTTTTTCACTTTAAGTATGAGAGTGTCCCCAAGCTGCGCCTTTATGTTGTTCGGGGTGAACCTGTAACTGCTTGCCGTCATGTCTATCGTCTTTTCGCCGATGCCGGGGCCAACCGGAACCGGCCTCTGCAACCCGGCGCAGGCGGCGGCCAGCAGTAAAACGAGATATGCGGCCTTCCTTTTCCATGAGTGCTTTCCTGCCTTTTCCCTCATTTCTTTTTCCCTCCGTTGCCGCCGGGCCCCGGCGGCATTCCCCTGGCCCTGGTCCACGTGGTCGTCCTGCCGAACAGTGGCAGGAGCACATATCCCTTCAGCCTGAGCCTGTCCGGGGAGGCAAGTCTCATATGGCCCTTGTAGGTGCTGCCCGTCTTCGGGTCGTAAAGCGTTCCTCCGGCCCACTCGTCCTTACCTTCATAGGAAAAGCCTTTCAATATCTCAAGCCCCTGTATAGGGCGGCCCCTCAGCGCGGGGTCGGGGTTTTTTATGTCTGTTGGCGGGCCGTCCTTCACCCACGCGATGCTGCCGCAGTAATTATTGCTGCCTTTCCTGTCCCCGCACTTGTATATCCTGACGATTGCATCCCGTTTGGCGTCTTTCCAGAGGCCCAGGATGTCATCCGCCGCCCCGTGCGCAACTTTTGCCAAAAAGAGCAGAAACAGCGCCGCTGCCAAAGCCGTCCTCGTCGCGGAAATACCGGCGATTTTTCAGTCCTCCCTTTCCGCCTTTGCCGAAAGCACGCTCTGGCTGAAGAACTGCCTGTATTCCTCCGGCAGGCCGGAAAGTATCCCGTTCAGCTCCCGTTTCGAGATAGTCTCCTGGAGCACGGCTATCACGGCGCGGGAGTGGTTCACTGCCTCCTGGAAGGTGACCCCCTCGTGCTCGGCCACCATGTCGAAGAACTCATCCAGGCCGAACCTTTCCTGCTCCCTTTCGTGCCTGAAATAGGAGGCCGCCTTTGCCGGAAGCTCTTTCAGGAGGTGGTGCGCCTCCAGTCTCCCTATCCTGCGGGCCAGTATCTCCAGCGTGGCGCGCGCGGCCTTCTCCGCCTGCGCCTTGGAGTCCAGATGGCCCACCCACTGCACCCTGTCTATGAACTGCTCATAAGTGAACATCCCGTAAAAACCTCCTTTCCCCCTGATTAGAGTCTATCATTTTTCTTTTCCCGCTCCTTCACCTTTTCCTTTTCTCCCTCACCCCTGCCCCTCTCCCTTTGGGAGAGGGGGGGGAGGTGGTTTCCTTGCTCACATACCTCCCCCGTTACCTGAATAGTCCCCCCTCGCCTTGACTAAGCGGGCGCATCTGATAGGCTTTTTACAGGGGATTGGCATTAAGGAGGTTTTGATTATGACCGTAAGACAGCACATGAAAAAGGACATCGCAACGGTTTCCCCCAACGCAACCCTGAGGGAGGCCGCCATAAAGATGAAGGAGAAAAAGATCGGCTCCATCCTCGTTGCGGAGGAGGGCTGGAAACTTAAAGGGATCCTCACGGACAGGGACATCGCCATCGCCCTCGCGGCCGAAGGCAAGGACCCTCAGACCACAATGGTGCATGACATCATGGTGCAGGCCCCAATCACGATAGAAGCCGACGCGGACCTTGACTCCGCCTTGAGGATAATGAACAGGGCCAGTGTAAGAAGGCTGCCCGTTCTGGAAAACGGCAGGCTGGTGGGCGTTATCTCCTCCGCCGACCTGGCGTGCGCCGTCAAGGAAGAACTCAACCAGTTCATCGGGCTCGAAGAGTCCTATACAAGCGCGAAGGCGTAAAAAAGCCCTGCCTCAAAACAAAAAAGAAAAATTAAAACAAAAACTGAACGCAACGGCCAATCCCCTTTTATTAATGCCCTCACAACAGTCTGAACATCCCATACCGTCATTGCCGCATGTCTTTAGCGCATCCGGTCATACCGGCGACCGCCGGTATCCAGTGACTTCACTTCAAAAAAAATAAGGCAAAGCCGCTGGATTCCCGCGGCATAAGGTCTGTTCTATTTCAGGAAGATTAATAATTGCCCTCACCTTCCGCTTCGCTCCTCCCTCTCCCATTGGGGGAGGGGCCAGGGGTGAGGGAACTTCTGAAATAGAATCCGGGACCTGTCTCGAAAAATTACTTTGTGGAAATGGAGGGGGGAAAGGGCGGAAAAAGAAAAGGGAGCCTTCCGGCTCCCTATCTCCGTTACAGCTTTTTTCTTCTTTACTGCAAGGCCGTGGCAATGGCCTGTATCTGTGCGGATGTGAGTGTGGAGAGATGGTTCATCGCGCTTATCGAGCTGATTCCTGTCTGTATCATCGAGGCGGTAGCGCCGTGTTTGCCCGATGAGGCCAGCGGGCCGTGGCAGCTGGCGCAGTCTGCCGCATAGAGCGCCGCGCCGTCGATGGCCGCCTGGGCGGTGGCCGCCGATACCTGTGGGGAAGCCGCGCTCTCTCCGGCGCTGTTTACGGCGGTCACGATGTAGTAATAGGCCGTGCCCGCGGAAAGCCCGGCATGGATGTACGGGCTTGTCGCGCTGGATATCTTTGTCCCCGTGGACACGGTGACCCCGGAAGCCGTGGACCAGTAGATGTTATAGGATGTCGCGCCGCTCACGGGGCTCCAGCTTATGGTCACCTGGTTTGTGCCGCCTGTGGCCATAACGCCCATGGGCGCTGCCGGCATTGCCGGGGCAGGGGTTGGCGTGGGCGTGGGAGCCGGCGCCGGGGCCGGATTTGGTGCCAGCGCCGCCGCAATGGCGTTTATCTGCGCGGATGTGAGTGTGGAGAGATGGTTCATCGCGCTTATCGAGCTGATGGCTGACTGTATCATCGGGGCCGTGGCGCCCATCTTGCCCGATGAGGCCAGCGGGCCGTGGCAGCTGGCGCAGTCTGCCGCGTAGAGGGCCGCGCCGTCAGGGGACGGGGAAGGGCCGGGTGCGGGGTTCGGCGTGGGCGGCACCGGCGCGGGCGAGAGCACCATCAGCCTGCTTGCCACGAGCACGCCGTCTTCCATCTCTCCAATGACGAGCACCCTTACGTTGTTTGCAACGCCCGCGACATTAAGAGAGCCCGCGTTCACGTTTATGCCGTCAACCGTGAAGCTGCCCGGTGAAACGAAATTGGCGACAAGCCCTTCCATATGCACCGTCTCGCTGTCTCCGGGTTCGTCGCCTCCGTCGCCCCTCTTTATCTCGACTGTCACCGCGGAAAGGGGTCCGGTTATCGAGTCAAGCGTCCCCCTTACCCTTACATAGGAGCCAACGGCAAGGCCCTCCGGCAGGGGCTGGCGGCTGTTCACCGTCAGCGAGCCGATGGTGAAGCCCTGCCCGGAAACGCTGCTTACCGTGCCTTTGAGCTTGACAGGCGTCTGGCCCTGGACAAAGCCCTGCCCCATCTTCAGGACCCTTGTTGCCAAAATGGTGCCGCCCGTGCCGGGCAGTCCGCTGATTATTATCATGTCCCCGGCGGCGAGCCCGCTGAGGCCGGAAACCCCGGCATAAACCGTGTTGCTGTCCACCGACACCGTCTGGCCGAGCACAGAAATCTGGTTGTTGGCCGTGTCCACGCCGGACACGGGGCCTTTCAGGAGGCACTCGTACTCGATGCGGGAGGCGATGCCCCTGCCGTTTCCCTCATCCTGTCCGGTTACCGTAACGACCATGCCGACCTGAAGGCCGGCGTCATCTGGGTCGTCTGCATCCATCACAATCGAGGCTCCGCTGGCCTGGTAATTGACGTTGCCCACTTCGACGCCCACCACCGGGCTTGCGGACTGGACCGCCGCCTTCTGCGAATTGGTTGAAATGGAGGTTATGGTGCCGGTGCTGACTGTACCCAATGCCGCCGCCCCGGCGGGTGCGCCTGCGCTCCCCCCTCCGCCGCATCCTGAAAGATAGAATGCGGACAGCGCAATCAACATGGAAAATAAAATACCCTTCAGTCTCATTCTGCCTCCTCGCTATCTCACCGTTTTTTGGTTATCGCCTGGCCCCGCGCCCAGGAAAAATTAAAAGCCGGGACCCGAAAATCCGTGATATTTCGGCAGCCCCGGCTGTCTCGGTGAGACCCTTGAGGTTTTCCGCCCCACCCTCGCGGATGGTTTAGTATTATCGTCTATCACATGGCCCGGCATGCCTTTGGAACTTGCCTGCAAAAAAACCCTGGTGTGGCGTCCCTTAAATTTCCATCATAAGCCGTTGCGAGGGGTCCCGAAGCAATCTCACTGCCAGGTTCTCCGCTTCGCCCTGAATGACTTATTCGTGAGACACAACACTGGCATGGCCGGTCCATTTGTAAGCTTGTTCTGCCTGCTTCGTTCATCACCTCCGTTTTTGAAGATATTTCGAATATACGAGATATTAAGAGGTAAGTACCTTTGGTGTCGGTGATTGGGGTTACATTTCAGGAAAAAATTTATTCAAGACCTGTTTCGGCAGGTAAAGCCGGATTCCGTGTCAGGCACAAAAGGGCATGAAATTCCAGGACCAAAAGACGGGGCGGAGCAGGCCCCGGTCCCTTATCCAATTTTTAAAAAAAATCCGTTCAGAGGGACGCCCTGGCCAAAAAAACCCTCTCCCTTCCTTTTTCCGTTATCCTGAACCTGCCCGCCTCTTCCTCGATGAGGCCCGCCTCACGGAGTTCGCGGAGCCTGCTCCTTATCATGTAAAGCGGCTGGCCGGACAAAGTCCTGGCGGCCACATCCCGGTCAGTAAGCGGTTTCCCTTCCAGGAGTCTCAACAGTTCTCTTGCCGCCTCCGTCACCGTCCCGTCGGGGTTTATGCATCCCATATTTCCGGCCCCCTATATCTTTTTCTGGCAGAAGTACCAGTCCTTGCACTGCACTTCCTTGTCCGCCACGCGCTCCTCGGCAAGCTCCTGCGTATTGGGCGGCGGCACTATGACGTCGCCTCCCGGCTGCCAGTTGGCGGGTGTGGCAACCCCGAATTCATCGGTTATCTGGAGGGCCTCCACCATGCGGACGATCTCGTCCATGTTGCGCCCGGTCGTAAGCGGGTAATAGAGCATAGCGCGGAGCGTCTGCCGGTCGTCTATTATGAAGACGCACCGCACGGTCTCCGTCCTGCTTTCCCCCGGCATTATCATCCCGTACAGCGAGGCTATCTGTCTGCCGGAGTCCGCGATTATGGGGAAGGTTATCTTCTGGCCCAGGTTCTGCTCTATGTTCCTTATCCAGGCGATGTGGGAGTAGATGCTGTCTATGCTGAGTCCCATCAGCTCGCAGTTCATCTCCCTGAGCTTCGGGTGGAGCCTGGCAAACCCCATGAACTCCGTTGTGCAGACCGGGGTGAAGTCGGCCGGGTGGGAAAACAGTATCAGCCAGGAGCCCTTGAAGTCCTCAAGCCTTATCTTGCCGTGGGTCGTCACCGCCTCAAACTGCGGGGCGGGCTCGCCAAGCCTCGGAAGCATGAGGGCGGGCCTCTCGATTATTTCGCTTACCTGTTCCATTTCAAGACCTCCTTTGGAGTAAAAATCTCCCATAAAAAGGCTATCAGATGCGCCGGGCAAGTCAATCGAGAGTAAAAAGGAGAGGGATGCATTTCTTTTTCCTCCCCCGTATTGGTTAAAATCAGATATGAACCCGGTTATGGTAGTGGAGGACGACAGGAAGATAGCCAATGTCGTGCGGGCCTACATGGAAGGCGCGGGGTACCGCGTGGTGCTTGCCGGAAACGGCCCCGATGCCGTGCAAGCCGCCCTCCGGGAAACGCCGCTGGCCGTCATACTGGACCTGATGCTCCCCGGCAAGAGCGGCGAGGAGGTATGCCAGGAACTAAAGGAGATAGGGGATTTCCCGGTCATAATGCTCACCTCAAAATCGTCCGAGGAAGAGAGAGTGGCGGGGTTTGCCCTTGGCGCGGACGACTATGTTGTAAAGCCCTTCAGCCCGCGCGAGCTTGTTTACAGGCTGAAGGCCGTTTTAAGGCGGGCGGGAAGGGACGGGAAGGACGCTGACAACAATAAAAACCCTCTGAGCTTCAACTGCGGGCAGCTCGTCCTCGACGGCCGGACGTACGAGGTCAGAAAAAGGGGCGGGCTCGTCAAAATCACCCCCACGGAGTTCAAGGTGCTCCTTTCCCTCGCCTCCAATCCGGGGAAGGTCTTTACCCGCGAGGAGCTTGTGGAGGCCGCCCTGGGCTACCAGTTCGAGGGCTACGAGCGGAGCGTTGACGCCCACATCAAGAATATCCGCAGGAAGATGGAGGACGACCCCAAAAACCCCTCCCTCATAATAACCATATACGGGCTCGGGTACAGGTTCTCAGGAAAAAAAGATGTCCTTCCTTCATAAGGGCCTCGCGCTGAAATTCCTTTTCCTCCTGCTTTCGGTCACACTCATCGGCCTTTCGGCCACGTTCGTCCTCCGGGGCCTCATGCTGGAGGATTTCAGGCGCTATCTTGAAGGGGAGATGCTGGACAGGATATCACAGCTCTCCGCCTCGCTGGAAAGCTCCTACATAATCCACGCGGGCTGGGACAAAACCAGTCTTCTAGCCGAGGCCCGGCAGGCATACATGCAGGGGCTCCGCATCCGGGTCTACGGCGAGGACGGCAAAAAAATCCTCATGAGCACCGAAGAGGCGCTCGACAAAAAAACCCTGCCCCCGCTTGCGAGAAAGAGGATAGAGGCCGCCGCCCCGCACGGGGCCGGGGAGGAAAACGGCAGGTTCACGCCATACGACCTCTTTCTGGGCGGAGTGCAGATAGGCCGCGTGGAGGTGATGCACGCCGAAAAAAAACCGCGCAGGGAGCTTGTGTATGTCAGGCGCTCCAACGAGTTTTTGGGGATTTCGGTGCTGGCCCTTGGCGGCATCGCCGCCCTGCTTGGGGTATTTTCCGCAAGGCGGATAACAAGGCCCGTAACCGAGCTTACGCTTGCCTCGGAGGCTATTTCCGAGGGGGACTTGGAAAAGCGCGTCTCCGTCTCCGGCGCGGACGAGCTGGCCCGGCTTGCCGGGGCATTCAACAGGATGGCCGGGAAACTCCAGCTTAACGAGTCCCTGCGCAAGAGGCTCACCTCCAACATGGCCCACGAGCTGCGCACCCCCCTTGGCGCGATGCGCGGCGAGCTTGAGGGCATGATGGACGGCTACATCCCGCTGGGCAGGGACGCGCTCGAATCCCTCTACGCGGAAACCGGCAGGCTCAGGAAAATCCTTGAGGGCATGGAGGAGCTTGCCCAGGCGGAGGCAAGCGCCCTGGCTCTGGAGGCGCGCCGCTTCGAGCTGGCCCCGTTCCTCTCAAACATAGCCGCGCGGTTTTCCGCCTCGTTCAGGGAAAAGGGCGTGGGCCTGGAGTCCCCCCCCCTGAAAAAAAACTCCCCGGGCCTCTCTGTCTTTGCGGACCCCGACAGGCTTACACAGGTAATGCACAACCTTTTGAGCAACAGCCTTAAGGCCACCGGGGCGGGCGGGAAGGTGACGCTCGGCGCTTATGAAGACGGTCAGTGGACGGTCATCGAGGTCAGGGACACGGGCGCTGGCATCCGTGCGGAAGACCTCCCCTTTATCTTCGAGCGTTTTTATCGCGTCCGGAAGGGCGGTCTGGGCATAGGGCTTGCCATCGTGAAGGAGCTTGTGGAGGCGCACGGGGGCAGGGTCGAGGCCCGGAGCGAATACGGCAGGGGCTCCGTCTTCCGGGTCTTCCTGCCGGCCCCGCAATAACCCGCCCCCGTTCACAATTTTTCACAATCCGTCCGGAGGTTTTTCACGCCGCTTTGTTATCCTCAAGCCAAAGGGTCCAGGGACATGAAAATTTTTTTAAAACAGAAAGGAGGAAGAGAGATGAAGGTTTTTTTAAGGATTTTTCTGGCCGTGCTCCTGGCGGCGGCATTTTTTGCCGCACCCGCGTTTTCGGCGGTCAGGAAGGCCGCGGATGTAAAGGGCGTTATCGTGAAGGTCGAGAAAACCAAAAACTCCGTCACCATCAAGACGGAAAAGGGCGCACTGGTGACCGTGAAGACGGGCGCGAAGGCGTCTTTCAAGGTTGGCGACAGGGTCGAGACCGTGGGCGGGAAGTTAAGGAAGGCGGCCGAGGAGAAAAACGCCGCCGTACAGAAAAAACCAAGAAAGATGATAGAGGGCTGCTAGCAGCCGCCCCCGGAAAGAAAAAGGAGGTTTTTCAAAGATGAAGGTCTTTACAGCCGCAATGCTCTCGATGTTCCTTATCGCCCTGTGGCTGGGGAGCGCGTTCGCGGTGCCCCCCGGAAGGACGCTTGAGTTCACCGGAAGCCCCATGGGCAAGGTGACCTTCGACGGCGCAAAGCACGCCGCCGCGGGGCTTAAATGCACGGACTGCCATACGGCCATCTTCCACATGAAAAAGGGCGCGGAAAAGATAACCGCCCCGCACGTCTCCGGCAAGTTCTGCTTCGCCTGCCACAACGGGACAAGGGCGTTCGACTTCAAGACAAACTGCACAAGATGTCATAAGAAGTAGTTTTTTGCTTTTGGAGCGGAAAAGGGGAAACTCGAGGCGGCCCGGCTTCCGGGGCCGCCTTTTTTATTGTGCGTTGACCTCATGCGCGGGGCAATTTATAATGAATTGTCCCATGAATACCGGAAGTCCACAAGTTGATTGCCTTGTTGCCATTCCGGCTTGTCCGGAATCTTTTCTTAAGAACTTATTAAAGGAAAGCGGGGGCGGGAAAAAATGATCCGGGCGGCTTCAAAACGAATTCTCCTCTGTCTGGTTGCGGCGCTCGCGTTTTTTTCGCCGGTGCGCCCCGCCGTCTGCGCCCAGGACTTCCCGCCTCAATACGCCCAGGAGGGCTATGGGGCAAAAAGGCCCGTCAAGGATATCAGCGAGGCCAAAAAGGCCCTGCTTGGGCATTTCAAGGGCAGGGACGTCACCATCGGCAAAATAACGGAGAAAAAGCTCTTTTTCCAGGCCCCCATATACGGCAAAAACGGCAAGCTTGTCGACATGGTCATAGTCGACAAGAGGACCGGAAGGATAAGGTCCATCTTCTAGCAGGTTGCTGAAAAACTGTTTCGGCTGTCATTGCGAGCGGAGCGAAGCAATCACGTCTTTAGAAAAATCGATTACTTATGAGATTGCTTCGTCGCTTGCGCTCCTCGCAATGACCAAAATGAGGACTTTTTCAGCATCCTGCTAGGCCGCAAGTTCCTGTTCAGCCATCCCCGTTAAAGTTTTCAGGCCCCCTTGCCGATAAAGAGGCATAAGAGGGGATTTTTTCTTCATCAAGGGAGCGTGGGGGACGGGAAATGAGGCTTAATTTCAAGAGCACTTCATTAAAGTGGAAGACTGCCATACCGATAATCGCGTTCATAACCCTGGGCGTGGTGACGACCATCATCGTTACGGGGTACAAGACCAAGGCCATCGTCATGGAGGAGGTAAGGCAGTCCGCGCTGAACGGATACCGGGACACCGTCCTCAACGCCCTGACCGCCATGATGCTGGCCGGCAATTACAAACAGTCCGAAGCCGGCTTCCTGGAACAGATGAAGAACATAGCAGACATCAGGATAATACGGGGCGAGAGCATCATCAATGAATTCGGAGAAGAGCATACGGCCGATCACCATCCGGAGCCCGACAGCGTGGAGAGCAAGGTATTGCAGACGGGCGCCCAGCAGATAATCATAGACGGCGACTACATCCGGGGCGTCTATCCCTACCTGGCCAAATCCAGCTTCATGGGCAGGGACTGCCTGGGCTGCCACCATGTGCCGGAGGACACGGTGCTTGGCGCCATAAGCATAAAGATACCCATGCAGAATGCCATAAGCAACATAAGGGCGCTCCAGAATTTTTACATCCTGCTTGGCGTCATCGGCATCTTTGCCGCCGCCCTGCTTGTACTGCTCATCATAAATTACACGCACCGTCCGCTGCAAAGGCTCGTGGACGACCTGGAGGACGCCGTCCACAAGCACGTGGACCTTTCGCTGGACCACAACAGCTGCGACGAGATCGCCTGCCTGTCCAAAAACGTGTCGAGGGCGTTCGGGTTTTTCAACCAGATGATAAACAGCATAATGCTCTCGACCAGCAGGATACTGCCCGTAATAGACATCCTGAAGGGAATGGCCGAGAAGACCACCGGCGGCGCGAGGAAACAGGCGCTCCAGGCGGCCCAGATAGCCACCGCCGCCGAGGAGATGAACCAGACCATAAGCGGCATAGCCCGCAACACCTCAATGGCCGCCGAAACGTCCTCGAACGCGATGGACATAGCGGCGGGCGGCAGCGAGATAGCCCAGGGCGCGGTCGAAACGGTGAACGCCGTCTTCACGTCCACCGTGGAGCTTTCCACCATGATGGAGAAACTGAACGGCCGCGTGGGGGAAATAGGCGGCATCGTCACCGTGATAAAGGAAATAGCGGACCAGACCAACCTCCTGGCGCTCAACGCCGCGATAGAGGCGGCCCGCGCCGGAGAGCAGGGCAGGGGTTTCGCGGTCGTGGCCGACGAGGTTCGCAAGCTGGCCGAAAAGACGATAAAGGCCACCGCGGAGATATCCGAAAGGATAAACGCGGTGCAGTCGGAGTCCGCCCAGACCATGAAGTCGATGGCCGGGGCGACAGAGGACGTCACGAAATCCACCAGGTACATAAAGACCGTGGGCGAGTCGCTGGGCTCCATAGTGGGCGCCGTGGAAAACGTGCGCGACCAGATAACCCAGATAGCCACCGCCGTGGAGGAGCAGTCCGCAACGACGGAGGACGTCTCAAAGAACATAGAAGAGACCTCAAATATTGCCCACGACATGGAGAAGATGTCCGGGGAGGTGCTGGAAGAGATAATAAAGCTCACTGAAATAGCGGAGGAGCTGCGCACCACGACCGCCGGGGTGCGGACCAAGGGCGGCGCGGTCGTCATGATAGAGATTGCCAAGAACGACCACAGGAATTTCGTGAGGAAGATACATTCCTGCCTGGGCGGCAGCCTGACCATGAACGCCTCGCAACTGCCCGACCACCATACCTGCCGGTTCGGCAAGTGGTACTATAAGGAGGGGCTTGAGATATGCCGGGACATGCCGGGCTACAAGGAGATAGAAGACCCGCACAAAAAGATCCACGAGCTTGCCAAAAACTCCCTCCAGGCCATGAGCGCGGGCAACAAGGAGAAAGCGGAGGAGACATACCAGGCGATGGAGGGCATCTCCAGGCAGATGCTTTCGATACTGGAGAAGGTCAGGGGCGAATGCCTGCGGGAAAGCTAGTGTGGTGTCCAACAAATAAGTCATTCAGAACGAAGCGAAGAATCCGGCCGTGAGATTGCTCCGTGGGCCTTGTCCCTCGCAATGACTTATGATGGAAATCCACGGGACGCCGCAGCAGGACCAGACTAGGGGGCCTTCTTTTTGCGCGGCTTTGCGTCCTCGTCCTCTCCGCCCTTGACGATCAACGCCGTGCTGCCGTAAACATATGCGCCGATGAACGCCACTATCAGGAGGATGAGCAGTATCTTGCCTCCCGTGGACTTTATGGCCACAGGCCCGGAGTAAAAAGGAACGCCCATAAGAAATGTGCCCCAGAGAATCACAAGGAAGCCCAGGACTATCCACAGCTTGGACATTATCTTCTGAAAAATCCTGCCCATCACAGATCCCTTCCGGGGGCCTTTTTTCCCTCTTCACCCCCCTTGCCCTATTTTAACTCTTTTGGATGCCGCCGCGCCCGGGTCAAAAAACAAAATGCGCGCCTCTGGTATATAATATTTGAGTTTGGGCGATGAAGATGGACCCTCTATTCAGGAACAGGAGGCTTGCGGCCTCGATCATCAGGTATGAGAGCCTGTTATACCTGAACGAAACGGACGACGCTCCGCAACCGGAGGAGTCCTTTTTTTCCGCCGGGCCTTTTTACCGGGCCGGCCTGAAGGAGGCCATTGAGGAAGCGGCGGTCCGGGAGCTGTCGGAGCCTTTCCGCGCCCCCTTCCCCAAATGCGGGCTGTGCATTCACTTCCCTGCCCCAAAGGACGCGGAAACGGAAAAGAACTACTGCAAGTCCAGACCGGCGCTCTCCGGCGAGGCATGCCCCGGATTCGGGCTTATCTGCCAGGAGGCCCTGATTGATGAGCTGGAGAAATGCGCGCACCGCAGGGGCTTTGTCCTCGCCCGGCTCCAGAGAAAATACAGCATCGACCTGGAATCCGTGGAAAAGCGGATTGGGCAGGAGCACACCCTCTTCTGGCTGGAGGCGTCCTTTTCCGGCGTAAAGCGCCCCCGGGTCCCAAATCTGTAATCGTTACCTGTAAGCGGATTTGTCGCCTATATCGGCGTGCAGGGGCATGAAAGCTTTCCGTGCGGTAAACAGGACCATAAGCGCGGCTATGAACATCAGGCCGGTTGTGACGCCTGCGCTGCCCAGCACCCCGGCTGAGAAGGCGATAAGATAGAGGGGCATCGCGAGGGCCAGCAGGTAGCCCTCCACAAGCCTGAAGCAGAAGGCCTCCTTGGCCGCGATGAAGCCTATGCAGCCCGCGATGGGAAGCAGCAGCAGAGGTCCTATATGTGCTCCGGATATATGCACCCCGGCAATATAGGAGAGGGCGTCCCCCCTGCCCTTTATGACAACAAAGGCCAGGGCGGCAAGCGCTGTGAAATAGAGCCCTTTCAGGTTTTTCCTGAACCTGCCTATATAAAGGTGGATGAAAAAGACGCTGAGCCCCACCGAGAAATAAAGCAGACCCAGGAAGAGATTAAAGGCGCCCCGGGCCTCTATCGCGGCAGAGAGCGCAAGGCACACGGCAAGCCCGGAAATCAGCAGACAGGTCAGGACAATGCCCGTCCTGTACAGGACAACCGTTGCCTTGTCCGCCCTCGTCAGCGGCTGATAAAGATAGTAATCACCCATGAGCTATTTTTTCTCCTTTTTTGCCTTTTTCCAGAACGCCAGGTCATCGAGCATGATTTTCAGAAGCTCGCGCGGGGTCTTTGTCTTTTTTGCCACTTCCTCGCATCTGCATCCGGGGGTCTTCCGCCCGGCATCCGGTTTTTTCCCTTTCCCGTCAGGCTTCATTATTTTATTTTACAAAAAACCGGGGCCGTGCGCATTCGGCCTTTTTGAGCCGGATAGATGGATAGCGAGCGTATATTCCCCGTGGGCAAAAAATTGCCACGGGAGAAATCAATGGAAATTTTGCGGAACTTTGATATGATGAAATCAGAACTGCTTTTTGAATTTTCCGGGAGGTTGGAAAAAATGGCGTCAAGCCCTTTTTTCGTAATAGGGGAATCCAGGTCCGGCACTACTCTCTTCACCCTTATGCTCAACTCCCATTCGCTTGTCGCAATACCGTTTGAGTCCCATTTTTTCCCCGGCTATTACAGCCGGAGAAGTTCCCTCGGGGACCTTGAAAACAGCATCAAAGACAGGCTTGACCTCGTAAAAAACATCCTTTCGGAACCGTTTGTGATGCACTGGGACAAGCGGGTCGCCCCTGAAGACGTGGATATCGGCAATTGCACCTCCCTCGAAAAGACCATCGACCAGATATACACGGCATATGCCAGGAAGCATGGAAAGACCATCTGGGGCGATAAGTCGCCTTCCTACATAGGGAAAATCGATGTCCTCAACAATATGTTCCCGTCCTCAAAATTCATTCACATCATCAGGGACGGCCGGGATGTCGCCATGTCCATTGTAAAGCAATGGTGGGGGGACAAAAATTTCATGACAGCCCTGACGGAGTGGGCCAGAAAGGTCGAGTGCGCCAGAAAGGTGCTCCGCATGCTGCCAGGGGACAGATTCATGGAACTCCGGTTCGAAGACCTGGTTTCCGCGCCCGTCCGGGAATTAAGGCGGGTTACCGGGTTCCTGGGCATTGATTTCGAGGAGCAGATGCTCAAAATCAGTCCGGATAAAGCCCGTGTGTTTGTCGGCGTAGACGTTAAAACGGACCACTCCCACTTGTCCGAGCCGCTCTCGCTGTCCCAGACCTGCAAGTGGAAGAAACGGCTGTCTCCGGCAGACCAGGCCATAGCGTTTGAGATAGCGGGGGACTTATTAAGGGAGCTTGGCTATCCGGAGGGGGTAATGAAGCATCCCCTGAAAATCCCAAGGAAGGCTTACCACCGGATAAAAGCAATCTACACATGGAGAATAAAAGAGCAATTAATGGGAAAAACCGGATGGCAGCCTCACCCCCTGAAAACCCAGCCGCTGAATTAGAAATCCGGTGGACAATTATTCAGGGATGCTAATACGCTCGCTATCCATTTATGGCAAAGTCACTGGATACCGGCTAAAGACATGCCGGTATGACGGACAAAAGACTTTCAGCCGTCATTCCGGAGGTATTAATCCGGAATCCGGCGGCTTTGTGATAAAGGGCATTTTCGGGTCAATCCATTAGATTAGCAGGCTGCTGAAAAACTGTTTCGACTGTCATTGCGAGCGGAGCGAAGCAATCACGTCTTTAGAAAAATCGATTACTTATGAGATTGCTTCGTCGCTTGCGCTCCTCGCAATGACCAAAATGAGGACTTTTTCAGCATCCTGTTAGTTAGGAATACGTCACAATGGATGCCAGGTCAAGAGACATGGCGTCCTCCCGGCAAAATGAAAGCGAAAGGCACAGGAATGACCGTAAAATCCGTAGTATGGCATGATGGCTCTGTATGCAGGGCGGACAGGAACCTGATGAACCGGCATAAAAGCGGGCTTTTATTGCTGACCGGGTTGTCCGCCGCCGGAAAATCGACTATTGCCCGCGGCGTTGAGAAGGAGCTCTTCAGGATGAGAGCGCGGGCCTACGTGCTCGACGGCGACAACCTGCGTCACGGGATAAACAACGATCTGGGCTTCAGCCGGGAGAACAGAAAAGAGAGCCTGCGCAGGATGTCCGAGATATCGAAATTGTTTGTCGATGCGGGCATAGTGGTGCTGGCGGCCTTTATTGCCCCTTACAGGGAAGACCGGGATTTCATCCGGTCCTGTTTTGATAAAGAAAGTTTTTTTGAAGTTTATGTCAAATGTTCAATCGAAGAATGCAAAAGACGCGATCCCAAGGGGCAATATAAAAAGGCCCTGGCCGGCATCATCAGCAATTATACAGGGATATCGTCTCCTTACGAGGAACCCGAAGACCCGGACCTTGCCGTGAATACGGAAACATCCGATTTGAAGCAATCCGTCGAGGCGGTCATCGGCTTCCTTAAAAAAAAGGGACTCCTCACCCTCGGAGACGGCAAGTTCATCTTGCCGGAAAGTGTGGGTTAGACGTCCAGGTTCCTGGCTTCCAGGGCGTGCTTATGTATGAACTCCTTGCGGGGCTCGACGGCGTCGCCCATGAGGATGGTGAATATCTCGTCGGAGTTCACTGAGTCCTGCACGGCCACCTGGAGCATCGTCCGCTTCTCGGGGTCCATCGTCGTCTCCCAGAGCTGGCCCGGATTCATCTCGCCCAGACCCTTATAGCGCTGCACCGTGAGCCCCTTCCGTGCCGTCATGAGGACAAAGTCCATCAGGCCGCCGTCAGTCGCAAACTCCTGTTCGGCCTCTTTCGTCCTCGCCCGGTAAGGCGGTTCGCCCAGGACGGAGAAAATCTCCTGGTAGAGCCGCTTCAGCTCGCGGTAATCGGGCGAGCCTATGAACTCGTCCGACAGCTTCACCTTCATGTGATGGCGCCTTGCCTCCACCCAGTATGCCTCGTGCTCCTCATCGTGCTGTATCTCGCCCGTCCTGCTTTCGGGTATCTCCTTCAGGAGCTTCTCCATGAGCGCCTCAAGCGCCTCCCTCGATTTAAGCACGGAGTTGTCCACGCCGGACTTGAGAAGGAACTTCAGCAGCACGGGGTCATTCCTCCTCAGGGAGTACCACTCCAGAAGACGCTCGAAGCGCTCCAGCCTCCTCAGGTGCGGGATGAGCGCCTTGCCCCCTATCTCCCTGCCGTTCACCCCGATGCCAATCTCGTCCGCGGCAAGCTCCAGGAGCATCTCCCTGAGCTCTTCGTCCGTCTGGATGTATTTTTCCTTCCTGCCCCTCTTCACTTTATAGAGCGGCGGCTGCGCGATGTAGAGGTAGCCCTGCTCTATCACGGAGGGCATCTGCCGGAAGAAGAATGTAAGCAGGAGCGTCCTTATGTGCGCGCCGTCCACGTCGGCGTCCGTCATGAGCACAATCCTGTGGTAGCGCGACTTCGCGATGTCGAACTCCGGGCCGATGCTCGTGCCGAGGGCCGAGATGAGGACCTTGATTTCCTCGGAGGTGAGCATCTTGTCAAACCGCGCCTTCTCCACGTTCAGTATCTTTCCCCTCAGGGGAAGGATAGCCTGGAACCGCCTGTCCCTTGCCTGCTTGGCGGAGCCGCCGGCCGAATCTCCCTCGACGATGAATATCTCGCTCCTTTCGGGGTCCTTCTCGGAGCAGTCGGCAAGCTTGCCCGGCAGCGATGTGTCTTCCAGGAAGCCCTTGCGCCTGGTAAGCTCGCGGGCCTTCCTTGCGGCCTCCCTCGCACGCGCGGCCTGAAGGGACTTCTCTATTATTTTCCTGGCCACCCCGGGGTTTTCCTCGAAGTAGGCCCCGAGCGTGTCGTTCACGATGGACTCCACGAACCCCTTCACCTCGCTGTTGCCAAGCTTCATCTTGGTCTGCCCCTCGAACTGCGGGTTCGCTATCTTTATGCTTACCACGGCCGTAAGCCCCTCGCGCACGTCGTCTCCGGTAAGGGGCTGCCTGCCCTTCAGAAGCCCGGCGGACTGGGCGTAGCTGTTTGCCGTGCGGGTCAGCGCGGACTTGAAGCCCACAAGGTGCGTGCCCCCCTCGCGGGTGTTTATGTTGTTTGCGAACGTGAAGATGGTCTCCGAGTAGCTGTCGTTGTACTGAAGCGCAAGCTCAAGCTCGACGCCCTCCTTCCCGGAGGCTATGTAGATTGGCTTCGGGTGCACGGGGGTCTTGTTCTTGTTCAGGTGCTCCACGAAGGAGACTATGCCCCCCCTGTAGATGAACTCCTGCTTCTTGTCCGAGCGCTCGTCCACAAAGCCGATGCGCAAACCCTTGTTCAAAAAGGCAAGCTCGCGGAGCCTCTGGGAGAGCACCTCGAAATTCCACTCCGTCGTCTCGAAAATCTCCGCATCGGGCTTGAAGGTGACCTTCGTGCCCACACGTTTCGTTTTCCCGACAACCTTCAGGGGCGTGACGGGCCTTCCCCTCTCATACCTCTGCTGGTACACCTGGCTGTCCCTTCTTACCTCAAGCTCCAGCCACTCCGAAAGGGCATTCACAACGGAGACGCCCACTCCGTGCAGCCCGCCGGACACCTTGTACGCCTTGGACTCGAACTTGCCCCCGGCGTGAAGCTCCGTGAGGACTATCTCGGCGGCGGTCCTGCCCTCGGGGTCTCCCGGATGGGGCCCCGTGGGTATCCCCCTGCCGTCGTCCTCGACCGAGGCGCTGCCGTCCAGGTGCAGGGTTATGTCTATGTTGTTGCAGAACCCCCCCAGGGCCTCGTCCACGCTGTTGTCAACGACTTCATAGAGAAGGTGGTGAAGGCCCTCGGGGCCGGTGGAGCCTATGTACATGGCGGGCCTCTTGCGCACCGCTGAAAGCCCCTTAAGTATCTTTATGGAATCTGCCCCGTACTGCTCGGCGCCTTCGATTTTCTCGTTTTCTTCACTCATCCCTTATGCATCCTCTTTTTGAAAATTTTTTTGTTTCCACACTCTAAGTATTTATATATTTTAACTTTTTTTGATGTTTTTATGCCAATATAAAGGGCATGGGAGCCATGGCGGTTTCATGCTGAACGTCAGAAAAAAAAGCCTGCCTTTGTCCTTTTTTGTATGCCTTCTCTTTGCCGTCATCGCGGGAAATGGCATTTCGCCGTTTGCGGCAGGCCCCGGCTCCGCCGTAAAAGCCTATCGGAAACTTTTGCCGGACGGGCCGGTATGCTATCAGTATTTGATGGTCAATAACAGCCCTCATGATGTAGTGGCGATGCGGGTGGGGTATGATTATTACCGCGGCATTGCCGAACTGCATGTATTGCCGGAGGGATGGGATTTTTACGCTGGTCTGCCGCGGGCCGCGTGCGCATCTCCCCCCGGATGGCAATGCGCCCTGATAACCCAGGAGGAAAGCGGCCTCCATTTCATGGAATGGAGGGCCGGTAGCGCCCGGTCGGCCTTGCCTCCCGGCAAAGGCGTCAGCGGTTTCAGCATCATATTGCCACAGGCTGACGAGAAATACTTAACCGGGCATTTTGACCTTATCCTCGGGGATTCGACAGACGTGTCCGGCACAATCGGGACGGGAAACAATGGTTGCGATGGCGGACACAGTGGCCCTTGAAAAGGCCGGGAGGCTTTCCCTCATCCCAACCCTCTCCCATGAGGAGAGGGGAAATGAGAAGCCAATGCACCCTGCAACAAGGGTTTTTAAAAAAAACCTTCTTTTGCCCCGGCGGGGCCATAAGGGGGCGATCGTTGACTTCCAATACGGAAGGAATTATTATAGTAATAAATGTAATACGCTTAATAAAAGCCGGGAGGAAAAATGCTGACGCTAAAGCTGCCTGAAGACCTGGAGAACAGATTAAATAATCTCGCAAAAAAAACGCACAGGCCGAAAAGTTTTTACATGCGCGAAGCGCTTGAGGAATACCTTGAGGAATACGAGGACGCATTTCTGGCCCTGGACCGCCTGAACGCGAAAAACGCGAAATACCTGAGCACCCAGGAAATGGAAAAACGTCTTGGCTTATAAACTCCAATGGCATGAAGACGCTTTTGAAGACCTTAAGGCCCTGGATAAGGACCTTGCCCGGAAAATCATCGGGCGAATAAAGAAATATTTAACACAGGACCCGTTAAAAATCGGGAAACCGCTTACCGGGCAGTTTTCCGGGCTTTGGCGGTACCGGTACGGAGATTACAGGGTTATCTATGTTGTGGATATCGAAGCTGAGGCGATACGGATTTTAAAGGTAAGACATAGGAACACTGACTGTGGCCCGCCCAGCGCAAATCAGGATGATGCAGAGGTCCCGGAATTATCACTTCGTCTGATTTGATTTCGTCGTGAATGTTTTTTGAAAGCCTGTAACTGCACCATGCGGAAGCGGCAGAGAAAATTGCTGCAACTGTAGCTAAGGATGCCATATAAAAAGATAAATCCATATAAACTTCTTTTATCCTCTCCGGGGTCATAGGGGCGGAGCCCCTGTACATGTAAGGGTGGGCGGGTGGGAAGAAGAAATAAAATGCCTTTCCTGTCTTTGTTTTTCTGTTCTCTCCCCCGCCCCTTATTATATTTCCCCCCCTAAATCCTCATCGGCATTATCACGCACCGGTATGAGCCGTCTTCGGCGGGCCGGAGGAGCGTGGGGCTGAGGGGGTCCTGAAGCTCGAAGACCACCTTCTCCCCGCCCATGGCGTTCAGGGCGTCTATCAGGTAGCGGGCGTTGAAGCCCAATGACAGCTCCTCGCCGCTATAGTCCGTTGGCACCTCGTCCCGCGCCTCTCCAAGGTCCGGGTTCGATGAGGTGAGCGTAAGGGCGCCGTTTGCGGCGTCCACGCGGATGGCGTTGCTCCTCTCGCGGCTCATTATGGACACCCTCCTAAGGGCCTTTATAAAGGCGTCCCTGTCCAGATGGAGCTTCTTTTCGTTGCCCGCGGGAATGACCTGCGTGTAATTGGGGTACGTGCCCTCGATGAGCCTTGTGAGGAATTCCACCTGGCCCACCTTGAACAGTATGTGGTTTTTGCCAAGCGAGAGCCTCACCTTGCCGGCCCCGGCCAAAAATTTCTTCAGTTCCGCGGCGGCCTTTCTCTGGACAATCAGTTTTTTCTCTTCACCCTGCATGTCTTCAAGGCCCATGGAGATAACGGCCATCCTGTGGCCGTCGGTGCCCACTATGGTCAGGTCTTTCTTTTCAGGGTCCAGATGGAAGAGGATGCCGTTGAGCGTATAACGGGTATCGGACTCTCCCGCGGAATAGACCGTTTTCTCTATCATCTCGGAAAGCTTTTCCGCCGGAAGCTCAACCTGCTCCGATGCGCCCAGGTCCGGCCAGAGCGGGTAGTCGTCGGCCGGGAGGCAGGCCAGCCTGAAGCTCGTCGCCCCGGACTTCACCCTAATCCACTGGGAATCCTCGGTCTCTATCACAATGTCCCCGTCCACCTCGCGCACTATCTCGAAGAGCTTCCTGGCCGGGATGCAGAGCTTGCCCCCGCCCTCGACTGTGGCCTCGACAGGCTCCCTTATGGCGGTCTCCAGGTCCGTTGCCGTTATGGTGGAGCCCTCTTTTGAGGCGGTCAGAAGGAAATGGGAGAGTATGGGCATCGTGCTCTTTTTCTCGACGACCGACTGGATATCAGAAAGTTTTTGCTGGCACTCCTGTCTGGTAATGGCAATCTTCATCTCTGGAAACCCTCCTTCAAGGCTTTAGCCTGTTTATCAGCGACTCCAGCATTCCGCTAAAATTTTCGTCGTTGGCCCGCTTGTCCGCCATCTGGCGGCACGCGTATATCACTGTGGCGTGGTCCTTCCCGCCGACGGCCTTTCCTATCTCGCTAAGGGATGCCTCCGTAAGCTCCCTGGCCAGGTACATGGCCACCTGGCGGGGCATTGCTATGTCCCTGGTCCTCTTTCTGGCCTTCATGTCGGCCACTTTTATCCCGAAGTGCTCCGCCACGGCCTTTATTATGACATCAACCGTCAGGGGTTTGTTGTCTTCCTCGATCGTCACGTCCCGGAGCACGTTTTTTGCCATCGCGAGGTCTATGGGGGTCCCCGTGAGCGAGGAATGCGCGGCCAGTCTTATCAGGCAGCCCTCAAGCTCCCTTATGTTGCTCTTTATCCTTCTTGCGAGGAACTCCACCACCTCCGCGGGCAGGGATATCCTTTCCATCTCCGCCTTCTTGTGGATTATGGCGACCTTTGTCTCGTATTCGGGGGGCTGGATGTCCGCTATCAGGCCCATGCTGAACCTGGAGCGCAGCCTGTCGGTGAGGTTCTTTATCTCCTTTGGGGGCCTGTCGCTCGATATGACTATCTGCTTCTGGCCCTCGTAGAGGGAATTGAGCGTATGGAAAAGCTCCTCCTGGGTGGCCGCCTTGTTCTCCACGAACTGGATGTCGTCTATGAGGAGCATGTCCAGGTTCCGGTATTTGGCCTTCAGCTCGTCCGTCTTGCCGTGGCGCACCGCGTGGACGACCTCGTTGGTGAACTGCTCCGAGGAGACATAGAGGAGATGAAAATTCTTTATCCTGTCGGCCACCGCGTTGCCTATTGCGCTTATCAGATGGGTCTTGCCAAGCCCGACGCCCCCGTATACGAAAAGCGGGTTATAGGACCGTCCGGGGTTTCCGGCGACGGCCTCCGCCGCGGCCTTGGCGAACCTGTTGCTCTCGCCCTCCACGAAGTTGCCGAAGATGTACTTGGGGTTCAGGAAGATGCCCCTTGAGGCAAGCCTCGTCTTCCTGGTCTCAAGCTGGCTGTCTATCTTCTTGGACTCGGAATCGGGCTTTTCCGACATCCGGTACTTTATCCTGAGGGCCTCGCCTGTGGCTTCCTTAAGCACATCGGTCAGGAGCCCAGGATAGTTGTCCTCCACCCACTCCTTGAAGAACCGGTTGGGTATCTCCAGCACCGCGCTGCCGTCTTTTACCTGCGCAAGCTCCACAGGCCTGAACCACATCTCATGGAAATGCTCCCCCACCCGCTCCTTTATCATGGCCTGCGCTTTTTCCCAGATTTCCTTCATTTGCGGATCCGGACCGTGTCGTTTTTATTTATGGTTTTTATCAATAATTTTATAAACAAATTATTAACAATATGTTAATAACTCCCCCCCTGGCAGGTCTCGTATTATAGCCTATCTTCATAACCTTGGCAAGAAAGCCTTGGCAAGATGTTGGCAACCGGGCGGCCATTTTTTCATTAACATCCAAGCCTGTGCGGCAACCTCCCGGCGGACAGGTTTTTCAACCATAAAACCCTTTGAAATTGCTAAATAAAGCGCCCTTATGAACACTGCCCACAGCACCTGATTCTACTACTATTTTTTTAAAGTATTATTCTTAGTAGAAGAGGCCTTGAGGGCCTCCTCGATGAAAGGGTCTATATCACCGTCCAGGACAGCGTCCACGTTGCCGGCCTCAAGGTCCGTCCTGTGGTCCTTCACAAGCCTGTAGGGCTGAAGGACGTAGGAGCGTATCTGGCTGCCCCAGGCGATATCCCGCTTCTCGCCCGCCATGTTCTCAAGCTTCTTCTCCCGCTCGCGCATCTGAAGCTCGAAGAGCCTGGCCTTGAGGATCTTCATCGCCACCTCGCGGTTCCTGAACTGTGAGCGCTCGTTCTGGCAGGAGACCACTATGCCCGTTGGCAGGTGGGTAAGCCTTACCGCCGAGGAGGTCTTGTTGACGTGCTGGCCGCCCGCGCCGGAGGCCCTGAATGTGTCCATCTTCACGTCCTCCTCCCTGACCTCTATGTCCACGTCCTCCTCCACCTCCGGGAAGACGAGCACGGCCGAAA
The DNA here is from genome assembly GCA_021789215.1 of Nitrospirota bacterium. Taxonomy (GTDB): domain Bacteria; phylum Nitrospirota; class Thermodesulfovibrionia; order Thermodesulfovibrionales; family JdFR-88; genus JAJYJS01. The sequence continues at coordinate 183,222 of JAJYJS010000001.1, read as the reverse complement.
AGGACGTGTGCCTCCTCTTGTTGGCGTCGAACGGGGATATCCTGACCAGCCTGTGCACCCCGGCCTCCATTTTCATGTAGCCGTAGGCGTAAGGGCCGGTAACGGAGAAAGTGACGCTCTTGATGCCTGCCTCGTCGCCCGGCAGGAAGTCCAGCACCTTGGTGCCGTACCCCTTGCGCTCGGCCCAGCGCAGGTACATCCTCATGAGCATCTGGGCCCAGTCCTGGCTTTCGGTGCCCCCGGCCCCGGGGTGTATCATAACGATGGCGTTGCTAGAGTCCATCTCGCCCGAGAGCAGGTGTTTCAGTTCCAGGTCGCGAATGGCCCCTTTGAGACTGGCGATCCCTTCTTTTACCTCGGACAAAAAGACCTCTCCACCCTCTTCGGTGAGCATGGAAGAGGCGTCTTCCAGGTAGGCCAGCCGACCCGCCACGTCCTCAAACGGCACGAGTGTGGCCTCAAACCTTGCCTTCTGTTTCCGTAGTTCCCTGAGTCTGGAGGGCTCCCAGGAACTCTCTTTTGAAAGCTCCTGGTTTATCTCTTCTATCCTGGACTTCAGCGCTTCCGCATCAAAGATACCCTCGGAGGGCGCCGACCTTTTGCTTAAGCTCAATTATCTCGTCTTTTATTTCCTCAATCATCTTTCTAAAAACCCCCTTGAAAAAATTTTTTTTCCTTCTCCTCGCGCCCCAGAAGCGTTATGAAGAGTGTCGAAAGGATGCAAACATAGGAGAACAGGTCCCCGAAGCGGCTGTAAAATGTCTTCCTGTGGTCTGTGACGATGTCTGCCGTAAGGGTGCCCCTCTCAAAGAGGCTGGTCCTCTTGATGACCGCCCCGCTGCTCGATATGAAACCGGAGACACCCGTATTGGCCGCCCTTATTATGGGCTTCCGGTTTTCCACGGCCCTCAGGACGGCCATGCTGAAGTGCTGATAGGGGCCGGTGCTCCTGCCGAACCACGCGTCATTGGTTATGGTGACGAGGAAGTCCCCGCCGTCCTTGAAGAATTTTCTCACCAGTCCGGGGAACACTATCTCATAACAGATCAGGGTGCCGAACTCGCCCTGTTTGATGCTCCCCAGGCTGAAATCCTTCCCCGGTTCGTAGTCTCCTATGGCGTCCGTCATCTTATTGACAAAAAACAAAACCCTTTTGAGAGGGACGTACTCCCCAAAGGGCACCATATGTATTTTATCATACAGGAAGGCCGGTTTTCCGGCATCCAGCAGTATTGCGCTGTTTGCGTACTTGCCGTCCTGCTTCTGCCTTATGGCCCCGATAAGAAAGGGCGTTGAGGAGGCCTGTTCAACGGACTCAAGCTCTTTTACCCTGGGGTCGCGCTCGTCAAACGGGAACGGCAGGGAGCTCTCCGGCCACACCACGATGTTTGGCGCCTGGAACAGGGCCCCGTAGGTAAGGTCCTTGTAGGTCTTGAATACCTGGTCCTCGTATTTTGCGTCCCATTTGTGGCCCTGGTCTATGTCGCCCTGCACGACGCTGGCCCTTATCTTCCGCCCCTGGGGCTGCTGGCCAAGCCGCATGTGTCCATAGAGGAACGTGAAGGCCATCAGGAATACAAAGCCCGAGTAAGCGGCGATATTATAGGAGAGCGGGAAAAGGGGCATTTCGCGGGTCCGCCACCTGATGATGAAAAAGTCCGCGATGGCCGCGTTCACCGCCACCACGAGGAACGAGACGCCATATACCCCGGTGATGTCCGCTATCTGTATGGCCGGCAGAAAATTCCACTGCGTATAGCCCAGCGTGGACCACGGAAAGCCCGTAAGGGCGTAAGAGCGTATGTATTCGAGCGTCACCCACACAACGGGCGCGGCCATCAGCGCGGGGAGCCTGGTGTTTTTAATCTTTGCGTTGAAGATGACGGCGAAGACGGCCGTGTAGAGGCTCAAATAGCAGGCCAGCAGTATCACTATGAGCAGCGAGGGCACAAGCGGGATGCCGCCGAACTCGTGCATCGAGTGGTATATCCAGTAGGTGGTGCCGAAGAAGTAGAACATCCCCATCATGAAGCCGGCCTTGAAGGACTGCCTCATGGGGAGATCCTTTATGGCAAGGAAAAACGGCACGAGGGCAACCCATGCAAGCGGGTAAACGTCGAACGGAGCGAACGCAAAGACCAGCGCAAGCCCCGAAATGGCCGAAAACAGGTATCTGGAACTGTAACTCCTCATCCGTCCTTGACAATAATAACCAAAATAAGTATAAAATTTATACTTACAGGCCAGTTAGCTCAGTAGGTAGAGCAGAGGACTGAAAATCCTCGTGTCGGGAGTTCGATTCTCTCACTGGCCACCATTTATTCTAAAGCATCCCGGTGATTTTTTTCAGGCCGGCGCCGGCCTCCCCCCTACCTCAGGAACAACCCCTCGTACATGTAAACGAAATGCCCCTCGATGGTGAAGGCGTCCATCTTCCAGGCATCGGGGATGGGCCAGAAGGGCTGGGCGTCGTGCAGGGCCTTCAACGCCGCCTCGTCCAGTATCGGGTACCCCGAGGTCTTCAGTATCTGCACGTCTCCGAGCGAACCGTCCTTCCTTATCGTGAAGCGGATGTAGAGGTCTCCGGTGAGCCTTTTTTCGAGCGCCCTCCTTGGATAGACCCAGATGCCCTCTATCTTTTCCCTGAGCCTCTGCATATAGCCATAATAGCGGAATTCCCTGGTGCTGAAGGTGATGGAATTCGGGTCTTTGCCTTCATCCGTCCGGTCTTTGGCCCAGCTCTTCGCCGCCTCTTTGGCTATCACGTCCTGCGGGAAGAGGTTGGGGGCGCGGCTGCGCCCCTGTTTGTTGACGCCGGGTACATTCGTGCCCTTGGGTATATTCGTACCCTCGTAGCCCGGCTTTTGGCTTATTGGGCCTTTGGGCGTATTCAGGCCTCCGTGCGTCGTTGCCTTGGGGGCACGAATGTGCCCGGGGGTATGAATATGCCCAAGGGGACGCGGGCTCTTCGACCCCGGTTTTTCCGGCGCGGAGGGCGTGGCGTTCAGGGGCATGTTTTTTTCCTCTTCCCTGGTAAGCGGGGGGAGTTTCAGCCTCCTGTAGGGCTCCGCCGGAATTTTTTGCGCATGGGTCTTTCGGGGCGGCGGCGCGGTCTCGCGCGGGACAGGACGGGGCGGCGTCAGCATCCCCGGCGTTACAAGGCGTGCGACAAAGGGCTCCTCTTTTTTGGGCGGCTTCTGGTGCTTTATCACATATAGCAAGCCCAGGAAGACCAGTACGTGAAACAGGATTGATATAATCAGGAACTTGCTGAATCTTTTCAAAACAGGATGTATTTCCTGAGCGCGCTCACGAAGCTGGAAAGGCTGCCCCTCGCGTGGGACTTATCCAGCCAGAGCCTGATGCCTTTCTGCTGGATGCGGGCGTCCCTGAACACCCCTAACAGCCTTTCGGTGCCCGCATCGTCTTTCATGAACGCGCTCCAGAGCGTCTTCATAAGCAAAAATCTCAGGTGAAACCTCTTTTTCCAGAGTTTTCCATAGAGCGCCGGCCTGCCCTCCGCCAGGGCCTCCGCGGCAAGCGCCCCTGAACGCATTGCGTAGTAAATCCCCTCGAAGGTAAAGGGCATCACCATTCCCGCCGAGTCCCCCGCGAAGAGCACCTTTTTCCCGCTCGCAAGCGGCATCGGCTCCCACAGGGGTATCCTGTATCCGCGCACGCCGGAGTCCGGAAGCTCAAGCCCCCTCAGGGCGAAAAACCTCCCCAGAGATGCCTTGAGACTTGCCGGGTCCATCCCGCCCAGCCCGACGCTGGCCTTCCCGGCGGAGGGGAACACCCAGCCGTAGCCATTCCTGGCGAGCGCGCCGAAATGGAACTCGCACGCGTCGGTCTCCACAGGCACCCGCGCCCCAAGCGTATGGACCGCCGCCAGTCTGCCAAGCCCCAGCATCGCCCTCACCCTGGAGTTCACCCCGTCCGCGGCGATTATGTATTCGGCGCTCACCTGGGCCGGCTGGCCGCCGATAAGGGCCTCAACTTTCATTATCCCCTTGTCCTTGTGAAGAAATTTTGAAAATTGCCCCTGCATCACCGCGGCGCCCTCGGCCCTGGCCATGTCCCTGAGCACGGCGTCGAAGTGTTTTCTGTCCACGATGCCTATGAACCCGGAGGGGAAATCTATCTGGAAAGGGGCGCTTTTTGGGGGGAAGACCCGCAGGCGTGTAATCTTCCGCCTGATGATGCTCTGCGGGAGGTCCAGTTCCGTGAAGGCCCCCGAGGGGATGCCCCCGCCGCAGGGTTTTGCCCCCGCCAGGTCCCTCTCCAGGATAAGGGTGTCCACCCCGGAGGCGGCAAGGACCCTGCCCGCCGTTGCCCCCGCCGGGCCTCCGCCGATTATAAGCACCCTGGCTTCAAGTCTCATCTTCCACTCTCAACTGCCTTCGCCCCGTCCCGTGGAATCGTTCCCTCACCGGGATCATTCCCTCACCCCATCCCCTCTCCCATCGGGAGAGGGGATGAAGGGGGGATGTTTTTTTTCCGGAACACAATTTTTTTCAGAAGGCCGGGGGGAAAGGGCAATGTATCCTGGCCTTTCTCGGGTCCTCGGAGCCGTTCAGGTAATAGGCCGACAACTTGAAGAAATAATTTCCTATGCTGCCGGAAATGGTGCCGTCCCTGTTTTCTCCCCAGTTCATCGTCTTGGAGTTGTTGTTTATCGCTATTATGAAATAAATGTTGTCCGGCTTCATGCTGAGGATGTCTTCCCTGCTGGGGACGGGCCTGCCCTTGAACTCCCCGTACTGGGTGTGCGAATGAAAGTCTCCGACTATCTGGAGACGGCGGAACTTGTCCAGTATGGGAGTTATCTTGTTGTGGTTGGTCTTCAGCATGTCGACGGCCCTGTGCCTGCGCTTGGCGCTCTGGAGGCTGAAGGCGTGCTCCACTATAAAGCGGTCATCCAGGCTGTAGCCAAGCAGATAGCCCAGGCATTCTTTTTTGTAAACCTCGGCGGAGCCCAGCAGCAGATCCATGAATGCGGTCTCGGAGAGATAGACCCTTTTCACGGCCCTACGCCTCCGGGGCCCTCACGGTCAGCACGGGGCACCTGGAGCCCCTGACGACCTTTTCCGCCGTGCTGCCGAAGAGCACCTTGTCCAGTCCCTTCCTGCCATGCGTGCCCATTACGATAAGGTCAATCCCCTTCTCCTGCGCGAACCGGAGTATCTCCTCCGCCGGCACCCCGTGCAGGACGGCGTACTCGATGTTGCCGTAATCCCTCAGGTCCTCAAGCATCTCCCGCCTGATATGCATATTTGCGGTCTTTTCCATGTCCTTGTAGAGTTCTTCCAGGTTGACATGGGGCACATACCACCCGGTAGCCCTCGATATGTCGTAGAGCACATGCACTATATAGAGCGTTGACCCGTATTTCCTTGCCAGTTCCGCCGCCATCCGGCGTGCCGCGGCCGAGCCATCGGTGAAATCGGTCGGGTAAAGTATCTTCTTGAAATCCATCTCAGGCCTCCATCTTTCCTTTTTCCGCGACCGGACGGGCGCGGCTGAAAAAGCAAAGACCCGAACAGTTTATTATATACGCTTTCTTACGCGTTAAGGTATATGAGCCTCATGCCCTTGAGCACAAGGGCGGGCTCCCGGTAATCCAGTCTCTTGAGGTACGGCGCAAGGAGATCGGCATGGCCGCCCGTAAGGACCACCCTGGACTTCTCCAGGCGCACAAGCTCCGCCTCCTCCAAAACCCTCGCGACCGCCCCCGCGGTGCCGTAGACGATGCCAGCCAGTATGGAGCCCGAGGTCGTGGTGCCAAGCGGGCTCAGCAGTTTCTGCCTTTCCACCCGTTCAAGCTCCACAATGGGCAGCTTTGCCGTGCCCGTGCTTAAGGAGTCCCGCATCAGGGTGAGGCCCGGCAGGATGGCCCCGCCAAGGAACACCCCGTCGAAGCTCACGAAGTTGACAGTCGTGGCCGTGCCCGCATCCACCACCGCAACCGGCCCGCCATAGAGCTTCCACGCCCCGTAGGCCGCCGCTATCCTGTCCGCCCCCAGGTCTCCGGGGGTCTCGACGGCAAATTTCATGTCCCGCGTGGAGCGGTAACCGATTACAAGCGGCTTTTTCCTCGCGCCCACGATGAGGCCAAGGGCCTCCTCGAACGTCCCGGTGTGCGTGGGCACCACGGAACAGAGCACGGCCGCGCCAGGCCTGTCCGTAAAGCCATATTTTTCAAGGCCTTTCTCGATCTCTCCCAGGTAGTCCTGGACGCCCCTCAGGGGGTGTGTGGGCAGCTGGAGGACAAAGGGCTCTTCCCCTTCAAAAAAACCCATATTAATCGAGCTGTTTCCTATATTAATGGCTATAAGCATGTTCTTTTCCACTCTAACACCTGTCGCGGGGGGTGTCAACGAAATCCCTGCCGTCGGTCGGGGAGGCCCGCAACCCTGTTGTTTTAAAAGAAAAAAATTGCCAAAAGGGGGGCATATCCGGTATCCTATACACCCGTGGAAATAAAAGAAATAGTCGCCGCCACCAGGAACACGAAGAAGCTGGCCGAGCTGGAGCGCATACTGAAGGGTTCGGGGGTCAGGCTCCTTGGCCTCGATGCCTTTCCTGGCTGCCCGGAGGTCGAAGAGACGGGCAGCACGTTTGAGGAAAACGCCAGGCTGAAGGCGTCCGCGGTGGCCGGGTACACGGGCCGTTACGCGCTGGCCGACGACTCGGGGCTCGAAGTGGACGCCCTGAACGGGGCCCCCGGCGTTTACTCTGCCAGGTACGCCGGCGCGGAACCGGACGACAAGCGGAACCTTGCAAAACTCCTTGAGGAACTGAAGGGCGTCCCCCCTGACAAGAGGACCGCCCGGTTCCATGCCGTCATCGCGCTTGCCGCCCCCGGCGGGCGGATAGTGGGGACCTTTGACGGCACCGTCGAGGGCGCAATCGGAGAGGCCCCCAAGGGGGAATCGGGCTTTGGCTACGACCCTGTCTTCTACCCGCGCGGCCACGGCAGGACCTTTGCCCAGATGGCCCCCGGCGAAAAGGATTCCATGAGCCACCGCGCCAGGGCGCTCGCCCTTTTAAGCGGATTTCTGAAAAAAGAAAGATAAAAAAATGTGAATCGGGCACGAACCCATAATGGAGATTATAAGAAAAATTAATCTTTAGATTTTATATTTTAACTTGATAAATCGGATATTTCGCTACTAATATTATGCTTTGGGTCACCCATAATTCAAAAAGGCACTTTTAAAGGGGGTCTTATGAGGATTGTCATGCTTGGTGCGCCCGGGGCCGGAAAAGGAACCCAGGCAAAGAAACTTATCGAGAAATACAAGATCCCTCAGATATCGACAGGCGATATCCTGAGGCAGTCGGTGGCGGAAGGCACTCCGCTTGGCAAGGAAGCGAAAAGCTACATGGATAAAGGGGAGCTGGTGCCGGACAAGGTCGTCCTCGGGCTCGTCGAGGAGAGGCTCAAGCAGGGCGACTGCGGGAAGGGCTTCATACTGGACGGCTTTCCGCGCAACACGGCGCAGGCCGAGGCCTTGGACGGGATGCTCTCCAAGATAAACATGCCGCTCCAGCTCGCGGTCAGCGTGGATGTCCCCTTCGAGGACCTCATGAAGAGGCTCACTGGCAGGAGGACCTGCCGCTCCTGCGGCCAGATGTACAACGTCCATTTCTCCCCGTCAAAGACCGGGGGCAAGTGCGACAAGTGCGGCGGCGAGCTCTACCAGAGGGATGACGACAGGGAAGAGACCATCCGCAAGAGGCTCCAGGTGTACGAGTCCCAGACGGCGCCGCTCATCGGCTACTACTCCGGAAAGGGCATCGTCAGGAGGATACCGGGCACCGGCAGCATAGACGATATATTCGGCAAGATCACCGCAGAGATAGAAAAAATAAAATAAGGAGGTTTTTGTCAAATGGCACTGGTAAACCCGCATGGCAAAGAGAAGAAGCTTAAACCGCTTCTTCTGACCGGCGCAGCGCTGGAAGAGGAAAAGAAAAAAGCGAAAACCCTCAATCAGGTCAGGATAAGCTCCCGCGAGACGGGCGACCTGATAATGATGGGCATTGGCGGCTTCACCCCGCTTACGGGCTTCATGACGAAGGCGGACTGGGAAGGCGTCTGCAAGAACTTCACGATGGCCGACGGCACGTTCTGGCCGATTCCGATAACGGTCTCCACCACCAAGGGGCAGGCCGACAGCCTCAAGACCGGCGAGGAAGTGGCGCTTGTCTCCGAGGAGACCGGCGAGACCATGGCCACCATGAAGATAACCGAGAAGTACACCATCGACAAGGAATTCGAGTGCAAGAGCGTTTTCGGCACCACCGACATGGAGCACCCCGGCGTCGCGATGGTCATGAAACAGCCTGAGGTCAACCTGGCCGGCCCCGTAAAGGTCCTGAGCGAAGGGTCTTTCCCCAGGGAATACCCGACCATCTACATAAGGCCCTCCGAGAGCAGGAAGATATTCGAGGAGAAGGGCTGGTCCACGGTCGCGGCGTTCCAGACCAGGAACCCCATGCACCGCTCCCACGAGTACCTCACCAAGATAGGCATCGAGACCTGCGACGGCGTCTTCATCCACATGCTGCTTGGCAAGCTGAAACCGGGCGACATACCGTCCGACACCAGGCAGAAGGCCATTGACACCCTGATAGAGAAATACTATGTGAAGGACACCATAGCCGTCGGCGGCTATCCGCTCGACATGAGGTACGCGGGCCCCAGGGAGGCGCTGCTGCACGCGCTCTTCAGGCAGAACTACGGTTGCAGCCACCTCATCGTGGGCAGGGACCACGCGGGCGTTGGCGACTACTACGGGCCGTTCGACGCGCAGAAGATATTCGACCAGATACCCGCCGGGGCGCTTGAGACGAAGCCCCTCAAGATAGACTGGACGTTCTACTGCCACAAGTGCGACGGCATGGCCTCGATGAGGACCTGCCCGCACGGCAAGGAAGACAGGCTCATACTGAGCGGCACCAAGCTCAGGAAGATGCTTTCCGAGGGCGAGGATGTCCCGGACCACTTCAGCAGGCCCGAGGTCCTCAAGATACTCCGCGAATACTATGCCGGTCTCACAGAAAAGGTGGAGATAAAGACTCACAAGTACTCAGAAGGGTAGAAAGGGGGTGGCGTTTTACCGTTTTTCGCCTGATTTTTAATTTTTTCTTCCCGCCATGGGCGGGAATATATTAAGAAGGAGGTCCATTTATGCCTAGTTTTGTAATCACAGAGAAATGCGATGGCTGCAAGGCGCAGGACAAGACCGCCTGCCAGTACATCTGCCCCAACGACCTCATGAAGCTGGACAGGGACAAGATGAAAGCGTTCAATCAGGAGCCCGACCAGTGCTGGGAGTGCTACAACTGCGTCAAGATATGCCCCCAGCAGGCAATCGAAGTCAGGGGTTATGCCGACTTCGTCCCGCTTGGTGGCAGCGTTATCCCGATGAGGGGTTCCGACTCCATCATGTGGACGGTCAAGTTCCGCAACGGGAAGCTCAAGAGGTTCAAGTTCCCCATCAGGACTACCCCCGAGGGTTCCGTCGACCCTTACAAGGGCGAGCCTGATGCCGACATCAACAACGTCAAGAAGCCTGGCTACTTCACCCATCACGGTGCGGGCAAAGCCATGCCCATAATAAAGAAGTAGGAAAGGAGGCCAATAACCAATGGAAAAAGAAACCTGTACGTTTTCATATTGTCAGAGGCCTGAAGTCGTCACCATTGAGTCCGATATCCTCATCGTGGGCGGCGGCATGTCCGCCTGCGGCGCGGCTTTCGAGGCTGTAAGGTGGGCGCAGGCCGCGGAGAAGGCCGGAAAAGGCAAGCTGAAGATAACCCTCGTTGACAAGGCCGCCATGGACCGTTCCGGCGCCGTCGCGATGGGTCTTTCGGCCATCAACACCTACATGGGCGAGAACGACCCGGCCGACTACGTAAGGTATGTCAAAGGCGACCTGATGGGCATCATCAGGGAAGACATCGTTTATGACCTCGGAAGACACGTCGACGACACCGTCGAGCACTTCGAGGAGTGGGGCCTCCCCATATGGAAGAAGGACGAGTCCGGCCATACCCTGGACGGCGCGGCTGGCGGCAAGAAGCTCAAGGACGGCGGCAAGCCGGTCAGGTCGGGCAAATGGCAGATAATGATAAACGGCGAGTCCTACAAGGTCATCGTGGCGGAAGCCGCGAAGAAGGCCCTCGGGCTTGAGAACATCTATGAAAGGGTGTTCGTGACCAAGTACATCCTCGACGAGAAGGAAGACAACAGGATAGCCGGCGCCATCGGCTTCAGCGTCAGGGAGAACAAGGTGTACCTCTTCAAGGCCAACGCGATCCTCTCCGGCTGCGGCGGCGCGGTCAACGTCTTCAGGCCGCGTTCGGTCGCCGAGGGCCAGGGCAGGGCGTGGTACCCCGTATGGAACTCCGGCTCGGGCTATGCCACCGGCGCGATGGTCGGCGCCGAGATGACCATGATGGAAAACAGGTTCGTGCCCGCCAGGTTCAAGGACGGCTACGGCCCTGTCGGCGCATGGTTCCTCTTCTTCAAGGCGAAGGCCACCAACGCCTACGGCGAGGACTACTGCGCGGGCGAGAACTTCGAGGAGTCCAAGAAGCTCTACAGCCCCTATGCCGAAAAGCTGGGCACCTGCATACGTAACCACATGATGATGATGGACATGAAGAAGGGCAAGGGCCCGATCCTCATGAACACGGACAAGGCCATGGCCGAGCTTGCAAAGACCATGGACGCAAAGCAGATAAAGCACCTCGAGGCCGAGGCCTGGGAAGACTTCCTTGACATGTGCATCGGCCAGGCGGGCGTGTGGGCCGGCATGGACATCGAGCCCGACAAGAGCCCGTCCGAGATCATGCCCACGGAGCCTTATCTCCTGGGTTCCCACGCCGGCTGCGCGGGCTTCTGGGTAAGCGGCCCGGACGACCTGGGCGCACCCGCCGACTGGCACTGGGGCTACAACAGGATGTCAACCGTCACGGGTCTCTTCATGATGGGCGACATCTGCGGCGCATCCGGCCACAAGTTTTCCTCCGGCTCGCATGCTGAGGGCCGTATAGCCGGCAAGTCCGCCGTGGCGTTCGTCCTCGACCACAAGGACTTCAAGCCCACCATCAGCAAGCCCGCGGACGAGATAACCGCCGAGATGTACCTGCCTTTCGAGCTGTACGAGAAATACAAAAACCACTCGACCGCACCCGAGATAAACCCCTACTACATCAGGCCGAGGATGGTGCAGGCCAGGCTCCAGAAGATAGCCGACGAATACTTCGGCGGCATCTCCACCTGGTACATGACGAGCAAGACCCTTCTTGAGGAAGGCCTCAAGCAGCTTGCCATGCTCAAGGAGGACGCCTCCAGGACGGCGGCCAAGGACCTCCACGAGCTGCTCAGGGCATGGGAGAACTACCACAGGATATGGGCCATCGAGACCCATGCCAGGCACATCCTCTTCAGGGAGGAGTCCAGGTATCCCGGTTACTACTACAGGGGCGACTACCTTGCCATTGACGACAAGAACTGGAAGTGCTTCGTCAATTCCAAGTACGACCCGAAGACCGGCCAGTGGAGCGTCTTCAAGAGGGATTACGTATCGCTGGTTGATTAAAACCGGTGTTTAACTGGTCAGACTTGCGGCAGCAGCAGGCTGCCGGGTGTGAACAAAAAAAGGGGGGCGCCTCCGCGCCCCCCTTTATAACGTTATTAAATATTGCTATTTCCATTCGGACTCATATATTTGTTATATTTTCCTGTTAAAGAGAAATCATTAATGGCCCCTATAAAGGGGGTTTATATAAATGGGGAATGGTTAAAACCGAACAGCCTTTAAGGAGGTTTTAGATGGCTCAAGAGTGCATCCTTGTAATAGGCGGCGGCATAAGCGGGCTCACGGTTGCCGTGGAGGCGGCCGAAGCGGGTTACGATGTGTGCGTCGTGGAGAAGAACCCTTATCTGGGCGGAAGGGTGGCGCAGCTCAACAAGTATTTCCCGAAGCTCTGCCCCCCGCTGTGCGGCCTGGAGATAAATTACCGCAGGATAAAGGAGAACCCCAGGGTCAGGTTCTACACGCTGGCCGAGGTGGAGAAGATATCCGCAAAGGGCGGCTCCTTCGACGTCTCCATCAAGGTCAACCCCCGCTACGTGAACGACAGGTGCGTGGCGTGCGACGCGTGCGCGCAGGCGTGCCCCGCGGAAAAGCCCGACGACTTCAACTTCGGGATGAGCAGGACCAAGGCGGCTTACCTGCCGTTTGACCAGGCCTTCCCGCAGCAGTACGTCATCGACTCGAAGGCCTGCAAGGGCGACTGCGGAAAGAAGTGCCAGGAGGCCTGCAAGTACGGGGCCGTCGACCTGGGCATGAAAGGGGAGACCGTGAACGTCTCGGCCTCGGCCATAGTCATGGCGACCGGCTGGAACCCTTATGAGATAGCCAGGGCGGACAACCTGGGGTTCGGCAAGGTCAAAAACGTCATCAACAACATGATGATGGAGAGGCTCGCGGCGCCCAACGGCCCCACGGGCGGCAAGATACTCCGCCCCTCGGACGGCAAGGAGGCCAAAAAGGTCGCCTTCGTGCAGTGCGCCGGCTCCAGGGACGAAAACCACTTGCCTTACTGCTCCTACATCTGCTGCATGGCCTCGCTCAAGCAGACAACATATCTCAAGGAGCAGTACCCGGATGCCACCGCGGACATCTTCTACATAGACATAAGGACGCCCGGCAAGTACGAGAAATTCTACTGGAAGGTCAGAGACATGGAGGGCGTCAAGCTCACCAAGGGCAAGGTCGCGAGGGTCGAGCAGGCTGCGGGCGGCGACGTAAAGGTCGTCCTCGAGGACATCCTTTCCGGCAAGAAGGTGGAGCAGACCTTCGACATGGTGGTGCTCGCCTCCGGGATGGAGCCTTCCACGAGGACCAAGCCGGTCCAGCTGGGCATTACATACACGGACGAGGGGTTGATAGTGCCGTCCTCCCTTAAACCAGGCATCTACGCCGTGGGCTCCGCGAAGAGCCCCGTGGACGTTGCCAAGTCCATGCAGGACGCAACAGGGGTGGCGCTTAAATCCATTCAGAGCGTTCTGGCAGGAGGTGCGAAATAATGGAAAAGAAATACGGCGTATATATCTGCAAGGGGTGCGGCATAGGAGAGGCCCTCAACATAGACAAGGTAATCGAGGGGGCGGCCTCCAACACCAGGTATGCCAAGGACCAGATGAAGACGCACGACATATTGTGCAGCCCCGACGGCATCCAGATGATAAAGAACGACATGCAGGCCGAGGGCGTGAACACGGTGAACATCGTTGCCTGCTCGCAGAGGACCAAGTACGAGGAGTTCGATTTCCCCGGCTGCATAACCGTGAGGACAAACATAAGGGAGCTTGTGGCGTGGAGCCAGCCCCCTCAGACCGAGGCGACCGACGCCCTTGCCGCGGACTACGTGGGCATGGGCATCATAAAGATGCAGAAGGGCGACCTGCCGGAGCCGGGAATACTCGAAAACCTCAACAAGACAGTCATGGTGGTGGGCGGCGGGATGTCTGGCCTCACCGCGGCGCTTGAGGCGGCAAAGGCGGGCTACGACGTGGCCCTCATAGAGAAAGAGGCGCAGCTTGGCGGCTGGGGCGCAAAGCTCCACAAGGCGATGCCCGGCTCTTACCCTTATGAGAAGATCGAGGAGCCCCCGGTTTTCGCCCTGATAAAGGAAGTGGAGAAAAACCCCAAAATCAAGGTCTATACCTCCACGACGATAGAAAAGACGGACGGCCAGCCCGGCCTCTACGATGCCACCCTCAAGACGGCAAACGGAGAGGAGACCATAAAGGCCGGAGCGATAGTGCTTGCCGCGGGCTGGAAGCCCTACGACGCCACGAAGCTCACCCATCTGGGCTACGGGCTCCCGAACGTCGTGACGAGCATAGAGTTCGAGGAGATGGCCAAAAAGGGCAGGATAAAGAGGCCCTCCGACGGCAAAGAGGTGAAGAAGGCCGCCTTCATCCAGTGCGCGGGCTCCAGGGACCCGGAACACCTCCCCTACTGCTCCCACTTCTGCTGCGGCACCTCGCTCAAGCAGGCCAAGTACGTGAGAGAGGCCAACCCCGACGCGCTTGCGATGATTTTTTACAAGGACATAAGGACGCCCGGCCAGACCGAGCTTTTCTACAAGAACATGCAGAACGACGCGGGCATCATGCTCACAAAGGCGGAGGTCACGGGCATCACGGAGGCTGGCGGCGGCAACCTTTCGGTTGAGGCCGCAAACACCCTTCTTGGCGAAAGCGTGAAGGTGGACGCGGACCTCGTGGTGCTGGCCGTGGGCGTTGTGCCTGCCACGGCGGAGCCCCAGACGTACCTTGAAAACCTTACCAAGGCAGCGGGCAAGGGCGATGCGGAAAAGGCCAGGTACATAGAGGAAACGCCAAAGCCCCAGTTCATACTCAACCTTGGCTACCGCCAGGGGCCGGAGATACCCCCGCTTGAAGGCGGGTTCGGTTTTGCCGACTCCAACTTCCTGTGCTTCCAGTACGAGACCAGGAGGACGGGCATATACGCGGCGGGCTGCGTAAGGCAGCCGATGAACATGGCCGAGGCGGCCGTGGACGCGGCGGGCGCGGCGCTCAAGGCGGTGCAGGCCATAGAGCACGTGGCAAAGGGCATAGCCGTGCATCCAAGGGCGTGGGACATAACCTACCCCGACCCGATGCTCACAAGGTGCACGTCCTGCAAGAGGTGCACCGAGGAGTGCCCCTTCGGCGCGATTGACGAGGACGCCAAGGGCACGCCGTTCTACAAGATAAACCGTTGCAGAAGGTGCGGCACCTGCATGGGCGCCTGCCCTGAGAGGATCGTCTCCTTCAAGGACTACCATGTGGACATGATAGGCTCGATGATAAAGTCCATCGACGTCCCGGAGGAAGGCCTGAGGGTAATCTGCCTTGCCTGCGAGAACGACGCCTATCCGGCCCTGGACACCATCGGCATCAGGCGGCAGCAGAAGCTGAACCCGGCCGTAAGGGTCATCCCCGTAAGGTGCCTGGGTTCCACGAACCTGGTCTGGGTCGCGGACGCGTTCTCCAGGGGCATAGACGGACTGCTGCTTTTGGGCTGCAAGTTCGGCGAGGACTACCAGTGCCACTTCGTAAAGGGCAGCGAGCTTGCCAGCTACCGCTTCAGCAAGGTGCAGGAGACGCTGGACAGGCTTCAGCTGGAGGCCGAGAGGTGCCAGATGCTCCAGGTGGGCATAGACGATTATACGAAGCTGCCCGATATGATAGAGCAGTTCGTGAAGAAGATAGAAGACGAACTCGGCCCGAACCCGTTCAAGGGCTTCTAGTAAAAAGTTTAGTGAAGGAGGATATATAAATGAGCGCAAGGACGTTGAACCCCGACCTCGGGTTTGTCAAGGACGTGATAAGCTCGGGCGGCGAGTCACTCAAAAAATGCTACCAGTGCGCCACATGCTCGGTGGTCTGCAACATGACGCCTGACGCAAACCCCTTCCCGAGAAAAGAGATGATACAGGCGCAGTGGGGGCTCAAGGAGCAGCTCTTTGGCAACCCCGACATTTGGCTCTGCCACCAGTGCAGCGACTGCACGGCCTACTGTCCGCGCGGGGCCAAACCCGGAGAGGTCCTGAACGCGATAAGAAAGATGAGCATCAGGCGCTACTCCAAACCGGGCTTCCTTGCAAAGATGGCGGGGGACCCCAAGTCCCTCATCGTGCTTCTGGCCATACCGGTGGTGATACTGCTTGCCATACTGGGCTCCCTGGGCCACCTGACCAGCATCAGCAACATCCCCAGGGGTGAGGACGGCTCAATAGTCTATGCCAAATGGATTCCGGTGCCGTTCATCGACGCCACCTTCGGCACGGCGGCGGCCTTTGCCCTGGCCGTGTTCATAATGGGCGTGCGCAGCTACTGGAAAGACCTCTCAAGCGGGCTTACGCCCCAGCAGATTGCGGCCAAGGGCGGTCCCTTCCAGAACCTGGCGCCCGTCCTGTCCGACATCCTGGCCCACAGGAAATTCGAGAAGTGCGAGACGACGAAGGACAGGGCGCAGGCCCACAAGTTCGTCTTCTACGCCTTTGTGGGCCTTGCGATAACGACCACCTGGGCCATCCTCTACCTTTACGGCTACGAGCTTCTGGGCATAAAGGCGTTCGGCCCGTTCCACTTCGGCGAGTCGCCCTATCCGCTTACCGACCCCATGAAGTGGCTTGCCAACGTGAGCGCGCTGGCCCTCATCGCCGGGATACTGATGGTCATATCCAACAGGATAAAGAACAAGGAGAAGGCCGGGGGCGGCAGCTACTACGACTGGCTCTTTATACTCGTGGTGGCGGGTGTGGCGTTTACCGGGTTCTTCTCTGAGATATTCAGGCTTATCAATGCCGCGCCGGTCGCATACCCTACTTATTTCACGCACCTTGTGCTTGTTTTCTTCCTGTTTGCGTACGCGCCCTTCTCCAAGATGGCGCACATGGTTTACCGCGGCACGGCCATGGTGTACGGAAAGCTGTCCGGAAGGGCATAGAAACAGGGCCCTTTATGCGGGGGGCAGCTCGAAAGGAAGTGATGGCATTATCGAGGGGGCAGGGTTTTTTAATATAATGGATCCGCTCCGGCGTCCGGGGCGGACTGTGCAGGGCAGGTGAGGGGCGGCTGCTTCAGGGCTGCCGGCAGGAAAAGTATAAATGGAGCAGAAAAGAGCGCAGTTCTTAATAGGAAGAGGATTCATGGAATCTCGAATTTTTTTATCAAAATCTCAGGAGGAGGGTAAATGAGCAGCATAGTGTTAATTGCCTTATTGTGCGGTGCTGCGGGCGTTCTGTACGCCTTGGTGACCGCAGCCTGGGTCAGCAAGCAGGATGCCGGAAGTGAGCGCATGCAGGCCATTTCCGGTGCGGTCAAAGAGGGCGCAACGGCGTTCCTTGCCCGCGAGTACAAAACGGTCGCAATGGTTGCAGTCGTAATGTTCATTATTCTTTACCTGGTGCTCGGCGTGTGGACGGCCATAGGCTTCCTCATCGGCACTATAGGTTCCGCCCTTGCCGGATACATCGGCATGATGGTCACGGTGCGCGCCAACGTGAGGACGGCGCAGGCCGCGAGCAAGGGCCTCCAGAACGCGCTTACCCTGTCTTTCAAGGGTGGCTCCGTTACGGGCCTCATGGTCGTGGGACTCGGCATCATCGGCCTTGGCGGTTATTACACCATAGCCAAGAGCGTTGCTGGTGACACGGCGTTCCAGGCCCTCGTGGGCCTGGGCTTCGGCTGCTCCCTCATGAGCGTCTTCGCCAGGATTGCGGGCGGCATCTACACGAAGGCCGCCGACGTAGGCGCGGACCTCGTGGGCAAGGTGGAAGCGGGCATTCCTGAGGACGACCCCAGGAACCCCGCCGTTATAGCTGACAACGTCGGCGACAACGTCGGCGACTGCGCGGGCATGGCCGCGGACCTGTACGAGACCTACACGGTCACGCTCGTTGCGGCAATGCTCCTGGCCAAGACCGTGTTTGGCGCAAGCAGCCCCTGGGTGGAGTTCCCGCTCCTTCTTGGCGGCGTCTCCATCATAGCCTCAATCGTCGGCACGTTCTTTGTCCGCCTCGGCGCAAAGCAGTACATAATGGGCGCCCTTTACAAGGGCCTCGCGGTTTCGGGCATACTTGCCGCCGTGGCGTTCTACCTTATATCGGGCTGGTTCGTCGGCATACTCCCGCAGGACCAGCAGACGTTCAGCCAGATGGGCATATTCGGCACCGCCCTGATAGGCCTTCTGCTCACCGGCCTTATCGTCTGGATAACGGAGTACTATACTGCCAAGGAATACAGGCCGGTTAAAGTCATAGCCAAGGCCAGCCTCACCGGCCACGGCACGAACGTAATCGCGGGCCTCGCCATGAGCATGGAGGCCACCGCCCTTCCCGCCATCGTCATCGTCGGCGCCATCATGGGCGCATTCGCGCTGGGCGGAGGGTTTGAGGGCAACAGCGGCGGAGGCCTTTTCGCCATAGCCCTTTCCGCTGTCTCGATGCTTTCAATGACGGGCATAGTCGTTGCAATCGACTCTTACGGCCCGATCACGGACAACGCGGGCGGTATCGCCGAGATGGCGGAACTCCCCTCCGAGGTCAGGGACGTCACGGACCCCCTGGACGCGGTCGGCAACACCACCAAGGCCGTTACGAAGGGATACGCAATCGGCTCCGCGGCCCTTGCGGCCCTTGTCCTCTTTGCCGAGTATTCGAGGACCCTTGCCGAGAGGTTGACCGACGTGAGCTTCCAGCTCTCTGACCCCCACGTTATAGCGGGTCTTTTCATCGGCGGTCTCATCCCGTACTACTTTGGCGGCAGGCTTATGCTTGCGGTCGGCAGGGCTGCTGGCGGCGTCGTTCAGGAAGTGCGCAGGCAGTTCCGCGAGATAAAGGGCATCATGGAAGGCACCGGAAAGCCGGAATACGGCAAGTGCGTTGACATCGTCACCAAGTCCGCCATCAGGGAGATGATGCTGCCGGCCCTTATCCCCGTTGCGGCCCCGGTTATCGTCGGGTTCGCGCTCGGCCCGGTGGCGCTCGGCGGCCTCCTCATCGGCGCAATCCTCACCGGCCTCTTCCAGGCCATCGCAATGACCTCCGGCGGCGGCGCCTGGGACAATGCGAAGAAGTCCTTTGAGGACGGCGTTACCGACGACAAAGGCGTAATGCACAAGAAGGGCAGCGAGGGCCACAAGGCCTCCGTCACGGGCGACACGGTCGGCGACCCTTACAAGGACACCGCTGGCCCTGCCATCAACCCGATGATAAAGGTCATAAACATCGTCGCGCTCCTTATCGTTCCGCTTCTTCACTAATCGGCGGATTGATCATCAAAAGGCCGTCCGGGTTTCTGCCCGGACGGCCTTTTTTTTGGCGCGCCCGGGAAAAGTCCTTGTGTTATGAGTTTTCCTAAGCCGCTATGCGACGGGTGAAACGGTTCGAGGACAGGAAAAACACCAGCAGCAGCGAGCAGAAAAATACCAGAAAAGGGAAGGCCATCTCCCAGTAAACGCTTTCGAAACGGGTGGTTAACGGCGTAAAGATGTCGATAAAAATATACTGGGAGACATAAATGCCCAACGTGAATCTTGCAAGCTTGCGGACTTGCCATTTACCGCCGAAGTCCCGCTTCGAAAGGAGCATCATCATCAGCCCCGCTGCAAACGGGACGGTCCCGGCAAGGTAATCAAGCCTGGAAGGGTCGATGCCAAAGGACTTCCAAAGGATGAACGCCTCCGTCATGTGAATTGCAACGCCCGCAGACGCCAGCGCCGCCGCCCATAAAAACTTTGGCTTCACTTTGCCTGAAGCGAGATGGAAACCGGCTGCCACGAAAAGCGTGCTGAAAAAAGGCCCGTTTCTGGTGTTGAACGGGACGCGGATGCCGATTGGAGTTGAGGCGTAGGAGCCCGCGAGCAGCCCGAAAACATAAAGGGCGGCCGATAAAGGAAGGGCGGCCTTTGCAAGCCCCCGGGACAGGAGCGCAGCCAAGATGCCAAAGGCCGTTATCAGAGACATTAAAAACCAGAGATGCGGCTTGAACCCCTCCAGCATGAAGGTGGCGGGGTTTGAAAATGCCCATTCAAATTTCATTCTGAGAAGCGAAACATACCCGTACCGCCCCAGTGCCCCCGGTTCGGCCGGCAGGAGCATATAGACGAGGGACCAGAAAAAAAATATCAGGAGCAGCTTTTTTGAATATCCCGCGAAAAGTTTCCAGGGGGCCACTCCCGAAAGGACCTTTTTCCCAAAAAAATAACCGGCGGCCAGAAAAAAGAAAGGCACGGCAAACCTTGCCCCCTGGTTTATCAGTACGGCTATAAGCTCCAGATTACCGGCGCTCAGGAACCTGTTGTCAGAGTAGGCGGAATATCCGAAATGGCCCAGGGCAAAGGGCTGGGTATGTATGGCTATTATCGCCAGGCAGGCTATCACCCTGAAAAGGTCTATGCTCTCTATCCGCGCGGAAGGGGCTCTCTCTGTCATCTCGGGGTCCGGCGGTATTATAATTTTTGTCAGGTGCAATAATCCAGCTGCCCGGTCTTTTTGAGGGTCTTAGAAAAAAAACCTTTTGAAAAGGATAATCACAAGGGCCAGGGCGAAATACAGCACGAGGCCTGTCAGGAGAGACGCGACGACGCCGGCCCGGGGCGTCAGAAAGATAACGGCGAAGATGTAGGCCAGCCAGGGAACCAGCATCAGGACAAGCCCCTTGGCGTAAATGACCACCGGCCCTGGCCCCGTCTCGTAATAGATGGTCAGAAAGGTTATCAGCGTCATCAGGGGCATGTTCGCCAGGAAGGCCGCCACAAGCCCCCTCGCATGGCTTGCGAAGTAAGTGACGACGCTTATGACGCTGCCGCCGATGAGGAAATAGAGGAGATATTTAATCAGCATTTCTTATAAAAAAAGCTTTCCGGGGCCCTTCAGGAATTTTATCAGATTGGTGCCCGCTCGGGAAATGGCCCCGGATTGCGCACAAGGTGAGATTTGGTGCAAAATCATGATATGAGAATACTTCAGGAAAATTACACCTTGGATAAAATTCTTGAAAGTCAACGTCTATCTCTTGGTATTGATTTTAATTCGTACAAGAATCACTGTTATAGGGTTTTTAATTTCTGCCTGGCATTCTGCAAGGAAAATTCAGAGGGAATAGTTCTCAAAGTTTCAATTGCAGCGGCATTTCATGATTTAGGCATCTGGGCGAACAAAACTTATGACTACATCGAACCATCAAAACAACTTGTGCGTGAATATTTGAGCAAAATAGATAAAGAGAATTTGAGCGAAGAGATCGAAAACATGATTGAAAACCATCATAAGCTCAGCAAATATAAAGCCAATCCAGGTTGGTTAGTAGAACCTTTTAGAAGAGCTGATTGGGTTGATATCTCGATGGGAAGAATAAAATTCGGGTTGCCATCGGCCTTTATTAGTGAGGTCAAGTCAAGGTTTCCAAATGCTGGCTTTCATAAACTGTTAACGACCCTGACTATTCGGCAATTTAAAACTCATCCCTTTAACCCTTTGCCGATGATAAAGCTGTAATTAATCCCTGGCATTCGTCCCTGAATCTGCCATTGAAGCTTTCCATATAAGCATTATCGACTGGCTTCCCTATTAAGGGAAATTTCATCTTGTGTGCGCAATCCTGCAATGGCCCTCAGGGTTTGCCCGCGGGTTTTTTTGCCGCCTCGGGGCCGCACTCTTTAATGTGCTCGATATGCACATCGGGATAGAGCTTTTTCAGGCAGTCCGGGCAGATGCCGTGGGTGAACTGGGCCTCCGAGCGCTCGCTGATGTATTTCTCAAGCTGGGTCCAGTAGCCCATGTCGTCCCGTATCTTCTTGCAGTGGGAGCATATCGGCAGAAATCCGCTCAGCTTCTTTACCTCGTCAAGCGCCTCCTGGAGGCTGCACACCAGCTCTTCCCGTTCCGCGAAGTTCTGCTTCAGTTTTGACACCAGCAAAGAGACAGTTGCGAAAAACCCCAGGTGCACGAGCGCGTTCCAGCCCTCCACCGGCAGGTCCAGGTATATCTTTCCGGATATCTTGTCCGCCAGTATTATGGAAAAGACACTCAGCATGGAAAACAGGGTCCCCGCCCCCCCGCCCATGAACCAGGCGGAAAAGCATACGGGGACCAGGTAAAAAAGGGTCACATGGACATGGTACCCGGTAAGATAGTCCACAATTCCAATAACGAGCACAAGCGCCAGCCCTTCTGCCGCAAGCATGGGCCTGGACTGGCTTGCGGCCCGCTCTTGGAATCCGGCGGACGCCCTCTTTATGGCGGGTGCCGATATGCGCCTGTTCATTCCCATCCAGAATTTTATAACGGGCACTGTGAATACAATATGAACAAAAATTATTGATTCCAGCATAATTAATGTCTTGAATTCCCTCACCCTCCGCTCCTCTCTCTCCCGTTGGGAGGGTTTTGGTGAGGGGAATTGAGCTGATAGGACATTACTTATACATCTTTCAATAGCTGGCGCCGTTCCATCCCTGAAGCCCCCATATGTTATTCTAAATATATGGAAAAATTGCTCATTAAAGGCGGCGCCCCGCTCAAGGGCGAGGTGGTCGTAAGCGGCTCGAAGAACGCTTCGCTGCCCCTGCTTGCGGCCGCCCTGCTGGCCGGCGGCGCCAGCGTCCTGAGAGGGGTCCCCGCGCTCCGTGACGTAAAGACATTTGGCTCCCTCATCGGGAACATGGGCGCGGGCTTCACCTTTGAAGACGCCCGCGCGGAGATAAACACGGCAGGGATAGGGAACTTTGCCGCCCCGTACGAGCTTGTCAAGACGATGCGCGCCTCCGTGCTTGTGCTGGGCCCCCTGGTCGCAAGATACGGAAGGGCAAGGGTGTCGCTGCCAGGCGGCTGCGCCATAGGGGCAAGGCCCATCAACCTGCATCTGGTTGGGCTTGAAAAGATGGGCGCGAGGATACAGCTTGAAGAAGGCTACGTCATAGCGGAGGCCGGCCGGCTCAATGGCGCGTCCCTTTATTTCGATATCCCGACCGTGACGGGCACCGAAAACCTGATGATGGCCGCCGCGCTCGCAAAAGGGACTACCGTCCTGGAGAACGCCGCGCGGGAACCGGAGGTGGTGGACCTGGCAAACGCCCTCATAAGCATGGGTGCCAGAATAGAGGGCGCGGGCGGGAGCCTTATAGAGATAGAGGGCGTCGACGAGCTGAAGCCTTACAGCTACGACGTGATACCTGACAGGATAGAGGCGGCCACATTCGCGGTTGCCGCGGCCATCACACAGGGCGACCTGCTCATCAGGAACGTCCGGCCGGACCACATGGACGCGGTCTCGATAAAGCTGCGCGAGACGGGGGCCGAGGTGGCCAGGACGCCGGAGGGTTTTCTGAGGGTGAGGGGGACAGGGCGGCCAAAGGCCGTGAACATAACAACGATGCCGTATCCGGGCTTCCCCACTGACGTGCAGGCGCAGTTCATGGCCCTCATGTCCATAGCCAGGGGCACAAGCATAATAAACGAGACCGTCTTCGAGAACCGCTTCATGCACGTGCCGGAGCTAAAGAGGATGGGCGCGGACATAAACCTGAAGGGAGGGCTTGCGACCATCAACGGGATGGAGGGGCTCAAGGGGGCGGAGGTCATGGCCACCGACCTGAGGGCAAGCGCCTCGCTTGTGCTGGCGGCCCTTGCGGCGGAGGGGCAGACTGTCATCCACAGGCTCTATCACCTGGACAGGGGCTACGAGCGGATGGAAGACAAGCTGCGCGCAGTCGGCGCGGACGTAGTGAGGATAAGCTAAGTTGATTATGCCTTAAAAAAACCAGCAAAAAAATGTCCTTCGAAGAAAAACTCTCCAATGTCCCCCGGCAAAGCGGCGTCTACATATTCAAGGACGAAAAGGAAAGGGTCCTCTACGTAGGCAAGGCGAAAAACCTCCGCAGCAGGCTCAGGAGCTATTTCCAGAAGAGCGCCGCCCTGGACGAGCGCAAGCGGGGCATGGTGCGGAGGGTGCGGGACTTCTCTTACATCGTGACGGACTCGGAGCTTGAGGCCCTGGCCCTCGAAGCAAACCTGATAAAGCAGCACAGGCCCAACTTCAATGTGATACTCCGGGACGACAAGAATTATCCTTACATAAAGCTCACCGTGAACGAGGAATGGCCGAGGCTTGAGGTGGTAAGGCGGATTGTCCACGACGGCTCCGTCTACTTTGGCCCTTTTGTGCCTGCCGGGGCCATGTGGGAGACCCTGGCCTTCATCCGCAGGCATTTTGGCATCAGGCCCTGCCGTTACAGGCTGGACAAGCAAACGAGGCCCTGCATCCAGTACCAGATGGGCAGGTGCCCGGCGCCTTGCGACGGCCGCGTGACAAAAGAGGAATACATGAAGGCCGTGGAAGAGGTAAAACTCTTTTTGAAGGGGCGCAAAAGCGAGCTTGTGGAGGAGCTTGAGCGCCGGATGCACCAGCTTTCAGACGTGCAGATGTATGAGGAGGCGGCAAAGCTCCGCGACAAGATAGAGGCCCTGAAAAGGGCGCTTGAGCAGCAGAAGGTAATCTCGCCGGAGCTTGGGGATATGGATGTTGTGGGCTATGTGAAGGACGACGGCAACTGCGCCTTTCAGGTCTTTTTCATCCGGGGCGGGCTGATGATAGGGGCAAAGGGGTTTTACCTCAAAAAAAACCTCGCCGGGATGCCGCCCGAAGAGCTTACAGGCAGCTTCATCGAGATGTTCTATGCCAGGGAGATAATCCCCCCGGATGAGATAGTTGCAAGGACCAGGCCCGCGGACTCCGCCCAGCTTGCCCAGTGGCTCTCCGGGAGAAAGAAGAAAAAAGTCCTGATAATAACCCCCCGCAGGGGAAAGAAATACGAGCTTCTGGAGATGGCCGAAAAAAACGCCGCCGAGCTGATGCACGTCCGCAAGGCCTCCCCTGAAAGAAAGACCCTTGAGGAGATAAAGGGGCGGCTTTCGCTGGACAGGACGCCGGAGAGCATCGGGGCGTTCGACATATCCACCATGCAGGGGGCGCAGTCCGTGGGGGCCTTTATCTACTGGGCCGAAGGGGGTTTCAGGAAGGAGTTTTACCGCCACCTCCAGATAAGGGAAACCCGGGAAAAGATGGACGACTACGCCATGATGGAAGAGAGCGTGGGCAGGGTGCTCTCGGATTTTTCAGGTCCGGACAGGCCGGACCTGATACTTATAGACGGTGGAAAGGGCCAGCTTGAGGCGGCCAGGAGGGCGCTTGGCCGCGTGGAGGACCCGCCGGAAATAATCGCGCTGGCAAAAGACCCGGACAGGGTCTTTACCGTGCATTCGGACGTTCCTGCCGGTCTGGAGGACGGCAGCCCGTCGTCGCTTCTGCTAAAAAGGATAAGGGACGAGGTGCACCGTTTTGCAATTGCGTACCATAAAAAACTCCGGGGGAAGAGCATGCTGTCCTCCCCGCTTGAGAACGTGAAGGGCATAGGCAGGCAGAAGAGGCTTGAGCTTTTGAGACGCTTTGGCGGGCTTGAGGCCATACGCAACGCCCCGGTGGAAGAGCTGGCCGGAGTGAAAGGCATAGACATGAAGCTTGCACAGGAGATAAAGAAGGTTTTGGCGGAGGACAGCGAAGACGGCAGTCATTGAAATATGCTAAAATGTGGCATGAAAACGAAGGTTTTTTTCCTTTGCCTTTGTTTTGCGGCTTTCCTGCTTTCGTTCCGCCCTGCGCCCGCGGATGCGGCTTACCGGATATATCTGAAAAACGGCACGGTAATAGAGGGCATCGGCTCCTATCGGCGCACTGACAAGGAGATAACTTTTCTTTACAGCGGGGGAGAGGTCGGCATCCCTCTGAGCGGCATCAAAAAAATCGAGGAGTACACCCCTAGTGAGGGAGAGGCCATAAAATCCGAGGAAGCGCCGGAGCCCGCCGTGACGAAGCCCGCGCCCGGCAAGGGGCCTGAGGCACCTTCAATAAGTCCCGAGTCGCAAAAACTCTTGAATGCGGACCTGAACAGGATAAACGGCAGGCTTGCCCAGATACAGCTGGACGAGGACAAGTACCAGAAGATGAAAAACGACCTCCAGCAGATAAAGCTGCGCATAGAGGTCCTCTTTGAAAACGGCAGGAGCAGGGCCATAAGCGCCGGGAAGAGCCCTATTGAGGCAAACCAGCAGTATCAGCAGTTCCTGAACCCGGACGAGAGGCAGTGGGTCCAGCTCAATTTCATCAAGAAGCAGCAGCTTGAGGCCCAGATAAAGGAGATGGAAGACAAGGTCATCGGCCCCGAAAAATCGGAAAAGGGAAGGCTGCTTTCACAGAAAAGGCAGATAGAGGCCCAGCTTAAAGGTCCTCAAAGTGGGCAACCCCCCGCAGCCCCTTAAAACGGCCTTCTATCTCCTTGTAGTCGAGCCCCCTTATGCCCCCCAGGCTGAAGTCCTGCACCGCAAACGATGCCATGACGCTGCCCATCACGAGGGCCTTTCTCAGGTTCGGGTCGCTCCAGTCCATGACGCTTGCCAGGTAGCCCATGAAGCCCCCGGCGAAGGTGTCGCCCGCGCCGGTGGGGTCGAAGACGGACTCCAGCGGGAAGGCCGGGGCCGAGAAGAAGCGCCCGTCGTTGAACATCAGCACACCATATTCCCCGCGCTTCACGACGAGGGTCCTGGGGCCGAAGGAGAGTATCTTTCTAGCCGCCTTCACGAGGTTCGGCTCCCCTGAAAGCTCCCTTGCCTCGGACTCGTTTATCGTCAGGATGTCTACCAGTTTCAGGGTCTCAAGAAGCTCGTCTTTCCTGTTCTCTATCCAGTAGTTCATCGTGTCCGCGGCGACCAGCCTCGGGGACTTCACCTGGCCAAGCACCTTCCGCTGGAGCACCGGGTCTATGTTGGCGAGAAAGACGATATCAGAGCCGGCGTATTCATCGGGCAGCAAGGGGTCGAAGCTCTCGAAGACGTTAAGCTCCGTCTTCAGGGTATGGGCCCTGTTCAGGTCGTAGTCGTAAAAGCCGGACCACCTGAATGTCTTGCCGGGCGACCTCATCAGCCCCTTAAGGTCCACGTTTCTGGTCTTAAGGAATTTTATGTGCGTCTCGGGGAAGTCTTCTCCGACAACGGCCACGACCTTTACGTCGGTGAAATAGCTTGCCGATGTGGAAAAATAGGTTGCGGAGCCGCCCAGCGCCTCCTCCACCTGCCCGAAGGGCGTTTTGACGGTATCAAGCGCCACGGAGCCCACAACCAGTATCCCCATTTTCTCACCTCGAGGAAATAAAATTTGAAAAAACGAAAAACAAAAACCAGAAAAAATTATAGCACAGGAAGGAGGGTTGGAAAAAATCGGGGGGCTTAAAAAACTTCATTTTCCCATAAAAGGGATTTTAAACAAATAATATGCCATAATATAAATAGAGTTTCTGGAGCAATCCTGCCCTTCGGGAGAAGAAAATGAAGATATCAGCACAAGAGAAACCAGCCGGGAAAAGGGAGAAACGAAACACCAATACCGAAAAAAATGCCCGAAGGCTCGAACTGATTCAAAAGAGGCTTGATGCCGGCCCGCTCTCGGAAAGATTCCCTCAAGTCTCAAGCATAACCATCCATATTGTCCACTATTATGGAACAACAGGCCCCGTCTTCATGGAGCAGACTGTCAATATGGTCCCGAGCAGCAACGTATATCTTCTTCATATGCAATGCATGGGGGGAAAATGCATCAATGGCGGCTTTGACCTGACTTCCAGTGTTGAAGAACTGGTCCGGAACAACAAAAAATCCGGCAAAGGGAAAATGGTTTGCGGAGAGAAAGACGCCTACGGGGCCTCCAACCATGCCAGTATCTGTTACGACATATCAATAAAGTATTAATTTGTTCATTCATGCTCTGAAATTGAAAAGGGCGCAAAACCTTTTACCGGAATTAAAAAACCCGCCTGCGCGGGTTTTTTTGTGATCAGGAAAAAACCTTTCTCCTGCTATCTGATAGACAGCTCCGAGGCGCACTTCATGGAGATATTGTTCTCGTTTTTAAGCAGGCACCTCACAATGGCTCCGCTTCCAGGCTTCACGTCCGGGCAGAACTCCCTGATGTCGTTCTGGCAGTTCCTGAGCCTGGATTCCACATTCAATATGTGCCTTTCCACCCTGGCCTTGCAGCCTGAGGACAGGCTGGACAGGTTGTCGTCCAGGCACTTGAGTATCTTCGCGCTGCCCGGTATCAGGTTCCCGCAGAATTTCTGGATGTCCGCATTGCAGGAGCCGCCGCCCTGGTACCCCCTGCCGTTTGCCGCCCGGGCCGGCTGCCCCCACGGGGCAAAACAGAGCATGGATGCCGTTAGCAGAAAAACAAAAGGCACTCTTTTTGAAAAAAAATCCCTCATTGCAGTCTCCTTTCCCTTGCCGGTAATTGACCCGAGGGTGGCAAGGTTTTTTTAATTCCAGAGCTTTTTTAATTCCAGACCGGCCCGCTTCCAGCCATTTTCGAAAGCGCCTCAGCGGCCTCGTCTATCCCGGCCAGCTTCTCATTCAGCCGTGCGAGACCGTCTTCAAGCCGGGCGGCCTCCTCTTTTAGCCTGATGAGGTCTGCTTCGTATTCCGCGAGCGCCTTCCTCAGTTCGTTGAAGGCCCGCGACGACTCTTCACCCCTTTCGAGCGCGTCCCCGATTAAGGCGCTGTACTTTTCCCTCTCCTCATCCGAAAGGGACGCTATGTATTCCAGTAATTTCCTGTTTGCCATTGGACGGATGGGAAAATAATATTAAATAAAAAAAAGAAAATTCCCCTCCTGCTGATTTTTTATCAAAAGGACCGGGGATTGTCAAATAAGGTTTTTGTTTTTTTTGCTCAGTGAGTCCGTCTTGCAGACAGGCTCTATCACCCAGACGGCGCACCTGCCGGCCTGATGGATGAGCCTGCTGGAGACGCTCCCGAACAGGAACTCCTCCGACTTGGAAATGCCCCGCCTGCCGACAACCAGGGTGCAGGCGTCAAACTGCTCCTGCTTTTCAAGTATCACCGAGGAAACCGGCACACCGCTGGCCACGGCAAGCTCCGTCTTCACCTTTGCCTCCGGGAACCCGGCCTGTATCAGTATCTCCCTGTATCTCTCAAGCATCCGGGAGATGGCCGATGTCTTCTCATCCAGCCACAGCCGCCTTTCCTCCGGCGAATGGAAATACCCCTCCTCGGGCACAGCCACCACGCTCAGTATTATCGCCCGGAAGCCCGGGAAGCCGCCAAGCAGGCCGGCCACATAAAGGAGGGCCGCCCTGGAGTTCTCTGAATCGTCAACGGCGATAAGGATTTTCTTGTCCATCTTCCTGCCTGGATTATAGCGGAGCTTAGGCCCCCCTCAAAGAGTTTTCCGCCTCCACGAGGTCGTCAAGGAAATGCCCGGTTTCCTCGTAGAAGACATCCGTCCCGGCGGAGAAGTGGAGGAGCACCCGGTTCATCGCCTCCGGCATGTACGGGAAGAGCTTTCCCAGGTTTGCCACCCTGTTTCCGAAGATGATGTTGACGTCGCCCGGCGAGAGCCTGGAAAAGGCCTCCGGGTTTTCGGCCCTCAACCGCTGGATGGTGATGTCCCCGCCTCCGGCGATAAAAATGAGCACGTTGCCAAGCCCGAATATGTCGTAGCCGAACCTGTTCTCCGGGTGGTCGTAGGTGAAATCGAAGTCTATCCACCGGAGCCTTCCCGTGTCCCTGTCTTTTATCAGGTGGTCCCGGCGGATGTCGCCGTGTATCTCGCGGTTGTCATGCAAAAACTTTATGGCCCCAGCCGATTCGATGAACTCCCTGAGGATTTGGGGAAAGCTGGAATGGAAGTACTCGATGTGGGTTTTTTTATCCGTCGCGGCTATATGCTCCTCAAGTTTCCTGCCGAAGATGTAGTCCACCACCCTCACCAGGTTCCCGCGGGAATCCCTTGCCGAAAAGCCGTGCATCAGGTTGGGGTGCGAGGAGGCAAGCGCGATGACGCGGGCCTCCTTGAGGGGGCTCCGCACGCATTCAAATGTCAGCGGACCGGCCCTGGCCTTGAAATGCTCATGGAAGACGAGCTTTATTATCTTCACGGAGCCGTCCAGCAGGTCTATGGCCCTCTTTACCCAGAACTTGGGCTGCTCGTCTATGCCGAAGCGCCCCTCCTTCTCGTTATTGCGGATGAGGAACGGCCTGCCCTCAAGAACGAGGATGTCGTTGTATTCGACCCGGAAAAAGTCGGTCGTGTCCGTTATTGTCCTCGGCTTCCCGGCGGGAAATAAAAATTCCTTGGAGGGCCCAATCCAGCGGCAGACAAGCTCCATCAACTGCGAATCGGTGAAGTCCATCTTATTTATTTTATCACCTCGGGGCCCCTTGCATTTTCCCAACCCCTTATTGCGGCAGGGGGAAGCAGGTGATAGCATTTAGTCAAAGGAGGCGACGGGTATGGAACGCGAAAGACAGACCAGAGGGGCAGACCCATGCGGCAAGGAAGTAGGCGTCCGGGAGGTGATAAACCGGATAACAAGGATGCTCAATGCATTCACGGAACTGATCACATCCGGCAATTGCAACCGGATGGAGATGTCCAGCCTGATGCACGACATATCCGCTCAGTTGGCCGACCTGAGCTATGTGATAGAACAGGAAGACGTATTTCTTGCCGCGGAGGCCATATCTGCAATTGAGGAAAAACTGGAGAACGCGGAAAAAAGGATGGAGCTGCTTGCCATAAGATAAAAAGACCCACTGGTGTGGTGTCCCGTAAATTTCCATCATAGGGACAAGGCCCGCGGAGCAATCTCACGGCGAGATTCTTCGCTTCGCTCTGAATGACTTATTAGGTTGCTGAAAAACTGTTTCGACTGTCATTGCGAGCGGAGCGAAGCAATCACGTCTTTAGAAAAATCGATTACTTATGAGATTGCTTCGTCGCTTGCGCTCCTCGCAATAACCAAATGAGGACTTTTTCAGCATCCTGTTGGGGTTATTTGTGAGACACCACATCAGTAAGGGAAAGCCAATTGGCCTCTCTCTTGAATACTCCTTGTTTAAATGCTAGCCTAGAAGCGGACGTGACAGTTTTTTCATTTATCAGGAGGTATTTTTATGAGAAAGGCTTTCTCCCTTTTTTCGCTTGCCGTTCTGGTTTTTGTTTTACTGGGTGTTCCGGCCTTTGCCGCGGGACAGGGCGGCTATTTCCCCCCGCCTCCTCCCGGACAGGGTTTTCCTCCCCAGCCGGGGCAGGGGTTTATTACTCCTCCGGAGCCCGGAATGAATCCCGATGTTCCCCCTTCCATGGGCATGCCAAGTGTGCAGTCGCTGATATCGAGGATGGCCGGCCTTACGCAGGGGCTTGCCAATGCGATGTCAACAAGCAGGTTCCCCCTGAGCGGCCCGGAGATGGCCGACATAATGGGCGAGATATCTTCCGAGATGAACGACCTTGCCAATATCGTGCGCAAGGGCAACATGATAGTGCCTCCCGGCGACCTTCAGAACCTTCAAATAAGGATAGACAACACACAGAGAAGGGTGGAGATGCTGCGCTGAGGAAAAAAGACCTCCTCACCCTCTGTCTCTCTCCCGGAGGCGGGCGGAATAAAAAAAGGGAAGGGTTTTTTAAACCCTTCCCTTTTTTTGCAGGATTGATGTCTTCCAGTGTGGTGTCCCGTAAATTTCCATCATAAGTCATTGCGAGGGACAAGGCCCACGGAGCAATCTCACGTCCAGATACTTCGCTTCGCTCTGAATGACTTATTAAGGTATTTGTGAGACGCTACATTAGTACATCCCTTCCATGCCGCCGCCCGGCATAGGGGGCATCTTTGCCTTCTCTTCTTCCGGAAGCTCCGTGACCATGACCTGCGTTGTGAGCAGGAGCGAGGCGACGGAGGATGCGTTCTGGAGGGCGAAGCGGGTGACCTTTGTGGGGTCTATGATGCCCTCTTTCAGCATGTCTCCGTATTTCTCGCTGTTGGCGTCGAAGCCGTAGTTGCTCTCCTTGGAGCCTTTCACCTTTTCAATGACCACCGCGCCTTCGAGCCCGGCATTGGCCACTATCTGCTTGATGGGCTCTTCAAGGACCTTCTTTATTATGCTTACGCCTATCTGCTGGTCGTGGTTGTCCATCTTGAGCTTGCCGAGCGAATTGAGGCACCTCAGCAGGGCAACACCTCCGCCAGGCACGATGCCTTCCTCGACGGCGGCCCTGGTGGCATGGAGAGCGTCCTCCACGCGGGCCTTCTTCTCCTTCATCTCGGTCTCGGTGGCCGCGCCCACGTTGATGACGGCAACGCCGCCCACGAGCTTGGCAAGGCGCTCCTGGAGCTTTTCCCTGTCGTAGTCGGAGGTGGTCTCCTCGATCTGAGCCTTTATCTGCTTCACCCTGCCCTGGATGGCGGCGGGGTCTCCGGCGCCCTCGACAATCGTGGTGTTCTCCTTGTCCACGGTTATCTTCCTGGCCCTTCCGAGGTCGGTTATCTTCACGTTTTCGAGCTTGAGGCCCACTTCCTCCGCAATCACCTGTCCGCCGGTGAGGGTGGCTATGTCCTCAAGCATCGCCTTGCGTCTCTCGCCAAAGCCCGGCGCCTTGATCGCGCATACGTGGAGCGTGCCCCTGAGCTTGTTGATGACGAGGGTGGCAAGGGCCTCGCCCTCGACGTCCTCGGCGATGATTACAAGGGGCTTGCCCATCTTGGCTATCTGCTCCAGTATGGGCAGGAGGTCCTTCATGCCCGATATCTTCTTGTCGTGGATGAGGATATAGGCGTCCTCAAGGTTGGCCTCCATCCTGTCGGCGTCGGTTATGAAGTAGGGGGAGATGTAGCCGCGGTCGAACTGCATGCCCTCGACCACGTCGAGCGTGGTGGCCATGCTCTTTGCCTCTTCAACCGTTATGACGCCGTCCTTGCCCACCTTGTCCATGGCCTCGGCTATCAGCTCGCCTATGGAGGAGTCGTTGTTGGCGGAGATGGTGCCCACCTGGGCAATCTCCTTCTTGTCAACAACGGGCCTGGACATCTTTTTCAGCTCCTCGACGACTATCTCGACGGCCTTGTCGATTCCCCTCTTTATGTCCATCGGGTTAGCGCCCGCGACGACGTTCTTGATGCCCTCCCTCAGGATGGCATACGCCAAAACGGTGGCCGTGGTGGTGCCGTCGCCCGCCGCGTCGGAGGTCTTCGAGGCGACCTCCTTGACGAGCTGTGCGCCCATGTTCTCCCACGGGTCCTTGAGCTCTATCTCCTTGGCGACCGTGACGCCGTCCTTGGTGATGGTGGGCGCGCCGAATTTCTTGTCCAGAATCGCGTTCCTGCCCTTGGGGCCCAGGGTGGACTTGACAGCATCCGCCAGTATCGTCACGCCCCTAAGCAGGGCCTGCCTTGCAGGCTCGTCAAATAAAAGCTGCTTTGCCATCTAAAATATCCTCCTTTGTCCTTTCCTTTTTATCCCTGGATTATTCCCAGAATGTCTTCTTCCTTGATGATGAGGTGCTCCTGGTCGTTTATCTTCACCTTCGAGCCCGAATACTTGTCGAAAAGCACGGTGTCGCCCACCTTTACTTCCTTCACTTCGGAGCCCACCGCCTCCACCTTGCCCTTCTGGGGCTTTTCCTTCGCCGTGTCGGGCACATAAAGCCCGCCCTTTGTCCTCTCCTCTTCCTCAGCGTAGCTGACGAAAACCCTGTCTTTTAAAGGCTTGAACTTCATGAATTTAGCTTCTCCTTTCTGTTTGGATTTTTGCTCACCCGTTTATTAGCACTCCTATTTAGTGAGTGCTAATGTGAAACTATATAATAAGAAGCGGGTTGTGGCAAGCTTTCAGATTGGCTGTTTTTCGGGCAAATTGGGGAAATGAGACGGGTTTTCTCTATTTTTCATGGAAAATCTAATTATTTTGAAAAAACCCAAAAAGAGTAGATTGTCTTGGGGCAAGGGGGAGTTCACTTCCCCAACTTCCTGTATATCGCCCTGCCTGCTGACCACCGTCCCCCGCCTTTTATCATGAGGGCTATTGCCCGCAAACCCCTGCACGCCAAACCAGCCGAAGACCTTCTGCGCCCTGTGCGGGAAGAAAACACCCCCTGATTTTTGTGCCCCGCGGTTTAGGCGATATAATGAGGGTATGGAAAGGAAGCTCGGGAAGGCTCGGCTCGCGGAGTATTTTTTTTCCTCAAGCGCGCTCGGGGCCCAAAAAATACTTGAGATAAAGGGGCTTGGAAGCGGCGTCCACGGCGAGGGATATCTTGTGAGGGCGCAGAAGGACGGGGCCGTCCGCGAGTATGTAATCAAGTCCATCAGGCGGGAAGGGCTTGGGCACGATTACCCATCCGACCGGGCTGCCGTGCTCCTGCTGGCGCTGGATACGTACAATGCCCTCCCAGGGCATGTGAGGGCCATAGACGTCCTCAGCCGCATGCCGGATGGTTCCTTGCGTCCGGTGGGCGGGGGCACGGAATATTACCTCCTCATGCAGAGGGCGCTGGGGACCAGCTATTTCCAGGACCTTGAAACGATGGCGGAAAAGGCCGCCCTCGGCAAGGAAGACAGGGCGAAGATAACCATGATGGCGGACTACCTTGCCGGCATACACGGGCGAAAAAAGGCATCGAGGGGCCTTTATCTAAGAAAGTTGAGGGACATAATCGGCCACGGCGAGTGCCTGATGGGCGTGTTCGACACCTACCCGCGCGGCACCCTGCACCCGCGGGAGATGGCCGCGATAGAAAAAAAATGCATAGACTGGCGGATGCGGCTTAAAAGCGGCTACCGCCGCCTCTGTCTTGTGCACGGGGATTTTCACCCTGGAAACATATGGTTTTATGAAGAGGGGGAAAATAATAAAAAGTTCGATTTCGTGCTCCTGGACAGGAGCAGGGGCCCCTGGGGGGAGGCCGCGGACGACCTCACGGCCCTTTCCATAAATTATGTATTCTTTTCGGTAAAGCGGCACAATGAAGTAAAGGGGCCGTATCTTGAGGCGATAAAACTCTTTTTCCGCAGGTACATCGAAAAGACTGGCGATGAGGACGTCCTGGACTTCACCGCGCCCTTTTTTGCGTTCAGGGGCGCGGTCGTCGCGAACCCCGTTTTCTACCCGGAGCTTAAGAGCCATCAGCGCACGCTCATCTTCAGGTTTGTAAACTCCGTCCTCGATTCCCCCCGTTTCGACCCCGCCAGGGCCAACGATTACCTCGGTTCATAATATATTCATATTTGTGTTCTAATTTGATAGAATTCAACTCATATTAGAAAGCGAAACGGAGGTATCAACGTGAAATCGAGGACAAAGGTTTACCTCGCTGCGGCGGGCCTTATTGCAATTGGCATCTTTGTTGGCCTCATACTCTCTTCCTCTTTTGAGATAGCCACAAAGGGCTATGCCGATTACAAGATATCGGACAAGTCGATCGAGACCCTCACAAGGATAAGCGACGCCATGGCGGAGCTGAGCCAGGCGGTGGAGCCTACGGTCGTCAACATCTCCACCACAAGGACGATAAAGACCCCGGGGGTCCGGAACCCCTTCTTTAACGACCCGTTTTTCAAGAAGTTCTTTGGGGACGGGGGCGGGTTCGGCGAGGAGCCGCACGAGAGGAAGGCGATGAGCCTGGGCTCCGGCGTCATAGTAGACCCCAACGGCTACATCCTCACCAACAACCACGTCATAAAGGGAGCGGAGGAGATAAAGGTCACGCTCGCCGATAAAAGGGTGTTCAAGGGCAAAATCATCGGCGCGGACGCGAAAACGGACCTCGCCGTGGTCAAGATAGACGCCAAAAACCTTCCGGCCATAAAGTGGGGCAATTCCGACAAGCTGAGGACAGGCGACATGATTATCGCTATCGGCAGCCCTTACGGCCTGAACCAGACCGTGACCTCCGGCATAGTGAGCGCCGTGGGCAGGGCCAACGTGGGCATCGCCGATTACGAGGACTTCATCCAGACCGACGCCTCGATAAACCCGGGCAACTCGGGCGGCCCGCTCGTCAACGCCAGGGGCGAGCTTGTGGGCATCAACACCGCCATATTCAGCACCACGGGCGGCTACCAGGGCATAGGGTTCGCAATCCCAAGCAACATGGCGCAGGTCGTAATGGAGAGCCTCATAAAGCACGGCAAGGTCATAAGGGGATGGCTTGGCATATGGATTCAGCCCCTCAGCCCGGAGCTTGCGAAGAAATTCGGCCTTAAGAGCGAGAAAGGCGCCCTGGTGTCCGACATCGTCGAGGGCGGCCCGGCGGACAAAGCCGGAATAAAACGCGGCGACTTCATAACGGAGTTCAACGGCAAGAAGATAGACGACCCCACGCAGCTCCGCAACATGGTGGCCGATACGCCTCCCGGCAGGGAAGTCCCGGTTAAGCTCATCAGGAACGGGCAGGAAATCTCGCTTAACGTGAAGATTGCCGAGCAGTCCGAGGAGGAATCCGCCCTGAAACCGCAGGTGGAGAACGCCCTTGCCGGAGTGAACGTGCAGGACATAACCCCAAGCCTCAGGCAGAACATGAGGCTGCCCCAAAGGATACAGGGCGTGATCATTACCAGCATCGCGGAAGACAGCCCGGCCCAGGACGTCCTCCAGAGCGAGGACATCATCATGGAGGTCAACCGCACCAAGGTAAAAAATGTGAACGACTATCTTAAGGTCGTCTCCGGGATAAAACCGGATGAGAGCATCCTGCTGCTTGTTTACAGGCAGGGCCAGACTTTCTATCTGACGCTCTCCAGCAAGTAGGTTTTTTTAAGACAGGGTGCGGGGGGCAGCCGCCCCCACGGGGGGATGAATATCCCCCCGCACCCCCATCAAAAGCCCCGCTTCCATACTGTGATATAATTTCTCCCATGTATCTGGTCAGCGCCTGTCTTGCCGGACTCAACACCCGCTACAACGGCGAAAACAGCCTCAACGAGACAGTAAAGGCCCTTGTGCTTGAGGGCAGGGCGATACCCGTCTGTCCCGAGCAGCTTGGCGGCCTTCCAACGCCCAGGCCCGCCGCCCAGTTCGATGGCGGAGACGGCTCCGGCGTGCTTGAGGGCAGGACAAAGGTCCTTTCGGTCGATGAGGGGGCGGACTGCACCGGGGCATTCCTCAGGGGGGCGCGGGAGGTGCTGCGGATTGCGAGGCTGTACGGGGCGGACGAGGCGATTTTAAAGGACGGGAGCCCTTCCTGCGGGGTGCTGCATGTCCGCTCGCGGGGGGAGAAGATAAAGGGGAGAGGCGTTGCCGCGGAGCTTTTGCGCCGCGAGGGCCTGAAGGTGACCTGCGGTGATACCTTATAAGGACGACAACCCGGTAAGCACCTTCCCGTATGTGACCATTGCCATAATCGCCTTTAACTGCGTGGTGTTCATATACGAGCTTACCACTCCCCACCTGCGGGATTTTGTCGCAAGCTACGGGGCGATACCGTACAACCTGATGACGCTCACTTCCGGTCAGCCCGTCGGGCCTTTCGTCTCGATATTCACGTCCATGTTCATACACGGCGGCTTCCTTCACATAGCGGGCAACATGCTTTACCTCTGGATATTCGGCAACAATATCGAAGACAGGATGGGCCATACAAGGTTTGTTTTCTTCTATCTTCTCTGCGGTTTTATCGCGGCCTACTCCAATTCCCTTGCAGACCCCTATTCCACGACGCCCATGATAGGGGCGAGCGGCGCGATAGCCGGGGTGCTGGGGGCCTACATACTCCTTTTCCCCCGCGCGCAGGTGTACACGATAATCTTTCTGGGCATCTTTGTGCAGATAATCAGGCTGCCAGCCTTGATAGTTATCGGCTTTTGGGCTATTATACAACTCATTAGCGGAGTTTTCGGGAACGTGCAGAGGGGGGGAGGAATCGCCTATTTTGCGCATGTGGGCGGGTTTCTTACCGGCCTGCTTACTGTAAAACTCCTGATCCCAAGGCGCAGGAGGACTTGAGAGGATTGCTTGTAGGCTGTCCCAGATGCAAGGTCAGGCTGAAGGTGCCGGACGAGAAGATAGGGCCGCAGGGGACAAGGTTCAAGTGCCCCAAATGCGCCGTCGTCCTCCTGGTGAAAAGACCCGCGCCGAAACCCGAACAGCAGAAAAACTATACGCTCAACG
Organism: Nitrospirota bacterium; assembly: GCA_021789215.1. Classification (GTDB taxonomy): domain Bacteria; phylum Nitrospirota; class Thermodesulfovibrionia; order Thermodesulfovibrionales; family JdFR-88; genus JAJYJS01. The sequence goes on along the minus strand of JAJYJS010000001.1, from coordinate 145,614 downwards.
CCAAAAAGGTGCTTGTCGCACACCCGGACCAGTCCATCGCCGACAGGGTCGGGGAGATGCTTGAAAACGAGGGGTTCATCGTCCTCAAGGCAGCCGATGGCGTGGAAGCGATGGTGCAGGCCATGAAGGAGCTCCCGTTCCTCGTGCTCCTGGATGTGGCCCTCCCAAAGATATACGGGTTTGAACTTGCGAAGCGGCTCAAGGAAAGACCCGAAACGAAGGGGATAAAGTCCGTTCTCCTCAGCTCCATTTATGACAAGTCCAGATACCGCAGGGAGCCTGCCTCGCTCTACGGCGCGGACGACTACCTCGACGAACACCAGATAGAAGAGTTGCTCATGGACAAGATCAAGGCCCTTACCGGCCAGGGCGAACCGCGGGCAAACGCACCGGAGACGGAAAAGGCCGGAGCCGCCTCCAGCGCGACCGATATACTTGAAAAGTATGCTCCGCCCAGGCCGGAGCCGCCCGCCGGGCCTGAACTCCCCCCGAAGGCCCCGGCGTTCTCCGCCCCGAGGGGCGACGCAATGGTCGAGAAGGCAAGGAGGCTTGCACGCACCATCATGGCGGACATCAACCTGTACAGTCCGCAGAAGGTGGAAGCCTCCATCCGGGAAAACAGCTTTTTCACGGTGTTTGCCTCCGAGTTGAGGGAGGGCAAGAAGCTCTACGACAACCGGATACCGCCGGATGTCCGCAGCCAGGGCGACTTCTTCAGGGAAGCGGTAGAGAACTTCATAGAAGGCAAGAAGAAGACGCTGGGCATCAATTAACCGGCGTTCCTGACCCGGAAATGCCCTTTACCACAAAGTCGCCGGATTCCGGATTAATACCTCCGGAATGACGGCTGAAAGCCTTTTGTCCGTCATACCGGCATGTCTTTAGCCGGTATCCAGTGGCTTTGCATTACCATAATTTAGGCAGCTTGAATCCGCCGGGCAAAAGCCCTTTTTCTTTCCCGCCGTCCTTGCCGTCCGGCTTCGGGCTTTTTTCATCCGGCCCGTTATTTTCTTCGCCGCCTCCATTCCTGAACATGTCGGGCAGGCCGAAGGATGTTTTCTTGTAGCCTGCCGGGACCTCGAAGAGGCCCGATGGCTGTTTGCCGGTCTTTATGTCCCTGTAAAGCACCGTCCAGCTGCCGTCCTCGCTTGTGGTCTTTACGGGCACCCCGAGCTTGTTGTCTATCCAGGCATAGACCACGCTTTTTTCGCCCTTAAGGGCGTAGGTGATCCTGTATTTCTTTGTCCTCCGGCCCTCAACGGTCTCGCTGCCCAGAAATTTCCTTTCCACCTCGCCCGGCATCTTCTCGGAGCTGACGGCGTTTTGGGGCCGCAGGGGCTGCTCGATGTACATTTTTTCATCCGGCATAAGTATCCAGGCAAGCATCTTGTCCATGCGGGATATGGTTACGGCCTGCCCAGTCTCCATGCGGGCCTTTTTGCCTGATAAAAAAATCTTTCCGGTGGTCTCATGGCCTTTGGCGATTGTAACCATGTCCGCCGAAAAATCCATTGCGGCTGCGGCAAGCGGGAAAAAAACGAGTGCTGAAAATAGCAGGATGAAAGCGTAAAAAACCCGGTTCTTCATGAAATAAACCCCTCCTCTGTTATGAACGGCATGGACGTCCCACAAAAAAGCCTTCAAAATGATATCACGAATCGGGGGATTTCAAAAGAAGGAAGGATGGAGAACGGGAAAAAAACCTGCTCAGAAGAACACGGGTTTTTTTGCCAGTTCGCCGTAGAAGTCCAATGTCTTCCGGGCTATTGCCCGCCAGCTGAAATGCTCCTCGACCCTTCGCCTTGCGGCCTGCCCCATCCGGTGGAGGGTGCCGGGGGAGTCCAGGAGGCCGTTCACCGCCCCCGCAATCGCATGAGCGAATGCGCCGGGGTCCTTTGGCTCCGGATTGATGGGCGAAACGGGCTCGAAGCGCACCAGCAGGCCCGTCTCCCCGTCCGCCACGGCCTCGGGTATCCCGCCCACGGCAGAGGCGACCACAGGCGTCCCGCAGGCCATCGCCTCCAGGTTTATGATGCCGAAGGGCTCGTATATGGACGGGCAGACGAAAACGGAGGCGTGGCCGTACAGGGGGATGATATCGGTTTTGGGGACCATTTCGGCCACCCAGATTACCCGGTGTCCGGCGGAGCGGAGCTGCTCCACATGCTCCTCCATCTCCCGCCCTATCTCTTTGGTGTCCGGGCTGCCCGCGCAAAGCACAACCTGTATCCCCGGCCGGAGATATCTTGCCGCCTCCAGCAGGTGTATTATCCCTTTCTGCCTTGTTATCCTGCCCACAAAGAGGATGTACGGCTCATGGGGGCTGACGCCGTATCGCTTCAGGGTGTCCGGGCTCGAAACGGGCCGGTATTCGCCGGTGTCTATGCCGTTATGTATTACCCTTATCCGCTCAAGCGGCACGCCGTAAAAATTGTGCACGTCGGACTTCATCGACTCCGATACGGCGACCACGCCGTCGGCCTCCCGGTAGGCGTTACGCTCTATCCAGGAGCTTACCCTGAATGCCGTCCCAAGCTGTTCGGCCTTCCAGGGGCGTGAATATTCGAGGGAATGCGTGGTGAGCACGAGCGGGGCCCCGTAGAGCTCTCTTGCCAGGAGGCCCGCGAAATGGGTGTACCACGTATGGCAATGGATGATGTCCGCCCCGTTTATCTCGCCCGACATCAATATGTCCTTCAGCAGGACCTCGAAGAGCTTTTCGTGCTGGCTGTTCTGGGCAGGCAGGTGGATGCCGGGGTTCGCTATGCCCCTTACGGTGAGGTTCCCCGCGTGATGGTATTGCCCGCCGAAGCAGAAGACGGTGATATCGTTCTCCTGCCCGCTCAGGGCGGACAACTCCCGCGTGAGGTACTCTATGTGGACCCCTGCCCCCCCGTATACGTTCGGGGGATATTCATTTGTGAGGAGGACTATTTTCATGGGGAAAAAACATCTTGTTGTGTTGAAAAAAGTTTATTGATCTTCCTGCGGCAAGCCGCAGGGAACCTAATGTAAGGAATTTTTTGTTTATGTTCGCTCGCCATCCATCCCATCTCTCTCCCCTCGCCCTCCGGGAGAGGGGCAAGGCGGTGAGGACGCAACCTAATTAACTTATAACCCAGGGACTGCCGCCTGTCAAATTTTGGCCCTTCACCCTCCCCGGTGGGGAGAGGGCGGGGTGAAGGGGTATATTGAATTTTTTCAGCGTGTTATTTGAAATGATGGGCGCAGTAATGATAATATATTGCTGTTTTTCCAATAAAAAATTAAGGAGTCCCTTTTTCTTTGGCTGAGGTCATTCCTTTCAGGGGGATCTGCTACGACCCCGGAAAAATCGAGGCAGCCTCCGTGATGGCGCCTCCTTACGATGTTATTTCCCCGGAGATGAGGGAGATACTCTATTCCAGAAGCCCCTATAACATAGCCCGCGTTGATGCCGGGATGGACCAGCCCGAGGATGACGAGAACGAAAACAAGTACACCCGCTCGGCCGGCCTGATTGAAAAATGGCTTGGCGAGGGCGTCCTCAGGATGGCTGAAAAACCCTGCCTTTATGTCTATGAGGCCGAATACGCCATACACGGCGGGCTGAAACGGCTGAGGGGGATATTTGCTCTCGTAAGGCTGGAGCCTTTCGGCGAGGGACGCATCTATCCGCACGAGTGCACGCACTCGAAGGCCAGAAACGACCGCCTGAGGCTCATAACCGCAACCGGGATGAACACCAGCCCGATATTTTCCGTATACGAAAACGAGGGGGCAAAGAAATCCTCCGGCATTCTCGATGCGGCGACCAGGGGAAAACCTTATCTGGAGGCAAGGGATTTTGACGGGGCGGCGCACAGGCTCTGGGTCATAGACAGGGGTGAGGAGATAGCGGCCTTCCAGGAGGAATTGAAGGAAAAACCCATATTCATAGCGGACGGGCATCACCGTTACGAGACCGCGCTGGAGCACCAGAGGCAGATGCGGGAGAGGCCTGGCGGCTCAAGGGGCGACGAGTCTTTCAATTATGTGCTCATGTTCCTTGCCAACACCGCCCACGGCGGCCTCACGGTATTGCCGACCCACAGGCTTGTGAAGACGGACGCCAGGTTGCCGGAGTGCCTTGCGGAGCACTTCAATATAGAGACTATTTCCCCGGATGAGGATATAATTGAAAATATTAAGGGTGGAAAAGGTGTTTTCGGCCTTTATACGGGGGGAAAGCAGTACAGGATAACCTACAAGGGCACCGACCTTGAAGATATCCATCCCGCTTTAAAAAACCTCGATGTGGAGGTCTTGCAGGAGCTTGTCATAAGGAGGCTCACCCACACGGAGAGGATGGCTTACGAGATGGATGCGGCGGCGGCGGAGGCCCTTGTGAGGAACGGGCAGTTTCAGGCGGCCTTCTTCCTGAACCCCACCAGCGTGAAAGACGTTATGGAGGTGGCCCTTTCGGGCCAGCGGATGCCGCCCAAGTCCACGTACTTCTATCCCAAGATCATGACCGGGTTCGTGATGAGCCGGGTTTGAAAATAAATTAAAAAAATAAAAGAAGCGAAAAAGGACAGGAGGGTAATTCAATGAAGGTTTTCATCAACGGTTTTGGGAGGATTGGGAGGAATTTCTTCCGCATCGCGTTTAAGGCCGGAGTGGACATAGTCGGGATAAACGACCTCACCGACGCAAGGACGCTTGCGCACCTGCTCAAGTACGACTCCGTGCACGGCATATTCGATGCCGACGTGAAGGCTGGCGAGGGCAGCATCACGGTAAACGGCAGGGAGATAAAGGTAACGGCGTTCAGGGAGCCGGAAAAGATACCGGCGAAGGACCTTGGCGTGGACATAATGCTGGAGTCCACCGGGCTCTTCACAAACCGGGACGCTGCCTCAAAGCACATACAGGCCGGGGCCAAATGGGTGGTCATCTCCGCCCCCGCCAAGGAGCCCGACATCACCGTCTGCATGGGCGTCAACGACGAGAAGCTCAACGTGAAGGAGCACAGGATAATATCCAACGCCTCCTGCACCACCAACTGTGTTTCGCCGATAGCCAAGGTGCTCAACGACAACTTCGGCATAGTCCGCGGCCTCATGACCACTGTCCATTCCTACACCAACGACCAGAGGATACTGGATCTCCCCCACAAGGACCTGAGGAGGGCAAGGGCGGCGGCTGTCAGCATGATACCCACGACGACCGGCGCGGCAAGGGCGGTGGGGCTTGTGCTTCCCGAATTGAAGGGCAAGCTCGACGGGATGGCGATAAGGGTGACCACGCCCAACGTCTCGGTCGTGGATTTGGTCTGCGAGCTTTCGAAGGACGCCACCAAGGAGGAGATAAACCAGAAGTTCCAGGAGGCCGCAAACGGCAGGATGAAGGGTGTCCTCCAGTACGTCGAGGACGAGCTTGTCTCCGTGGACTTCAACGGCAACCCGCATTCCTCCATGCTGGACTCCAAGCTCACCACCGTCCTGGACAAGAGGATGGTCAAGGTCATCAGCTGGTATGACAACGAGTGGGGCTACAGCAACAGGCTCAAGGACCTCATCCTCTACATACAGGGGCGGGCATAGCGATGAGCAGGGGGGCATTCGGACAGGCGGAATTCGGCAAGCTGACGATTGAGGACGTTGAGATAAAGGGCAAAAGGGTCTTTATCCGGGAGGACTTCAACGTCCCCCTCGACGAAAACATGATGATAACAGACGACCGAAGGATCCGCTCTGCCCTGCCCACTATAAATTACGCGATAGACGAGGGGGCCAGGGTGATACTGGCCTCCCACCTGGGCAGGCCCAAGGGCCAGCCCGAGCCCAAATACAGCCTTGCCCCCGTGGCAAGGAGGCTCCAGAGACTCCTTAACAAGGAGGTCATGTTCAGCCACGAGACTTACGGCCAGCCCGTAAAGGACATGATCGCGAAGATGAGGCCCGGAGACGTCCTCCTGCTTGAGAACCTCCGCTACCTGCCCGGCGAGGAAGGCAATGACGAGCTCCTGGCAAAGGAGCTTGCCTCCCTTGCGGATGTTTACGTCAACGACGCCTTCGGCGCGGCCCACAGGAAGCATGCCTCCATAGTTGGCATCCCCGGGTTCATCCCCGCCGTGGCGGGCTTCCTCCTCAGGAAGGAGGTCGGCTACCTCAAGGGCGTTGTCAGCAACCCCGTGAGGCCGTTTGTGGCGATACTGGGCGGCGCCAAGGTCTCCGGCAAGATAGGCGTGCTCGAAAACCTGATGGACAAGGTGGACAAGGTCATCGTGGGCGGCGGCATGGCGTTCACCTTCATAAAGGCCATGGGCTACGAGGTGGGCGATTCGCTCGTCGAGAACGAGATGCTTGAGTTTGCCGAGAAGATAAGGATCAACCTCATAAAGAACAACGTCAAATTCTACCTGCCGGTGGACTGCGTCGTAGCGCATGCGGCCGAGCCGCAGGCGGAGACGAAGCTTGTCACCACGCAGGAGATCCCGCGCGGCTGGAAGGCGCTGGACATAGGGCCCGCCTCCGTGAGGCTCTTCTCCGAGGCGCTTGAGAACGCCAAGACGGTCATATGGAACGGGCCGATGGGCGTGTTCGAGATAGACGCATTCAGCCGGGGCACCTTCGCCATCGCCCGTGCGGTCGCGGACGCCTACGCGCTTACGATAGTTGGCGGCGGCGACACGGACCTCGCGGTGAACAGGGCGGGAGTTTCCGATTCGATATCGTTCATATCGACGGGCGGCGGCGCGTCGCTCCAGCTCCTGGAAGGCAAGGAGCTGCCCGGCATCGCGGCCCTCAGGGACAGAAAGGCTTAGTAACGCCCCCCTCTTGCTAATGTTCTCACAATAGCCTGAGCAAGATGGGCATGGGAGAGTTATCCGGACAACCCCCTCTCCCTATGGGAGAGGGGAAAGGGTGAGGGGCGAAGCAGGGGCATTAAAACACATAGGCAAAAAAAAACGCCCATCGGCTCCGGGCTTTTTTGTCGCTGGTCTTGGCTTTATGTTTACGAGAAGCTTTTGACCTCTTCCATCGAAGAAACTTTATGGGGCAATTTTTCAAAAGGCGAGAGGATGCCCCTTTTCATTTCAACCACGGAAGGGTTCTTGCTCCGGAACCGCTCTATCAGGTATGCCGCGGCAATCTCCGGCTTTATCAGGTCCCCGCACGTGAATATGTCCACGGCCGCATAGCCGTATTCAGGCCAGGTATGAATGCTCAAGTGGGATTCCGCGATGACTACCATTCCGCTGATTCCAAAAGGGCTGAACTCATGGAAGGAAACATCTACGATGGTGGCGGATGCCGCTTTGGCTGCCTGCATCAGTGCATCCTTTACTTGCTCCAAGTCCTTGATAACTTCGGTGCTGCAGTCCCTCAGGTCTATCAAGAGGTGTTTACCTAAAGCATACAATTCCCTACCCCCCTTGTTTTTACAGAAGATTCAGGGGCAAAGCCCCGCTTTCAAAGTAGTTAAATTACATCATAACGGCAAGAGATGTCAAGTGGTTGGAAGGGTGGCTGGTAAAGCGCGGGAACCCCTGAAATCAGGGCATTTCAACAAGCTTCACGAGCTTGCGGCGCTCCCGCATCATCTCGGAGAGCACCTCCCTCATCAGGGTGCAGGCCTCGATGACCTTCGGGTTGGCGATGCTGTAGAAGATATTGACGCCGTCCCTCCTGGCCTTGAGGATGCCCTTGTGGCGCATCATGGCAAGGTGCTGCGAGACGTTTGCCTTGGGGACGCCAAGCGCCTCGACAAGCTCCGTGACGCTCTTTTCGCCGTCCTTGAGGGCGCTGATTATCTCAAGCCTCTTGGGGCTTGCGATGGTCTTGCAGACTTCGGCCTGCATCTCGAATATGGTCTTGTCTCTGCGCATAATAGAATTATTTATTTTTATACGCGGGGTTGTCAAGTTATTTAAGATTCAAAGGCTTTCCGCCCCCCAATAAATCCCTTATTGCCTCTGCCGCGGATTCGCGCACGGCCATATGCCCGTCGGAGAGCGCCTCCTTCAGGTAGGGTATCGCGCCGGGGTCCCCGATGACCGAGAGCATGTAGGCCGCATCGGCGCGCGCTGCCGCATCCGGGCCCTTGAGCGCGAGGGCTATCTGCGGGATGAGCCCCGATATCTCCGGCCTGTGCCCGGGCAGAAAGGTCTCTACCAGCGCCACAGCGCCTATCCTGACCCTCTGCCGCTGGTCCGATATGAGAAAAGGGATAAGCGAGAAGTGGTTTTTGTCCTGCCTTATCATGTCTGCGATGTTTTCGAGGAAACCGGCGTCCATGTGGTCGGCGACCATCTTCTCAAACGGCAGGGTGTCTCCGGTATCGTTCTCCATTGCTTTTATAATACACGTTCTTCTGGTAAATTAAATGGATGGGATTCCTTGGTGAGATCAGGCGGGATTTCAGGGCTGTGTTCGAAAAAGACCCCGCCGCGAGGAACGCCCTTCAGGTCGTCCTTACCTATCCGGGTTTCCATGCGATCTTTCTGCACAGGCTGGCCCACATGCTTTACAGGCTGGGTGTTCCCTTCCTGCCCCGCTGCATCGCCTTCATCAGCAGGGGCATTACGGGGATAGAGATACACCCGGCCGCCTGCATCGGGCCGGGGTTTTTCATCGACCACGGGATGGGCGTTGTCATAGGCGAGACAACGGAAATAGGAGAGGACTGCCTGCTCTACCAGGGGGTCACGCTGGGCGGGACGGGCAAGGACACGGGCAAGAGGCACCCGACGCTTGGAAGTCATGTGGTTGTGGGCGCGGGCGCGAAGGTGCTTGGCCCTATAACCATAGGAGATTATGTTAAGATAGGGGCCAACTCCGTTGTCCTGAAGCCTGTGCCGGAGCACTCCATAGTCGTCGGCGTGCCCGGCAAGGTGATAAAAAGAAAGGTGCTCAGGATTTACGAGGACGGGCCGCGCGAGGTGCTGGACCACCTGCACATGCCGGACCCGTACGAAAAGAAGTTCAGCGAGCTTGAGGAGCGGATCGCTGAGCTTCAGAAAAAAATGGAAAAAACACTCGAAGGGAAAGAAAAAACCGGATTGAAACTCTACAATACCGCGACCGGGAAGAAGGAAGACTTCCGTCCGCTCAATGATATGAAGGTTGGCATGTACGTCTGCGGCGTTACGGTCTACGACGTCTGCCACATAGGGCACGCCAGGAGCGCAGTCGTGTTCGACGTGATAAGGAGATACCTGCGCTTCAAGGGCTATGGCGTGAAGTTCGTCAAGAATTTCACCGACATCGACGACAAGATAATAAACAGGGCGCGGCAGGAAGAGATACCCTGGTACGACGTGGCCAGGAAATACACGCTCAGGTATTACGACGACATGCGGAGGCTCGGCGTTGCCGACGCGGACGTGGAGCCCCGCGCCACCGAACACATCGAAGAGATAATCAGGATGGTAAAGGGGCTGGTGGAAAAAGGGCACGCCTATGTGGTGGACGGGGACGTGTACTTCAGCGTGGAGAGTTTCCCCGGCTACGGAAAGCTCTCGGGCAGGAGGCTGGAGGACATGCAGGCCGGCGCGAGGGTTGAAGTGGACGCGCGGAAGAAAAACCCGATGGACTTCGCTTTATGGAAAAAATCCTCCAAAGAAGGGGAGCCCGCATGGGACAGCCCCTGGGGGCCGGGCCGGCCGGGCTGGCACATCGAATGCTCCGCGATGACGCTCAGGCACCTGGGCGAAACGCTGGACATCCACGCGGGCGGGGCGGACCTCATATTCCCTCACCACGAGAACGAGCTTACGCAGTCGGAAGCTTATACGGGAAAACAGTTTGTAAGATACTGGCTGCACAACGGCTTCATAACGGTCGACAAGGAAAAGATGTCCAAGAGCCTGGGGAATTTCTTCACGATAGAAGAGATACTGGACAAATACAGCCCGGAGGCCGTAAGGCTTTTTCTCCTGCAGACCCATTACAGGAGCCCGATAGAGTTTTCCAACGAGAACATCGAAGAGGCGGAGCACTCGCTGGAGCACTTCTATCAGAGCATGAAGAGGCTGGAAGACTTTTTCTTATCGCAAGGGAAAGAGGGGGCGGATGCCGGTAAAAAAATCCCGAAGGGACTTGAAGAGGCGGTGTCCTCGTTCATGGGCGCGCTCACGGACGCGATGGACGACGACTTCAACACGGCGCTTGCCATCGGGCACGTCTTTGAGCTTGTGAAGGAGATAAACAGGTTTTTGGACCAGCGGCCCTCGGGCGGAGAGGCCGTAAGGCTTTTGGAACAGGCCAGGGAGCTTATAGGGCAGGCAAGCGGCGTCCTGAACCTTTTTGGCCGCACGCCGGAGCAATGGCAGGAGATGCTGATAGGCGTGAAGAGGATAACGGTGGACGAGCGCGAGATAGAGCGCCTCATAGAGGAGCGCCGCAAGGCGAGGGCCGGGCGGGACTGGAAGCGCGCCGACGCCATCCGTGCCGAACTTGAGCAGAAGGGGATAATACTGGAGGACGGGAAAGACTCAACCGGCTGGCGTGTTAAGGCCTAGCAGGATGCTGAAAAAGTCCTCATTTTGGTCATTGCGAGGAGCGCAAGCGACGAAGCAATCTCATAAGTAATTGATTTTTCTAAAGACGTGATTGCTTCGCTCCGCTCGCAATGACAGTCGAAACAGTTTTTCAGCAGCCTGCTAGAGTTTTCCTCCGAGCCCCATCATCAGGGAGACGGGCACTTTCTTGTATCCGGCAGGCGCGGAAAATTCCGATTCGGGGATGTCCCTTTCCTCGAGTTTTTCCGCCTGTATTGTCTTAAGGAGCTGCCCGCCCCTGTAAATATTGGTCTTCATCTCCCAGCCTGAATTCTGCAGCTCCTGGTATTTTTTGGAGGTCTCTATATTGGGGACCCCGGCCAGTGCGAAGGCCTTCGACGTGCATGCGTCGAACTTCCGCTTCCATTTGCTGTTGAATTCATTTATCTCCTTTAAAAGGGCCTTGTCCCTGGCAATCCAGACCTCTTCGTAAACCGTGCCGTTCACGGTCACCTTGTATTTTTCCGTATCGTATCCGGCTATCCGTTCGCCCGCGCCGCCTTCCGAGACCTCCACATCCGGAGTGTTCCCGCCGGACATGGCCTCCTCTATCTTCTCGCGCTGCTCGCCGGGCAGGGTCTTGAGGATAGCGTCTATGCGAGAGTTGACTGCATCGCAGTATTCGTCCAGGCTGCCCTCGGAATAGAGCTTCTTTTCCGGGTCTATCTGGGTGATGGCGCCTTTTGCCGCATTGAAGATGATTATGAACTCCTCCTTTGAGGCGGGCATGTATTTTATCCTGCCCGAGGAGACATAGGTCCTGTTGCCTTCCTGGTCCAGCTCATAAAGACCGGCAGACGCGGCAGAAGGCATCAGGATTAAGGCCGTTAAGATTAAAGTCAGGGCGAACACAACCGGCCAGGGCTTTCTCATTTTCCAAAAATATCATAAAAGAGAGGCAAAATCAATTGAAATACAAAGGAGGCGGATAGTTCAGAGGGGATCCTTTTCAGTAGCCGCCCGATAAAATTCTCCGGCACGCCTGCTCCAGTTGAACTCCCCTGCGTATTCGAGGCAGTTTGCAGACATTTTTCTGTAAAGGGCGCCGTCTTTTAGCAACGATGTTATCTTTTTTGCGGCATCCAGTTCTCCCGAGGCCAAGTAGCCGGTGGCGCCATTTTTGATTGAATCCCTCAGCCCGGGGACATCGTAGCCCACGGCCGGGGTTGCCCGTGAGGCGGCTTCTATGACATTTATTCCAAACCCCTCTCTTACCGAAGGTACAACCAGCACGTGGGCGCGTGCAAGAAGGCCCAGTTTCTCTTTCTCTCCGACCCATCCATGAAACATAATGCCTTCCGAGCTGCGGGCGAGGTTTTTCAACCGGTCTTCCTCAGGTCCCCTGCCGACCATCCACAGCCGGACTTCAGGGAGTTCGCGCCTGATAAAATGGAATATTTTGATGGCATCAGCGGGCCGCTTGGTGGACCTTAATCTTCCGAGGAAGATAACTGTGGGTATCGCTTCTTTGGCAGGCGGTGAATCAAGCGGAGGAGTTTTAATGGCAACCAAAACGATGCGTATTTTTTTAAAGCCCAATTTCTCAAGGTCTTTTCTCGTGGAATCGGAAATCGTGATAGCAAGCCGTTTCCTGTAAAACTTCAGAAGGAAAGGTTCGATAAAGTAAGGAATTAGTCCGAAGACGCCAAGCTCCTTAAACCAGAACTCCCTGTATAGTTGATGAATTAGCAGGATGCTGTTTGGAATGAGGAATCCAAAAAACCCCAGGCCATTGAATTCATCTATTATCAGATCGTAGTCTTTCTTATGTCTGAATGCGTGTGAGAAGCCCAGGAAGTGGACAATAAACTCGTTGCCTCTCCTGAGGTATCTTATTCCTTCGATCTTTTCTTCCGGCAGAGAGTTTTTGAACCGGCTTGAAAAGATGGTTACCTCCGCCCCCTTGTCCACAAAACCTTTTGCGACTTCATGCGTGTAAATCTCTGCGCCTCCGCCACTTGGGTTTTTAATATCCCGCCTGTTCAGAAATAGTATTTTCAATACTTGTTTACCCGCTCTTTGATTTTAGATAAATACCCTTCATACCCGGCCGATATGCGGTCCCAGGAGTAATTCCGGGCATAACTCCGGCCTCTTGCACCCATCTCCTCCCTCGCGCCCTTATCAGAAAGAAGCAGGTTTATCTTCCCCGCAAGGTCTTCCGGGTCGCCTGTCCTCGAACTCAGGGCGAAGCCTTCTCTCACGGCGAAACCCAGTTCGGGTATGTCGCTTACCACGGCGGGGGTGCCGCAGGCCGCTGATTCAAGCAGGACTATGCCGTAGCCTTCAAAACGGGATGGGAGGACAAAAAGTTTCGCTCTTCGCATAAGTTCCATCTTTTTCTCTTCGTCAACAAAACCGGCGAATTCGACATTTGCCAGACCAAGCTCTTTCTGCACCCTCTTCAGCTTTTCTTCGTCAGGCCCTCTGCCGGCAATGATAAGCTTTTCAGACGGAAGCAGACGCATCGCCTGAAGAAGCGTATCGAGGCCCTTGTTTTTAATATGTAATCTTCCGGCAAAGAAAAGAAATGCCTGTTTTTCTGCGGGCGAATCCACAATTAACTTTTCGTCTATGCCAGCGGGGAGTATCTGGGCATTAACACCGAACTTTTTTCTCGTCTCTTCAGATAAAGCCGTAACGTTTTCAAACAGCAGGGGATAAAACTTCTCGATAAGATAAAAAGGCACTCCGGGCAAAAAATACCATCTTTTCAGGACCCCGGCTCCCTCACGGTGATTTACATGCAGGATTGCCGGTTTTTTTACCGCGAAACCCGGAAACACCGGGTTCCAGGGGGCGAAGTCCTCGACAACCACATCCGCATCCCCGCCGTTTTTCCTCAGGAACCTGAAGGCGCTGGCGGCGTAGCAGAACGTGCTCAGGATATAATTGTCTTTTGAAGAGCCCTCAAAATGGAACCGGATGCCTTCCCTTGTGTAATCCTCCACTCCCGGATACCTGCCGCTTATGATGGTAATCTCATGCCTTGGGGCAAGCCGTTTGTAAATCTCCCAGGCCCTCACGGCCCCGCCGCCTCCAACCCAGGGATTTCCGGAGTGATCGTAGATAAGATGAAAAATCCTCATGGATTATTTTACAAGAAACGTAACCTCAAATTAAAAACCGGGTCCGAAAGGCCGCAAGCTATTTTTCTATTGCAGAGAGATCGTGCTCTACCATGATTTTCACCAGGCCGGCAAATTTTGTAGTGGGAGACCACCCCAGTTTCCTTTTTGCCTTCGAATAATCGCCGGTAAGCGAGTTCACTTCGGCCGGGCGGAAAAAATCAGGGTTGATTGCCACAAGGACTTTGCCCGTTTCCTCGTCAATCCCGGTTTCCTGAACCCCTTCGCCCGACCATTTAATTTTTGTCCCCGCTGCACGGAAGGCCTCTTCCACGAACTCCCTCACGCTGTGCGTCTCGCCTGTTGCGATGACGTAGTCATCCGGCTCGGGCTGCTGAAGCATCAGCCACATGGCCTCAACGTATTCGGGGGCGTAGCCCCAGTCCCTTTTTGCATCCAGGTTGCCCAGGCTGATTTTGTCCTGCAAGCCTGATTTTATCCTGGCTATTGACCGGGTTATTTTCCTTGTAACGAATTCGAGCCCCCTGAGCGGCGATTCATGATTGAACAAAATGCCGGAGCAGGCAAAGATGCCATAGCTCTCCCTGTAATTTATGGTCATCCAGTGCGCAAACAATTTGGATATTGCGTACGGGCTTCTCGGGTAAAAAGGAGTCGATTCAGTCTGCGGGGTCTGCATTACCTTTCCGAACATCTCGCTTGAGGAGGCCTGATAGATCCTGATTTCGGGGTTCACATCCCGGATTGCCTCAAGCACCCTCAATACCCCCAATCCGGTGACATCGGCTGTGAATATAGGCTGCTCGAACGATAAGGCCACGAAACTCTGCGCTCCCAGATTGTAAAACTCGTCGGGCTGGATTTTTTCTATTGTTCTCCGGATGTTTGTAAACTCAAGCAGATCAAGAGGGGCATACTCTATGTCTCCTTCGATGCCCAATTCTCTCAGCCTGTCCAGGTGCAAATCAGAAGTCCGGCGAAACGCCCCGTACACTTTATAGCCTTTGTTTAAAAGAAGCTTTGACAGGTATGCGCCGTCTTGTCCGGTAATGCCCGTTATCAATGCCTTTTTAGCCATGAACCGTCCCGTTTAGGATTTTTACCAGCGAAGAATATAATACATTCAAGGACGCGATTTTGTAAATATTTTTCGGTCCTGGTGCGGGCGGCCTGGGCGCCGGACATCATCCAACAGCCCTTTTTTATTTGATTGATTTTAAAAATTTGAAAAGTTAGTATAATCTCTATTAAACTAACCGTTCCTGGAGGTGAAACCATGTTTTTAGCACTGGCTTGGGCAGAAGGGGCCGCGGCACCGCAGGGGGGAGCCAGCTCGCTCATGAGTTTCCTGCCGCTCATAATCATATTCGTGATCTTCTATTTCCTGCTCATCAGGCCTCAGCAGAAGAGGGCGAAGGAACACCGGGAGATGCTCGAAGCATTGAAAAAAGGCGATAAAGTGACGACCGCCGGCGGCATTTACGGCGTGGTGGAGTCCGTTGAGCCCGATTCCCTCATTGTGAAGATTGCTGAAAATGTAAAGGTGAAAATTGGAAAAGGCTATATCGCGACGCGCAGAACCGAAAAGGAAGAAGAATAACAACGGGGATTACCACCAGGGCCTTGTAGAGGCCGTCCTTAGAAACGAGAGGGCATCGGTCTATATAGAGATGGCCGACATGTACCTCAGGCTGCTTGGCTATACCGAGCACGGCCTGAGGCACGTGAACAACGTGTCCGCCTCCGCTTACAAGATACTGAAGAAGCTTGCGTTCAGCGACAAGGAGGCCGGGCTTGCCGCTGTCGCGGGGCTCATCCACGATGTGGGAAACATGCTGGGCAGGCACGACCACCACAGGACTGGCGCTATCCTTGCGAAGGAGATACTGGAAGAGCTTGGATACGGCATCAGGGACACCGGCACCGTCATGATGGCGATAATGACCCACGAGGAGTCGGAGGGCGTTGTGCCAAGCCCCGTGGCCGCCGCCCTATTGATAGCGGACAAGGCGGACGTCCACCGGAGCAGGGTGCGGAAGATAAACGACATCAAGGGCGACATCCACGACCGGGTCAATTACGCGGTGGCCGAGTCGGAGCTGAACGTGGACCCCAGCGAAAGGGTCATCAGCCTGAACCTGGTTATAGACACGCGCATCTCGCACGTCATAGAGTATTTCGAGATATTCCTTTCCAGGATGAAGGGCTGCCGCGAGGCCGCCCGCAGCATGAACGCGGAGTTCCAGCTTTTCATCAACAACATCCGCATGGCGTAAAAAGAGTCCGGCCGGCTTTTTGTCAAGCAGCCGGGCCGGATGTCCAGGACTGCGCGGGCAGGAAAAGCTTTTTTTCTATCAGTTCGTCCTTGCCCGAGACCCCCATTTTTTCGCATATCCTTTTCATGTAGGTCTTCACCGTCGATTCGGATATCCCAAGCTCCCCGGCCGTTTCCTTGTATGTCCTGCCCTGCGCCACCAGGAACAGCACGTCTTTTTCCTTTTCGGAGAGCCTTTTCTGAAAGGGTTCGTAGAGGCGCGCGAGCATCTGCTCCAGGTTATCCCTGGATAGCTCTTCCATGCGTGGAAAAGCCTGCGCCGCAGCGGCCGGGGCCTCCTCCGTGCCGGCTTTCCCGTGCCTTGCCCCCGTGAAGTAAAAGACCAAAACAGAGATGACCAGTATGACATTCCCGGCCGCAATCAGCGGGGCTTCCGCTCCGGCAAAATGCGTGCTCAAAGCCTCTCCGCCCGATATCGCCAGGCAGACCGTGCCGAAAGCGTACCCCGTGGCCTTCATCGAGGCCCCGCCCGCCAGCACCATGCAGGTAACGAAGAGGTCGATAAACCCAAACCCCGCCTGAATGGCGAACATGCTCAGGTTGGTCAATACCTGCCCGCCCGCCATAAGAAGGGAGAAAGAAAGCGCCCCAAGGATTATCCCCAGCGCGAGCGCCAGGTCCCTTTCCTTCCTGATAAGGTAAACGCCGGCCAGTGCCGTGGCTGTGTAGAAAAACAGCTCGGCCCCGTTCATGAATGCCGCTTTTGCATACAGCGGCGTGATATATGCGTAAAAAATCCCCCCTATAAGGTAAAAGACGTATATGAAAAGGTATTTTTTGCCCGCGTCCCCCTCATTCGAGTCCGTCCTGTACTCCGTCCGGATAAATATTATGGACAGCAGGGAAGCGGCTATGACGGAGAATTTTAATGCCTCCGGCAGGGGCAGGCGGGAGAGGACAAAAACAAGGGTGTTGCCCAGGGCCAGGGCCAGGCCCGCCGCAAGCACGGGGTCGCGCGAGCCCTTCAAGACGGAAAGCGCCCTGAACAGCGCCATGGTGCTTGCCGCACCCATGAGGACAAGCATCGCTTTATGAGGGAAATGCGCCAGCGGGAACGCAACCGTCAGCAGAACGGTCAGCGCCACCCCAAGCCTCGAAAGCATGCCGAAGTTTTTCTCTTTTATAAAGCGATGGCTTGAAAAATAGAAGACCGAACAGGTCAGGGTGAAATAAAGGAGGGAGCCTGCATCGGCGGGGGGCATCAAAAAACCGTTCATCGGGAAAGAGATAAGCCAGAAAACAAAGGCCGCCAAGGGTACAATCTGAAGCATAAGGGAGTTTACAAGAAAGACTACACAAAAGTAAACAGGTTGACACCCGGACGACTACCTAAAGAAAGGGCCTTTCCCAGAATATAGAATACTGCTTTTTTAAGGGGAATGCACCTGGAGGGTGGCAGTCGATAAGGGGGTGATACAGGGGAGTGAGAGAAAAATCCGGGAAAAATAAAAATACCTGATTTGGGGATACTCGAAAAATATCTTGTTTGGAATAGAAAGGAGATTTTTTTCATGAAGAAAAGGTTCAGGGTATTGATGTGGTTTGCGCTTTTGGGCGCAATCGCGATAGCGCTCGCGGCCTGCGGCGGCAGCGGCGGGTCCTCGGGGGCGGCCACCGGTGCGGTCGTAAACGGTATCGTGGCAGACGGCTACGTGTCAAACGCCACGGTCACCGTTTACAGCGACAAGGGGCTCACTAATGTGATAGGTTCGGGCTCCACGGACCAAAACGGGTATTTTTCATTCCACCTCACCGTCTCTCCGGTGCCGTCGCCTGTTTACATCAAAGCGGAGGGCGGCATAGACAAGGACACCGGCATGCCGGCCGCGACGATGGTCTTTGCCGGCACGTTCACCGCGGGCGGTATAAACATCACCCCGATCACGGACACCGTATACCATTACAGCCTCGCCATGGGGCTGGACGCCGCGATGGCAAAAGTGTCGGGGCAGCTTGGCATCTCGAATGCCGACCTCTACGGCAACCCGGTTACAAACGCCGCTGTCAGCACGGCGATGGCCAACGTCGTTTCGTCAGGCACGGGGGCGGCGACCCTGCCCAACGGGAGTTACCGCCTTGTGGCCATTCATTTTAGCGATAGCGACGTCATGCGTCATACGTATAGCTCCATAACCGGCATCACCAATACGGCCGCACCCGGCCACCAGGCCGCCACCGTTATAGACATCACCGTCAGCAACGGCGCGGTAACCGGGACGGTAGCGGGCTCCGCTACCGCCACGGTCAGCGGCAGGGTAAGGGGCAGCGCCGTCGTCCTTTCCATAATAGACGGCACCGACACCACCCGTGTGGCCGGTACCATTGGCCTCCTGGGCGGCATAACGGGCACCTTTCTCGATTATGATTCAGACCCAAGCAGCTTGAAGCTTACCAAGGGCGTCTTTGCCGCATCAGCCGTGCCCTCGGGCGTCACCCAGGCCGGGCTCTACGCCGCGGCAGGAAGCCTTTATACCGGGCCTAGGAACTTCATCGCAAAAGGGGACTTCGGCGAGCACGGGCTCCACTGGGGCCAGACCAACGCAATCATCGTGAACGGCGCCACCGGCGCGATAACCAACGGCGACATCCCCAACCTGTATCAGGACGCCGGCTCGAGGATGGCCGCTGTAGCGGGCTTCCGGGGAAAGGTCGCGGTTGCGGGCTCAATGCACCTTACTCTTAACCAGGGGCGGATAGTGACTGCCGGCGGCGCCCCGACCAGCATCGCGATAATGGAATACGACCTGGGCGGCGGCGACGAACTCTATGTTGTGCAGCCTGCCGGGTGCAGGGGCGGCATCTATATCACAACGGACGGCACCGGGCTGACGCAAGGCGTGGGCGACGCCACGTTCACCAAGCCCGGCGGCATAGCCTCGCTCCAGGGGAGCTATGACATCGAGGTGGCATCCGTCGGCCCGTGGGCAATCGGCCAGCAGAGGGCCGGAGTGATAGCGAACGCCGTCCAGGCGGTGGGCACCGCCAACTTCGGCAGCCCGAGCGGCGGGTTCTATGTGAGCGGCAACGGCTTTGGAATGTCCAACGGGACGGAGCTTGGTGTCACCACCGGGGACGTCATCGCGATGAAAAAAGACGATGACAACGTGTGGAACGGCCAGGACGAAGAGCACCTGAGGCTCGTCAACGTCTTCGAGACCGGCGCCTTCGAGGGCAACGAGGTCCAGAATTCCAATTCCATGGGCAATGCCTCGATGGTCAACGGCGCTTCCGGCGATGCGATAGGGAATTTCCCCTCCGCCTTTGTCGGCATGGCAACCCCTCATTCATCAACCCCGCCGTCGTTTGCGGGCACGATGAACTTCCTATCGAGGGCGCTCTATTCCAGCGCCTCTTACGCGTATTCGTACTACACATGGGGCTCTATCACCATCAATGGCACCAGCGCCACGCTCAGCTCAACGGACAACGAAACCCCGCCCTCTAGCGGCACAATCGCCGCCACAGCCGAGAATCGGAACGGCGTATACCATATATACGGGCATGCGCCAGCGGGGCCGGGATATATTGACATCTTCTGGCCCGTCGGCGGCCGGAAGGCGGTTTACGTCTATTCGGAATCCGGCATTGTAGTGGAAGTCGGCGAGGCGTTCATAACCCAGTAGTTCAGCACTGGACTGCCGTAATCCGGAAGCGGGGGCCGATGGGGCCCCCGCTTTTTTTCCGGTCCGGAGGCCAAGGGCCAAGGGCGTATTCCGATAACACTTGCCCTTCTTCCCCCTTTAATGTCAAAATACAAGGTAATGCGTTTTAAAAAGCCGTTATCTTTTAAAAAGTTTTTTTAATTCGAGCCTCTGGAGGTCTTTCAGGCAATGAAGAAAAAGATAATGTGGCGGCTGGCGCTGATAGCGGCCGTCGTCGTGGTGTCCCTGGTATTCGTGCTCCCGAACACGGTCCTTTTCAGCTACATGCCGGGCTGGTGGCAGAGGAACATGCCAAACAGGGGGATAAACCTGGGGCTCGACCTCCAGGGGGGCATCCACCTTGTGTTCGAGGTGGAGGGGGAAAAAGCTGTTGAAAGCACGATGGAGCGGATGGCCCAGTCCATCAAGTCCGCCTTCGACTCCAAGGGGATAAAATCCGACGTGAAGCTCTCCGGGCTGGACCTTACGGTAACCCCCGCGCCGCTTGACGCAAGAAAGATCATCGAGGACAGCTATCCGGAGCTTGCCTCCAGGGACGTGCAGGGCGGTGTCGCCTACAGGCTCAAGGACAGCGAGATACAGAGCATAAAGTCCAGCTCGGTCGACCAGGCGCTTGAGACCATAAGGAACAGGATAGACCAGTTCGGCGTGGCGGAGCCCGTCATCCACAAGCAGGGCGAAAACGAGATAGTCGTCCAGCTGCCGGGCATCAAGGACCCCGCCCGCGCCATCCAGATAATAGGAAAGACCGCGCTGCTGGAGTTCAAGATGCTCGATGAGGAGTCCCCGGTCGCGGCGCAACTCCCCAGGAACATCATGCCGGATGAACAGCAGAAGGTGTTGGCCGATTTCGCAGGCAAGATACCTGCCGGTGACGAGATACTCTTCGGGCGCGTTTCGGACACGGAAACGGGCAGCGTGAGGCTGGAGCCCTATCTCGTCAAGGACCAGACCCTGCTCACGGGCGAGTTTCTGAGCGAGGCCAACGTGGCCATAGACACCCGCTACAACGAGCCTTACGTCTCCCTGAGGTTCAACCCGGAGGGGGCCAAGCTCTTCGACCAGATAACGGCCGCCAACGTGAACAAGAGGCTTGCGATTATACTGGACAACAAGGTCTATTCCGCGCCAGTCATAAGGGAGCGTATCTCTGGCGGCAGCGCCCAGATATCCGGCAACTTCACGATGGACGAGGCCAAGGACCTCGCCATCGTCCTCAAGGCCGGGGCTCTGAAGGCCCCGCTCAAGATGATACAGAACGTCACGGTGGGCCCATCGCTGGGCAAGGACTCGATACAGGCCGGCGAGAGGGCGGGTATCATAGCCGCGCTGGCCGTGGTGCTGTTCATGATCTTCTACTACAAGCTCTCGGGCCTCATAGCGGACTTCGCGCTGGTGCTCAATATTGTGCTCCTTGTGGGCGCAATGGCATCGCTCAACGCGACGCTTACCCTGCCGGGCATGGCGGGCATCATACTGGCCGTCGGAATGGCCGTGGACTCCAACGTGCTCATGTTCGAGAGGATGAGGGAGGAACTGCACGCCGGAAAGACGCCCAGGGCCGCCGTCGAGGGCGGGTACCACAAGGCCTTCTGGACGATATTCGACTCCCACGTTACAACGCTCATAACCGCCGCCGTCCTGTTCCAGTTCGGCACGGGGCCGATTAAGGGGTTTGCGGTAACGCTCTCGCTGGGTGTGGCCATCAACCTGTTCACCGCTCTGATAGGGACGAAGACCGTGTTCGACCTGATCTACCTCAAGAAGAAGGAAGTGAGGAAACTCAGCATATGATAGAGTTTATAAAAAATCCGAAGATAGATTTCATGGGGAAAAGGAAATATGCCTTCGTCTTCTCGGGGCTGCTGATGGCCCTTGGCATATTCTCCCTCATACAGATGTGGGGCGGCAGGGCGAACCTGGGCATCGACTTTGCCGGGGGCACCGAGGTGCAGGTAAAATTCTCCAGGCCCGTATCACTTGGCGCCGTGAGGTCTGCGCTCGATTCCGTCGGGCTCAAGGACATGGAGATACAGGAGCTGCCCACGCTCAACAAGATACTTGTGACGGAGAAGGGCAGCGAGCAGTCGCTGGGGAAGGTCTCCGACGCCATCATAAACACCCTCAAGCAGAAGTTCGCCGGCGCCTCGCCGGTCATAGACTCCACCACGGAGATAGGCCCCAAGGTGGGCAGCAGGCTGCGCTCGGACGCCATTGTGGCCTCGCTGTTCGCCGCGGTGGGCATCCTCATATATATCGCCCTGCGCTTCCGGTTCCAGTTCAGCATCGGGGCGACCATAGCCACTTTCCATGACGTGCTGGCGGTGCTTGGCGTCTTCTACCTGCTGGGCAAGGAGGTAAACCTCATCTTCATAAGCGCGCTGCTTACGATAGCGGGTTATTCGCTCACCGACACCGTCGTTGTCTTCGACAGGATAAGGGAGAACCTCCGCACGGCGGTAAAGGAGCCGATAGAGAGCGTGGTAAACAGGAGCATAAACGAGGTCCTTTCGAGGACCCTCATAACATCGCTCACCGTTATATTCTGTTCGCTTGCCCTGCTTGTGTTCGGAGGGGAAGTGATTCACGACTTCGCGCTTGCCATAACCCTTGGCGTAATCGTCGGCACATACTCCTCCTGGTTCGTGGCGAGCCCGGCGGTGCTGCTTGTAAGCCGGGGGAAAATACTTCACCACAGGCGCTGATGCACCGCCTGTGGGTTGTCCAGAGGCCGGGGAAGGATATAGTGGATTACCTTTCCAGGGCCGCGGGCATCTCTCCTGCGCTGGCCCGGATAATGCCCGGACGGGGGATAAAATCTCCCGAGGCGCTGAAGGAATTCCTTTCAACAGGCGTCAAAAGCCTTTCAGACCCCTTCGGGCTTAAAGGGGTGGGCGAGGCCGCAAGGGCCATAAAGGAAGCCAGGGCCTCCGGCAAAAAAACCGTGCTGGTGCACGGCGACTACGACCTGGACGGCATCGCCTCCACGGCCATAATGGTCTCCGCCCTTAAAAAAACGGGGTTTTCCAATGTCGGCTACTTCATCCCCAACCGCTTCAACCACGGCTACGGCTTCCATGCGGACTGCATAAGCAAGGCCCTCTCCATCGGCGCGGGTCTTGTCCTCACCACGGACTGCGGCATCACCGGGTTTGAGACCGCAAGGCTTGCAAGGGAAAAGGGGCTCCAGGTGGTGATAACGGACCACCACGAGCCGGCGAGGGATGAAAACGGCGCTCCGCTTCTGCCGGAGGCCGACGCCCTGGTAGACCCAAAGCTGTGGGAGGGGCAGCCGGAGCTCTCCGGCACAGGCGTTGCCTTCAAGCTGGCCCAGGCCCTTATAGGCGACGACGCCCTCCAATTTCTGGACCTTGCGGCCCTCGGCACCCTTGCGGACCTTGTCCCCCTGGCCGGTGAGAACAGGGCCATCGCCAAGGCCGGGCTTGAGATGATGGGCAGGAACGAAAGGCCCGCGGTAGGCGCGCTGAGGGAGGCGGCGGGCATCTCCGGCAGGGCGCTGAGCGGCAGGAGCCTGTGCTATTCCCTCATACCCAGGCTGAACGCCCTGGGAAGGCTGGACGACGCCACCCCCGCCGTGGAATTCCTCCTTACTGAAAACGGGGACAGGGCCGCGAGCTTCGCGGCGGAGCTGGACAGGATAAACAAGGAGCGCCAGCATATAGAGGAGCAGGTCTACCAGGAGGCGAAGCAGAGGCTTGCCGAGACCGGCTATGACGGCGCGATAGTCGTTGCGGGCCACGGCTGGCATAAAGGCATTCTTGGCATAGTGGCCTCCCGCCTCACGGAGGAGTTTTACCGCCCCGCCGTGGTGCTCTGCATAGAGGGGGATGCCGCAAAGGGCTCCGCCAGGAGCATCCCGCAGTTCGATATCTACGAGGGTTTCAGCCAGCTCAAGGACATGCTGATTGGCTTCGGGGGCCACAGGCAGGCCGCGGGGCTCAGGCTCCAGGCCGGCATGGTGGAGAAATTCAGGGACGCCCTCTCCGGACTTGTAAAGGCGCAGGTGCCCGAGTTCAGGGGCGTGCTGAAGATAGATGCCGACATATCGTTTGGCGAGGTGAACTTCAACCTTGTAAAAGAGCTTTCGATGCTGGAGCCCTTCGGCTTCGGCAACCCGGAGCCCCTGTTTGGCACGAAGGCCCTCCAGGTGGTAAACCCGCGCATCGTGGGCAACGGGCACCTGAAGATGAAGCTAAAGCAGCGGAAAAACCACCTCCAGGTGGACGCCATAGGGTTCGACATGGCGGGCATGATGGGGCACCTGGAGGACTCCCTCACCGTGGACGCGGCCTTCACCCCCGTCATAAACGAGTGGGACGGCGGAAGGGTCCTCCAGCTCAATCTGAAGGGGCTCAGACCATCGGCGTAAACTTTATTGAATCCCGCCCGCCCACCCTTTTAAGGTATGGGGCTTCGCCCCATGCCCCCGGAGAGGAAATGGTTTCTCCCTGGTGACAAGAAGGATTTCGGCAGGCTTAAAAATGTTAAAAGGTACAATCTTGAGATAGTCGGCCCATCGGAATTTATCGAGACAGTGTTCCCGCGCATCTTTTACCCCGAGGGAAATACCTGGGCCATTCCGCCCAATGCCTGCGCGGATGATATCCGGGATATAAGTCTACCTCAAATTCGTCAGCGCCTCCACGACCAGCCCGGAGAGCGCCGGGAAGATGTGCATCTTTTCCGTCAGGGACTTGGCGGTCGCGCCGTCGGCAAAGGCGTTTGCCACCTCCTGAATAAGGTCCGCCGCCTCCGGCCCTATGATGTGGAACCCCAGTATCCGGCCGGTCCTGCCGTCAACAACGGCCTTCGCGAACCCGTCCTCCTCCTGCATCGCCCGTCCTTTCACAATGTCCAGGTATCTGGTCTTCCCGACAAGCACGCCGTGGCCTTTTTCCCGTGCCTCCCCCTCGGTGAGCCCCACCGATGCAATCTGCGGACATGTGAAGACCGCATTGGGGACGGCCCCGAAGTCCATCCGCATTTTTTCCGGGTGAGAGGCGTTGTGCCAGGCCACCTCCGCCTCCTTGTCCCCGGCGTGCGTGAACATCTGCCTGCCGGCTGCATCGCCCAGGGCCCAGACGTTTTCCATATTCGTCCGGAGGTAGTCGTCAACCTCGATATAGTTGCCCCTGCCCGTCTTTATGCCCGCCTTTTCGATATCGAGCAGGTCTGCGTTGGACTTCCTTCCCGTTGCGACCATTATCTTATCGGCCTCTATCCTGCTTTCGCGTCCATTTTTGTCTTCTATCAGGATTTCCGTGCCGCCCGCGGCTTTTTTCGCGGCCCTGCGGGCAAGGGAACCGGTATGTATCTCAAGTCTTTCGGAAAGTTTTCTTTCAAGGAGCACGGATATCTCCGGCTCCTCCTGGGCAAGGAGTTTTTCCTGCTGCTCGATTAAATGCACCTTTGCACCCATGGCCGAGAAGAAATGCCCGTACTCCACGGCTATATACCCGCCCCCGATTATCGCGATGCTCCGGGGTAGTTCAGCCAGGCCGAGGACGGTCTCGTTCGTGAGGTATCCCGCATCCTCAAGCCCCTCCACGGGCGGGACAAGCGGCCTTGCCCCCGTGGCGATGAATATCTTTTCCGCCTCCAGTTTCTCCCCGTCAACCTGAACGGAATATGTGCCGGTAAACCGCGCCCTTCCCCGGAAAAGCCCGACATTCCTTTCAGAGCGAATGGCCTCCTCTATCGCCTCCCGGCCGTTTTTAACGGCGTTTCTCATCCGCTCCATTATGAAGGGGAAATCTATGTTTTCAATCCGAGCGCTTATGCCAATCCTCCGGGCCTCCGTTATTTCCATTACCCGGTCTGCGGCGAACACCAGCATCTTGGAGGGCACGCAGCCCACGTTCACGCAGGTGCCGCCGACGTTACCCTTGTCCACAAGGGCCACCTTCGCCCCGCTTGCCGCCGCCTTGAAGGCAATGGAAAGCCCCACGTCGCCCGCCCCAAGCACAAGGACATCATATCCTTTCATAATGGCCCTCCGCTGTTACATGGGTTTTCCCAATTTTATCACCCCGGCCCGCAGGTTCAATCGGATCCAGGCCCCCGCCTCTCCCCCGGGTGAGGGGGATGCCTGCTTGCCCCGCGCAATAATCGGGATATACTTTAACCAGAGAGGCGGGACCGTAAAAATAAATCAATAAAATCCCCATAGCGGAAAGGAGAGCCTGTATGAAAGCCGTTGTGTTCCACGGTATCGGCGATATAAGACTTGACGATGTTCCGGAGCCCCGCATCGAGCAGCCGGGTGACGCGATTGTCCGCATGACGGCAAGCGCCATCTGCGGCACGGACCTCCACATGATAAGGGGCACGATGACGGGCATGCATGCCGGGACGATACTTGGCCATGAGGGCGTGGGCATAGTGGAGGAAATGGGGCGCGATGTGAGGAACATAAGAGAGGGCGACCGCGTTGTTGCCGCCTCCACCATCGCCTGCGGCTACTGCGCCTATTGCCGTTCGGGGTATTTTGCCCAGTGCGACAACTCCAACCCCAACGGCGCGCGGGCGGCCACGGCCTTTTTTGGCGGGCCGAGGCATACCGGCCCTTTTAATGGGCTTCAGGCCGAAAAGGCCCGCGTCCCCTTTTCGAACGTGGGCCTCGTAAAACTCCCTGAAGAGGTTACCGACGACCAGGCCATTCTGCTTTCGGACATCTTCCCCACGGGATATTTCGGCGCGGACCTGGCCGAGATTAAGCCCGGCAACACGGTGGCCGTGTTCGGTTGCGGCCCCGTCGGGCAGTTCGCCATTATCAGCGCCTTTCTAAAAGGCGCGGGCAGGGTAATTGCGGTGGACAAGATCGTCAGCAGGTTGGAGATGGCCAGGGCGCACGGGGCGGAGGCCGTCAATTTCGAGGCCGAAGACCCGGTGGAGGCCATACTCGCTCTGACCGGGGGCATCGGGGTAGACCGCGTGATAGACGCCGTCGGCGTGGACGCGGAGATGCCCGCCAAGGGCCCGGCCGCAAAGATAACGGAAAAGCAGAAGGAGCAGTTCAGGAGGGAGTTGAAGCAGATCGCCCCCGAGGCCGACCTGAAGAGGCCCTCCTGGCGGCCGGGGGACGCGCCCTCCCAGGCGCTCATGTGGGCGGTGGATTCGGTGGCCAAGGCTGGCACCCTTTCCATTATCGGGGTCTATCCCGAAACGGTGCAGTCCTTCCCGATCGGAAAGGCGATGAACAAGAACCTTACCATACAGGGGGGCAACTGCAACCACCGCAAATACATCCCCATGCTCATAGAGCTGGTGAAAAGCGGGGCCGTGAACCCCGAAGAGGTGCTCTCGAACGTGACGCCCTTCGCCTCGGTCCTGGACGCCTACCGCGCCTTCGACGAGCGCCAGCCGGGCTGGATGAAGGTGGAGCTTGTGCCTTCAGAGGAGCTTGTCGGGGCATAAAAAATTTCTTCTCCCGTGGGGGCGGCCGCGCGGCCGTCCCCTTTTGTCTTCCCTAAAGTTTCCGGTCTAATCGCCCGATAAGAAATCAGGAGTCTTGTTATCTAACGGAGAGTAAAAGTTTCCATGAACATTAACGGAGACATCGGGCTGATGCCTCTGCCCGATGTGCTCTTCTGGGCGGAGGCCAATAAAAAGACCGGTACTCTTACCATAAAGCGCCAGGAATCGGTCAAGAGATTTTATATAGAGGATGGCCGCATCCTTTTTCTTTTTTCGCAGGAGGACGGCGAGCGGTTCATAGAGTTCTTCTCCTCCTCAGGCAGCATCGAGCGCAGGGCAATAGAGACGGCGGTAAAGGAATCCCACAGGCTCTGCGTCCCCCTTACGGGCTATCTGATATCCGAGGGCGTGCTGGCAAAAGAAACACTCGAAAGGCTTTTAAGCGGGCTTGTGGAGTCTGCCCTGGCCGGTGCGCTTGGCTGGGATGAAGGGACATTCGAGTTTACCGATTCCATGCCGCCTATGATAGGGGGCGGGCCTGTCCGGCTGGTGATCTCAAGGATAATCGCGAATGCCGGAGAGCGGCAGGGCGGCGGCGAAGACCCGGAGGCAAACAGGCAGAAGATGATAAAGCAGCTGGTCAGCCGTATATCCGGGGGCAATATAGACCTCCCCTCCATCCCTTCCATAATGCAGAGGCTGAACGAGGCAATCGGAAACGAAAACACCTCCGTGCAGGAGATAGTGAAGATCGTGATGTCCGACCAGATACTTACCTCCAAGGTGCTCAGGGTTGTGAACTCCGCTTTCTACAGCCCCCCCTCCAGGATAACCTCCCTTCACCAGTCGATAGCATACATAGGGCTCAAGTCCGTGCTGAGCATTGCTACGGCCCACGCGCTCACCCTGCTAAGCTCAAAAGACACGGCCCGGGTGAGGGCTGTCCTCCAGCACAGCCTTGCCTGCGCCTTCGTAGCGAAAAAAATAGCCCCGGCAGCGGACATAGACCCGGAAGAGGCCTTCGTATGCGGTCTCCTGCACGATATCGGAAAGACCGTCATGCTCCATCTCACCAGCGATGCCCCCTTTACCGAAGAGGAGCGCCTTGCCCTCCTCAGGGAGTACCATCATGCCGTGGGCTTCATGCTGGCAAGCAAATGGAACCTGCCGGAAATGGTGCGCAATGTAATAAGGTTCCACCACAGTCCGGACAAGGCGGAAGAGCACAACGTAATGGTGGAGGCGGTTTACGCGGCGGACGCCCTGGCAAACGGGCTTGCGGCCGGTGAGCTTGTCCCCCAATATTGCAACAGCCTGGAGGTTGAAAAGCTAAGCGGCATCGAAGAGGAGCTTTGCAGCATCAAATCCAGCGTGGTTGCGATAATCTAGCAGGCTGCTGAAAAGCTGTTTCGACTGTCATTGCGAGCGGAGCGAAGCAATCACGTCTTTAGAAAAATCGATTACTTATGAGATTGCTTCGTCGCTTGCGCTCCTCGCAATGACCAAAATGAGGACTTTTTCAGCATCTGCTAGTTCCATCACAAAGCATTGCGAGGGACGGAGGCCCCGAAGCAATCTCGCGGGGAGACTCTTCGCTTCGCTCTGAATGACAGCCTGTCAAGGTTGTTAATGGGACGGAATACTTAAACCTGATTTTATTTGTTGAAATAGACCTTGATGTGTTCGCTAAGTTTTACCGGCGAGGTGGTCATCTTGATAAGGAACTCGGTCGCCCCTGCATTCATTGCCTTTTCTATCTCGTCGGGCGAAGACCTTGCGGAAAAGACCAGCACCGGAAGGTCCTGCCACTCGGGCTTCTGTCTTAGTATGGAGAGCATCTTGAAGCCGTCCAGCTTCTGCATGTAGAGGTCGAGCACAAGGAGGTCCACCTTCTCTTTATTCAGCACCTCCAGCGCGGCAAGGCCGTCATCGGCCTCAAGCACCCCGAAGCCGTCCAGTACGAGCTTGCTCCTGTACATGCGCCTGTTCACGGCGTTGTCGTCAACGATTAAGACGACCTTTTTCCTGCTCTCCTCCGGGCTGGAATCAGCAGCGTTCGCGTCGATGAACTCCCTCAGCGTCTGTTTCTGCCCGTCGGTGAGGTCCACGAACATGATGCCCATGCCTACTCCGGACTGGGCGT
The DNA here is from genome assembly GCA_021789215.1 of Nitrospirota bacterium. Classification (GTDB taxonomy): domain Bacteria; phylum Nitrospirota; class Thermodesulfovibrionia; order Thermodesulfovibrionales; family JdFR-88; genus JAJYJS01. Next base: position 116,423 of record JAJYJS010000001.1, on the reverse strand, counting down.
GCTGCACGCGGCCCTTCACATTGAACGGCATGTTGCCCAGCGGGATAGAGAGGCTGATATTGCTGCCCTGAGGGAAGTTGCGGCCCGTGTGGATATAGATGCCGCCCTCGCTCAGGTCCAGCCCCATCGCCTTAATCAGGTTGTTTATAAGGACGTGCCTTCGGAGGATTACCCTTTTCTGTTTGCGTTGCTCGATGCCCATGACCATTTTATATTCCCATTTTCAGGGTAAAAGTTCAACTTCCAATCAGTTTCCCTGATTTATAATCGTCCCTGTTCCCGGATATCTTTAATTTGCGAGGCATTTTTATTTTAAGCATCGGGCCCGAAAATGCAACTATTAATTTTTTTTAAACAGCTTATGATTGTATGGATTTCGGCAAGGGGACGCCTGTTTTTGCTAAAGTAAAAGAGGATGAAGAAATAAGAAAGGAGTCCCTTTAAAAACGCCTTGACGGATTTTTTTGCGGTCAGCGAGGAGAAAAACAGGTGGCTCCGGCAGAAGATGGAGGCCCTTGGGGTCCGCGAGGCCGATTTCGAGGAGAAGTTTGTCCGCTCATCGGGCAAGGGAGGGCAGAAGGTCAACAAGACATCAAGCTGCGTTTTCCTGAGGCACACACCCACGGGGCTTGAGGTAAAATGCATGAAGGACAGGAGCCAGTCCATAAACAGGTTTCTGGCCAGGAGGGAACTGCTTGAGAAGCTGGAGGCGGCCAGGGGGATCTCGACTGCGCGGGACATGAAGGCGGAAAAGATAAGAAGACAAAAGGCCAGAAGGCAAAGGCGCACGGTAGAAAAATACGCCGGCAAAGAGGGCGAATGAGGAGAGAATCCCTTCATGCCCTTGAGTTCGACAGGATACTTGAGGCCATAGCCGGGTTTTCCCACGGCGCTCCATCCAGCGGGAAGGTCCTGAAAATCAGGCCCCTTTCCGGCGCCAGCGAGATAAAGGAAAAATTCGCCCTTGTGGCCGATGTGCGCAGGCTGGGCACGGACGGAAACCCGCTCAGGCTCAGGTATTTCGAAGACATCTCAGGGGTGCTTGAGAAGGCCCGTCCCGAGGACGCCGTCCTGGAGCCAAAAGAGCTTCTTGCGTTCATCCCGGTGCTTTCCATGATGCAGGAGATACCCGTCCAGCTCAGGGAGGGACCCGGGGAAAAAACAAAAACTCCCTCTCTTGCCGCGCTCGCATCCGGGCTCACCGGGTTTCCGGAGACGCTCGCGGCGATAGAGCGGTCGATAGGCCCCGAAGGGGACATACTGGACGGCGCCTCGCCGGAGCTTTCATATATAAGGGGGCGCAAGCGCGGCCTTGAGTCCAGGATAAGGAGGAGGCTTGAGGAGATAGTCCGCGACGCGGGGGTAACCCCTTTCCTTCAGGACGAGTTCATCAGCCAGCGCTCCGGCAGGTGGGTCATCCCCGTCAGGATGGACTCCAAGGGGCAGGTGCCGGGGGTCGTGCACGACATATCGCGCTCCGGCGAGACGGCCTTCATGGAGCCGCTTGAGATAATCGGCGTCTCCAACGAGCTTGAAAACCTTGCCGCCCAGGAAAAGGCCGAGGAGATACGGATACTCAAGTCCATAAGCGGCCGGATACGCTCCAGGCCGGATGAAATCGCCCGGCAGTACGAAACGGTCATCGCCCTGGACGTGCTAAACAGCATCGCCCTGTTTTCAGACGGGCTCGGGGCGGGGATACCCGAAATAAACGGCTCTTCCACCTTGAAGATTGTACGCGGCCGGCATCCGCTGCTGGTGCTGTTAAAAGGCGCGGGGGAGATAGTGCCCCTGGACTTGACCCTTGGCGGCCAGGACAGGGTGATGGTGATAACCGGGCCGAACGCGGGCGGCAAGACGATAGCCATGAAGACGGCCGGGCTTCTGACCCTGATGGCCCTTTCGGGCATACCCGTCCCGGCGGACCCCTCGTCCTCGTTCCCGGTTTCAGAGGGCATGCTTGTGGACATCGGGGACGAGCAGTCAATCGAGGCGGACCTCTCCACCTTCGCGGCCCACGTGGAAAACATCTCCCTGATAATAAAAAGCGCGGACCCGAAGACGGTTGTCCTGATGGACGAGCTTGGCACCGGCACAGACCCTTCGCAGGGAGCGGCGCTGGCGTGCTCTGTCCTGGAGGACCTGAAACAAAAAGGCGCGCTGGTGCTTGCCACCACGCACCTCATAGACATTATCACCTTTGTCCACCGCACCCCCGGCATGGTGAACGCCTCGATGGAGTTCGACGCGAAGACGCTCACGCCCCTCTACAGGCTCAAGCCCGGAGAGCCGGGGGAATCCTATGCGCTTGAGATAGCAAGGCGCTACGGGATGCCTGAGGCCATCCTCGGCAGGGCCAGGGAGATGCTCGGCACGGCCGGGCTTGAATTCCATCAACTGGTAAGAGACCTGAAGGAAAAGCGCGCCGGGTATGAAGATATGCTTTCAAGTCTGGATGTACGCGGAAAAGAACTTGAGAGGAAGGAAAAAATTCTTGAGCAAAAACTCTCCCAGTCGGAGGATTTGAAAAAGGACGCCCTCAGGAAGGCATACGAGGAGGCCGCCCGGATAGTCTTCGACGCAAGGAGAGAGGTTGGCGCCATAATCGAGGAGCAGAAGCGGGAGCGGAAAACTGCGCGTGAGGCGCTTAAGAAACTGGCCGGGGCAAAGAGCGAAATAGACACGAGGCTTAAGGAGTTCCGCGGGGAGCCCCAAATGCCCATTGAGGAGATAAACGAAGGCGATACCGTATTCGTCCCGTCCCTGGGCGGCAACGTAACGGTGGCCGCAGTCGATAAAAAGAACGGGCGGGTGCGGGTGCGGGTTGGCAACATCAGCTTCGAGGCCCCTGTTTCAGACATCCTGCCCCCAAAAGGCAAAGGGGTGAAGGCCCAGGCCGGAGGGGTCGCGTACACCCCTGGCGGAGAGGGCGCAGCCATGCAGCTCAATATCGCCGGACTGAGGGTGGATGATGCAATCCCGAGGCTTGAGCGTTTTTTGAACCAGGCCTCGCTTGCGGGGCTTGGCGAGGTCACGGTGGTCCACGGCATCGGCACGGGGGCGCTGCTCAAGGCGGTGAGGGAATACCTTGCGGGCCATCCCCTGGCGGCGGAGTTCCGCGCCGGGACCCAGCCCGAAGGCGGCGCTGGTGTTACTATAATCAAGCTGCGGTAGCGAAGATTATATGAACGGTGCGCAAAAAATTAAAACGCAAAGGAGCTTTTAAAAAAATGCCGCATGTCCCGAGCCCCGGCTACAGCATAACGATATTGTGCGAGATTGAAAACGCCATCGGGATGTTCGCGCGTATCGCTACTGCGATAGGCGTGGCCGGCGGAGACCTGGGCTCCGTCGATATAGTCCGCGTGGAAAAGGGCAGGCTCATAAGGGCCATAACCGTGAACGCGCGCGACGAGGAGCACGAAAGACAGATTGTAAAGGCGATAAAGGCCATCAAAGGCGTAAAAGTGCTCCGCGTGATGGACAGGACGTTCTCGGCCCACGAGGGCGGGAAGATAGAGATACATAACCGCATCCCCGTGCGGGACAGGAACGACCTCTCGAAGGTCTACACCCCGGGGGTTGCGAGGGTGTGCATGGACATACACGAAAACAAGGCCCACGCATACCGCTATACGATGAAGGGCAATTCGGTGGCGATAGTTACAGACGGGACGGCGGTGCTTGGGCTTGGCGACATAGGGCCGGAGGCGGCCATGCCCGTCATGGAAGGCAAGGCCATGCTGTTCAAGGAGTTTGCCGGTATAGACGCCTTCCCTATCCTGCTTGCGACAAAGGACCCTGCGGAGATAGTCAATACCGTAAAGAACATCGCGCCTGCCTTCGGCGGGATAAACCTTGAGGACATCTCCGCCCCAAGGTGCTTTGCGGTGGAAAAGAGCCTCCGCGCACTGCTTGACATTCCTGTCTTTCACGACGACCAGCACGGCACGGCGGTGGTTGTCTTTGCCGCGTTGACGAATGTGGCGCGGCTGTTTAAAAAGGACCCAGGGAAGTTCAGGGTCGTCCTCGCCGGCGCCGGCGCTGCCGGGATGGCGACGGCCATGATGCTGGCGGGGGCCGGGATAAAGGACATAACGGTCTGCGACAGGGCGGGGACCATATACAGGGGCAGAAGACGGAACATGAACCCGTATAAAAAGGTGCTTGCGGAAAAGACGAACCCCCGCATGCTGAGAGGCTCTATTGCGGACGCCCTGCGCGGGGCAGACGTATTTATCGGACTCTCCGCGCCGGGGCTTGTAACCCCCGATGACATAAGGCGCATGTCCGCCAATCCCGTCGTCTTCGCGCTTGCCAACCCGGAGCCGGAGATAGCCCCGGAAGACGCCCTGCCGCTGGCGCGCGTCCTGGCCACGGGCAGGTCGGACTATCCCAACCAGATAAACAACATGCTGAGCTTCCCCGGCATCTTCAGGGGGCTTCTGGACGTGCGCGCAAGGGGCGTGAACGAGGCCGTGAAGCTTGCCGCCTCCCGGGCGATAGCGCATTCGGTGAAGGATGACGAACTGCACGAGGACTATATCCTGCCCAGCATATTCGACCGGAAGGTCGTCTCCAGTGTGGCCCACGCCGTCTCCCAGGCGGCAAGGGAAACGGGCCTCGTCTAAAGTTTTTTGTTTTTTTTGGGTTATTATAAGTAAGCCCTTGGCAATTAAAGTAAAAATCTTTGAAAGGGGGAGCCGGTTTTGAGTCCTGATACTGAACTGGATTTGTCCGGCCTCAGGCCGGAGATAGCGGGGGCCGTCGGGCCTTTTTTCACGGAGATTATCGAGGGCGCGGGCGGGCAGATACATTCGCTTTATGTCGTGGGCAGCGCGCTCACTGAGGACTACCATGCCGGCAGGTCGGACATCAACTCCATCGTGGTGCTTAAGAAGATGGACATGTGTTTTCTGAAATTCCTTTCGAAGATGGGGAAGCGGCACTCGAAAAAAAAGATATCGGCCCCGCTCGTGATGACCCCCGGATACATAGAGGATTCCATTGACGTCTTCCCCCTGGAGTTCCTCAATTTCAGGCTGATACACAAGAGGGTGCACGGCGCGGACCTGCTGGGCGGGCTTGAGATAAGCAGGCATGACATCAGGTACCAGTGCGAGAGGGAACTCAAGGTAAGGCTTATCGGGCTCAGGCAGGGGTATATCTCCTCAATGGGCGGCCTTGAGGCGTTGAACGAGGGTATATTCAGGTCCGTAAAGACGTATATACCGCTTTTCAGGGGGATGATATACATGCTTGGCGCGGAGCCGCCTGTGGCGCGGCAGGATGTCCTGTCGAAGCTCTCCGGGCTCACAGGCGTGGACACCTCCATGTTCTCAAAGGTGCACGCGGCCCATATGGAAAGCGGCAGGAAGAGGAAGAAATTCTCCCATGAGGAGCTTGAAACGGCATTCGAGCATTTCTACGAGGCGACCGAAAGGCTTGGCGATATAGCCGATGAGACAAAGATTTAAGTCCTCCGCTTTTCTTTTTTTACTCTTATTTGCATCCCTGCTGCCGGTTTTTAGTCCGGCAACCCCAAAGTCCTTTGCCGATACCGTGCCCGATGCGCCTCCCGATTATGTGGTAGACCAGGCGGGGGTTATAAACGCTGACTCAAAGACGATGCTCGACTCATACCTGCGCGAGCTTGAACAGAAGACAGGGGCGCAGATGGCCGTCCTCACGGTTTCAAGCCTGGACGGAAACCCGCTGGAGGATTTCTCCATCTCGGTTGCGGAGAAATGGAAGCTCGGCCAGAAGGGCAGGGACAACGGCGTCCTCCTGCTCGTTGCGCCAAGGGAAAGGAAATACAGGTTCGAGATAGGCTACGGCCTTGAGGGCACCCTGCCGGACAGTTATGTGGGCACCATAGGGCGTGAATACCTGGTGCCATATTTCAGGCGGGGCGATTACTCCGGAGGGATTACCGCCGCCGTGCAGGCCGTGGCCGGAAAGATTGCGGAGGCCAGCGGTGTGGAGATAACCGGGATGCCGGCCCCTCAGCCTGTGCCCGATGCGGGCGGAGACGACGGCGGGGGCATCCCGGGGCTTGCCCTTTCAGCTCTCTTCTTCATAGTGCTCGTGGTGCTCTTTTCAAGGCATCCGGGCCTGCTTATGCTTTTCCTGCTTGGTGGCGGCGGAAGGGGCCGCTGGGGCGGGGGCGGAGGCTTCGGGAGCGGCGGGTTTGGCGGGGGCGGCTTTGGAGGCGGCGGTTTTGGCGGAGGGGGCGGTGGCAGTTTTGGCGGCGGAGGGGCGAGCGGCGGATGGTGAAAAATAAAAACAAACACCGAGGAGGTCCGGTCAAAAAATGTCAAAGGGATTTTTAAAAACGGCCCTGGTTGTTTTGGCTGTAATCGTGCTTGCCGGGGTGCTTCTGGCTGGCACGGTCATATCGGGCTATAACAGGGTCGTGCGCATGGACGAGAACGTGAAGAACAAGTGGGCGCAGGTGGACAACCAGCTTAAACGCCGGTACGACCTGATACCAAACCTCGTGGAGACCGTCAAGGGCTATGCCGCGCACGAAAAAGGGATATTCGAGGACATCGCCCAGGCAAGGACAAAATACTTTCAGTCCACCACGGTAAAGGACAAGATACAGTCGGCAAACCAGATGGAGGGGGCACTGTCGCGCCTTCTGCTCCTCAGGGAGGCCTACCCGCAGCTAAAGGCCAACGAGAACTTCCTCAAACTTCAGGACAGCCTTGAGGGCACGGAAAACCGGATAGCCGTCGAGAGGAAAAGGTACAACGATGCGGTCCTGGAGCTTAATTCATACATACGTACTTTCTGGGGCAGGCTCTTCGCCTCAATAGCCGGGGTGGGCCAGGCGGAATACTACCAGGTACCCGAAACTGAAAAGGAAGCGCCGAAGGTGAAGTTTTAGGGCAGGGGTGAGAGGGGATATGATTCACATCATATCCATCCCTGGGCCAAAAATTTATAGTTAATTAAGCCGCTGCATCAACCGGCTGATTCAACTATAAGAAATTTTTCCCGAGGAGGTTTTTTTATGTTCTGCTATCAATGCGAACAGGTTTCGGGCGGAAAGGCATGTACCAGGGCGGGCGCGTGCGGCAAGAGCGCGGAGGTCGCGGCGCTCCAGGACCTCCTGGTCTACTCTCTCAAGGGGCTTTCCCTCTGTGCCGTCAGGGCCGGGGAGATGGGGATCCAGGACCCGGACGTGGACACGTTCACGGTGAAGGCGCTGTTTTCAACCCTTACCAATGTGGACTTCGACCCGGAGAGGTTCGAGCACCTTATAAGGAAATCCGCGGAGCTTAGGGAGGCTCTGAAGGAAAAGCTCAGGAAGGCGGGAGGCGATGCGGCCTTTGCCCACGAAAGCGCCTCTTACATGCCCGGGGCGGCCCGCGAGGAGATGGTGAAGCACGGTCAGGCGGTCTGCGAGCGCGTGCCGGACAGCTCCATCGGCCCCGATGTCCAGTCCGTCCAGGACATTACCCTTTTCGGCCTGAAAGGCATAGCCGCTTATGCCGACCATGCAGGTATTCTGGGCAGGAGGGACGAGAAGATTTACGCGTTCATCCACGGCACGCTTGCCGCAATGACAAGGAAGGACCTTGGCCTTAACGACTGGCTGGCCCTTGCGCTTAAGTGCGGGGAGACGAACCTCCGGGCGATGGAAATCCTCGACGAGGCCAACACCGGCTCTTACGGCCATCCGGTGCCGGTACCGGTCCCCCTTGGCCAGAAGAAGGGCAAGGCGATACTCGTTTCCGGGCACGACCTGAAAGACCTTGAGGAGATATTGAGGCAGACCGAAGGGAAGGGCATCTACGTCTATACGCACGGCGAGATGCTCCCCGCCCACGGCTATCCGGGGCTCAAGCAGAAATACCCCCACCTGTACGGCCATTACGGCACCGCCTGGCAGAACCAGCAGAAGGAGTTTGAGGCGTTCCCCGGAGCAATCGTCATGACGACCAACTGCCTTCAGAAGCCGCGCGACTCTTACAGGGAAAACATTTTCACCTGCGGGCTTGTAGGGTGGCCGGGAGTGCGCCACATCGGGGACGGGGATTTCACCCCCGCAATCGAGAAGGCCCTCCAGATGCCGGGCTTTGCCCAGGACGCTCCGGGGGCGGAGGTGATGGCGGGCTTTGCGAGAAACGCGGTGCTTGGGGTCGCGGACAAGGTTATCGATGCCGTGAAAAAGGGCAAGATACGCCACTTCTTCCTCGTGGGCGGCTGCGACGGCGCAAAAGCCGGGCGGGACTACTACACGAGATTCGTCGAGCTTGCCCCGAAAGACACCGTAATCCTCACGCTGGCATGCGGCAAGTTCAGGTTCTTCGACAAGAAGCTTGGGGATATCGGGGGCATTCCGAGGCTGCTTGACATCGGCCAGTGCAACGACGCCTACTCGGCCATCCAGATAGCGCTCGCCCTTTCAAAGGCGTTCAACGTGGGGGTGAATGAGCTTCCGCTGTCGCTTGTGCTCTCCTGGTACGAGCAGAAGGCGGTGGCCATCCTGCTCACCCTTCTTTATCTCGGGATAAAGGACATCCGGCTCGGCCCTTCCCTTCCGGCCTTCATCACGCCCAATGTCCTTGACCTGCTGGTGAAGAACTTCGGGATAAGGCCCATAGCCGCCACCCCGGAGGCGGACCTGAAGGCGATCCTCGGCTAAAAATGGATGCCCGATTGATACCCGGGCATGACGTGCCTTTTCAGCATGTCCTGATGCTTTTGGCTTTTGGCGTCATCGCCGCGAAGGCGGGAATCCATTTTCTCAAGCCTTTATGAAGAATGTCCCCTCACTCCCCCCCATCTCCCTCCGGGAGAGGGCCGGGGTGAGGGAAAATCTTTTCAACTGCCGAGCGCGTTCTTATGCGTGCCGGCGGCGGTGATTGCGATATCGTCCCCGATAAGGACGTATGTGGCCCGGTAGTTCATGTTAATGCTGAAGGCCCAGGCGTCAGCGCCTTCAAGCTTCTCGTGCCTCAGCAACGGGTGCTCCGGTAAGAAAATCTTACTTTTTTGTCAAACTCTTATCGGGCAGCATCAAAAAAAACCTCTTACCGGCGCGCCGGGTTTTCTGCTATCATTTAGCCTATGCGAAAAAGGCTGGCGACTGCAGTTGTTCTGGTTCTGGCCGTGGGGCTTTTCGCCTCCCCTGCCCCTGCCCAGGTGACGGAAAAGGTGCTGCCAAACGGGCTCAAGGCGCTGATAATGGAAGACCACAAGGCCCCCGTTGCCTGCGTGCAGGTCTGGTACCGCGTGGGCTCAAGAAACGAGAATTTCGACACGGCGGGCATAAGCCACCTGCTTGAGCACATGATGTTCAAGGGGACCAGGAAATACGGCCCGGGGGAATACTCCAGGATAATCCAGAAAAACGGCGGCACCGACAACGCCTTCACGACAAAGGACTTCACGGTGTATTTCGTGACGCTCGCGGCGGACAGGGCGGGGCTGGATTTGGAGCTGGAGGCCGACAGGATGCGCAATCTCTCCCTGAAGGAAAGCGACATCGGCTCCGAGACGCAGGTGGTGATGGAGGAGCGCAGGATGCGCTTCGATGACGACCCTCAGACGAGCCTCTATGAGGAGGTGAACGCCTCCGCGTTCATGGCGCACCCCTACCACTGGCCCGTCATCGGATGGATGACGACGATAAAAAACATCACCCCGAAAGACCTCCGCAGGTACTACGCCCGCTTCTATGCGCCAAACAACGCCTTCATCGTAGTGGCCGGGGACGTGAATGCCGCGCAGACCATGGGGCTTATCGAAAAATACTTTGGCGGGCTCACGGCGGCCCCGGCGCCGGAGCAGAGGATACCGGTGGAGCCTCCGCAGCGGGGCATAAGAGAGGTCAGGCTTAAAAAGCAGGCCGGGATGCCCTACCTTTTCGACGCGTATCACGCCCCGAGGCTTCCAGACAAGGACGCCTATGCGCTCATCGTGCTGGATGCCGTGCTCTCCGGCGGGAAAAGCTCCAGGCTCTACCGTTCGCTGGTTTACGAAAAGCAGACAGCGCTGTCCGCATTCTCGGATTACGACGGCATGGACAGGGACCCGTTTGAGTTCGCGCTGGGCGGCACGCCCGCCGTGGGCCATACGGCGGCCGAGCTTGAGGCGGCCATACGGAAAGAGGTGGAGGCCATCGGGGAGACCCCGCCGTCCGAATTCGAGATGCAGAAGGCCAAAAACCAGATAGAGTCCGCTTTCGTATTGCAACAGGATTCCGTGTTCGCCGAGGCCCGGCTCCTGGGCGAGTTCGAGATGCTCGGGGACTGGCGCATGAAGGACATATACCTGGAAGAGATAAAGAAGGTAACGGCGGAGGACGTCTCCAGGGCGGCCAGGAAATACCTGACTGAGGACAACCTGACCTCGGGCGTCCTCATTCCGGAAAAACAGTGATGGGGAAAATGGGAATAAGAAAATATCTGCTGCCGGCGGCCCTTTCCGTCCTGATGCTGCCTGCCCTCCTGCGGCCCGCCGGTGCGCTCGACGTGAAGCGGGAGGTGCTGCCAAACGGGCTCACGGTCATCCAGGCGGAAAGGCACAACCTGCCGCTTGTGGTGATAAACCTCCTTGTGAAGGCCAGCCCGCTTGAGGAGCCCAGGGAGAAGGCCGGGCTTGCCGGCATGACCGCCTCGCTCCTCACGGACGGCACGAAGACAAGGTCCGCCAGCGCTATAAGCAACGAGGTCGACTACCTGGGGGCCTCGCTAGTGGCGGGTACAAACTACGATTACACGACCGTCACCCTGACGGTGCTCAAGAAAAACATCGAAAAGGGGTTCAGCATCTTTTCCGATGCCGTCCTCAACCCCGCATTCCCCGAGGCCGAGCTTCGAAGGCAGAAGGCCAGGAAAAAAGGCGAGCTGAAGCAGGACGAGGAGGAGCCATCCTTTGTGGCGGAAAAGGCCTTCAGGAAGGCCGTTTACGGCGATGAGGCCTATGGAAGGCTTGTTGCCGGAAACCCCGCGGCGATAGACGCGATAACGCGCGCGGACGTGGTGAAATTCCATTCGGACTATTACGTCCCGAACAACGCGATACTCACGGTGGCCGGGGACCTCACCCCGGCGGAGCTTAAGGGGCTTATCGGCAGATATCTAAGCCCCTGGCGGGAGAAGCCCGTGCCGGAGCGGCCTGTGAGCATGAAGGCGGAGCCCAACAAGAAGGAGACTATCCTCATAGACAGGGATCTGACGCAGGCGAACATGGTGCTTGGCTATCAGGGCATCAGCAGGAGCAGCCCGGATTTTTACGCGGCCTCCGTCATGAACTACATCTTCGGCGGCGGCGGGTTCGCCTCGCGTCTCATGGAAAACATCAGGCAGAAGCGCGGGCTGGCCTACGACGTGCACAGCTTCTTTACGGTAAATGTTTATCCGGGCCTGTTCGAGGTGGTCGTCCAGACGAAGAACAAGTCCGCCGGCGAGGTGCTGGGGCAGATTAAAAGCACTATGGAGGGGATGCGGGCGGGCCTTGTGGAAAAGGGAGAGCTTGAGGACGCAAAGGCCTACCTCACGGGCAGCTTCCCCCTAAGGCTGGACACTACGCGGAAGATAGCGGAATTCCTCGGGGCCGCGGAGTTCTACGGACTTGGGAACGATTTTATCGGGAAATACCCCGGATACATAAACCGCGTGACCGCGGAAGAGGTGCTCGATGCCGCGAGGAAATACCTCCATCCGGACAACTACGTGCTCGTGGTCGTGGCTAAACAGTCCGAGGCCAGGATAAAGGCGAAGTAGAAAATATTGGTGTGTGCCTGCGCGTTTAGCTGGAATTATTTTATTCACGGGGCCGCGAGGCTGTCCCCTTTTTCGTTTTTAGGTCTTTCCCGTGTGACTGAGAGTGTGCCGCTCATGGCCAAGGTAAGTCTCAAGGCGCTGCTTCCAACTCATCACAATAGACCTGTCCGATGCACCCTCAAAAAAGCGGCCTGGGGCAAACAGTGGATAGTCTTCTCCACTTCTGAGCTTGAGCACAAGGTAGTACCATGTCACGTTGTTCGACTTCTTCCCGAGATATCCTATGCTGACGCTGACTATGTCACTGAACGGGATAGTTCGTTTCTTCGTACGAAAGCGATTGGAGTCCTCAATGGTGATCTGGCGTGTCCCGGGATTAACGAGTACGGTTTGTTTGCCGCGCATCAGAAGGCCGGGAACTCCGATGAACAGTACAAGCAAGCCCAGGAGGAACCCGGCCCCGGCATTGCTGCCAACACCTTCGAAGTTGCGAAAGCCGATCACCAAGACGAGGCCAACTGCCACACATGCCACTGAGAGTGCCGTCTGTTTGCCTGAATTACTCCGGGACTTCCACAGGTCCATGGACGCTCCTAGCAGGATGCTGAAAAAGTCCTCATTTTGGTCATTGCGAGGAGCGCAAGCGACGAAGCAATCTCATAAGTAATCGATTTTTCTAAAGACGTGATTGCTTCGCTCCGCTCGCAATGACAGCCGAAACAGTTTTTCAGCAACCTGCTAGTGCTTAAAAGGAATAAAGGAATAAAAGGGGGGCCTGATTCCGGGGACATTTCACTTGTCTTCCTTTTACGTTGAATCATAGCAACACGGCGCAAGCCACACAGATTGTGACTTCAAGTTGTCGAATTCTTCTTTACAGTTTCCCATCCGCAAATTTCCAGTGTAACCTGCGGAATTATAACAAATTTGAAAATTTCAGTGTACAGGGAAAATCTTAGCGTAGAGCGCAGACTATGTACCACGCGAGTTCGAAGAGGTTTTTTTTCTGCGCCGGAGGCACAAAAAGATATCGTTCCTTTTCCGCGCAATCCCTTGCAAATCTCGCCCCGTTGTGAAAAAATCAATCAGCACGTCATGAAAAAGCTTTCCTTAATACCGGCTTTTTTGCTGGCTTTCATTCCCGCGCTCCTCGTCCATGCCGGGGCGGAGAGGAAAAAGCCGGAGGGAAAAATCCCTGAAATCATGAGGGCCTGCAACACCTGCCACCTCCCGCACGCTATGGGCGGGGGCATGGGCCTGAAGAAGCCGCTTTCCCGGCTCTGCCTGGACTGCCACCCCGGCAGGCGCGGCGCGACGGAGCACGTGGTGGACGTCGCGCCGCCCTTTGCCGTGGGCGGGCTGCCCCTTGCCGGCGGGAAGATGACCTGCATAACCTGCCATGACCCTCACGGGGGCAAATATGGTAAAATGTTAAGAATTGACGAAGTCAGCCTTTGCAGGGGCTGTCATAAGGAATACTGAAGGGCGGTTAGCTCAGCTGGGAGAGCACCACGTTCGCAACGTGGGGGTCGAGGGTTCGAATCCCTTACCGTCCACTTTCCTTTTCTTGCCTTCTCAGGACAGTACCACGCGGTTTCTGCCTTCGTGCTTGGCCCTGTACAGCGCCTTGTCCGCGGCCTCTATCAGCGCCTCTTTTGTCTTCGCGTCCGCGGGGAATGAGGCCACCCCGATGCTCACCGACACGGAGAGTGTTTTCCGGTTTCCTCCGTCTATCGGGAAGGGCGTTTCCGCGATGGTCCTGCGAAGCCTTTCGGCAAGCTGGGCCGCGCCCGCCTTGTCTGTGTCCATGAGCAGGGCCGCGAACTCCTCGCCGCCGTAACGGGCGGGGATGTCCGTGTCACGCGCTATGCCTTTGATAATGGAGGCCACAAGCTTCAGGACGGCGTCGCCAGCCGGATGGCCGTACGTGTCGTTCACCTTCTTGAAGAAGTCTATGTCCACGAGCAGGAGGGAAAGCGGCCGCGGATGGCGGGAGAGCCTTTTGAACTCCCCGGCGAGGCGTTCCTGGAAGTGCCTGTGGTTGTAAAGCCCCGTGAGGCCGTCGGTTGTCGCCATGAGCCGTATGCGTTCGTGGAGGATTGCGCGGGAGAGCATCACGGAGAGCTGGTTGGAGAGCATCCTTATAAGCTCTATCTGGTAGACAGTAAGGGGGTTCGTCCTGTCCGAGACCATCGCGAGGACCCCCAGCATCTCGTCCTCGTAGACAAGGGGCTGCATCAGCACGGCCTTTATGTGCCCGGCATCAAACGGCAGGGCGGGCAGCGAGTAGTCCCTTATGTCCGAAAGATAGAGGGGTTCCGCATCGTGTTTCATGGCGTTGCCGGCCAGGCTTCCGCGCAGGCTCTGGAAGCGCTTTTTCCCCGGCTCCCGGATGCCCGCCAGGCTTTTAAGCTCGAAAAAATCGTTTTCTATCAGGAAGAGGGCCGCGCCCATGGCCGGGGCTATCCTCATCGCCGCGCGAACGGATTCCTGCGCTATGGCCCTGGTATCGAGCGTCTTGAGCAGCATGGAGCTCTCGTCCCTGAATACCTCGAACCCCCTCAGGTTCCTGTCCATCTCGCCATGCACGCGCTGTCTCTTGAGCATCCCCGCAAAGAGCAGGGAGAGGGCCGAAAGCGCGGCCGTGTCCATGGCCGCAAACGCATCCGGCCGGGGGCTGTCCGCGGCCAGCACGCCGATGACGATGTCTCCGTCCATGAGGGGCGAGGCCGTCATGGAGCGTATCTCCTCCTCATGGGAATAGCCCGGATTGTGGTCCCGCTCCTTTATATTGCCGATGGCAACGGGCTGCCTCTTTTTATAGCAGAGCCTAATCAGGCCCTCGCCGGAGACCCTCGGGTTTCTGGCCGTTGAGCACCTAAGCGAAAGCTCGTCCGCGCCAGCCTGAAAAAGGCTTGCCGAACCGGCCCCCAGTATGTGTTTTGCCAGGTTCAGGGCGGAGCGCAGCTCCGTTTCGGCGGCCTCCTTCAGGTCCAGACCGCCGGAGGAAACGCCCGGAGGGTCCTCCCGGATGGTGTTCAGCTTTTGCCGGAGCTCTATTGTCTTTGCCTTGAAGTGCCTGAGGGAAACATACGCGACCGCGGCCGAGCCCGCCGCGGAGAGCACAAAAAGGATGTCTCCGTACTGGTGGAGCAGAAATATCCTCTTTGCCTCAACAACGGGCAGCGCGCCCCAGAGGGGCAGAAACACCTCCGGGCCGAAAAAGGATGTTACGGCCACCGCAAGCGGGAGCAGGAGGAACCTTATGGACTCGCGGAAGAGAAGCGACAGCCCGGCCAGAAGCAGGGCCAGGCAGCAGAAAAGCCCCGCCTTGTATCCGGGTTTTTTTTGTTTAAGCGTGCCAGCAAGGAAGGCAAGCGATATTATCGTGGAGCAAATCAGCCAGAGGGCGGGGTGCCTAAACGAAAGGGGGCTCATCAGCCCTGCCCAAAGCACTCCAGGCGCCACAAAAAGAAGCCTTTTTACAGCTGCCCCTCCGCCCGTCCTCTCTTCATCTCCTCTTCCTGATAGAACTTCCTGTAGAGGATGTCCCATTCGGGGCTCCCCTCGACTATCTTGCGGGAATAGGACTGGAGCTTTTTCCTGACCGAGACGTCCAGATGTTCTCCGAGCTTGACCTCTGTGGAGATGGCCTTTTTTATCGCCTTTCTGGCGGAGGGCTCGTCGCCCTTGAGGATTACGAGCTTCTTTTCGATCAGACCCCGCAGGAGGATGTGTGAGAGATGGCTTATCTTGTCATCGGAGAGCATCAGATGACGATGTTCCTTTCCTTTACGAGTTTCTGTTTCGTGAGGTCGAACATCTTTTTGTAATCGAGCCTGCCCTTCTCTATGTCGGCCTCGAATTTTTTAAGGATGTTCCGCACTTCATCGTTCAACCTGTCCTCAACCGTAAGCTCGTCCGTGATGATGGCCTCGGCCTCGTTCACGAGGGTCTCAAGCGGCACGGCAGACTCGACAAGGCCCTCCTTCAGGAGCTCTTTTATTATCCGCTCCGTCATGGGCCTTACCCATGTCTTGGGGATCCTCATTTTTCGACAAAGGGCAGCAGGGCGATGTTCCTTGCCCGCTTGACCGCGGTTGTCAACTCCCTCTGGTGGAGGGCGCAGGTGCCTGTCATCCTCCTGGGCAGGAGCTTGCCGCGCTCCGTGACGTAGCTCCTGAGCCCTTTCAAGTCCTTGTAGTCTATGAACTCGGTCTTGTCAGCGCAAAACCTGCAAAACTTTCTTCTGTGAGTGAATTTCCTCTGCAACTCTATATCCTCCTTGAGATTTCTTTCTTTTTAAAATGAAAAAGTCTTTTCAATCAAAACGGCTCGTCCGGGATGTCGTCCGAAGGCGGCGCATAAGAAGGCTCGTCCGTGCCGCCCGCCTCGTGCGTGTCCGCCTGCTGGCGCTTGCCCCCGCCTCCCAGGAACTGCACCGACTGGGCCAGCACCTCCATCTTGTACTTCTGCTGCCCCTCGTATTCCCAGCGCCTTTCGCGCAGCCTTCCCTCCACCAGCGCGGCCTTGCCCTTGGAGAGGTACTGGCTGCATGGCTCCGCCTGCTTGCCGAAGACCACCACGTCTATGAACAGCACCTCTTCCTTGTCGCCGGTCTTGAACCTGGAGTTCACCGCCAGCTTGAAGCTGCATATAGGGGTGCCCTGGGCGCTGTACCTCAGTTCCGGGTCTTTCGTCAGGTTGCCTGCGAGTATTACCTTATTGAACACGCGTCAGGCCTTTGTCTGTTCAGCCGCGGCCGCAGCCTGCAAAGAGGCCTCCACCGCCTTCACCTGTTTGCCCTCAAGCTTTATGACCATGAACTTCATCACGGGATCAAAAACCTTATAGAGTTCCTCAAGCTTTTTGATTGCGGAGGAGGGGGCCTTGAACAGGAACAAAACGTAAAAACCCTTCTTGTGCTTGTTAAGCTCGTATGCGAGCTTTCTCACGCCCCACTCATCGGCCTTGATGACCTGGGCGCCGGCTTCCTGCATCACGGACTTGATCTTCTCGATTGCCTGGCGCAGGCCTTCCTCGGAGAGGGTTTCGTCGAGGATTACGGAGTTTTCGTAATAATTCACCTTGATAACAACCTCCTTGTGGTTATGGGGCCGCCAAGGGCGGCCATAGCCCCCGCTTCAATCTCCGGGAGCAAGGAGAAACTGCTATCCATTTATAGCACAGGGGGGAGTCTAAAAGCAAATTGCCGCGGCGGGTTCAGTCCGCCTCGAAGGCGTCCATTATGTGCTCTATCCCTTCAGGCCCTATGGCTATCACATCGAAGCGGGCGGGGGCGTCCTCCGAGGCCTTATGGGTGGCAAGGTAGTGCAGCGCGGCCTCCCTTATCTTTTTCTGTTTCCTCGAGTCCACGGCCTCGGAGGGGCTTCCGAAGGAGCTGCCCCTGCGGGCCTTCACCTCCACGAAGACGATGGCGGGGCCGTCCTGGGCTATGATGTCTATCTCCGCCTGGCGCAGGCGGTAGTTCCTGTGGAGGATTTTAAGCCCCCGCTTCCTGAGGAAGTCCGCCGCCCTGTCCTCAGCCCTGCTGCCCAGTTCTCTCAATGCTGTTTGCCCCGGCAAAACCCTCAAGCCTTTTTAAAAGCGAGGGGATGCCCTCTATGTCCTTGATGTCCTTCTGGCAGATTGCCTTTATCATCTCCCGGAGAGGGGAGAACTCCTCCCAGCGGCCCTTCAGGTACTGTTCAAGGGTCCTGGTAAGCTGTTCGCCCTTTTCGTCCCAGTCCAGCAGGAGGACGAGTTTGTCGTAGTTGTCGTTCAGCTCCTCGGAGAACTCGTACATACCCTTGCCGCTGTGCAGGGTTATTATCTTGCCGTCGAAGCCCAGGGAGGAAAGCGCGCGGGCGTCCTTTTTCCCCTCCACCACCACTGGGACGAGCCTGTTTATCTCCGCCAGCCCGGAGAGCACCTCTCGCAGCCTCTCAGCCCTTTCCATATCCATGGCGGGGGAAAGTATCCTCTGCTGGCCGGACCTGTCCGTCCTTGGCCGCCCGGAATGCTTTTTCCCGTAAGGGCCGGATTTATTCGGTTTTCTTGAGCTCATGGCCGGGGGAAAAAATTTTTCCTGTTTCAGGCGCCTCCGCTTTTATTATACAGGAATGCGCCCCGCGTCCGCCCGGAGAGAAAGCTGAATGGCGCCCCCTTTCTTACTCCACTGCCACGAAGGTCTCCGTCCTTGTCAGACCCCTCACCTTCCTCACCTTTTTGAGTATCTTGTTGAATATCTCGTTTGTGTCCTTGGCTTCGAGGGTGACAAGAATGTCGTACTGGCCGGTGATGACGTCCGCATCCTTGATGCCGTTTATCCCCCGGAGAGTGTCCCGTATGTCGCGCTCCTTTCCGGGCGTTACGTTTGCAAGAAGATAGACCCTGCTCATAGGCTGCCTCCTTAATGGAGCAGTTTTTCAAAATTGTCATTGCGAGGAGGCCGGAACGGTCCGGCGAAGCAATCCCCTATTGGCTCCGGAAAGACGGGATTGCTTCGCTTTGCAATAACATTGCTCCGCTCGCAATGACGGTTTTTTTATTGTCCCAACCCCCTCAGTGTGCCGCCGCCCTGGCCTTCCGCTTCCGTTCGGGTTTTTTTTCCTTGTGCGCCGCGGGGGGGCCTGGGGGGGCCGCCGCGGCCCGGCCCGCCTTCTTTTCAAGGCTCTTTCTGAGCGCATCCATCAGGCTCAGGACCTTTGCGCCCTCCGGCGGCGGAGGCATCCTTATCTCCTTGCCCTCTATCTTGGCGTTTATAAGCTGCATGAGGGACTCCCGGTAGGTGTCCCTGTATTTTTCCGCCTCAAACCTGCCGGAAAACCTGTTTATGAGCTCCTGGGCAAGCGAAAGCTCCGTTTCGTTGAGCTTGAGCGCGGAGGGGATGGCAAGCTCAACGGGATTTGCTATCTCGTCGTGGTAGAGGAGGGTGTTCAGAAGGAGCGCGTCCCCATACAGGCGGATGACGCTCATGTGCTGTTTTTCCTTGAGCGTGAACCGGGCCAGCGCGGCCTTCCCCGTCCTGCGCATCGCCTCCCTCAAAAGCACATAGGGCCGCTCTCCGCCGGGGGCGGGCTCAAGGAAATAGGACTTGTCGAAATAGACGGGCTCGACACCCCCAACATCTATGAACTCCTCTATGCCGATGGTCTTTGAGGCCTGCTCCGGGATTTTTTCAAGCTCCTCATCCGTGATGACGACGAATTTTTTCCTCTGGTACTGGTAGCCCCGTACGATGTCCTCCCAGGAAAGGTCTTCATCGTCAACCGGACAGTGCTTTTTATACTGGACGGGAGTGGCGTCCGTCTTGTGAAGGAGCTTGAAGGAGATGTCCTTCCTGTGGGTGGCCGGATAGAGCTTAACCGGGATGCTTATGAGGGCAAAGCTTATGCTCCCTTTCCACATGGCCTTCATAGCTAAAACATATCATCAAAAAAAAGGGTGGTCAAACGTCCGGCGGCGCGGTTTTAAAGCCCTTTTCCGGACCAAAACATTTCTTCTGGGCCCATTAAAAAAATAAATGGAAAACCGTCTTGATTTGGGTATTTTGCTTTAGTAGATTTAAGGTTGAGGCTGGATTTTTTTGGAGAGGTAAAAACAAAATGAAAAAGAAAATGAACTGCTGGGAGCTGAAGAACTGCGGGAGGCAGCCCGGGGGCGAAAATATATCCGGGGAGGGAGTATGCCCCGCCTCAACTGAAAACAGGCTTGACGGCGTTCACGGCGGCATGAACGCGGGAAGGACCTGCTGGGTGGTTGCGGGGACTCTGAGCTGGGAAGAAGTGTACGGCACCTTCGCAAGGAAATATTGCACCTGCGAGATGTGCGAGGTGTATTCCTCCATCAAGAAGGAGGAAAAAAGGAAGTTCAAGCTCTCCTCGACACTGCTTACGCTGCTGGGGAAGTGATTGAAATAGAACCGGATATTGGCGATTGATTTAAATCCGCCATTGGTGTAATTTAGAATCCAGCGCTCAATAATTAATAAATAAATATAAAAAACAAACTAATATTTCCTGGGGAGGCGCGATGGAAGCGAAAATGAACTGTTGGGAGTTCAAGAATTGCGGCAGGGAGCCTGGCGGCAGCAATGTAGCAGACCAGGGCATCTGCCCTGCCACGAGCGAAGAAAAACTTGACGGGGTACACGGGGGCAGGAATGCGGGAAGGACCTGCTGGGTGGTCTCCGGCACCTTGTGCGGAGGGGCCGTCCAGGGCACCTTCGCAAAAAAATTCACAAGCTGCGAGCAGTGCGATTTCTATAAGAGCGTCAAAAAAGACGAGTCATCGGATTTCCATCTTGCCATTACGCTTTTAGCGAGACTAAGGGGCTAGTGTGGTGTCCCGTAAGTTTCCGTCGTAAGTCCTTGCGAGGCAAGGCTCACGGAGCAATCTCGCGGGGATTCTTCGTTTCGCTCTGAATGACTTATTAAGGTTATTTGTGAGGTACCACACTGGTTTACTGAAAAAGCGCCTCAAAAAACCGCCCGGAAGGGGTTTTTTGCGCTCTTTCGCCTGCAACTCCTTATTTTTATTTAATTTCTTAATAAATCGATTATTTTTAAACATAACCATTGATTAATTAACTCTGTTTCTTGTAAATTTATCTCAAAGCAAAACTGAAAAATAAAAAAATAAAAAAAGGAAAAAGATTTAAAAACGGGAGGCTTTTGATGGACGAGAGGATGAACTGTTGGGAGTTCAAGAAATGCGGCAGGGAACCCGGCGGGGCCAGCTCCGGGGATTTGGGCGTCTGTCCCGCCGCCGTCGAAAACAGGCTGCACGGTGTGCATGGCGGCCATAAGGCCGGCAGGGCCTGCTGGGTGGTCTCCGGCACCCTCTGCGGAGGGGCCGTCCAGGGCACGTTCGCAAAAAAGTTCGCAAGCTGCGAGCAGTGCGATTTTTACAGGGATGTCAGGCGGGCCGAGGTGCCCAATTTCCAGCTCTCGGCGCTCTTGCTTTCGCTGCTCAAGAACTAGAGCGGGCTCTGGATATATATCAGGTAACCTAAAAACATAAATATTAATGATTTGCCAATTAAATTTTTTTATTTGACCGGAAACATGGGTGTATATTAGGCTTAAACTTGCTTTTCTCAAGTGAAAATACCATAGAAGGAGGACCTTATGAAGAAGTACGAAACGCCACTCCTCGACGAACTCGAAAAGGGTCCGTGGCCGAGCTTTGTCAAGGAGATCAAGACGGCGGCAACAAAAAGCGAGATGGCCAACGACGAGCTTGGTCAGTTGGAGAAGTCCTACCGTGACAAGCGCGGCTACTGGAAGCACGGCGGCATAGTCGGCGTGCTCGGTTATGGCGGCGGCGTTATCGGCAGGTACTCGTCTCTGCCGGAAGAGTTCCCCGGAGTTGCGCATTTTCACACCGTACGTATCAATCAGCCCAGCGGCATGTATTACAAGACCGACAGCCTCAGGACGATCCTGGACCTCTGGGACGAGTACGGCAGCGGTCTCACCAACATGCACGGCTCCACCGGCGACATGGTCCTCCTGGGTTGCAGGACTGAGGCCCTGGAGCCGCTCTTCGCAGAGGTTTCCTCCCGCGGATGGGACCTTGGCGGTTCCGGTTCCGCCCTCAGGACCCCGGCTTGCTGCCTGGGCCAGTCCAGGTGCGAGTGGGCGAACATAGACACCATGGACATCTGCAACGAGCTTACCCAGACTTATCAGGACTACGTTCACAGGCCGGCATGGCCTTATAAGTTCAAATTCAAGATAGCGGGCTGCGCGATTGACTGCGTGGCCTCGATAGCCCGCGCCGACTGCTCCGTCATCGGCACCTGGAAAGGCAAGATCGCCGTTGACCAGGATGTCGTGAAGGACTACGCCAAGGCCGGCATGAACATAACCGAAGAGATAGTGAACATGTGCCCCACCGGCTGCATGAGCTACGACGGCAAGGAGCTCAAGATTGACGATACCAATTGCAGCCGCTGCATGCACTGTATCTCGAAGATGACCAAGGCCCTGAGGCCCACCGGCGAGAAGGGCGCCAGCATACTCATCGGCTCAAAGGCCCCTATCGTCGTCGGCTCGCTCCTGTCCTGGGTGGTCGTTCCGTTTATCAAGATGGAGCCCCCGTACACCGAGTTCAAGGCGCTTGTCGAGAAGATGTGGGACTGGTGGGATGATAACGCCAAGCCCAGGGAGAGGATCGGCGAGGTCATCGAGATGAAGGGCATGAGGAGCTTCCTTGAGGCCATCGGCGTGCCGCCTCAGCCTCAGCAGGTGTTCGAGCCCAGGAAAGACCCGTTCTTCTTCTGGAAGGAAGAGGACCTTAACGGTAATAAATAAATTCAAAAAATCGTAAAGGAGGAGTAGACAATGGCTTGGCTTACTGACCAAGAGGCAAAAGCAAAGAGGAAGACCGATATAGGTCCGCCTCATTATTCAAAAATGCTCCCTCCCGTCATCACGAAGAACTACGGGAAGTGGAAATACCATGAAGAACTGACTCCGGGCAGCATGGTCCATGTGGCTGAGTCCGGTGACAAGATCTACACAGTCAGGGTGGCCTCACCCAGGATACTTGCCACGGCCAATATCCGCGCCATGCTCGACATTGCGGACAAGTACTGCGACGGCTATATCCGCTGGACGACCCGCAATAACGTGGAGTTCATGACCTCGAAAGAGGAGAATGTGCCCCTGATAAAGAAGGCCGCCGAAGCGGCGGGCTATCCGGCTGGCGGCATAGGGGCAGGGCTTTCCAATATGGTCCACACGCAGGGCTGGGTGCACTGCCACGGCGCGGCCAGTGACGCCTCCGGCCTCGTCAAGGCCATCATGGATGAGGTGTTCCCCTACTTCAATGAGAAGAGGCTTCCGGCAAAGACAAGGCTGGCGCTTGCCTGCTGCGTGAACATGTGCGGCGCGGTCCACTGCTCCGACATAGCCGTTGTGGCCATCCACAGGAAGGTCCCCACTATCGACCACGATAGCGTAAAGAACCTCTGCGAGATACCGACCACGGTCGGCGCCTGCCCGACAAGGGCCATCAGCCCCGACCCGGCAAAGAAGAGCGTGAAGATAAACGCCGACAAGTGCATGTACTGCGGCAACTGCTTCACCGTCTGCCCGCCCATCAACATCCACAACCCGGAGCAGGATGGCGTGGCGATAGTCGTCGGCGGCAAGGTGGGCAGCCTGAGGACCGGCCCCAAATTCTCGAAGCTGGCCATTCCGTACATCAAGAACAATCCTCCGAGGTGGCCGGAGGTCGTCTCCGCAGTCAAGAGCATCATCGACACCTATGCGAAAGACGCCAGGAAGCACGAGAGAGTCGGCGAGTGGGTTGAAAGGATCGGCTGGGAGAGCTTCTTCAAGAAGACCGGCATAGAGTTCACCTACCAGCACATCGACGATTTCACGTTCGCAAGAGACACCTTCAGGACATCTGCCGCATTCAAGTGGTAAAATGATGGGGGGCGGGCTTTTTGGCCTGCCCCCTTATACAAACCTTTAAACTGGAGGGTTAGAAAATGGAAGCTGAAGAACTTAAAAATAAAATTTACGATTTTGTCCTGGCCGCAAAGGGCAAGAAGAAGCTGAAAGAGAAGGACATCATCAAGGGCGTTTCCGCTGATACCGGAGAGGCCGCGGATGTCGTGAAGAAGGCCATGAGGGAGATGATCGACATAGGCAGGCTGATGTACTCCTATGGCGGCGGCTCCAGCTCCGTCGAGATACCCTCCGAGGAGTATCTCAGGGAAAAAGGCCTCATAAAGTAAGTTTTTTTAGAAAAGAAGAATTTTTTTGAACAGATTTCCAAGGGTAGTCATAGCGGGCCTCAAAGGGGGCTCCGGCAAGACTACCCTTTCTATTGGGCTGCTGAGGGTGCTGGCGGAAAGAGGCCTTTCGCCCGCCCCTTTCAAAAAAGGCCCCGATTACATAGACGCGGGCTGGCTCTCCATCGCGGCTGGCAGGCCCTGCTATAACCTGGACCCGTTCCTCATAGGGGAGCGGAACATCCCGGCCTCCTTCCTCGCCCACCGGCAGCAGGCGGGCATAGCCATAATCGAGGGGAACCGCGGCATCTACGACGGCATGGACCTCGAAGGCTCCCAAAGCACCGCGAGGCTTTCAAAACTCCTCAAGGCCCCGGTTGTGCTTGTAATGGATGTCTCCAAGATGACCAGGACGGCGGCGGCGCTTGTGCTCGGGGTGAAGGTGTTCGACCCCGGCATGAGGCTTGGCGGGGTCGTCCTGAACCAGACCGCGGGCAAGAGGCACGAGTCCATACTCCGGCAGTCCATAGAGCACTATACGGGCGTTCCCGTAATAGGGGCCATACCAAGGATAAGGGAGAGCGGCCTCTCGGAGCGGCACATGGGGCTCATCCCGTACCAGGAGCACCCTGCCCTTGAAGAGGCCGTGAGAAAGGCCGCGGAGCTGGTCAAAAACTCTGTGGACATAGACAGGCTTATAGGCATTGCCATGTCGGCCCCGCCCATCAGGACAAAAATAAAAACCGCTTTAAAGGGGCAGCGGAAGGGCAAAAAGACGGGTGTCTGCATAGGCGTCCTCAGGGACTCCGCCTTCCAGTTCTATTACCCTGAAAACCTTGAGGCGCTTGAGGAGGCCGGGGCGGGGCTTGCCGTATTAAGCCCGCTTGCGGAAAAGGGCCTCCCGGATATCGACGCGCTTTACATAGGAGGGGGGTTCCCGGAGACCCACGCGATAGACCTCTCAGGAAACAGGGATTTTATAAAAGACCTGCGCGGAAAGATCGAAAAGGGGCTCCCTGTCTATGCGGAGTGCGGGGGGCTCATGTATCTTGGCTCCTGGCTCCAGCTTGAGTCCATGCGTTATCCCATGGCGGGCATTTTCCCCTTCGGTTTCGAGCTGGAGAAAAAACCTGTCGCCCACGGCTACAGCATCGCCCGCGTGAACGCCGGAAACGCGTTTTACCCCAGGGGCACCGTCCTTCAAGGCCACGAGTTCCATTACTCAAGGCCCGTGAGGGATGAAGAGGGTGCGATAAAGCAAAAGCAAAAACCGTCATTTTCCCTGGAGATGGAACGCGGCGCCGGAATAGAGGAAAAACGGGACGGCCTGACCTACAAAAACGTCTTTGCCACCTATACGCACACACACGCATTAGGCACCCCGGCCTGGGCCCCCGGCATGGTCAAGGCGGCAAAAAAGTTTAAAAGAAGCAAGGGAAAATAAAGGGACAAAGGCTTTATTGAATTCCCGCCCACCCGCCCTTTCAATGTATAGGGGCAGGGCTTGCCGCAGCCGCGCCCAAATCCACTTTGCCATCCCAAAACCCGCATCGCAAGGGCCGCTTACCTCCGGGTTGAATCTTTTTTGGATTAAAGATTTCCCCTCGTTAAAATCAGACCATACTTCAAAAAAAATAGCGATTAGCGAAAATAAATTTCTAAAGGTGAAGCAGGCGCTCCATCTTGACCACGCCGCAGAAGGCCTTGCCGATGCCCATCAGCACGCCGCCGGAGCCCTTTATCCTCAGGTATCCGGTAAGCGGCCCGGCAATCCTGAAAGACGCGCCATTGGCCGCCCTCCTGAACTGGGCCTCGTTAAGCACCGCCTCCTCAAGGAAAAGCCCGAGCGCCTCGTCTATGCCGAGCATGGCTCCCGGTTTTTTTTCCGCAAGCCCCTCGGGTGTGCAGGAATTCTCCACACTGAAAGGGCCGATGGCTGTCCTCCTAAGCTCCGTTATGTGGGCATAAGTGCCGGCGTGCTGGCCTATGTCGTCGGCAAGGGTCCGCACGTAGGTGCCCTTTGCGCAGGTGATGAGAAGGCCCGCGAGCGGCGGCTCGTACCAGAGGAGGTCAAGCTGATGCACCTCCACCTCTCTTTCCTCCCGCTCCACCTCTATACCCTTTCGCGCAAGCTCGTAAAGCGGCCTGCCCGAGACCTTCAGGGCCGAATACATGGGAGGGAGCTGTTTTATCCTCCCCCTGAAAGATGCCGCCGCCTCCCGCAGCGCCGCCTCCGGTATGTTGCCCTTTCCCGTCGCTGTCACCTTGCCCTCGGCATCGAAGGTGTCCGTGCGCTCGCCAAGCTTTATCGTGGCGAGATACTGCTTTGGCAGGTCAGTGAGGAAGCGGCTTACTTTTGTGGCCTCTCCCGTGCAGACGATAAGGAGCCCCGTGGCAATCGGGTCCAGCGTGCCTGTGTGGCCCGCTTTTTTAACCTTCAGCCGCCTCTTGAGGGCAGTTACGGTCTCCTGCGAGGTAAGCCCTTTGGGCTTGTCTATCAATATCACCGAGTCCATGGATAACAGCCTTTTATTTTACATGAAGAGGGCGGGAAAGGTGCAGGTCCTTTTCTCGCGGGGGTTTGCTTACGATAACCTGGGTTTGCTTACGAGGGTCAGGAATTCAAGCCTCGTGGAGGCGTTCTCCCTGAAGGAGCCAAGCAGGGCGGAGGTCACGAGCATCGAGTTCTGTTTCTCCACCCCCCGCATCATCATGCAAAGGTGGTGCGCCTCTATCATCACGCCCACTCCCTCGGCGTCGATGGCGTCTTTAACGGCATAGGCTATCTGCTCGGTCAGGCGCTCCTGGAGCTGAAGCCTGCGGGCGAACATGTCCACAAGCCTCGCCAGCTTGCTGATGCCAAACACCCTGCCTTTGGGGATATAGCCTATATGGCACCGCCCGTAGAAGGGCAGCATGTGGTGCTCGCAGAGGCTGTAGAGCTCTATGTCCCTCTCGATTACCATGCTGTTTGTTTCCTGATGGAAGCAGGCCTTGTTTACGAGCTTCTGCACGTCCTGCCTGTACCCCGATGTAAGGAACTCAAGGGAGGCCGCGACCCGGCGCGGCGTCTGCTCCAGCCCTTCCCTGTCAGGGTTTTCCCCAAGCGCAAGGAGCAGTTCCCTTACAAGCCCCTCAATCCGGTCCGTGTCAATGCTCATATTCAAGCATTCTCCTTAGAAGCCCGGTATATTCTCTGAGCGGCTCCATTTCATGTTTGCCGCGCAGAGCTGCCGCCAGTTCATCCACGCTCCCCATGCCCTCAAGCACCAGCCCCGGGGCCAGTTCCCTCAGGGGTTCGGCAAGATAAGACCTGTTTTGAATTTCCGGGTCCGGCAGGATGACGCCGTCTATGCTCATGCGGAGGCTGTCGTACACAATGAGGTCCAGGTCGATGGTGCGCGGGGCGAACTTGTCCGGGCCGCGCACCCGCCCAAGAGCTTCCTCGATGTCTTTGAGTATTTCCTTCAGTTCAAGCGGCCCAAGCCCTGTCTCTATTTCCACCACGCAATTGTAATAGGGCTCCTGTTCCGGCCTCCCCTCGGCCTGTGTCAGGTATACCGTGGATATCTCCCTGATTTGCACACGGTGGGCGAGCATTCCAAGCGCCTGCATTATATGGCTTTCGGGGGCGATATTGGAGCCCACTGCTATGAAGGCGCGCTCTGTCTTATTTTGAACGCTCAATCTCCACCCCGGCAGACTCCGCGAACCTCAGGGCAAGAGGCTTTTCAACCCGTACGGACACCTTTTGGGCCATCGGGTGCTCAAGGCATATTGCCGCTATGGATTCGGCCAGCGCCTCGATGAGATGAAAGCTTGAGCCCTCAACGGCCTTGAGGACGCGCTTTTTTACCGCGCGGTAGTCGAGGGCGTCCTCGAAGCGGTCTGTCTTTCCGGCCTTTCGCAGGCCGGCGGAGATGGCGATGTCGATGACCACGTCCTGTTTCTCGCGGCGCTCTTCCTCGTTCACTCCGATTATGCAGCGCGCCCTCAGTTTTTTTATCAATATCCTGTCCATCCCTATGCCCTTGTAAGGTGCCTTCCCCCGTCAACATAGATGACTTGGCCGGTAAGGAAATCGCTTTTGAGGAGATAGAGGGCGGCGTCCACGACGTCCTGCGCGTCTCCATGCCTTCCAAGCGGCACCTTGGCCGCGAGCTTTTCAAGATACTGCTCGTCCCTGCCCGCAGGGGCAAGGACAAGCCCCGGCGCAATCGCGTTCACGGTTATGCGGGGGGCAAGCGCGAGCGCGGTCATCTCAGTGAGCACGTGGAGCACATGCTTGCTCAGTATGTAGCCCACATGGTGCCAGTCGAAGCCGGAGATTTTGGAGTCCAGGATGTTTATTATCTTGCCGTGCTCAGCCCCCCTGGAGAACTCCCTGGTGAGGACGAAAGGCACCCAGGCGTTTACCAGCATATGCTCCCTCAGGCTCTCGAAACCCACGGTCTTCAGCGTGTCCGCCAGGAAGATGGAGGCGTTGTTTATAAGGATGTCCGGGCGGGCGGAGAACGCCGATTCCACCCGCCTTACAAGCTGTCCGTATTGCCTCTCGTCGGTAAGGTCCGCGCCGAAGGTTTTTGCCTTGACCCCCGACTTTATTATTGCCGCGCAGGTATTTTCGGCCTCCTCCCTGCTGGTGAGGTAGTGGAGAGCAATATTCACACCCTCTGCCGCCAGGGCCAGCGCAAGCTCGCGGCCCAGCCTGCGCGCGCCTCCGGTGATGAGGGCCGTGCTGCCCCGAAGCGCCTTTTTCCGGCCCATCCCTTTCGTGTTCAGTTCAGTGTGCGGCCATCTGCGGGCTGAGTATCTGGTCTATCTTTGCCGCCATGATGAAGTCGTTCATGGTAAGCCCGCCTGCCTTGTGCGTTGAGAGCGTCAGGCGCACCCTGTTATAGAAAACGCAGATGTCCGGGTGATGGTCCTGTTTTTCGGCGTTTGCCGCCACCTTGTTCACAAAGTGCATTGCCTCGCGGAAATCCCTGAAGCTGAATTCCCGCTCCATGCTTTTGTCCCCTGCTTTCCAATCGGGGATTTCACTGGCCAGCCCGGCCCTTTCCTGTTCCGTCAGCAGCCTTGTATGGCTTTCCGTCTGTCCGCATGTCTGCCCGGAGAGTTTTTTTTCTTCCCTCATGTTTTTTCTCCCTTCTCCATCAGACTATAGCTCCCTTCAGGCTCTCATGGGTTATCCGCCCGCCCTCGAGGATGAGTTTTCTTGCTTCATCCAGTTTGCCCCATATGTTGCACATCAGAGCGCCCCTTATTTTTCCGTCCTTTATGTAATAGACCACCCCTGTGTCGTTTTCCTTCTGCCAGTCGGCCCAGGTCTCAAGAGACTCCGTGCTGACCTCTCCCACGGCCTCATAGCCGAACTCGAAGAGGTCCGAGAAGAAATAAGGCATGTAGGTGTACGGCTCCCGTCTTCCCGCCATGTTCCGGCCCGCCTGTTTTCCCTGGTTGAGGGCGTTGTCCCAGTGCTCCACTCTCATGCGTTTGCCAAGCGCATGGTACGGAAAAAGCGCGTTGTCCCCCGCGGCGAAAATATCGGGGTCCGATGTCTGGAGGAACTCGTCCACCTCGATGCCGTCCGCCGTCCTGAGGCCGGCCTTTTGGGCAAGCCCTAAAGATGGTTTTATTCCAATCCCTGCTATGGCGATGTCAGTTTCTATCTGCCTGCCCCTTCCGGTTTGCGTTACGAATCTCCCTTCGCGCTTTTCAATAAGGGCCGGCCTGTCTCCGGAGACGATATCCACCCCTTTTTCGATGTAGCGGTCCTGTATGGCACGGCCGAGCGCTTCAGGGAAGACGCGGCTGCAAAGATAGGGCTCCGGGAAGACCATCGTTACAAATACTCCGTTTAAGCTCAGGGCCGCGGCAATCTCGGAGCCTATGAAGCCGCCCCCGATAACAACGGCCGATTTGCCTTTTGCGGCCTCTTCCCTTACCTGGAGGTAATCGTCAAGATAGCGGAAATAGCAAAGCCCGTCGGTGTCTCCCCCGGGGATGTTCAGCATCTGCGGGGCCCCGCCTGTTGCAAGGAGCAGCTTTCTGTAAGCATAGCTTATCTCCTGGGTGTCTGTAACGGTATGGCTTGCGGCATCTATCGAGACGATTTTTGTGCCCAACATGACATCGGCCCTGCTTTTTCTGTAAAACTCCGGGCTGTTTACGAAGATTTCGACGAGTTTCTTCTTTCCGGTCCAGAGCTGCTTTGTGAGCGGCGGCCGGTTATAGGGCAGGTGTTTCTCGGCACAGGCAAGGAGGATGGAGCCGTCAGGGTCTTTTTCCCTGATCCCCTGAATAGCGGATGCCCCCGCGAGCCCTCCGCCTATTATCACATATTCGTAAGGCCTGTCAGCGGCCATATTAACGAAAACCCTCCTTCAAAAGCACTGGCCTGCCCTAAATTAATTTATAGCACTTAATGGGGATTTGAAAAAGACTGTATTTTTTTGTGATTGCGGCTGGTGCAATAAACCGCCCGGATGTTTTAAATTAAAAGGATTGGATTTTTATCAATTATGGACAACCGGGCAAAAATATTCTTTTCAGGCATCGGGGGCAGCGGGGTCTCGGCAATCGCATGTTTCATGTTCGACAGAGGGTGCCGCGTCCGGGGCTCCGACAGGGCGTTTGACTCCAACCCGGCCCATCCGGTCCTGAGGATGCTGCGGGCCAAAGGGGTGGAGATCGCCCCGCAGGACGGCAGCGGGCTGGACGGCTCATTCGATTTCGCCGTCTTCAGCACAGCGGTGGAGCCGGACCGCCCGGAGGCGGTCAAGGCCAGGGCGCTGGGCATCCCGGTAAAGACGCGCCCGGAGTATCTTGCGGAGATAGTGAAGGATTTCCGGACGGTGGCGGTCGCGGGTACGAGCGGGAAGTCCACCACATCGGGCATGCTGGCCTTCCTCATGCGCGAGCTTGGGCTTAAGCCAAACTTCATAGGGGGCGGCAGGGTGAAGCAGTTCAAGACGCAGATTGGCGGGGAGACGGCAATAAAAACCCCCGGCAACTCGATAACCGGGGCCTCCGGCACCCTGGTGATAGAGGCATGCGAGTCTGACGGCACCATCGTGAACTACTTCCCAATGCACACGGTTATCCTTAACCTGGACGTGGACCACCACGGAATAGAGGAGACCAGGGCGATGTTCGAGACCCTCGCGGGAAACACCCGGGACGGACTCATCGTAAACGCCGACGATGGCAACCTGCTGAAGGCGGACTTCGGAAACAGAAAGACAACCACCTTTGGTCTGGGCCCCGGTGCGGATTTCCGCGCCGCCGATGTCCATTACAGACCCTTCGGCACGGAATTTACGGTGAACGGGATAAGGTTCAGCCTGGGGCTCCCCGGCGAGTACAATCTCTATAACGCGCTCTCCTCCATAGCCATGCTTTCCCGGATGGGCGTTCAGCTTGAGGACATCGCAAAGACCCTGCCCCGGTTCGAGGGGATAGAGAGACGCTTTGACGTGCACCTGAACGGCGCAAGGGGGCTTGTCATAGACGACTACGCCCACAACCCGCACAAGATATCCTCGCTGATGCAGGCGGTAAGCCGCGTAAGCGGCAGGATATGCTACGTCTTTCAGCCGCACGGGTTTGCTCCCACCCGCATGATGAAGGACGGTTACATGGAGGCGTTCGCCCGCAACATGCGCGCCGGAGACCGTCTTGTGCTCCTCCCAATTTTTTACGCGGGCGGGACGGTGAGCAGGGACATATCGAGCGAAGTCTTGGCGGCGGGAATAAAGGCCGCCGGCAAACAGGCGGAGGTGTGCACAAGAGGTGAGGTGCTTGAGAAGGTTTTACCCTCATCAGGCCGCTGGAGCAGCTACGTCGTCATGGGGGCAAGGGACGAGACCCTTTCGGATTTCGCACGGGAGATAGCGCAAAAACTCTCTACCGGCTTCCGCCGGTATGACAACAGGCAGCCGCCTGGCGGGCAGCCGCCCGCGGTTTGACATTTGGCGCGGCGCTTGTTTATCTTTTTATATATTCTTGAAACAAATAATACTTTTATTTTTCAAAGGAGAAATGATGAAACGCAAGGTGTCTTTTTATGTTCTTATGCTGGCCGCGCTTATTTCAACGGGCTGTGCGGCACTGGTTGTGGGCGCGGGCGCCGGGGCCGCCGGGGCGCTCTGGTATAACGGCAAGCTCAAGGACACCATATCCGCGCCTGTGCCGAAGGTGTACGAGGCAATGACGGCGGGGATGAAAGACCTGAAAATAGAGATAACCGGCAGCAAGGCGGACAGCCTCGAAGGGCATGTCTACGGCAGGCTCGCAAACGGCGACAAGGTGCTGATAGACCTCCGCTCCCTTAACTCCTCAACCACCGGGGCCACCATAAGGGTTGGAGTCTTCGGCAACAAGGAACTCTCTCAGAGGATTTTGGCTGCCGCGAGAAAACACCTGTAAAGAAAAACAATAAAAACTCTCCTTTCCCCCTCGATTGACTAATACCCCGTGGCGGGTATAATTTTCTCAAAAGGAGGGGAGAGCCATGAAGAATGCACTGGCCGTTGTGCTCATCGCGCTTGGGCTGGCATTTTTTGCCGGGTGCAGCTCGGTAAAGTACGAGTCTGAGACATCGCCGCCGAACCAGCCCGCTTACTCGCTCGGCTATCTCAAGGTGAACCTGGAGAAACCCGTTCCCGATATCGCGAAGGCGACTGAGGCCGCTTATAAGGACCTGGGCATAAGCGTCACGAATGCGAAGTCCGACGACCTTACCGGCAAGGTCGAAGGCAAGCTCGCCGACGGCAAGGATGTCACAACCGACATAACCTCGGTAAGCTCAAAAGAAAGCTCCGTCTCAATAAGGATAGGTACTTTGGGGGACAAGGACTTCTCTTACAGGATCCTGGACAAGATAAAGAAGAACCTTTAAGGTAAATATGGACCGCGGGGGGGCGCGCTTTGCCCTCCCTTCAAAAAACCTCCACGGGGTCGCCCACGCCTGCATTCAGCTTGCTCCGGGCGTTCCCCATATAAATGAATATCTCCAAGAACCCGTTCGAGTCGGCAACGGCGTGAGGGAGGCCGCCTGCTCCCTCCGCGTAGAAATTCACCATGCCGAGCGTCTGGCCCTTTATCTCCGCGCGGAGAGGCCCGGCCTTTTGCGCCTTCAGCTTTGCCAGAAGCCCCGCGCCGATATTGGTTATGCAGTTCCCGAACCGGTCTATGTGCACTATTTCCCCCCGGATGCGGCCATCTTCCATCGCCGCCTCGGGCAGGGGGAGCCGGACAAGATGTTCCACTTTCAATTCCGGGCCGAATTCCCTCATCTCGAAACCCCCTTTTGAAAGCCATGCGGCGGCCGGGGCGAAGACGTCCCTGCCGTCAAAAGTCCTGCCCTCAATCGAGGGAAACGTGAATTTTTGCTCCGTGATGCTCACCACCCGTTTGGCTTCCTGGAAAAATCCCGTGAATATGCCGTTGTCCGGCCCGACGAAATAATATCCCCCGGAGCGCATTATCAAGGCCCTTCTTCCGGAGCCCACGCCGGGGTCCACCACCGCCAGATGGATTGTGCCCTGAGGGAACCAGCGGCATGAGTTGCGCAGGAGGCAGGCCGCTTCCCTGATGTTGCCTGGCCCTATTTCGTGGCTAAGGTCTATGAAGACCGCTTCGGGGTTTATGCCTGCCATGACGCCCTTCATCACGCCTGGATAGCCGTCCCGCAGGCCGAAATCGGTCGTCAGGGTTATGAGCATCCGGTTACGGCGCCGCCAATAAGCTCCGCAACGCCCTTGACGCCGTGAATGCTCATGTACGCCTCTATGCCCTCAAGCACCTCCAGAGGGGCGGAGGGGTTTATGAAGGTGGCCGTGCCCACCGCGACGGCGGTTGCGCCTGCAAGGATGAACTCCACCGCGTCCTGCCCCGTAGTGATGCCGCCCATCCCGATAACGGGTATCTTCACCGCCCTTGCCGCCTGGTAGACCATGCGCAGCGCAATGGGCTTTATCGCGGGCCCCGAAAGCCCCCCTATGACATTTTTTATGAGCGGCCTCCTGGTGTTTATGTCTATGGCCATCGCGGGGATGGTGTTGATGAGCGAGACGGCGTCCGCACCTTCCTCCTGGGCGGCAAGCGCGAACTCCGCTATATCCTGCGCCCCCGGAGAGAGTTTTACTATCATTACGGATTTTTTTATATCGCCGCGCACCCTGCCCACGAGCTTGCCAAAGGCCTTTTTGTCCAGCCCGAAGGCCATGCCCCCTTTTTTGACGTTGGGGCAGGAGACATTGATCTCTATGCCTTCGACTTCCCCGTCCAGGCTTCTGGCCAGCTTCGCGTACTCCCCCGTCGTGTTGCCAAGGATATTGGCTATTACGGGGACATCGGACTTTTTTTTCACGAAGGGGAGTTTTTCCTTCAGAAATGTCTTTAGGCCCACGTTCTGAAGCCCTATGGAGTTGATCATCCCGCAGGGGGTCTCGGTGATGCGCGGCGGGGGGTTGCCCTGCCAGGGTTTTAGCGATATGCCCTTGAGCACTATCGCGCCAAGCCGCGATATGTCGTAAAAGGCGGAAAGCTCCTCGCCGTATCCGGCGGTGCCGGAGGCCGTCATGATGGGGTTTTTGAGCCTCATCCCGCCTATCTTCACTTCGAGATTTTTCTTATTCAAAGACGACCTCATCCATGTCGAACACCGGGCCTTCCTTGCAGGTGCGCTTGAAACCGCTTCTGGTCTTTATAGCGCAGCCAAGGCAGACGCCTATCCCGCAGGCCATCTTCTCCTCCGACGATATATAGCCGCGAAGCCCCATCCCGCAGACCGCTTTCAGCATCCCGTTTGGCCCGCAGGCATAGATTATGAAATCGCTTTTTTTCTTGTCTTTAAAGTAATCCGCCAGGACGTCCGTCACGGCGCCCTTGAATCCGGCCGAGCCGTCATCGGAGGCAAGGTGGAGTTCGCTTGTCATGCCCTGAAGCTCGTCTGTCAGGACCAGTTCGTCCCTGCTCCTGCCGCCGTAAAAGAGTACGGCCTTCCCCTTTAGGGCCTCCAGAAGCGGGAAGACCGATGCGATTCCCACGCCTCCCGCGACGACGAGGGGTTTTTTATGTTTCCCCCATCCCGGCAGGGGATACGGGTTTCCAAGCGGGCCAAGCACCTCCACCCGGTCTCCCTCCCGAAGCTCCCGCATAAGGAAGGTGGCCTTACCCACTATCCGGTAGAGTATCTCCAGCGCGCCGTCCCTGACCCTGAAATAACAGAACGGGCGCTTTAAAAGAGGGTCTTTGCGCCTGTCCAGCCCCAGCATGAAGAACTGCCCCGGAAGGGGGGCGGGGACAAAAAAACCGGTTTCGGGCGTGGCCTTGAGGATGTAAAAACGGCCGGAAACCTTTATGTTTTCTTTTACGCGCGCCTTGAAGAGGTGCGCGGGCTGGATGGTGTCCGTATCAGTCGAAGCTGATCTCAAGGATCTCGTATTCAATGGTCCTGGCCGGGGCCTTTATCGTTACGGAATCTCCGGCTTCCTTGCCGAGCAGGGCGCGGCCCACGGGAGAGCTTAGGGAAATCTTGCCGTTTTTGGCGTCGGCCTCGTCCGCGCCGACCAGCAGGAAGACGTATTCCTCATCGGACCCCACGTCAAGCACCTTCACCCTGGCCCCGAAGGCGGCCTTGCTCTGGTTGATCTTGGACGTGTCTATGACCTGGGCCAGGGCCAGCTTCTGCTGAAGCTCCAGTATCTTGCCCTCGATAAAGGACTGCCTTTCCTTGGCCGCGCTGTACTCAGCATTCTCGGAGAGGTCTCCATGCGCCCTTGCCTCTTCGATGTCCTTTATGTTCCTGGGCCTTTCGACCTTAAGGAGCCTGCCCAGCTCTTCCTGGAGTTTCTTGTAGCCTTCCGGCGTGATCGGAAATTTCTGCATCATCTTTATTTTTTATCTTTAAATCTAACAGATTTGGGCGCTTTATTTCAAACGTGGGGCTGTTTTATTGCGATAAAAATCCGGTTTGTGATAATATTTGATTTCAAAAATGGCACAGGCTAAGACAAAAAAAGCTGTCAACGTGGGCATACTCGGTTTCGGCACCGTGGGAAGCGGCACTGCCCGCATACTGCTCGAAAACGCCCGGTTGCTTAAAGACAGGCTTGGCTTCCCCGTAAACCTCAGGAAAATAGCCGACCTGGACATCACCAGGGACCGGGGGATTAAAGTCCCCAAAGGCGTCCTCACGACCAATGCCGCGGAGGTCACGGACAACCCGGATGTAGATATAGTCGTGGAGCTGATAGGCGGCCTGAAGACCGCAAAGACCCTCATGCTCCGTGCCATTAAAAACGGCAGGAATGTCGTAACGGCAAATAAGGCCCTCCTTGCCGAAGAGGGGGAAGAGATTTTCGCCCAGGCCCGCAAAAAAGGCGTTTCCCTGGGGTTCGAGGCCTCTGTGGGCGGAGGCATCCCCATTATCAAGGCCCTTGGCGAAGGGCTTGTCGCAAACAATATAAATGCCGTCTTCGGCATTGTGAACGGCACATCCAATTACATACTCACCAAGATGACCAACGAGGCGATGGAGTTTGCCGCGGTGCTTAAGGAGGCGCAGCAGCTTGGCTATGCCGAGGCCGACCCCACCCTTGATGTGGAAGGCATAGACTCGGCCCACAAGCTCACGATACTTGCCTCATTAGCATACGGCATCCCGCTTTCGTTCAAAAGCGTCTATACGGAGGGCATCACGGGCATCACCCCGCTGGATATCGGGTTCGCCTCCGAGCTTGGGTTCAAGATAAAGCTCCTTGCGATAGCCAAGTCCATTAACGGCGTGGTGGAGCTGAGGGTGCACCCGACGATGCTCCCCAAGGAGGACCTCGTCTCGCAGGTAGACGGTGTGATGAACGCCATTTACGTAAACGGCCGCGAGACGGGCGATACCCTCTACTATGGCAGGGGGGCGGGCGATATGCCCACCGGCTCCGCGGTCGTAAGCGATATCGCCGATATCGCGAAGCTTGTCGTAAACGGGTCTCCCGCAAAGGCCGGGCTCAGGCGCTTGCCGTCGCCTCCCGGGGTCATGCCCATTGAGGACGTGGAGAGCATGTACTACTTCCGTTTCACGGCGCTGGACAGGCCGGGGGTGCTCTCGAAGGTATCGGGCGTCCTCGGGGACAATAATATAAGCATAGCCTCCGTCATACAGAAGGGCAGAAAGGAAGGCGAGGCCGTACCGCTCATAATACTTACCCACAAGGCCAGGGAAAAGGACGTGAGAAAGGCCTTGGGGAAGATAGACGCCCTGCCGGTCGTCGCCGCCAAGACCCGCCTGATAAGAGTGGAAGGAAAGGAATAGAACTCTTTCCTTTCCTAAAAATTTGTTTGATTTTCAAACCATTTGCTTTTATAATTTTTTCATAAATATTATTAATAAAATAAAAACAAAAAAGCTGAAAAAACTGCCGTATTGGCGTTTCCATTTGGGGAAAAACAATGGGAGGTAATAAGTCATGAAAGAAAAAGCACCCGACAAGAAGATAGACATCAGGGGGCTGGTCTGTCCGTACACATTTGTAAAGGCCAAGCTGGCCATTGAGGACATGGAGGTCGGGCAGGTGCTCGAGATAGTGCTCGATTATCCGGAGGCCGTGAGCAACATACCAAAATCCATGCAGGACCACGGGCAGGCGGTGCTCAAGGTGGAGCAGTCGGGCGGCAAGGACTGGATAATCACCGTGCGCAAGGAGAAGGACTGATATGGAATTCACGGATGAGCAGGTCCAGCGTTACAGCCGCCATATCATACTGCCGGAGGTCGGCGGGAAGGGGCAGAAAAAACTCCTCGCCGCAAAGGTCTTTCTGGTGGGGGCCGGGGGGCTCGGCTGCCCGGTGGGATATTATCTTGCCGCTGCGGGCGTGGGCACGCTGGGCATAGTCGATGACGACATTGTGGAGCTTTCCAACCTCCAGAGGCAGATAGCCCACAACACAAAACGTGTGGGGATGCCAAAGGTGGAGTCGGCCAAAAAGACATTCGAGGCGCTGAACCCC
Organism: Nitrospirota bacterium; assembly: GCA_021789215.1. GTDB lineage: Bacteria > Nitrospirota > Thermodesulfovibrionia > Thermodesulfovibrionales > JdFR-88 > JAJYJS01. The sequence goes on along the minus strand of JAJYJS010000001.1, from coordinate 78,917 downwards.
GACGTGAAGGTCAACGCCATGAAGGGCCGGCTCACGAAGGACAACATACTGGACATCATAAAGGACTACGACATCGTTGTGGACGGAAGCGACAACTTCCCGACCCGCTACCTGGTGAACGACGCCTGCGTGATGCTTAAAAAGCCCCTTGTAAGCGGCGCGATACTGCGCTTTGAGGGGCAGGTGACCACGCTCCTGCCGCATGACGGGCATTGCTACAGGTGTCTTTTCGAGGCGCCTCCGCCTCCGGGCCTTGTGCCTTCGTGCCAGGAGGCCGGTGTGCTTGGCGTGCTGCCTGGCGTTATCGGCGCGCTTGAGGCCACCGAGGTGCTGAAGCTTATACTTGGCAGGGGGGACGTGCTGAAGAACACGCTCCTTATTTATGACGCCCTCAAGGCGTCTTTCAGGAGGGTGAAGGTCCCGAGGAACCCGGACTGCCCGATATGCGGGGCCCATCCGGCAATCACGAAACTGGAGGACTACGATGCGGGCTACTGTCAGCTCGGCGGTTAACATACTGAAGATACCCTCGGAGATTTGCAGGGAGATGCTCCTGCACGCCCGTGCGGGCGCCCCGCTTGAGATATGCGGGATACTTGCCGGGCGTGGCAACACAGTGGAGCGCATCTACAAGGGCAGCAACATAGAGGCCTCCGAGGTGAGCTACGAGCTGGACCCCAGGGAGTACCTCCGGATTGAAAAAGAATTCCGCAGCGAGGGCATGCGGATGCTTGCCATATATCACAGCCACCCGATAGGGCATGCCCGCCCCTCCCACAAGGACATAACCCTTGCCGTCTGGGACGCCGTCTACATCATCATAGGGCTTGCCGACAGGGACAACCCGGATGTGAAGGGTTTCAGGATAAACGGCGACGAGGCAAGGGAGATAAAGCTGAGGGTAATCTAGTGTTGTGCCCCGGAAATAACCTGAATAAATCTGTCATACCGGCGAAAGCCGGTATCCAGCGGCGTTAAGGGGTTCGAAAGGCAAAAGCCGTTTGAGTTTCCCTTTTAAAATGAAAATGCTGTAAGAATGATGAGAGGAATACAAAGAACTTTTGGGACACCACACTGGCAGGGTGCTGAAAAAGTCTCTCATTTCGAGTCATTGCGGGGAGCTTAAAGCGCCGGCTGGCACAAGCAACAAAGCAATCTCATAAGTTGCTGATTTATAAAAAACGGGATTGCTTCGCTTCGCAATATTCATTCAAAACAGTTTTTTAAATAGCCTTCAGTTCGAGTCCTTGTTTTCCCCTGTGGAGCCGCTGTCCTCTCCGGTAAGGAGCCTCTTTGCCCCTATGAGCCTCTTCATGAAATAGGGGGTGTTCAGGCTCCCTATCTTCACCCTGTGCCCCCCGGAAGAGGCATGGATGAAGAGGTTCTCCCCTATGTAGATGCCCACGTGCGAGGGGAAGGAGGCGTAGGTCCTGAAAAAGAGCAGGTCGCCTATGGCAAGGTTGTTCAGGCTCACCGGGACGCCCTCGTTGTACTGTTCGCGCGCGGTGCGCGGCAGCTCTATATTTAGGAAGTTGAAGACCTTCTGGACGAAAGCGGAGCAGTCTATGCCGTAAAAACTCGTCCCCCCGAACCTGTACGGGATGTTGAGCATGCTCTTGGCAAAGACCAGCAGCTTGTCCTTGATGCTCATGGACTTCACATCGGTGGACTGCGAAAGCTCCTTCACCTTCTCCGCTATCTCCGCCGACTGGGCCTGGAGCGCCGCCGTATTCACCGGAGGGGCCTGGGCGTCTTCTTCGTCATCCGGCTCCAGGAGTATCCGCTCGCCCGGCCTAAGGTCCTCGGAGTCCATCTCGTTTATTGTCATCAGCTCGTCGGCTGAGAGGTGGAACCTCCTGGCAATCTTGTAGAAATTGTCCCCTCTGCGCACCAGGTAGGTGCGCGGCCCGGCCTTTTTGACAAGCAGCCTTCTGCCGGGTCTGAGCCTTTTTGCCCTCCTGCCCATACGGTTGAGTTCCTTCAACTCCTTGACGGTGACGGAGTATTTTCTCGCAATGGAACTCAGCGTCTCGTGCTTCCTCACTACGTGGTAGACATCCTGCCTCTTCTCGCGGGCGGGTCTTGGATTGGCCGCCTGTGCCGCGAGGGCGGACACGGATGCCGTGCCGTTTACGGCCATGGGCGCGGGGGAAGCTTTTTTCTCTTCCGTTGGCGCCTCTGCTATTTCCTTATCCGGCCTGGCCTTTGCTTTTTTGCCTTCATGCTTGAGCCTTTTTGCCCTCCTGCCCGCATGCTTTTCGTTTGAGGCAACCGTAATGGTCAGCTTTTTGCCGGGCTTGAGCCTGTTTGAAGAAAGATGGTTGGCCCTTTTAAGGGCCTTTACCTTCATATGGAATTTTTTTGCTATCCGGTCGAGGCTGTCGCCTTTTTTTACGGTATATACCTCGGCGGAGGAAACCCCTGAAAGGAAGCTTACGAAAAGGAGTGCCCAGAGCGCGGAGGCCAGAAAGGCCGGGAATCTCAGACCTGAAAAAAGACCACTCCCCTTATTTTCCCTGTCTGTTTCCAATATCGCCTCACTCCCCCGTCCCTCAAAACTGGTATCTTTTATACCAGAAAGGTAAGTTCTTTTTCAAGAAAAAAGTTTAATTTACAAATAGTTGCATTAAAAAATCAGGCAGTGTCTCAGCTTGATAAACGCCTGCAAAGGGGAAGGCGGAGAGGGCGGGACTCGCTCATTCTCGCCGGACATCCTGTCCGGCTCCGAGGCTTTTGCCTGCTGCCGTCATCCGGGCGGCAGCGGCGGCAAAAAAATCCGCTCGCATGCCCCCGCCTTCCACCCCGCTTGCATTAGCCAAACTGAGACACTACCAAAAATCAGGTTTATACCTGAGAGATAAAAGGGCATTTACAGTCCGCCCGCAAGGTGGTAACTTACACTCGTAAGCAAGGCTTGGGAGCAAAAAACACCACGTCTCTTGATTCCCATGAAAAAAGGACTTGACCATGGCGCAATATGGATGCCGCATTCGAGCGGCAACCGGGCAGAGTTTTCTTTTCTGCCGCGGGTTGCCGGGTTCCCGTTGCATTTTGTCCGGCGGCCTGTTTTTGATGGGTCTCCGCGCCGGAAATGCCTGGCGGAAGGCGTGATAGGAGACCTGCCGTGGCAGTCGCTCATGGCTGGCACCCTGCTGCCAAACTCGCTGCCGGCTGTCCTCAGTGCATCAACGGACGCGGGCGTCCCTGTCGAGCTGCCCTGCCTGGTGTCGATTGGCAGCCGCGGGAGCCGCTTCTGGAGGCTCACGGTACAGGCCGAGCCCTCCTTTTATCAGCCCTGGCCCAAAACACGGGGCGCCAGCCCGGACGATATCATCCGGGCGGTTGCGAAAGCCGCGCGTTCAACGTGGATAGACACCCTGACATGGCCATTGCCCTTCTGGCTGGAGGACGCCAGCATTCCTGAAGACGCAGAGGTGGAGAAGTTCGAGACATGGGTGCTGGAACTGGAAGGCCAATATGGAGAGACGGAAAGGAAGTTCAGCCAATCGGCAAGACGGAATATCCGCATCTCGGGCAAGCGCGGAGTCTCGATTATCGAACGGCCCTCGGAAGCCCAGCTGCGGGAGTTTTCCCGTCTGTGGCGGTCTTCCTTTCACTCGCAGGGATGGTCCGGCACATTCTATACCGAACCCTTCTTTATGATGGTGCCTCGGTTTCTGCGAGACAAGGCTCATATCCTGCTTGCCCGGCAGGAGGGGCGTATCGCAGCAGGCTGTATTGTCATTGAAGAGCCGGAAGGAGCAGTCTATTATCTGGGTGCGTTGGACAGGGAATATAAAGATTGCCGCCCAAGCTATGCCGTTTTTGCCCATGCGGTGAAAATGCTCTGCGATTCCGGGAAACGCTATCTGAACTTTGGGGGCGCCGGGGGTATCGGATCGGTGGCCTCTTTCAAGGAGCTTTGGGGGGCGAGGCCCAAAGAGGTGCGCTGCCTCGTTTTCAAAAAGAGGCAAAAAAAACTGCCAGTGCCGCTAAAGGCGGCAAATTTCGTCCTGCGAAATATAGGGAGGCGGTATTTCCGGTCGGCCAACCTGAGGTTCCGCGCCTTGGCCGCATGCGAAGCAGTGGACCCCGCCGCGGGCTTCATGGACGTCCAATAAGAACTCCCTTTCAGCTTTTTTTTCATTGCCCTCCGGTGCAAGAGCCCTTAAAATTTAATTAACGCAACATGCAACAAGGAGGGGAATTCTTTGGAAGGTTTTCATTTATGGCTTTTGCCGCTTGGGTTTCTGATTGGCGCTTACGGCACGCTCATCGGGGCGGGGGGCGGGTTTGTCCTGATGCCGATGCTTATTCTGCTCTATCCCGGCCAGAACCCGGAAATCCTCACAAGCGTGTCGCTTGCCGTCACGTTCTTCAACGCCCTTTCGGGCTCCGCCGCATACGCGCGGCTGAAGCGCATAGACTACAAGTCGGGCCTCATGTTCGCCGCGGCCACAATCCCCGGCGCGGTAATCGGCGCGTTGCACACCTCAAGCGTCCACCGGCGGGACTTCGACCTCATATTCGGCATCGTGCTTGTGATTGTGTCCGTATATCTCTTCTGGCAGCCCTCCATCGGGAAAAAAGCGCGGCAGCGGAAGCCGGGCAGGTTCGCCCTCACCCGGACGATGACCAGCGTTGGCGGCGACACCTTCACCTATACCTTCAACCCCGCGATAGGCATAGTGTTGAGCGTGGCGGTGGGCTATCTCTCAAGCTTCCTTGGCATAGGCGGGGGCATTATCCACGTGCCCATGATGTCCCGCCTGCTCGGTTTCCCCGTCCACGTGGCCACGGCCACGTCGCATTTCGTCCTTGCCATAATGACGCTGGCCGGCACGCTGGTGCATGTTGTGATGGGCAACTTCCATCACTCCTATAAAAGAGTTATAATGCTTGCAGCGGGCGTGCTCATCGGCGCGCAGCTTGGGGCCGTCCTTTCAAACCGCATTAAAGGGCATTGGATCATCCGCGGCCTTGCGATAGCCCTCGGTTTTGTTGGTATTCGCATACTGATTTTGGCAATCGAACTTGGGAAAACGGGATAGCGCCTGTTGATGATAGCAGGGTACAGGATAACCAGACCGGAAGAGGCGGGCCGCTTCAAGGCGGGCAGGCTCGCCCAGATTTCGGTCTATCACGGGATGGACGGGAACCTGGAGCGCGTGAAGGACTGCGCCCTCGCGTGCAGGAGGATATCCCTGCCCTACGTCATACACCCGGTGAACTATTCCCTTCTGGACCCCACCCCCCAGACCTTCCTTGACTTGAAGGCAATGACCGGATGGTCTGACCTTGGCTTCATCCTTCATGACGAGGCCGGCCCGGACTGGGGCAGGGTTACGGGCAGCCAGGAGGCCGTGCTTGCAGGGAAAATAAAGGAACTTGAGTCCCTTGCGCCCGTCTCATTCGAGGACGCCGTTAATGTAAAGGATGTCATATGGTTCTGGGAGAAATTCGCGCGCTCGGTCACGCTGGACATTGGCCATCTGGAGGCCGCTGGCATAAATTCGGTCGAATACGTTAAGACCCTCCCCGATGAGATCGTGCGGAAAATAGATTATTCCCACATGCACAGGAACCACACCTTCAGGCACGGCCTCACCGACCACTGGCCGCTTGTGGCGGGCTGCCGGGAGCTGGCCGCCCTGAAGGAACTGCTCATCAGAAAGCCCGATGTGAAGGTCATTCTTGAACTGAACGAGGAAGGGGTGGACGGGAGCCTGGCCCTCATCTACGCCCTTGAGGATGAGCTCAGGGCTTAGCGGGAAGATAAGGGAGCGCATCAGGCGGACAGGCCCGGTAACGTTCGAGGCCTTCATGGCCATGGCCCTTTACGAGCCGGGCATGGGCTATTACACCAACCCCGAAACGGGCATCGGCAGGGCCGGAGATTTTTACACCAGCCCGCACCTGCACCCGGCCTTTGGCTGGATGCTTGCGCGCCAGCTTGAGGAGATGTGGGCCCTCATGGGCAAGGGCCGCCTGGACGTGATAGAGCAGGGGCCGGGGATGGGCTATCTCGCAAAAGACATCCTGGACTACCTCGCGGATAAAGAGCTTTATGCGGAGTTGAACTATCATCTTGTAGAACTCAACCCCGCGCTTGCCGCCTCGCAGAAAAAACTCCTTGAAAGACACGGGGCCCGGATTTCATGGCATGAAAACCTCTCTGGTCTCAGGTGCGAAAAAGGCGTAATCATCGCAAACGAGCTTCTGGATGCCTTCCCGGTCCACGTCGTTCAGCTGAATGAAACCCGGTTGAATGGCTGGTGGCAGGAGGTCTTCGTGGGGCTTGAAGGCGGAAAAAAATTCATCGAGGTCCTGGCCCCGCCGTCAACGGGCGAGATAGCGGAGTATCTGGAAGAGTTCCTGCCCAAAGATGAGGAATTCCCCCAGGGGTACAGGACCGAGGTGAACCTTGCGATGAAGGGCTGGGTAAAGGAGGTCTCCGGCATATTCGCGCAGGGCTTTGTGATATGCATAGACTACGGATATCCGGCGTGGGACTATTACAGCCCGGAGCGCAACAGGGGCACCCTCCTCTGCTACCACAGGCATCAGGTCTCTGAAGACCCGTACTCAAACGCCGGCACGCAGGACATGACGGCCCACGTGAACTTTTCCGCCCTCAAAAAATGGGGCGGGGAAAACGGGCTCAGGGCGCTCGGCTTCTGCCCGCAGGGGACCTATCTTATTTCGGCGGGGATGGAGGAGATAATGCGCGGGCTAAGCCAGCCGGACATACTTAAGATAAAGGGGCTTTTGCTTCCGGGCACGATGGGAGAGACCCATAAGGTGATGGTACTCTATAAAGGGCAGGGGAGCCCGGAGCTGAAGGGGTTCAAGCTCAGGGACCAGCTAAAAAACCTTTAAGCCTTTCAAGCCCCAGGACGGCGTCCTCCCTGCTGTGGGCCTCCACCGTGTATATCACATCCATGCCCTTAAGCTCCTCGAAAAGCGTTTTAAAGGGAAATGTCCCTTCCCCTATGGGGCGGTGCTGGTCGGACGTGCCGTCGTTGTCATGAACGTGAAGCTCCAGGATGTATTTCTTCAGGGCGCGAAGCCAGCCGCCAAGGGATTTTTGTTTTGAGAACAGGTTGAAGTGCCCCGTGTCGAAGCAGATGCCGAAGTGCTCCGAGCCGAGCCTTTCCATAAGGAGCGCCAGGTTTCCTGGCTCGTCCTCGAAGATGTTCTCGATGGCTATTTTAATGCCCGCCTTTTTTGCCCTCTCGATAAGCGGCCCCCATGTCAGGGCCGATCTTTCAAGCCATATGTCAGTCCGCAGGGCGTATTTCCATTTCTCGTAGCCGGAATGAAAGACAACGGATTTCGCCCGTAGCGCCTCGGCCATGTCGAGGGTCTTGCCGAACCGCTCCACCGTGACGGCCCGCACCTTCTCGTCCACCGCGCCGGGGGAGAGGTCCATGAAAGGGGCGTGGACGCTAAGCTCCGGCGAGCGGTCGAGAAACGGCAGGACCTTTTTTTCGAGCCAGTCCGGGGCAAGCGCGTCGATGTCGCTTGAGACAAAGTAGATCTCCGGCGCGAGCCCGGCGTCCCTTATGAAGCCGCCGAACCCGTCCAGTTTCGAGAAGGGGACGTGGACGTGCGGGTTAAGCACTTTTTGAAGGTTTTGTCTTTTTTTCAGCTTCTTTTTTGGGCTTTTTTCCGCTCTTTTCCGTTTTTTCGCTCTTGGCCTGTTTTTTGGGCTCGGCGCCGGGCTTAGCGGCCTTTTCAGCGGGTTTTTCCTTTTTCCCGTTGCCGCCGGAGTCCTTGCGGGCATAGTCGGTAACATACCAGCCGGTGCCCTTCAGCACAAAAGACGTGTTGGAAATGAGTTTTTTAAGCCTGCCCTTGCATTTGGGGCACTCTGTCAGAATGGGGTCGCTGAACTTCTGTATCCTCTCCAGGCGCGCCCCGCATTTCTGGCATTCGTATTCGTAGATGGGCATTTCGAAACATTCCTCCAGTTGAGAGTAAATCTCCATTAATATAATTAAAAAAACCGCTTGCCGTCAAATTCCGGGGCAAAATAAAAAGGAAAAACAAAAAAGCAAAAAAGAGGGGTTTGGACTAAAATAGACGGATGAAAACCCGGAGCGCAGACAGAAAACGCCCCTTTTTCATCGTGGACGTGTTCGCGGAGGCGAAATACTCCGGCAACCAGCTTGCCGTAATCGCTGACGCGGAAGGGCTGCCCCCTTCTACCATGCAGAAGATAGCCAGGGAGACGAATTTTTCGGAGACAACCTTCATCATGTCCGGCAGGGGGCGCGACGGCGGCTACGGCGTGCGCATCTTCACCCCGGGGGAGGAGGTCCCCTTTGCGGGCCACCCCGTCCTGGGCACGGCCTTCATAATAAGGCAGGAGATGGCGGGGAAGGCCCAGGGCGTAACGCTTGACCTGAAAGCGGGCCGCATACCCGTGAGCTTCACGGCCGGCGGCGTGGCAAGCATGAGGCAGCTTTCCCCGGAATTCGGGCATGTTTTCAGGCCGGGGGAAATTGCAAAAATCCTTGGCATGGCGCCGGGCGCAATAGATGAAAGGTTTCCCATAGAAGAGGTCTCCACCGGGCTGCCCTGCATAATCGTGCCCCTTAAAAGACTGGAAGACGTCAGGCGGGCAAGGATAGACACGGCAAAATACATGAAGCTCGCGCAGGCATCCGCGGCAAAGGCAATCCTCGTCTTCTGCCCGGAGACTTACAGGAAAGAGAACGACCTGAACGTGCGCTTCTTCGCGGGCTACTACGGCATCCCGGAAGACCCGGCCACGGGAAGCGCAAACGGGTGCCTCGCCGGGTATCTGGCAAGACACAGGTATTTTGGCAAACCGGACGTACAGGCCAGGGTCGAGCAGGGTTATGAGATCGGAAGGCGCTCCCTCATCCTCATAAGCGCGCAGGACAGGCAAGGGGCCATAGACGTAAACGTTGCGGGCAGGGTCTTACCGGTTGCCCGTGGGGAGCTGGCCTAAGGCCGCCTCCGCCCTGCTCCTCTTCGCGTTCTTTATCCCGTAGCCAAAGTATATGAAGAAGCCTATTATGAGCCAGACGAAAAGCCTCATCCATGTGTCCCTGGGCAGGCCGGACATCAGGTAGAGGCAGGAGATTATCCCCATGGCGGGGGTGAATATCCCCCCCGGGGCCTTGAAGACCCTTTTGACATCGGGCTGGGTGTACCTCAGCACGAGCACCCCGGCGCAGACGATGACGAAGGCCAGGAGGGTGCCTATGCTTACAAGCTCGCCCACGATGCCTATGGGCAGAAGGGCGGAGGCGACCGCCGTCACAACTCCCGTTAATACAGTGTTGACGTAGGGCGTCCTGAACCTTGGATGGACTTTCGACGCCCAGGGGGGCAGCAGTCCGTCCTTGGCCATCGCGAAGAACACCCTCGTCTGGCCGAGCATGAGCACAAGTATGGTGGAGGTGAGCCCCGCAATGGCCCCCACCTTCAAAAGCGGGGAGAACCACGCAAGGTGCATCGCATCCAGCGCTACGGCAAACGGGGCGGGCACGTTAAGCTCCGTGTAGGGCACTATGCCCGTAAGCACCATTGAGACGACCACATAAAGGACGGTGCAGATGAAGAGGCTCCCAAGTATGCCTATCGGCATGTCGCGCTGGGGGTTTTTGGCCTCCTGCGCCACCGTCGAGACCGCGTCGAACCCTATGTAGGCAAAAAATATCACGCCCGCGCCCCTCAAGACCCCGCTCAGCCCGAACACCCCGAACTCGCCCGTATTGGCCGGGATGAAGGGGTGCCAGAGGGCGGGTTTCACGAAGGCGACGCCAAGGGCTATGAAGGCCAGTATTATGCTCACCTTTATGAAGACGACCACCGCGTTGAGCGCCGCGGACTCCCTTATGCCTAGAATCAGGATGACGGTTATGAAGGCTATGAGGAGGGCCGCCGGAAGATTGAAGAGCGCTCCGGTGGCTATCCATTTGTGGGCGATGGCGTCGTAGTTGAAGGGGGGGTTCGTGAGGGTTGCCGGAAGGTGTATGCCAAGGTCCTTCATGAAGCTCACGAAATACCCCGACCACCCGATGCCGACCGTGGTTGCGCCCACCGTGTATTCCAGTATCAGGTCCCAGCCGATTATCCAGGCCAGGAACTGCCCAAGCGTGGCGTATGCGTATGTGTAAGCGCTCCCGGCCATGGGTATCATGGAGGCGAACTCCGCGTAGCAGAGCCCCGAGAAGGCGCAGGCCACGCCGGAGAGGATGAAAGAGAGGACTATCGCGGGACCGGCGTTCTGGGCGGCGGCATGCCCTGTAAGAACGAATATCCCGGCCCCTATGACCACCCCGATGCCAAGCAGTATAAGGTTCACGGGCCCCAGGGACCTCTTCAGGCCGTGTGTTTCCTCAAAAGCCTCTTCCCGCAGGTCAGTTATCGATTTCTTCAGAAAAAGTCTTTTCATGTTTTTTCCCTTCCTCGCGTTCCCCCTTGATAAAGGCACTGTCATTATGATAATACTTCAGGCGGTTATTTTTAAATGGATAGCGAGCCTATTGCCCGTGGGCAAAAAATTGCCACGGGGTCAAGCGAGCGAACATAAACAAAAAATTCCTTACATTAGATTCCCTGCGGCTTGCCGCAGGAAAGATCAATAAGACAAAAAGTCCCCGTATTTCCTCGATTAAAAAATCCCAATTTCCTTGACATGGCCCGCCGGCTGGTGTATAAATTTCGTATATTGGGCGCCCGATGCGGGGAGGTGTTTTTGTTTTCGTTATCGCTGGATTTGACGCCGGACGAGAGTTCGGTTTTTTTCGTCCCGCGCTGGCCGCATTTCTGATTTTTTTCTTCAAGGAGAACAGACCGGATGGGGAAGAAGATAAGGGTCGCGATTGCCGGGGTGGGCAACTGCGCCAGCTCGCTCGTGCAGGGGATAGAGTACTACCGGAGGCTTGGAAAGGAGCACCTTGACAGTGGCCTTGGCCTCATGCACTCCGAAATCGGCCCTTACGGGGCCGGAGACATCGACATAGCCGCGGCATTCGATATTGACCGCAGGAAGGTTGGCAAGCCCGTTTCCCAGGCGATATTCGCCGAACCCAACTGTACAAAAACCATAACCCCGGACGTAAGCGGCAGCGTGAAGGTACAGATGGGCAACTTGCTGGACGGCATCTCCGCCCACATGGAAGGCTTTGCCGAGGGCAGGCGTTTCATCCCGGCCAATAGAAAGCCGGTCGATGTGGCCGCCGCGATAAGGAAATCCGGCGCGGAGATGCTCATAAACTACCTGCCGGTGGGCTCCGAGCAGGCCGTCCGTTTCTATGCCGGGGAGGCCCTCAGGGCGGGCGTGGCATTCATAAACTGCGTGCCCGTCTTCATCGCGTCGGACAGGGCGTGGGCGGAACGGTTCGAGGAAAGGGGCCTGCCCGTCATCGGCGACGACATAAAGAGCCAGATGGGGGCCACGATAGTCCACCGCACGCTCGCAAAATTGTTCGAGGACAGGGGGCTGCGGCTGGACAGGACCTACCAGCTCAACGTCGGCGGCAACACGGACTTCCTCAACATGCTCAACGGCAACAGGCTCAAGTCCAAAAAACTCTCCAAGACGCGCTCCGTGCAGAGCCAGTTGAGGACGCCGCTGCGCGAGGACGACATCCACATCGGCCCCTCCGATTACGTCCCGTGGCTGAATGACAACAAGATATGCTTTATGCGCATGGAGGGGCGCATCTTCGGCAACATCCCCATAGACCTGGAGCTGAGGCTCTCCGTGGAGGACTCCCCAAACAGCGCGGGCGTGGTGATAGACGCCATACGCTGCGCCAGGCTGGCGCTGGACAGGAAGATAAAGGGGGCGCTGACCTCCGCGTCGGCATACTTCATGAAGCACCCGCCGGAGCAGCACCCGGACTCGGCCGCAAGGGAGATGGTCGAGGATTTCATAAAGGGAAAAAGAGAGCATTGATCTCAGCGAAATTCGGCCGCTACCTCGAAGTGCCGCTCGCCCCGGTCCTGAAAAAAATCCCCCTGAGCCCCAACGCGCTTACCGTTACAGGTTTCGTCGTAACGCTCTGCGCCGCGGTGGCGCTTGCGTTCCATGCGGTGCTTGGGGGCGTCCTGCTGCTCCTTGGCGGCGCGTTCGACAGCATCGACGGCATGGTCGCAAGGACAAACGGGAAGGCATCCAGCTTCGGGGCATACCTGGACTCCGTGCTGGACCGCTACTCGGACGCCTTCCTCTTTTTCGGCATCGCCTATTACCTCCGCAACGGCCTGACAGGGGTCTTCCTCAGCATGGGCTCACTTATAGGCTCCCTTGCGGTAAGCTACGCCAGGGCAAGGGCCGAGGGCCTGGGGGTGGAGTGCAAGGTGGGCATAATGGAGCGCCCGGAGCGGATAATCCTTATAGCCATGGGGGCGCTGACCGGATACCTGGTGCCCATGCTCCTGGTGATGTTCGTCCTCACGAACGTCACGGTCGTCCAGAGGATGCTGCACACCAGGAAACAGCTCATGCTGAGGGATAAATAAAAAGCGAAAAGCATTTTTCTTATTCCCGCCCACCCGCCCTTGTAATGTATGGGGGCTCCGCCCCCATGCCCCGAAAGGAGGAGCGGCCCCGGTTCTAATGTCCTATGCAGTCATTCCGGCATTCCTTTAGCCGGAATCCAGCGACTTTTGTCTTTCGAATACTCTTAAAATCACTGGATGCCGGCTTTTGCCGGCATGACGGGACAAAAAAGACATTAATTATGCAGTTTCCAGTAGCATTGCCGGAGAAGTCTCATTTTGAGTCATTGCGAGGGGGTTTTTTTATCCCGAAGCAATCTTGTCTTTCCTTGATTAAAACTGAATGGTGAGGGCTGCCTTATCCCTAGAAGGAAAAAAACTCCCTGTAAAACGCCTCCGCCCTTTTGGCGTAGGCGGGGTAGACCTCCACGCTCCTGTTGAATATCTTCCGGGTCTCGATTAAATCTTTCTCGTCCTTGAACCATTCGGCTATTATGGCCGGGGTGACCTCTATATGGAACTGGAGGGCGTAAACATTTTTGCCCCACCTGAAGGCCTGGTTGGGGTAAGTCTCCGAGGAGGCAAGCCGCACGGCCCCTTCCGGCAGGTCGAAGGTGTCCCCGTGCCACTGGAAGACCTCCGCCCGGGGAGCGCCGTTTACCGAAAGGGCCTTGAAGACCGCGTCTTCCATGCCCTCCGGGGTCATGTTCACATCGTACCAGCCCGTCTCGTTTTTGCCGCCGGGATAGACCTTCGCGCCAAGCACATGGGCAAGCATCTGCGCCCCGAGGCAGACGCCGAGAACGGGCTTGCCCCGCCTGATGAAGTCCCTTAGAAGCTCGGCCCCCGCGTAGAGGAACGCAAACTTCTCCATCTCGTAAACGGCCATCGGCCCGCCCATCATCAGCAAATGGGAGAACCCGCCCGTATCGGGCACCTTCTGCCTTTTGGAAAGCTCAACCGTCTCGACCGGGACAGCCCCATTCCTGAGGTAATCCTCGATGGTGCCGGGGCCTTCCAGCGGGGTATTTTTAAGGACAAGGACCTTTTTCATTTTTCATCTCACAGATAATATCCTCTCTCACCGTGCAGGCTCAAGTCAAGCCCGGTCTCTTCGTGGCCGTCCTCCACCCTGAGGCCCATTACGGCATCCACCAGCTTCAGTATTATCAGGCTTGCCACAAAGGAGTAAGCGGCCACCACCGCAACAGCGCCAATCTGCGTGTAAAGCTGTTTGAGGTTGCCGTACAGGAGACCGTTGGCCCCCGCCGGATTTATAAGAAGGCTTGCGAAGAGTCCCACGCAGATGGTGCCTATGGTGCCGCCTATGCCGTGGACGCCGAAGGCATCGAGGGCGTCGTCATAGCCCAGCACGGACTTTGCGTTAAGGGCAATATAGCAGCAGGCGCCTGCGATAACGCCTATGGCCAGCGCGGCAATGGGGCTTACAAACCCCGCCGCGGGCGTTATCGTCGCAAGCCCCGCGATGGAGCCGGTTATCGCGCCGAATACCGTCGGTTTTCCCCTGTGCCGCCATTCGATTACCACCCAGGTAAGCGTCGCGGAAACGGCCGCGGCATGGGTGGTAACAAAGGCGAGCGTGCTCAACTGCCCGGAGGAAAGTGCGCTTCCCGCGTTGAAGCCGAACCATCCGAACCATAAAAGCCCCGCTCCGATGACTGTCATCGGCAGGTTATGCGGCGGCATGGGCTCCTTCAAGAACCCCTTCCTCCTGCCTATGAAGAGCGCCGCGGCAAGGGCGGAAAAGCCCGAAGTGGCATGGACGACGATGCCCCCCGCAAAGTCCAGCACCCCCATGTCCTTCATCCAGCCGCCCACGCCCCAGACCCAGTGCGCCACGGGGTCGTAAACGAGGGTCGTCCACAGGAGCGTGAAGACTATGTAGGTGGAGAACTTCATCCGCTCGGCAAAGGCCCCGCTTATCAGGGCGGGCGTTATCACGGCAAACATCGCCTGGTATATCATGAACGCAAGGTGTGGGACGTTGGCGGCATACTGCGGGTTGGGCATGAGCCCCACGCCGTTGAGGCCGGCCCAGTCAAGGTTCCCGATGACGCCCTTTATGTCCGGGCCGAAGGCCAGCGTGTACCCGATGAGTATCCACTGTATGCTCACAATCGCTATTGCGGAAAAGCTGTGCATGAGCGTGCTCAGGACGTTCTTCCTGCGGACCATGCCGCCGTAAAAAAGCGCGAGCCCCGGCGTCATCAGCATCACGAGCGCAGTCGATACCAGCAGCCATGCGGTGTCTCCGGTGTCGATGTTCATTGGGTTTTCAGCCGCAAACGCGACCCCGCTGTGGAGCAGTACGGCTGAAAACAGGAAAAGCGGAAGGAATGGCGCAAACTTTCTTCTCATTCAAAAAACCTCCGGGTACAAATATTGACCAGGTAAAATCAATTAATGTGCCAGAAGAGGTTTTCTGCTTTTTCAACAGGTTGCGGCGGCCGGCTCCGGACAAAAATGTAGCATTCAGACAAAAATGTATGACAAAATTGTCCGGTTTTTTTAGTTCCCTCACCCCTCCGCTTCGCACTCCCCTCTCCCAAAGGAAGAGGGGCCGGGGGTGAGGGAATTTTATTTCTTACAGTCTAGAGATAATATCCCCTTTCGCCGTGCTGGCTCAGGTCGAGGCCCACGTCTTCGTGCTCCTCGTCCACCCGGAGGCCGATCGTCCAGTCCACCACCTTAAGGAGGATGAGCGACACCACCAGTGAA
>JAJYJS010000001.1:26428-63592 GCA_021789215.1 Nitrospirota bacterium | reverse complement strand
CTAGAGATAATATCCCCTTTCGCCGTGCTGGCTCAGGTCGAGGCCCACGTCTTCGTGCTCCTCGTCCACCCGGAGGCCGATCGTCCAGTCCACCACCTTAAGGAGGATGAGCGACACCACCAGTGAATACACTATTGTCGATACGCTTGCGACGGCCTGTGCCGTGAAGAGGGACGGGTTGCCGTTGAAGAGGCCGTCCGCCCCGGCCGGGTTTACGAGTTTCGAGGCGAAAAGCCCTGTTGCAAGTGCGCCCCAGAAGCCGCCCACGCCATGAATTCCAACCACGTCGAGGGCGTCGTCATAGCCCAGGCGCGACTTGAGGTTTACCGCGCTGTAGCACAGCACCCCGGCAAACGCGCCTATCGCGATGGCCGAGATGGGCGTAACGAACCCCGCCGCGGGCGTTATCGCCACAAGCCCCGCGACCGCGCCGCTCACCGCGCCAAGCGCCGTGGATTTCTTCCTCTGCACATATTCCGCCGCCGCCCAGCTCAGGGCCGCCGCCGCCGAGGCCGTATTGGTCGTCACGAAGGCGAGCGAGGCAAGCCCGTTGGAGGTAAGCGCGCTTCCGGCGTTGAAGCCAAACCACCCGAACCACAGGAGCGCCGCCCCGACAACAGTAAGGGGCAGGTTGTGAGGGGCCATGTGCTCGCTGGGATAGCCCTTCCTCCTGCCTATAAGCAGCGCCGCAACCAGCGCGGCCGCCGCGGAGTTGATATGCACGACCGTGCCCCCCGCGAAGTCCAGCGCGTGAAGCCTGGTGCTTATCCAGCCGCCGCCCCAGACCCAGTGGGCCACGGGCGAATATACAAATGTGGTCCAGAGCACGGTAAAGACCATCACGGCGGAGAACTTTATCCTCTCGGCGAACGCCCCGGTTATGAGCGCGGGGGTTATCACCGCGAACATGCCCTGGAACATCATGAACACAAGATGGGGCACCGTGGGGGCAAACGGGGAGGGCGCCTGCCCTACGCCCCTCAGCCCCAGCCATTCAAGCCCGCCTATGAAGCCGCCCCTGTCCGGGCCGAAGGCGAGCGTATAACCCCACAGCACCCATATGACGCTTACGAGACAAAGTATCATGAAGCTCTGCATCATGGTGCCAAGCACGTTCTTCCGCCGCACCATGCCGCCGTAAAAAAAGGCAAGCCCGGGGGTCATGAGCATCACCAGCGCGGTGGAGATGAGCATCCATGCCGTGTCGCCGCTGTTTACCGTCTGCCCGGCGGCGTCCGCGGCGTGGGCGTTTCCGCAGGCAGCCGAGAGCAGGAAAATAAAAGCTCCCGCCGTGGAGGTCAGAAACACCCTCACGGGTTTTGAAAACAGAAAAGATGTCTTCATATGGCCTCCTTTCCGCGCTCTCCCGTCCGTATCCTTATAACGTCCTTCAAGTCGTAGATGAATATCTTGCCGTCGCCCACCTCACCCGTCTTCGCGGAGCCCTCTATCGCCTTCAGGACGTCTTCGAGCTTCTCCTCCGGCACGGCGACCTCTATCTTCACCTTGGGCAGGAACCGGACCTCATACTGCGCGCCCCGGTAGACCTCCTTATAGCCCATCTGCCTGCCGAAACCCTTTGCCTCGGTGACCGTCATGCCCTGCACGCCGATGTCCGTGAGCGCCTTCCTCACGTCATCGAACTTCGTGTGCTTTATCAAGGCCATAACCATCTTCATGGAATGCAACCTCCCCGTAAAAGTTATGCCTTGTATAAGTCAATTACCGTGCCAGAGGCATTTTCTTTTATTTATAAGGTCTTTCCGGAATTGGCAGGTTAACAATAATGTAGCCTTCAACAAAATTGTCAAACAGATTTGTAAACCGTGCACAAGTTTAGCCCGTCTCCGGCACCCCGATTCCTTAAAAAACGGGCACTTTCAGACTGGCACGTTTTTTCCTGTATAAAAGGCCATAGGAGGAGAAATGGCGCTTAAGGAAAAAATAGAAGAGCTTGAGAAAAAAGAGATAATGGACGCCCTCAAAACCGTGGGGTGGGTGAAGTCCAGGGCGGCCAGGGCGCTTGGCCTTTCGGAGCGGATGTTCAACTACCGGCTGAAGAAATACGGGATAAGGATACACAAGGAGGCAGGGTAAAAAAAACCCTTGGCGGGTCTCTTTTTTATCTGATGCTGGCGGGTTCTATGCCGTATTTTTTCAGGCGGTAGCCAAGCTGCCTGGGGGTAATGCCCAGGGCCGCCGCAGTCCTCTGCTGTATGAAATTGTTTTCCTTCAGGGCCTTTATTATCCTCTGCCGTTCAAGGTTCTGCACCTCGGCCCCGAGCGTGGTATCGTCCTCGGTGGGGAACTGGCCTTTCGGGGCGGACTCTTCCGACAGGAGGTTATAAGGCAGGTCTTCCTTGTCCAGCACGTCTTTTTCGGCCATTATGACGAGCCGTTCGATTGTGTTTGCAAGTTCCCTTACGTTGCCGGGCCATGAATAACCGAGGAAGTCCTCCATCACCGCACTCCTGAATCTTACCCGCTTTCCGTGCGCCCTGTTGAACTTCGCGAGATAGAAGTCCGCAAGCAGGGGGATGTCCTTCTTCCGCTCCCTGAGGGGCGGCAGCACGATCGAGACCACGTTCAGCCTCCAGTAGAGGTCGTGCCTGAAGGAGCCCTTGTTTATCTCGTCCTGAAGGTTCCTGTTGGTCGCCGCGATTATCCTGACGTCGGCCTTTATGGGTTTTGAGGAGCCAAGCCGCTCGAAACTCTTTTCTTCCAGGACGCGCAGCAGCTTTGCCTGGAGCACAAGGGGCAGCTCCCCTATCTCGTCGAGAAACAGCGTGCCGCCCGCGGCTATCTCGAACCTCCCCGTCCTTCGCTGCGTCGCGCCTGTGAAGGCGCCTTTTTCCGAGCCGAACAGCTCCACTTCCAGCAGGTTGTCGGGCAGGGCCGCGCAGTTCACCGCAACAAAAGGCCCCTTGGCCCTTGGGCTCTGGTAATGTATCGTGCGTGCGACAAGCTCCTTGCCCGTTCCGCTTTCCCCAAGCAGGAGCACCGTCGTGTCGGTGCCCGCGACCTTCATGGCCGCCTTGAGCACGCTCTGGAACTTTTCGGACTCCCCGATGAGGTTTGGAAGGCTGTAGCGCTGCCTGAGCTCGCTCTGAAGCGACTGCTTTTCCTGCTCCACCTTCCTGTAGTTGCCCCACAGCTTTACGAACTGCGCTATGAGGGAGGACACTATCTTCAATACCCTTATGTCGTCGTCCACGTCGCCGTGGTTTGCCGAGTAAATCCTGTCGGCCGTTATCGCGCCCAGCACCTCGCCCTTGAACCTTACCGGCACACACAGGAAGGATATGCCGTCCTTGTCCGGCCTGGAGCCCGTCTTGTTGAGGAACTTGGGTTCCTCGCCGATATTGGGGATGAACATGGTGGAGCCGCTTTCTATGACCCTGCCCACGATGCCCTCGCCCAGCTTGTATTTGCCCCGGAGTATCTCTTCCTTCGTGAGCCCGTGGGCCGCCACGATGCGGAACTCGCCCGAGACAGGGTCCATGAGCACCACGCAGCCTCTCTGCATCTCCAGCAGGCTGCTCAGGGTCCGCATGACGGCCGTGAGGTTTTCCTCGAGGTCGAATGAAGCGGTCAGGACCCTGCTTACTTCCAGGATAGCGGTGAGTTCCCTGTTTTTTCTCTCCAAGGAGCCTGTTTCCATTTCGTGCGTTTTTTTTCGTCGGCAAACGATTGCCGTTTACCGATAAAGTATTTTAATCAGTTATCCCTTAATTTATCAACAGTTCCGGTTAAAGCTTAAGGCGGCTTATGGTTTTAGGCAAGTGGAGAGCGGCCGGGAAGAAAGAACAAAGGGGAGGCAAGCCTCCCCTTGAATGTCCCTTGAAAATTTTTTAAAAAATTTCGCGGATTCTATTTTCCGCCGGCAGGAGCCTACTTCCCAGGAGCTGGAGCCGCGGGCGCATTGGCCGCAGGCGCGTTGGTTGCCGGAGCGGCCGGCGCGGGAGCGGTGGACTCCGGCGCGGGAGCTTCCTCTTTCTTCTGGCAGCCCATGGCACCCAGGAAAGAGATAAGAAGTAAAGCGCTCATGATTAAAGTGATCAGTTTTTTCATTACCTTTTTTCACCCCTTTCTTTTTAAAGAATGATTTTGAATTTACGCATATCACTTACAAGAACCGTGCCAGAGTCTGCCCAAAACCGGAAAATCATTGAGTAACAACAGGTTCCGTCCGGAAATAAAAACCCATTTACTTTTCAGGAGGCTCTGTTTTATCATTTTAGGCAAGCCAAAATGACGTAATTAAAAGACGTTACGCTTTTAAATATGCCAAAATGGCTTGTTTTTTGTTTTTTAGACCATTAAGGGCGCCGGGGAGCGGGAGGGTATGGAACTTAACATTCTGGTCGTGGAGAGCGGCGGGAACAGGGAATGGGAAAAAGTGAAGTCCTATCTGAAGAGGCGGGGCGTTGCCGTATATGCCGCCTCCGTAAGGGAGGCTTTCCGCGTGCTCCGCAATGAGCCGATACAGATAGTGCTTGCCGATTTCAACCTGAACCACATAAACAGCATCAGTTTCCTCAAGCGTGTGAAGGCCATCAAGCCGCATGTGGAGGTGATATTCCTCTCCGGGCACGTGCAGCTGTCGAAGGCCATCGAGGCCATGAAGGAAGGGGCGTACGACTTTTACGAGTTCCCCACAAACACCAAGCTCCTCATGGCCGTCGTGGAGAAGGCGGTTGAGAAGCAGGCGCTTTTTGTTCAGAAGGTGGAGCTTGAGAGGAAGGTCAAGGAGCGGTTCAATTTCGGAAAGATCGTGGGCCGCAGCAAGGCGATGCAGCACGTCATAGAGATTGTGGGCTCCGTGGCCCCCAAGAACGTCAATATCCTGCTTTCCGGCGAGACGGGCACCGGCAAGGAGATGATAGCCAACGCCATACATTACAACAGCCCGCGCGTCTCGAAGCCCTTCATCAAGGTCAACTGCGCGGCCTTCAACGAGGGCGTCCTGGAGTCCGAGCTTTTCGGCCACGAAAAAGGCTCGTTCACGGGGGCGCTCTCCAAGCGTCTTGGCAGGTTCGAGCTGGCCAACGGGGGCACCATCTTCCTGGACGAGATTGGCGACATATCGCCCTCCACGCAGATTAAGCTCCTGCGCGTGCTCCAGGAAAAGGAGTTCGAGCGGGTGGGCGGCAACGAGACCATAAAGGTGGACGTCCGCGTCATAGCGGCCACCAATCACGACCTGAAAAAGCTGATAGACCAGAACAAATTCAGGGAAGACCTCTATTACAGGCTGAACGTAGTGCACATAGAGCTGCCGCCGCTCAGGGACAGGAAAGAGGACATCCCGCTGCTGGTGAGCTACTTCATAAACAAGCTCAACGAGGAGAAGGACTACCGGATAAAGGGGATCACCAAGGAGGCCATGCAGATACTGCTCGCCTACCGCTGGCAGGGCAACGTAAGGGAGCTTGAAAACGCCCTGGAGTCCGCAATGGCCCTTGCGGAAAAAGACGTTATAGAGGCCAGGTATCTCCCGGCCTTCCTGCTTTCCGAGCAGCCCCACAACGGGGACTTTTACCATATCTCCAACAACCTCTCCCTTTACGAGGTCGAAAAGGAGATAATCAGGCTCACGCTGGAGAAGGCAGGCAATAACAAGACTGTGGCATCGAAATTGCTAGGAATAGGATTGAGGACCCTTCAGAGGAAGGTCAAAGAGCTTTAACGCTTAGTCCTGAATTTAAAAAAACCTTTTTTGGGTTGGGATAAAGTAGAGGTTTTTTGTCTTGGAACCGGGTAATTTGTTTTTGCTTTCGGGCATTGGTCTTTTCATAGCGGGGACGGTATTGTTCTCCATAGCGCCGGGGCGCTGGCTGAACATGCTCTACGGCCTGTTCGCGGCGGGCTCCGTATTGGCGGGCCTTTACAGCCTGGGCCTGATAATGCCGTCCGCGCAGCCGTCTCCGGTTTATGTTTTCCCGGTTTCGGGTTTCCTGGAGCTGGCATTCCAGGGCAACCCGCTTTCAGGGTATTTCAGTCTGCTCCTGTCCGTGCTTGGGGCGGCGGTTTCGGTATATTCGATAGGATACATGAAGGGCGCGGAGGGGCCGCGCTTCCAGGGCATATTCTATGGTCTTTTCCTCCTGAGCCTCTACGCCGTCTTCTTTTCCTCAAACATCGTCGCCTTCCTTGTCGCGTGGGAGGCCATGTCCCTGCTCTCTTTCTTCCTGGTCGTCTCCGACACCAGGGACGAGGAGGCCCAGGCCGCGGGGATCACCTACGCCACAATGACGCACATAGGGACGGCCTTCATAATAGCGGCCTTCATGGCGGGCTATGCGCTGACAGGGAGCCTCGATTTCCAGGGCATCAGGGCGGGGCTTGCCGCAAGGCCCGAATGGGTGAGGTCGCTCCTCTTCGTGCTCTCCTTCATAGGGTTCGGGATGAAGGCTGGCATTGTGCCTCTGCACATATGGCTGCCCAGGGCCCATCCGGCCGCGCCCTCCAACGTCTCCGCCCTCATGTCCGGGGTGATGATAAAGGCCGGGCTCTATGGGATGATAATGATGGGCATCGGCGTGCTCGGCGGAAATGTCGCATGGTGGGGCATACTGGCGCTTGTGGCTGGAGGCGTGTCCAGCGTGATGGGCATCCTCTACGCGCTCATGGCGCGGGACATAAAAAGGCTCCTGGCCTATTCCAGCGTGGAAAACATTGGCATAATGCTCCTTGGGTTCGGGGCCTCCATAATGTTCTATTCCTTTCACCTGCCTGCCCTGGCCGGGATAGCCCTTGCCGCCTGCCTCTGCCATGCCATGAACCACGCGGTCTTCAAGGGCATGCTCTTCATGGGCGCGGGCTCAGTCATGCACGCGGTCCACTCAAAGAACATGGAGGAGATGGGCGGGCTTTTGAAGAAGATGCCATGGACGGGGCTTTTCTTCCTCGTAGGCGCGGTCTCCATCTGTGCGCTCCCGCCCTTTAACGGGTTTGTGAGCGAATGGCTCACGTTCCAGTCGCTTGTGCTTGGCAGCCAGACGCCCGCCGCCTATTCGAAGGTGATATCGCTCCTGGGCGGGGCGGCGCTGGCCTTAACGGGGGCGTTTGCCGCCGCCGCCTTCATAAAGGCCTTCGGCATCTCCTTCCTCGGGATGCCCAGGCACGAGAGGGCGGAACACGCGAAAGAGGCGGGGTTCCCGATGACGGCCGCGATGGGTGCGCTTGCCCTCCTTTGCCTGCTGCTTGGCGTTTATCCCGGCCTGCTGCTTGGGCTCATAAGCCGGATACCCCTTGGCGGACTTTCCGCGGTAAGCCCCCTGTCATTCAGCCTTGCGCCGGTTTCCATTGCGGGAGGGTTTTCGGGCTTCTGGCCCGCGGCCATTTTGTCCGCGATGCTCCTTGGGTTCCTCATCGTGTTTGTGCTCATAAAAACGGCGGGTGCGAGTAAAAAAACCGTATATGCGGACTCCTGGGACTGCGGCATCAGGGCCCTGACGCCCCGGATGCAGTACACGGCCACGGCGTTCACAAAGCCCGTGAGGGTGATATTCAAGTCGATATACCTTCCACGGAGGGAGATAAGGATATCCTACCGGCAAAAACCTTTCTTCGCCAGGGAGATAACCTACCGCTCCGACATAACGCCGTTCATAGAGTCCTACATATACAGGCCGCTCCTTTCCGCCGTCCACTGGACGGCCCACAAGATAAGGCACCTCCAGTCCGGGAGCCTGCACCTCTATCTGGGCTACATAATGATAACGCTCATAACCTTGCTGCTCATATGGGGATAGGGAGAAGATGCTGGACCTGCAATTCCTGATAATCCTGCTTTTTTCGCCGCTCCTCCAGGGCATAATCAAGAAGATAAAGGCCTGGTCGCAGGGGAGGGTCGGGGCCGGAGTGCTCCAGCCTTACTGGGACCTGGTGAGGCTTTTCAGGAAGGACATGGTCATATCGAAGACGGCCTCATGGGTGTTCCACGCGGCCCCCTTCATAACGTTCCTCTCAGTGCTTGCCGCCTCGATGATGGTGCCTGTGATAAGCGTCAAAGGCACAATATTCGGCATGGGGGACATAATAGCCCTGCTCTACACGCTGGCGCTCGGCAGGTTCTTCATGGTCCTGGCGGGGCTGGACGCGGGGACGGCCTTCGGGGGCGAGGGCTCAAGCAGGGAGGCCACGGTGGCGATACTGGTGGAGCCCATGATGATGCTCGCCATCTTTTCCACCGCGATTGCCGGCGGGTCCACGAGCCTTTCGAAGCTCGCCCTCTCGGTGGATATATTCCATTCCCCGGCCCACGTGCTTGCGCTTGCGGCCTTCTTCGTGGCCCTCATAGCGGAGACCGGCAGGATACCGGTGGACAACCCCGACACCCACCTTGAGCTTACGATGATACACGAGGGGATGCTCCTGGAGTATTCCGGGCGTTACCTCGCGCTCATGGAATGGGCCCATTACATGAAACAGATGCTCTTGTTCACAGTGGCCATAGACCTCTTTTTCTCATACGGCATAGCCGGGGGCGGCCACGGCTTCGCGGCGCTCTCGCCCCTCTATTACGCGCTGAAGCTGCTTTTCCTTGCCGCTGCCATGGCGGTTGCGGAGTCTTCGAGGGCGAAGCTCAGGTTTTTCCAGCTCCCCTCGCTCCTTGGCGGGGCGTTTGTCCTGTCGCTCCTTTCGATAATAACCGTGATAATGCTTGGATAAGGGATAAAAAAGGGAAATAGGAAAAAATGCTTAAAAGGTGGATAGAGATTTTTTCCATAATAGACTTCATCGCGGTCGGGATGCTGCTTAGCGTCATAGCGATGAACTCGCTCAAGCGCATAGAGTCCTGCCTGAAGGCATACATCATAAATTCCTCGCTGCTGGCGCTCCTGATGGTGGCCACGGCCATATACCTCTCCATCCCGCACCTCTATCTCGCGGCCTTCTTCACCATAGCGGGCAAGTGCATACTGATACCCTATTTTCTGCGAAAGGTCATCAGGCAGCTCAAGGTCACGCACGACGTGGAGCCATATATAAGCAGCTCCCTGTCGCTTGCGGCCTCATTCGCCATAGTGACAATCGTGTATTCGGTGCTCTCCGAGGGCATCTTCGTTGCCGGCCTCACAAGGACGGTGTTAAAGATATCGGTCTCGATAATACTCATAAGCCTTTTTGTGATGATGACGAGGAAGAAGGCCGTCACACAGGTGATGGGGCTTCTCTTCATGGAAAACGGGCTCTTCCTTGCCGGGTTTTCCCTCACATTCGGGATGCCCACCATCATAGAGCTCGGGGTGCTTTTCGACATGCTCATGGGCGTGTTGATCCTGGGCGTGTTCCTGAGCCAGATAAAAAAGGCCTTCGTGAGCGTGGACCTGGACAAACTGACCAGCTTGAAGGGATAGAAGGGGAAAATGCTCTATTTCATACTGGCGCCTTTTGCCGCATCGCTTATATGTCTTCTGGTGAGAAAGCAGAAGGCGCTTGAATACGTCACCGCGGCCTCAAGCGGGGCAGCGGCGCTCGGCGCGCTCAATCTTGTGCGCCAGGCGCTTGGCGGGGGCTCCTTTGAGATGGCGGGCGGCGTGCTCAATGTGGACGCCCTCTCGGCATACATCATTATGGCAATCGCGCTGCTGTCGCTTGCGGCCTCCCTTTACTCCATCGAATACATGAGGAACGAGCTTGCCGGCGGCGTTGTCACCCAGGGGACCCTCCGGTTCTACTACCTGCTGTTCAACCTGTTCGTCTTCACCATGCTCCTTGTGCCGGTGATGAACAACCTGGCGCTCCTGTGGATAGCCATCGAGGCGACAACGCTTGTATCGGCCCTTCTGGTGGGCATTTACAGGCGTCCGCGCTCCATCGAGGCGGCATGGAAGTATATCATCCTCTGCACGGTGGGCATTACGTTTGCCCTCCTTGGCACCTTTCTCTTATATTATGCCTCCACGGGTGTGCAGGAGCTGGCGGGGGGCACCCTCAACTGGACGGTGCTAGGCGGGATGGCGGCAAGGCTCAACCCCGCCACCGTGAGGCTCGCGTTCATCCTTATAATGGTGGGCTACGGGACGAAGGCCGGGCTTGCGCCCGTCCACAACTGGCTGCCCGACGCGCACAGCGAGGCCCCCACGCCCATAAGCGCCCTGCTTTCGGGCATACTGCTCAACTGCGCCTTCTACGGCGTGATGAGGTTTGCCGTCATAGCGGACAAGACCTGCGGCCATCCCTTCGTGCAGGGCATAATGGTGCTCTTCGGGCTTGGCTCCATCATCATCGCCGCCGTCTTCATATTAATACAGAGCAACGCAAAGAGGCTCCTTGCATACAGCAGCATAGAGCACATGGGGATAATCTCGCTCTCCTTTGGGATAGGCGGGTTCTACGGGCTTTACGCGTCGCTCCTGCACATATTGAACCACGCCATCGGCAAGCCGCTCATGTTCTTCGTCACGGGAAGGATAAACACCACATATCATTCCGTGGAGACGGGGGCCGTGCGCGGAGTGCTCAGGGTGCTGCCCCTCACGGGGGTGCTGGGGTTTGCGGGGTTGATGGCGCTCACCGGCATGCCGCCCTTCAACCTGTTCCTGAGCGAGTTCCTGATGTTCCGGGGGCTTGCGGACGGAGGCCACTGGTACATATTCGGCGTGTTCCTCCTGGCGGGTATGCTCGTCTTTTACGGGTTCCTCAAGGGGTTTGGCGGGATGTTCTACGGGGCGCCCGAAGAGGCAAAGACGGAAAGAAAACCAAAGGCCCCGGCCCGCTGGTGGCCCGCAAGCCTCGTGATGGTCTCCCTGGGGGCCGGGCTCCTGTTTCTGGGATTGAACATACCCGCTTCCCTTGACAGGATCATCTCCCTGTCCATAGGCGTCATAGGGAGGGGATAAAAACATGAACCCTGGCAACGAGCTTTATATGACCGTTGAGAGCGAAGACGAGTTCATAAGAAGGAGCGTGGAGCTTTTCGGCAGGAACGGGGGCCGGAAGGCGCTCCGGCTCATGTTTGCCGCCGACGAAAGGGAAACCGGAGCGGGCTTCAACGTTTACGCCGTCTTTTCCGGCATGGGCGAGGACGTTTTTGACATCCTGAGGCTCCCCATCCGGGAAAACGGCCGCGGGCCCGGGTACAAGAGCCTGACCCCCCATGTCCCTGCCGCCCACTGGTACGAGCGGGAGATTGCCGATATGTTCGGCATCATCCCCGAAGGGCATCCGGATTCGCGGCGGCTTGTCCTTCACGGCATGTACCCGGAGGGTATTTATCCCCTCAGGAGGGACGTGAGTGTTCAGGATATAAGGAAGAAGATAGACCTTGAAAGGCCGGACACCTATCCCTATATGAAAGTCAAGGGCGAAGGGATATGCGAAATCCCCGTGGGCCCGGTGCACGCGGGCATCATAGAGCCGGGGCACTTCAGGTTCAGCGCCGTGGGCGAGACGGTTTATTACCTGGACCCGCGCCTTTTCTACACCCATAAAGGGGTTGAAAAGCACTTCGAGCAGATAGGGTTTGAAAACGGGGTGGCGCTGGCCGAAAGGATATCCGGGGTCTCCGCGTTCGCGCACTCCACCGCCTACTGCTCCGCCGTGGAGCGGATGAGGGGGATAACGCTTCCGGTCAGGGCGAGGGCGGCCAGGACGTTCCTTCTGGAGCTTGAGCGCCTTTATAACCACGTCGGCGACATCGGGAACATGTGCGCTGGCACCGGATTTGCTATCGGATATGCGAGGGGCGCCTCGCTGAAAGAAAGGATAATGAGGCTCAATGAAAGGCTTACGGGAAGCAGGTACCTGCGCGGCGTGAACCACATAGGCGGTGTTTCGAGGGACGTCCTTGAGAACGCGGAGGAGACACTGGCCGAGGCCGGAAAGATAAAGGAAGAATACAAGTCCTTTATGGGGCTTATCGCCGGGGCCATATCTCACATAGAGAGGCTTGAGAACGCCGGCCTGCTGCCGGGCAAAATCGCCCGGAACCTTGGGGCAACGGGGGTGGCCGCGAGGGCGTCGGGCATAAACGACGACCTGAGGACGGCGCACCCCTACATGTACTACGACGAACTCGTCTTCGAGACCTATATGCGCACAAAGGGGGACGTTTACACGAGGATGATGATAAGGGCCGACGAGGTGGGGTGCACGCTTGCGATAATGACGACCATCCTGAAGAGGGCGAGGGGGTTTTCCACCGGGCCGCTCCACGCGGGGCCGTCCGCGGGTGTGCCGCCTTTAAGCTCAGCCCTTGGATGGGCCGAGGGGCCGAGAGGCTCGGTCTTTTATTTCGTGAAATCGGGGAAAGACGGTCTTTCACCGCTCAGGGTAAAGGTCAGGGCGGCCTCCTTCTGCAACTGGCCGCTGATGCCCTTTGCCGTGCAGGGCAACATAATACCGGACTTCCCGCTCATAAACAAGAGCTTCAACCTGTCCTATTCAGGCTGTGATATGTGAGGGGTTCATGATTGAGAAGATTTTTTATAACATAATAAATAAGAAACAGGCCCGGCCTTTGGAGACGCTCGCCCTTTCGGCCGGCGAGACGGAGCTTATAGAAGAAGCGAGGAAGAAGATAGACAGGGTATTCGGGCGCTCCGTGAGGATAAGGCAGGTGGATGCGGGTTCGTGCAACGCCTGTGAGTGGGAATGCACGGCGCTCATCAACCCCGTATACGACGTGCAGAGGTTCGGGGTTGACTTCGTCGCCTCTCCGAGGCATGCCGATATCCTTCTGGTCACCGGCCCGGCGTCATTCAGCATGGCCCTCGCGCTGAAGAAGACGTACCTGGCCATGCCGGAGCCGAAGATAGTCATCGCCTGCGGCGACTGCGCCGCGGATGGAGGGGTATTCAAGGGGAGCTATGCCGTTACCGGGGGAGTGGACAAAGTTGTGCCGGCAGTCAGCCGCATCAGGGGGTGCCCGCCATCGCCATCGGCCATCATGACAGGAATCATGGAAACTATCAGGAAACTGTTTTAAAATTGCATACGAGGGGCTATAATACCCCATATAAAACCTGAGGAGGCAGAGATGGAAATAGTCGGTGTGGCAAAAGAGCTGGAAGAACCTCCAGGTCAACCCTCAATTGCGCCTGGCGCCCCGGCGGACTGCACGCTGTTCAGGGGCGATGACATCATTCAGAAGCTATGGCCGGGCATTACCCATGTGCAGTGGAACGACTGGCGCTGGCAGATGGCAAACAGGCTGCGGACGCTGGAGGCGCTCTCCGGTGTCCTGGACCTGAAACCCTACCACAAGGCAAGATACAAAAAGCTGATCGAGATATTCCACTACTCAGTCACACCCTATTACCTTTCGCTCGTAAAAAACTGGTCTGACCCGGAAGACCCCATAAGGAAGCAGTGCATACCAGACCTGCGGGAACTTGAGTTCCAGATGGTGGGCGACGTGGACCCGCTTGAGGAGGAAGAGGACATGCAGGTGCCGGGCCTTGTGCACAGGTACCCGGACAGGGTGCTGGCGATAGCCACCAACACATGCAGCATGTACTGCCGCCACTGCACGCGGAAGCGGACATGGCACGAGGGCGAGTCCGTGAGGACGAGGAAGGAACTCCAGGGGATGATCGAATATGTCCGGGCGACCTCCGAGGTGCGGGAGGTGATCGTCTCGGGCGGAGACCCCCTCACCATGAACCTCGAACTGCTGGACTGGTTCCTCGGCGAACTGAGGCGCATCTCCCACATAGAGGTGCTGAGGATAGGCACACGGATACCCGTCGTGATGCCCATGCGCGTAACGGATGAGCTGGTAAGGATGCTCAGGAAACACAGGCCCCTGTGGGTCAACACCCAGTTCAACCACCCGAGGGAGGTCACCCCGGAGGCGCAGGAGGCGTGCGACAGGATACTCTGCGCGGGGATTCCCGTCTCCAACCAGTCCGTCCTGCTCAGGGGGATAAACGATTCGCCTGACGTGATGAAAGAGCTTTGCCACGCCCTCCAGCGCATAATGGTGCGGCCCTATTACCTTTATCAGTGCGACCCGGTCAAGGGGGTGGAGCACTTCAGGACGAGCATCTGGAAAGGCATAGAGATAATAGAGATGATGCGGGGCTACACGGGAGGGCTTACAATCCCCAATTTCGTGGTCGACGCCCCCGGCGGAGGCGGGAAGATACCCCTCCAGCCCTTCTACCTGCTCTCGGTAACGGACAAGGACGTGCTCCTCAGGAATTACGAAGGGATGATAATAAAATACTATAACCCGGACGATTCACAGATTGAAAGGGGCAGGAAGGCAAACGGCAACGGCAAGTACGGCGGCACCGCCCAGCTCCTGAAGGGGCAGAGGAAGGCCCTTGTGCCGGAGGAAACCCAGCGGTACAAGCGCAGGAAGCAGAAGAACATGCTCTTCAAGCTTGGCGATGTCAAATAAGCTGTTCAGGTTTCCCGGAGATAGAAAAGGCATTTTTTTTAAAAGTAAAACCCCTCTTTAAAAAAGGGGTTTTCTTTTTGCAAAATAAAGAGATAATCATTTTTTCGGAGGACGGCAGTTAAGGCATATGAAGATTGCACTGGTTTATGACTTGAGGAAGGAATACCTCGAAATGGGTTTTGGCGAGGAGGAGACGGCCGAGTTCGACAGCGAGGACACGGTAAACTCCCTCCAGGAGGCGATCTCCTCGCTGGGGCATGAGGCGGTAAGGGTCGGCCATATTTACGAGCTGACAAGGTGCCTCTCGCTCGGGCAGAGGTGGGACCTTGTCTTCAATATCGCCGAGGGCCTCTACGGAAGGAGCCGGGAGGCGCAGGTCCCGGCGCTCCTTGAGGCCTTCAATATCCCCTATACGTTCAGCGATCCGCTCACAATGGCACTCAGCCTGGACAAGGCCATGACCAAGATGGTGATGAGGGACGCCGGCGTCCCCACCCCGGCGTTCGCCGTGATTAGTTCGGCCGATGAGCTGGAAAGGTTCGAGAAGGGGCCCGGCCAGAAAATGCCCTATCCCCTGTTCACAAAACCTGTGTCCGAGGGGACCGGGAAGGGCATAACCCCCGATTCGATAGTCGTTGACTCCAGGGGGCTCAAGGACCAGTGCAGGAAGCTCCTGGCCAAATACAGCCAGCCTGTGCTGGTGGAGACGTATCTGCCGGGGCGGGAGTTCACGGTCGGGGTGCTTGGAACGGGCGCGGACGCAAGGGCGGCGGGAGTGCTGGAAGTAGAGCTTCTGAAGAGCGCGGAGCCCAACGTCTATTCCTATATGAACAAGGAGCTTTGCGAGGAGAGGGTGAAATACACCCTTCTTAAAAGCAGGAAAATGGTCAAGGCGCTTTCCGACCTGGCGGTGAAGGCCTATAATACGCTTGGGTGCAGGGACGCTGGCAGGGTGGACTTCAAGGAAGGCCCCGATGGGGAGTTCTGTTTTCTGGAGATAAACCCGCTTGCGGGGCTTAACCCCACCCACTCGGACCTGCCGATACTGTGCGCCCAGGCGGGAATGAAATACAGTGAGCTTATAGGCGGCATAATACACTCCGCACTGAAGCGCAGGGGCCTGTGGAGAGGCGGCAGGACGGGCCTGTCCGCCGCCCGCTGAAAGTTTTAAGGCAAGGGAGCGCATGAAGAAGATAGCTATCGTATACAGCGAGCCCCTGGAAGGCTCCGGGCTCGATTCCGCGGACACGCTCGACGAGGTGCGGCTGGTCGAGGGGGCGCTGAAGGAGCTTGGCTATGAGTACAGGACCATGCCCTTCAGCGGGCAGGACGGCTACATGGGCCTGCTTTACAGGCTCAGGGAATTCTCGCCGCTTGTGATATTCAACCTGGTGGAGGAGATAGACGGGCAGGAGAGGCTGCACCCGGCAATGGCCGCCCTTTACGAGATTGCCGGATATCCGTACACCGGGGCCTCCTTCGACGCCCTCGTGGCCACCACCGACAAGACCATAACCAAGGCTGTACTGGAGGCAAACGGCCTGCCCACGCCAAAATGGCAGGCATACAGGGGCGCACAGGCGGCCTCCCAGGGGGTGAACAAGGTGCCGATAGTTGCCGGCGAAGCGGTAGTCACCGGCGGCCCGTGGATAGTGAAGCCCGCCTGTGAGGACGCCTCCATTGGCATAGATGACGAATCCGTTTTCAGCGACGAAAAAAAGCTCGCGGAGGAGCTTCCCGGTGTGTACGAGCGGTTCGGAAGGCAGCCCATACTTGTGGAGAGGTTTGTGGAGGGCAGGGAGTTCAACGTCTCTCTCCTTGGACATGCCGACGGGAGTGTGGAGGTGTTTCCGCCCGCGGAGATGCTGTTTGTGGACTGGCCCGCCGGAAAGCCCCGCATAGTCAATTACAAGGCCAAGTGGGAAGAGGGCTCGTTCGAGTACGAAAATACGGTGAGGACGTTCAAGCCGGAAAACACGCCGGTGGAGTCCATCAGGCGGATAGCCATCGAGTGCTGGCGGGTATTCGGCCTGCGGGGATACGCCAGGGTGGACATGAGGCTCGACCAAAACAACGAGCCCTTTGTGATAGAGATTAACGCCAATCCGTGCATAGCGCCCTGGTCCGGATACGTCTCGGCGGCAAAGGAGGCGGGCTATACGGAAAAGGAACTCGTCCGAAAGATTATTGACGCCGCGCTTCTGGACAGGGATTTTTTTTCAAAAAACCCCGTTTTCCGGAAAAAGACCATACCCGGGCGCTGATGTCATCCATGCAAATAAGACTTAGAAACGAGCCCGTCAGCGCCGACAGGCAGGCGCTCACGGATATACTTGTCTCCACCGGCATGTTCTATGATTTCGAGATAGAGGTCGCCCTGGAGCTTCTTGACGACAGGATTGAAAAGGGCCCCGCGAGCGAATACATCTTCATGTTCGCGGACGCGGGGGACAGGGCCGCCGGGTACATCTGTTACGGGCCGATAACGATGGCCGAAGGGAGGTTCGACCTCTACTGGATAGCCGTGAAGGCGGACATGCAGGGCAGGGGGGTGGGAAGCCTCCTTCTTTCCGGGGCGGAGCGCCACATGGCGGAGTCTTTTGGCTGCAAGCATATTTATGTGGAGACCGCCTCAAGGGAGCAGTACAGGCCCACGCGGGAGTTTTACAGGAAGAACGGCTACCGGGAGGCCGCCCGTGTGCCCAAGTTCTACGCCGATGATGACGACAAGATCATATTCATGAAGTCTCTTTAGCGGGTTTTTTTTCCTGGGCGGCCCTCTGCTTCGCCCTGTCCGTGGCAAGCAGCATGTACATGGCCGGCACAACAAAGAGCGTGAAGAGCGTGCCTATCGAAATGCCCGTCATTATCACAAGGCCCATATTGAAGCGGCCCACCGCGCCCGCCCCGGCGGCGGTCACCAGCGGCAGCACGCCCAGCACCATCGCAGCCGTGGTCATGAGTATGGGCCGCAGGCGGATTGCGGCGGCCGTCTCCACCGCCTCGCGCTTGCCCTTTCCCTCGTTCTGCAGATCGTTTGCGAACTGCACTATCAGGATGCCGTGCTTGCTGATGAGGCCTATCAGTGTCACCAGCCCGACCTCCGTGAAGATGTTCAGGCTTGCGCCCCCCACCCCAAGGCTTATGAATATCATCGCCCCGCAGATGGACATCGGCACGCTAACGAGCACGATGAACGGGTCCCGGAAACTCTCAAACAGGGCCGCCAGCGCCAGGAAGATTATTATCAGCGCGAAGAAGAACGTGACAAGCAATGCCTTCGACTCCTGCACATACTGCCTCGACTGCCCCGCGTAATCGATGCTGTAGCCGCTGGGCAGCACGCCTTTGGAGAGGTTTTGGAGCCCGGTCAATGCCTGCCCCATTGTAACGCCCTCCACCGGCACGGCGGAAAGGGTCGCGGAATTGAGCTGCTGGAAATGGTTGAGCGATTCCGGCACGACGGAGGTCTTCAGCCGTGTGACGGTCGAGACCGGGATGGATACGCCGCTTGCGGTGTTGATATAGTAGCCTTCCAAATCATGGGCGTTGAGCCTGTCGCGCCGCATCACCTGCGGGATGACCTTGTAAGAGCGCCCCGCCAGGCTGAAATAATTGACGTAGCCGCCGCCGAGCATCGACCCCAGCGCCCCGCCCACATCGCTCATCGTCAGGCCCAGTTGGGCCGCCTTGTCCCGGTCGAACTCCACGGTAGTCTGCGGCTTGTCAATCTTCAGGTCGCTGTCCACGTAGGCGAACATCCCGCTTGTGCGCGCCTTGTCCATCAGCGCCTGCGATATCCCGTTAAGCCTTTCGAACGGCTCCGTCGTGCCGATGACGAACTGCACCGGCAGGCCCCGTCCGCCTCCGGGCAGCGGAGGGCGCTGGAAGGCGACCGCCTGAAGGCCCGTTATTTCGCCAAGCTTCATCTGCACCTCCGGCTGTAGCTGCATCGTCGTGCGCTTCCGCTGGTCCCACGGCTTGGTGACCATGCCGGCGATGCCCGTGTTCAGTCCGCTAATGCCGTCAAGCTGGAAGACGTGGTCGGCCTCCGGATAGCTTGCCAGAATCCTGTATACCTCCCGCGTGTAGAGCTCCGTCTGCTCCAGCGTGGCGTCGGGCGCCCCCGTGGCCATGACGATTATCACGCCCTGGTCCTCGGCCGGGGCGAGTTCGCTCTTTGAGTTCTTGTAGAGGAAATAGTTGCTCAGGAGGATTGCCGCCGCGAATACCGCGGTCACAGGCAGGTAGTTCAGCGAGCCGTGCAGGAGGCGCTGGTAGCCGCCTCGCAGGCGCCCGAACTGGCGGTCTATGAAGCCGGTGAAGCGGCTGCGGCCGTGGACGTAGGGCTTGAGGAAACGCGAGCACATCATCGGCGAAAGCGTAAGCGCAATGACTGCGGAGACGGCCACGGTGCCCGCCAGGGTGTACGCGAATTCCGTAAAGAGCGCCCCGGTGAGCCCGCCCATGAAGCCAATTGGCACATAGACCGCAACCAGCACGACCGATATGGCGATAATGGGGCCCGCAAGCTCCCGCGCACCCCGGTATGCGGCGGGCATTGGCTCCACGCCGTCTTCGATGTGGCGGTGCACGTTCTCCACCACTATTATTGCGTCGTCCACCACCAGGCCAATCGCCAGCACCAGGGCA
Source organism: Nitrospirota bacterium (assembly GCA_021789215.1). Taxonomy (GTDB): domain Bacteria; phylum Nitrospirota; class Thermodesulfovibrionia; order Thermodesulfovibrionales; family JdFR-88; genus JAJYJS01. Next base: position 44,583 of record JAJYJS010000001.1, on the reverse strand, counting down.
AGCAGCGTGAGCAGGTTTATGGTGTAGCCCAGCACCAGCATGATGAAGAACGCCCCTATCAGCGAAAGCGGCATGGCCACAGTGGGAATTATCACCGACCGCGGCGAACCCAGCGATATGAATATCACCAGCGTAACGATCAGGAGAGCCTTGACAAGGGTGCTTATCACCTCGTGGATGGAGCTGTCCACGTACTTGGTGGCGTCGTAGACGATGCGCCCGCTCAGGCCCTGCGGCAGCTGCTGCTGGATTGACGGGAACAGCTTGTGGATGTCCTGTATAACGGTAAGGAGGTTGGCGGTGGGGGCCACCTGGATGCCAATATAGACGGCGCTCTGGCCGTCGAAGAACACGGCCGTGTCGTAGTTTTCCGAGCCGAGCGTTACGTTTGCGATGTCGCTCAGGCGGATGATGGCGTTGTTCCGGGACTTGATTACCAGGTTGCGGAACTCGTCCACCGAGTGCAGCCCCGTTGCCGCGGTGAGGTCCACAGTCACCATCTGTCCCTTCGTGCGTCCCACGGCGGAGATGAAGTCGTTGGCGGCGAGGGCGTTGCTGACATCGGAGCCGGTGACGCCATAGGCGGCCATCTTCCTGGGGTCAAGCCACGCCCGGAGCGCGAAGCGCTGTTCGCCCAGTATCTCGGCCGTCTGTACGCCCTCCACGGTCTGGAGCCTGGGCTGCACCACCCGGATGAGGTAATCGGTTATCTTGTTGGTCGGCAGGACCTTGCTGTAAAAGCCTATGTACATGGAGTCCACGGTCTCGCCGATGGCAACGGTGATCACCGGTGCCTGAGACTCCTTTGGCAGCTGGTTGAGCACCGCGTTCACCTTTGTGCTTATCTCGGTCAGCGCCTTATTGGAATCGTAGTTCAGGCGCAGGTTGGCCTGAATGGTGCTCTGCCCCAGCGTGCTTGAGGAGGTCAGGTAATCGATGCCGCTTGCCTGCGCGATGGAGCTTTCCAGCGGGGTGGTGATAAAGCCCGCCACAAGCGAAGGGTCGGCCCCGTAGTAGGCGGTCGAGACGGTAACGACCGCGCTCTGTATCTCCGGGTATTCGCGTATCTTGAGGAGCCCTATCGAACGGAGCCCCAGCACGAGGATGAGCAGGCTGACCACTGTGGCCAGCACGGGCCGCCTGATGAATAGGTCCGTAAAGTGCATTTACCTGTCCGCCGGCCTGGGGGCCGGGTTGTTGCCCGGCTGTATCTGGTTGTTGATTGCCACCTGGCTGCCGTTTTTGAGCTTCATCTGGCCGCTCGTCACGACCAGTTCGCCCTCTTTTATGCCGGAGATTATCGCCACCTGGTCGCCGCGCGTGGCGCCAGTTGTCACAAATGTCTGCCTCGCAATCAGTATCGGCTTGCCGTCCGGCCCCGTTCCATCCTTTTCTATGATGAAGACGGTCTCGCCGTAAGGGTTGAAGGTCACGGCCGTCTGGGGCAGGGTCAGATAGTGCCGTGCCGCCCCGGCGCTGACGTCTATGGTTGCATACATGCCGGGCAGCAGTTTGTGGCCGGGGTTTTTGATTGCGGCCTCAACCTCGATGTTCCGTGTAGCGGGGTCCACCTGGGGGTTGATGGAGGTTATCCGGCCCGCGAACTTGCGGCCGGGATAAGCGTCGGTCGTTGCGACTGCCGTCTGTCCCACCCGCAGGCGCGAAAGCTCCTGTTGCGGGAGGTAAAAATCGACATAGAGCAAATCCAGCGATTGCAGGGTGACTATCTTGTCCCCCGGATTGATGTATTGCCCGGGGTTGACGGTGCTTATGCCAAGCTGCCCGGCAAAAGGGGCGCGAATGGTCTTTTTGTCCACTATGGCCCTCTGCTGGCCGGCCTGTGCCCGCTTGCTTTTCAAATCGGCGGCGTCCGAGTCCAGGGTGGCCTGGCTTACGGCCTGCACGGCGTACTGTTTTTTGTCGCGCTCGTAAACGATGAGCGCCAGCTGGGCGGCGGCCTCAAGCGAGCGAAGGAGCGCGATATCGGAGTCCGCGTTCAGCTGCACAAGGACCTGTTTTTCCCTGGCCTCGTCGCCTGATTTGAAATATACATGGCGCACCAGGCCCGGGATTTCGCTGGTAACATCGACGCCGCGCCTGGCCCGCAAACTGCCCACCGCCTTGACCTGGGGCTGCCAGACGAGATATACGGCCCTTATCGCGCTCACTGCCACGGGCGGGGGCCGGTGCTGGGCCATGGACTTTTTAAGCATGCTCGCCTTGTACGCATGATAGGCGAATATGCCTCCAAACAGCAGGGCTACGGCTGCAAGCATGATGACCATGCGTTTTATCATGTATGGCCTCTCCTGATGGATAAAGGATTCATTTCTTGTCCGCTGTTGCCGCGCCGGTTTCCGCGGGCTGGTTCCACCACCCTCCGCCCAGCGCCTGAAACAACGCGGCGGTATCGGCAAAACGCGCTGCCTGGGCCTGGACCAGATTAAGGCGGGCCTGCTGGTACTGGCGCTGTGCATTGAGCAGGGTGAGGTAGCTCACCGCTCCCACCCGGAACTGGTTTTGGGCCAGCTCCAGAGAGTCCCTCGCTGCCGTCCACGCCTCGGTCTGCGCCTTTAGCGTGCTTGCGTCCTTGTCCAGCGCCCTGAGCGTATCGGCCACGTTCTGAAATGCCGTGAGGACCGTCTCCTGATATTGGGCCAGTGCCTGCTCATAAGCGGCAACGGCGGCGCGGCGCTTGCCTATAAGCTCTCCTCCGTGAAAGATGGGTTGTAGCAGAGACATCCCCAGGTTCCAGATGCTGGTTTTGGAGGTAAACAAATCTGAAGCCTTTGTGGTTTCCGTCCCGATGCTGCCTGTGAATGTTATCTGCGGGAGCATGGCGGCAGTGGCAACGCCTATCTGCGCGCTTGCCGCGTGCAGGAGCGCCTCTGAGGCCAGAATGTCGGGCCGCTGGCGCACAAGCTTCGAGGGCAGGCTTACCGGCAGCTCCAAAGGCAATTGGAGATTGTGGAGATTGAATTCCGGCAGTTCGCCCGCATTGCCCGGCAGAGTGCCAGCCAGCACGGCCAGCTGGTGGCGGGTCTGGGACAGTGCCGTTTCAAGCGGCGGCAGCGTCGCCCTGGTCTGGGCAAGCTGCGTCCTCTGGGCCAGCACACTGGAGCGCGACACGCCCCCAAGCGCGAACTGCTTCTCCACTATGCCGAGCTGCTCCTCCTCGGCTGAAAGTATTTCTTTTGCCGCCTTTATCTGCGCTCGCATAGAGGCCTCTTTCACAGCCGTTGTGACGATGTTTGCCGTAAGCGCGATATATGCCCCCTCAAGCTGGTAACGCTGATAATCGGTTTGGGCCCCCAGGGCTTCGAGGGCCAGCCTCGACCCGCCGAATAAATCAAACAGATATGAGACGCTTGCCGACGCATTGAAAAGGTTGAAGATGATGCCGTGGCCGCCCGGCTGCCCGAATGCGGCGCTGGAAAATTTTTCCCGCTCCGCGGTGGCTTTGGCATCCACCTTCGGGTACAGGAGCGCCCCCATCTGGGCGCGTTCGTTCTCATATGCCTGGCGCAGCGCGGCCTGCGCGGCGGTAAGCGTGCGGCTGCGTGCCAGCCCGAGGCGGACCAGGCTGTCCAACTGCGGGGAATGGAAAAGCTCCCACCACCTGGCCTGGATATCTTTCCCCAGGGCAAAGCTTTGTGCGGGCCCTCCGGCGACAGGCGCGCTTTCGGTCCTTGCAGGCAGGGCCGTTTCCGTATATGTTTTGGCCGCAGGCGCCTGTGGGCGCTTGAATGCGGGGCCAACGGTGCAGCCGGCCAGCACAAAAATGATGGCTGCTCCGGCAAGCCTTTTCCAAAGGCGCAAAGAGGGTGCCATGTTCCGCTCCGAAAGAGGACAACAAAAAGATAAAAAGGCTTTTTTTAGAATGGGCGCGCAGACCCCGGCAATTGCCAGGCGCGCTCCCCCAAGATATTTTTTTAGGGTACTTACATTGATATGCCCATTATATCAAGCCTTAAGGGCATAGGCTAGAGAAGGCGCCGGGCCATTATCCCGAAAACCTCCGCACGGGCTAAAGCCCCCCGATTTTTGCTGCAATCTGTTGCAAGCGGAAAAGGCGCAGATTTACCTGTTGACAGCACGGCAAATTTGCAAGTAGAATCAATATGTTAGCTATACGAGGGAGTGTATAGGGCTCTGGTGTCCCTCCCGGACTTCAAATCCGGTGTTGCCGGCCAAAAGCAGGCAGGGTGGGTTCGATTCCCACACGCTCCCGCCAATTACGCACCAGAACCCTATGATTTGCAATGAAAAGCTTACCTTCCGTTCTCGTTCAGGTTTCGTTCAGGTAGGCTTGAGATTTTACCTCTGCGATTCACTAGCTCTTGCAGCCTCTTAGGAGTGGCGTGAAAGTAATTCTGTGTGCTCCTGAGGTCTGCATGTCTCATGAGATTCCTTGCACTGAGCACATCTGCTCCTGATTCTACAATCTGAGTACAGAAGCTGTGCCTAGTTGCCTCATACAGAGTTACATTCAGCCCTGAATACTGCTTCCAGATTTTTCTGAGGAAATCCATTCGATAACCCTTGCCAGTTACAGGATTAAGGAATAGAAAATTTTCATGAATAGAGAAATCCAGAACCTGATTCTTGAGGTGTCTCTCAAAGTGTTTCTTTGCTATCTCATAGGCTCTGTCTGATAAGGGAATAAAACTTTTGTTCTTGCCCTTAGTTGTTTCTCTCAGCCGTGAACCTGAGAACGTCCTCTGAATGAGAGCCGTTCCGTCTTTCATGCTGATGTCCTTGAGCTTCAGAGCGCATAGCTCAGCAACCCTAAGGCCAGTCTCACAGGCAAACTCTATCGCATCCCTGTGTTCCTCTGGAATCCGCTTTAGAGCCTCAAGCTGTTCCTCTAGGGAAATTGCTGTGCGGACTTGAGCGTCGTCTCCCTTAATCTCAGGGAAAGCAGGAGTTTCAAGGATAATACCTTTGCGCTTAAGCCATGTGAAGAAAGCATGTAGAGCATTCAGGATATTCCTTCTGTACTTAAGGCTGAGGCGTGCAGGTAAATTATCCTTAAACCACTCAAGCTGCTCAAATCTGATTTCCCTTACGTCCAGCTTGCCTAACAATGGGGTAATGAACCTTTCAGCATACACCCTGTAAATCCTCTGTGTTCCAAAGGAAAGCTCATTCCTATTCATTTCTGCTTCTTTTTGAGAGAGCCAATCCAGCAGCTTGTTTTCTAGCAGCCTTTCCTTTGCTGCTCTAGGCAGGAAATCAGCAGGGTTGAACGTGTGAGCATCAATCTGAGAGCGCATAACTGTGAGCTGTCTCTCTGCTGTGCTGAAGATAAGGGAATCTCCTAACTGCGGATGTCTCCAGAACCTGTACTGCTTCTTATTCCAATACAGGCTAATGTAGCAGTACGAGGCTCCACATGAGGGACACACATTCCCCTCAGCCCTAGACTCATGACAATTGCCACATCTGATTGTTCCTTTCATGCAGAGCTTACCTTGATGGACATTGTAAGCAACCATATTCACTCTGTCAAACTCGCCTCCTTAGGTTGTAAGTCTTTCTAAGGCGGGCAGGTAAACCCATCAGTTAGGCTGTAAAGCAGGACTAGAGCCAATCCGCATGGGATTACTGTTTTTAGAGCAGAGGTGTAATTTAGACCCCTTGACAGAGCAGAGAATAGTTGTTAATTTAAACCGCCCCAATGAGGGCTAAATCTCATTTCTGGAGGGTTGAATGAATCTAGTCATGAAAGCGGGTAACGAGGCTGTTGACTTTGAGGTCGAGGAAGGCTCTCATGTGTTCCTTAAGAGAGGCAATCAGGAGCACTATCTTGAGTGGAACGAGCTTACCCCTGAGCAGCAGGAGCAAGCTAAGGAGCTTAGGGACTCTTTGACTCGCCTTATATCTGAGAGCACGAGAGAGCTTGAGGAAAGCCTTAAGCACTCCAAGGAGCACAGCTCCGCTGTTGCTGCTGCAATTTCCCCGGTCGTTCTGTCCTAAAGATTTATCTCAAGGAGATACTCAAGGTGTCTCCTTGCTCCTGAATACCTTCACTTCTGAAGCTTACTGCAAGACTGAGGCAGCCTGAAAAATAAATAGATGGGGGGAAAAACAAAGCTCTCATAACTTCATTCTTGCTCTCTCCAATGCTCCTTAGGGCTCCTGCTTCTACTCCTGTACCCCTCTGGATTTAATAAAGTCCAGCAGAGCAGGGCGTGAAATGTCCAGCATACGTGCTATTGCGCTCTTTGAAACCTTATACTTCAGCAGCTCTTTTATCTTTTCCTCTTGACCATCAAGTTTCGACTTGCTGATAGAGCCTTTAGGTCTACCGAGATGGACACCTTCAGCCCGTTTAATTGCCAGAGCTTCTTTGGTTCTTAAGGAGATTAACTCCCGCTCTACTTCTGCTGCTATTGCAAAGGCAAAGGCCAGAACCTTTGACTGGAGATTGTTGGCAAGCTCATAGCCGCCCTTCAGGGCGAATATCTTAACTTCTTTACGTGTGAGCTTTGAGAGTAACTCCATGATTTCCAGCATGGAGCGCCCAAGCCTAGACAGCTCAGAGACTATCAGAACATCGTTCTTTTTTAAGGAGTCAATCAGTCCTGCAAGCGTGCGATTCTTCCAGCTGACCTTTCCTGAGGCCGTTTCAGATACAAGCTCTACATTTCCTAACTTTTGCTGATTTGCAAAGTCTAGGATTGCGTGCTTCTGGTTCTCATAGTCCTGCTTGTTTGTGGAAACCCTTATGTAGCCGTAAACCTTCATGCTTGAACCCTCCCTGTAGGCTTTAATGCCTGGAATCCTACAAAACATTACAGGAATTGTCAAGTGAAATTCTACCTTAATAGCTTTAGCAGCTGTGAACTTTAATCGGACGTTTTAGGTTTACAATCTATAATCCTTTTCCTCAGGGCCGTCCTGAAAGCAGCAGAAGCTATGCTCTTTTGCTCAAGGCGTATAAAAAGGGTGCTCCAGCAGCAAGATAAGACTCACCTTGCCATGTCCTAAAGGGACAGCAGAGATACACCTCAGCTCAAGCACTGAGCAACCCCTTTTGCTCAGCACCTTACAGGAGCACCCTATGGGGGACATTTAATCTTTCAATATACACGGTATACCTTTCAGAAATTTGCAGCAGAAAACTAAGCCTGTGCCTTAAGCTTATCTTCAGGTGTTCCCTTTAAAGAGCAGTGCGTGTTTTCTTAACGCTTAACCCCGAGGTGAACCTTTAGGCTGCTTATCAAGCCCAAGCTGCTTGGCGATGGTATACCCCGTTTCATAGCCCTGAAGCCCTGAAGTTCCTATCTGAAGTCCTGCCATAAGGGGAGAAATCATCTTGGATACTGCTGCATTTCTTCGGCCCTGGGCCTGGGCATATACCGCATTCATATCTCTTAGGGTTTGCCCTGTTTGATTCTCTTTGTTCTGCTTCAGGATGCCTATATCAAAGGACTCTTGAAGCATACTGTTGAGCTGTTCTCTTAAGAGAGTATTTCCTGATAGCCCTCCAGCGTTCACAGTCATGAGTGCTCGTTCACGTCTGCCTTGACGTTCTCTCTCAAACTGCTGTAGGGACTCTTGTTCTGCAATCTCTTTCTGCTTCTGCTCCAGGGAATCATAATCAGCTTGAGCAGCCTTATTAGCAGCTTCAGTCTCAGCTCTTGCTTGCTTGTTCTGTCCTACTATTGAGGCAGCAGTAGAACCAGCAGAGAGCATCAGACTGGTTACAGCAAGGATTGTACTTGGTTCACACAAACACTTTTACCTCTTTCTAATTTCTAGATTCAAAATCTATGTAAACCCGTTAGGGAGAGTAGAGGGGAAAGCATAGGTGTCGTTTCCAGTCCTATGCTGGAGAGTAACGGAGCTGTGCTCCTTCTGCTTACTGGTAATCAGGAGAGCTTTGCTCCTTGAGGTTACTCCTGAACAGGGCATAAAGAGAGAACAGAGCAGGGAGCCTAGAGGATTACTTTATGTATTCCTTCAGGTGTGAGGATTCTTTAGCAGCGTCGTCGGCTATCAGCAGGAGCAGGGAAAGACACCGGGGCATTACGGTTAGGAAACTTTGAGTAGAACTAAAGGGGACACCTTAAGTAACACTTATAGTAACTCCTATATAGGAGCTTTCTTTCACCCTCTGTTCTAAGGTAGGCAGGTTAAGCTCAGGAGAGTCCTGAGTAACACGTATAGGAGAGCTTTCCTTTCCCCTGTTCTAAGGTGGGCATGTTAAGGTTTTACTTGAGGTATTTAGCAGCAGAGCTGTGCTCCTTCGGCACAGGGATATTAATCCCATGCCGATTGGCTCTCAAGGCCAGTTCTGTTTACTGCTGCTGGTACTATTTTGAGAAAATCGCCCTAGGAGCCTCTCAGGAGCTTACAGAGGCAATTCTAGGGAGCACTGACGGGACTCCTTTTGGGAAGGCTTGAAAATAAACAGCTCAGGAGCTTATGTCAAAAATGGCCTATGGGTTTACCCTTGAGGTGTAACTTGAGGCTCTCCTGAGGCTTCTAGGAAAGCTCTGAGCCGCTTAAAACAGCTTAGTGATTACATCTTGCAGCTGAAGTATAAATCCGCCTATGGAGCTTATATCAGAAAGGCTGCTGAGTACAGAGGTAATCATGCTCCCGTTCTTTTCAGCTTTTGAGAGTTGTTTAGCAAGCGTCTCAGTATCTAGGATTGCATCATTTCGGCGTGTGGCTGTAAGGGTTTCGTCTCTCCTTAGCCTCTCTAGAATCTGAGCAATTATCTCTTGAATATCTTTGTTGACTGAAATGCTTTGCTGAGCATTGGGGGAATGTGTTGAAATATTGCTCTGAGTAACGTTCCCATGTATAGTTGTGCTCTGGTCTATGTGAATAAAGGCATTAGGATTATTACGGTACTGCTGAATAATTCCTGTATCCCCTCCGGTTTCAACTAAAACACAGCCCTCTCCTGAGATAGTGGCAATCACTTTTCCACCGATGAATGACTTCACAAATGAAACTAAACCTCGATTTTCGAGCACCTCGACAGCGCCTTTTATTCTCCCATAATCATCCGATACACCTAGTTCCTCTGCAATTTCGTTCATATTGAAAGATGCATGGAATCCCTGTTTTTCAGCCCTCTCGTACAGCTTAAACAGGAAAAGCTCTGCTAGCTCTGAAATTGTCATCCTCTCGCCTCCCATTGAGTATCATCTTACAATACTGAAATCAAAGTTCAGAGGCAATAGCAGAGCGTCTCGAATAAATCTCTACTCTAAAGTGTGCTAATATAGCTCAAAATTGCATTAGGAGGGGGAATTGGAAGATGTTGTCATTGGAGGCTTACTACTTATCGGCGTGGTTCTGCTGGTTAAAGACCAAATGAATTTAAGAAGCAGTAAACGCAATAAGCCTAAGCCCGCCTCTGTTCATACCATGAAAAGGAGACTAGAAGCATTGCAGCGAGCAGAATCCATAATCCAATCCTATGGCAAAGTTCTGGAAAACTGTGGAGCATGCTTTGTGAATGATATTGCCCTCCTGAAGCACAGCAAGGAGGAAATCAAAAATGCCTTGCTCTTGTCAATGATAGTGAATAAAGACAATGAAAAAATTATGCAGCTGCTGACCACGGGGTACTATATGCTGCCATCCTTTCAAGAGATTAAACCTGACGATATAGAATCAATTAATTTCATGAACAATTTAGGTCGAAACATTCCCTCAGAAATGATTAAGAGCACGTCTGCTGAACTTAACCAAAAAGAACAGGACTTCTGGAGGCGATACTCTATTAGACTGCTTGCAGAAAAACCTTATCATGACATCTATACAGATAGAGTGCAGCAGGAGCGTAAAGCATACAAGCAGGAGCTTGATAAAATATTAGCCAATGTTTCCCAATCCAAAAAACACAGATGACTCGTTCAGGTGTCGTTCAGGTTTGCCTTGAGAACCCTTGAAAATAGCACATGTCGTTAGGTTCGATTCCCACACGCTCCCGCCAGAAAAAGATTCTTACGCCTCTTGTTCAGGACTCATTGGTTCCCAGGCAGACCTTGAGCATGGATTTAAGTTTAGCCAGGTCAAGCGGCTTGCTTATATATTGAATTTTTTTGTTCACTTTCAGGTCTCCCGTTGTTTCATTCTCGAAATACCCGGTCATCAGGATTACCGGAATGCCAAGCTGCGAATTTATCAACCCGCCGGCCTCCAGTCCGTCCATGTCCCCGCGGATTTTCACGTCCATCAGGACAACATCAGGCATTTCCGTTTTCGCCAGTCTTATCGCCTCTTCGCCCGTGGATGCCGGCCCGATTATCGCGTAACCCCAGATTTCCAGCAGCTCGGTCAGGCTCAGTGCGGTGTTAACCTCGTCCTCTACTATAAGAATGCGCTCCATTGGTTTCAAAGCTTCTCCTTTAGAAAACAGAGATTTTACCATTGTATTTTTATTTATTCTATTCCCCATTTAGGTAAGCACAAACCGAATAACTTAGTTACAATTTTAGGTTTGAGTGATAGAATTTATATGGAAAAGCGAACATCTTTTAAAGAGAGGACATTTATTTATATGGAGTAAATAAACCGGAATCCTTGTTTATGCAGAGGGGAAAATGGATCGCACGGTTGCGGCAAGGATAAGGGATTCCCTGAAAGCGGTTGAAAGGCTCCGGGGTGAAGCGCCTTTCATATTTATCCACGAAGGCAGTTACTGGCTGAACACTCATGCCAAAAAGCTTTTTTCCACGAAAGCAACGCCCGTTGAAGACTTCATGGAATGGCTCATGATAGGCGTGTCTCACCTTAAAAACCTGTCGTATGGAGATATAATGCTCAATATGATGCATCTGCCCGGTAATGATGTGATGGTGTTTCTCCATCAGGCGGATAATAAGGCTGCAAGCGGCGCAAAAAAAATCCTCACAGCCAAGGAAAGAGAGGTCTTGCATCTGGCGATCAAAGGGCTTTCGAACAAGCAGATCGCCAAATTGATGCAAATAAGCCCCCAAACGGTAAACGCGCACCTGGACCATATCTACCGGAAGCTGGGGTGCTCAAATAGAGTGGCTGCCAGCTTAATGGGCCTGAAAAAAGGTCTATTTCTGCCAACCTGATTAGAAAGCAGAAACAAGAAATCCTATGGCGCCTCCACGGGCGGCAATCAGCCAAACCGGCTTTTTCCCATTGAATAAGCAGGCCCTTCGAATATAAAATTAAAAACAACAAAAAAATAAGAGCAAAAAGTGAAGATAATCAAAGCCACGGATAAGAAAGCGGCAGAGTCCTTTTTGGCCAAGCTGGAAAAACGCGCCAGGGGCGGCAACGAAGCCGTTGTGAGGACTGTAAGCGGGATACTTGAGGATGTAAGGCGCCGTGGAGACAGGGCGCTCAAAAAATACACGCTCCGGTTTGACGGGCACGAAAAAACAACGCTGAGCGCGGCGGAGATTGAAAAGATAGCCGCAAAGGCGGAACCCTCGCTTGTAAAGGCGCTCAAATTTTCGGCAAACCGCGTCCGGGCCTTCCACAAAAGGCAGGTGCAAAGGTCATGGTTTTTTGAGGAGCGAGGGATAAAACTCGGCCAGATTATAAGGCCGCTTGAAAGGGTAGGTGTTTATGTGCCGGGGGGCAAGGCTTCTTATCCTTCGAGCGTCCTGATGAACGTGATACCGGCCCAGGTGGCCGGTGTGCGCGAGGTTGCGCTTGTTGTGCCCGCGCCGGGGCTGGCATTCAACCCCGCCGTTATGGCAGCAGTCAGGATGCTCGGAGTAAAAGAGGTCTATCCCGTGGGTGGGGCGCAGGCCGTTGCAGCGCTTGCCTATGGCACGGAGAGCATACGGCGGGTGGATAAGATTACCGGGCCTGGCAATATATATGTGGCCACCGCCAAAAGGCTCGTCTTCGGAGAGGTGGACATAGACATGATTGCCGGGCCAAGCGAAATACTTGTCATTGCGGATTCATCCGCCCCACCCTCCTTTGTGGCGGCCGACCTGCTTAGCCAGGCGGAGCACGACGAGCTTGCCAGCGCCATTCTGGTGACGGATTCCGCGGAGCTTGCAGCCCAGGTGCAAAAAGAGTTAAAAATGCAGCTTGGCCGGCTTTCCAGAAGCGGCATAGCCAAAGTCTCGTTAGCCAGATTCGGAGCGGTCTTTCTGGTTGAAGATATGAAGGAGGCTGCAGGTATTGCCAACACCATAGCGCCGGAGCATCTTGAGGTTATGACCAAAAACCCTGAGGACCTGCTTAAGGAAATAAGGAATGCGGGGGCGGTCTTCCTGGGCAGATGGAGCCCGGAGCCCCTTGGGGACTACGCCGCCGGCCCGAACCATACACTGCCAACGGGCGGCACGGCAAGGTTTTCTTCCCCGCTTGGGGTGTATGATTTCCTCAAGCATACAAGCTACCTGCGGTTTTCCCGCGAGGGGTTCGAGCGCATAGCTTCTCAGGTGGAGGAGGTTGCCGGGGCTGAAGGCCTCTCCGCGCACAAAAACGCCGTTTCCATAAGGCGCAAGGGTTTTTAGTTTTTATATATTTTTTCCGTAGTGCACCTTTTGGGCCCGTGGGGATTTGACCCCTTCAAACCCTCTGGGTTAAAATTAACTTTGGCCTTTGCAGGCGGAGGCTTTTTTCCTCGAAAAGCCGGGGTAGCTCAGTGGCAGAGCAGCTGATTCGTAATCAGCAGGTCGTGGGTTCAACCCCCATCCCCGGCTCCATATATTTCAAGGAGTTACGGGATTTTTCCTGCCCCATTTCCCTCTCAAAACCGCCAAACGTGACAAAAACGTGACAATCAGCCATGGCGCACCCTGTCCAGCCTGTCCAGTATATTGAGCCCGTTTCTCATGCTCTCTGTATTGTGCTTTACATAGCGCCTTGTCGTTGAAAGCTGGGAATGGCCCAGGATGCTGGCTATGGTGTTGCAAAATGCCAGTCGCGCACCGTCCCTCCTTTTCCCTTTGGCTCCGGAATGATATGCCAGGGACTGGGCTTGCCTCCGGAGGAACTCTTCAGAAAACGTAGTGTTGGGCATCGACACAGGATATAATTAACATATAAGGTGGAGGGAAGGTGAAAGTCAAAGACCCCGGCACATATACCTGCCCCATGCACCCGGAAGTGCGCCAGCCAGGGCCTGGCTCGTGCCCCAAGTGCGGCATGGCTTTGGAGCCCGCAGAAATCGCTCCAGATGTAAAGATGGAATGGGTGTGCCCCATGCACCCCGAAATCATCCGCGATGCTCCGGGCAACTGTCCCATCTGCGGCATGGCTCTTGAGCCAAGGACCATCGGCCTGGAAGAGGAAGAAAACCCCGAACTCGCAAGCATGACACGCCGCTTCAAAGCGGGCGTCATATTGACGATTCCCCTTGTCTTTATCGCAATGGGCGATTATTTACCTGCCATATCGCTTGGCAGTCTTATCCCGGCGTCAATATTGAAATGGCTGGAGCTTGTCCTCGCCACCCCGGTGGTGCTGTGGGGGGGCTGGCCGTTCTTCGTGCGAATGTGGCAATCGGTAGTAAACCGCAGCCCCAATATGTTTACGCTTATAGGCCTTGGAGTGGGGACGGCTTATGTTTACAGCGTTCTGGCTGCGATTGTCCCCGGAATCTTCCCGGCATCCTTTCGCGGCAAAGGGGGCGGGGTGGGCACATATTTTGAAGCCGCCGCCGTGATAACAACTCTTGTCCTCCTGGGCCAGGTGCTGGAGCTTCGGGCAAGGAGCAAAACAGGGGCGGCCATCAAGGCCCTGCTCGGGCTCGCGCCCAAAACGGCAAGAAGAATCAGGGGCCGGGAAGAGGAAGACGTGCCCCTGGACCAGGTCAATCCCGGCGACCTCCTTCGCGTGCGTCCAGGAGAAAAAGTCCCCGTTGACGGCTCGGTTGTCGAGGGCTTGAGCTCCGTTGACGAGTCGATGATTACAGGCGAGCCCATACCCGTACAGAAACAGTCCGGCGACCGCGTCATAGGGGCAACCGTGAACGGCACGGGCACAATAGTCATGAGGGCCGAGAAGGTCGGCGCCGATACCCTCCTGTCCCAGATAGTGCATATGGTGGCCGAGGCGCAGAGGAGCCGGGCCCCCATCCAGAAGCTTGCAGACATCGTGGCGGGCTATTTCGTGCAGATTGTTGTAGCCATAGCGGTCCTCACCTTTATAGTCTGGGCATGGATAGGTCCCGAGCCCCGGATGGCTCTCGCCCTGATAAACGCAGTAGCGGTCTTGATAATAGCCTGCCCATGTGCCCTGGGGCTTGCAACGCCCATGTCCATCATGGTGGCGATGGGGAAAGGCGCGACCGCTGGCGTTCTTTTCAAGAACGCCGAGGCCGTCGAGACCATGAAGAAAGTAAACACGCTCGTGGTGGACAAGACGGGGACTCTCACCCTGGGCAAGCCAAAACTCACCGAAGTTGTAATATCGCAGGGATTCGATGAAAAGGGTGCATTGTATTTTGCCTCCAGCATAGAGCGTGGAAGCGAGCATCCGCTGGCTGCCGCCATAGTGGGAGGGGCAGCCGAAAGAGGAGTTGCGCCCGGAAAGGCGGAGTCCTTCCAATCAATGACAGGCAGGGGAGTCGTGGGAAGGGTGGATGGGCGTGACGTGGCTATCGGCAACCGGCGGCTGCTTGAAGAGATGCATATAGAGCCAGGGGCGTTGACATCAAAGGCCGAAGAGATGCGCGCCCACGGCCGGACCGTAATGTTTTTGACAGTGGACGGCAAGGCTGCGGGCCTCCTCGGCGTGGCAGACCCCATAAAGGAGACGACCCCGGCAGCCATCGGGCTGCTTCATGCCGAGGGCATGAAGATAGTGATGCTTACCGGCGACAACCGGACTACAGCCAGGGCTGTCGCGGAAAAACTTGGCATAGACGAGTTTATCGCCGGGGTGCTGCCAGACCAGAAGGCCGAAACGGTCAAGCGCCTGCAGGGCGAAGGCCGATTTGTGGCTATGGCCGGCGACGGCATAAACGACGCCCCCGCCCTGGCGCAGGCCCATGTGGGCATAGCCATGGGCACCGGCACCGATGTTGCCATGGAAAGCGCGGGCGTAACGCTGGTCAAGGGCGACCTTCGCGGCATCGTCCGCGCAAGACGGCTGAGCAGAGCAACAATGAGGAACATAAAGCAGAACCTTTTCTTCGCTTTTGTTTACAATTCGATTGGAGTTCCCATAGCGGCCGGGGTCCTTTATCCCTTTTTCGGCATTCTTTTAAGCCCTATCATCGCCGCCGCCGCCATGAGCTTCAGCTCTGTATCGGTAGTTGGAAACGCCCTCAGACTGCGGGGAGCGAGATTATAAAATAGATTGCGAAAAAGAATTTTGCGCGATAATGTAATAAATACAGGAACTTGGATTCATTGCCATTTAAGGAGGACCAGAAAATGAAAAAGATACTTTTGACAGGCTTATGTCTTCTGTTGTTCGTGACGCTTGGTTCTTACTCATATGTGAGGGCCAAGAGTGACCAGCCCGGCATGATGAACCAGCCCGGCGGCATGATGGAACATGGCGGGATGACGGGGGACATGATGGGAATGATGCACCAGATGTCCGGGATGATGGGCGAGATGTCGGGGATGATGAAGGAAATGCCTGCCGGCAGGATGAAGGAAATGTCCGGAGTCATGAGGGATATGTCTCATCAGATGATGGAAATGTCCAAAGTCATGCATAGGGGCAAGGCATCCCCAAAAGAGATGAAAATGATGCATGAAAGGATGACCGGGATCCAGAAAAAGATGTCTGAAATGGGCATGAAAAAATAGGTATTTGCCTTTCCCGGGGCAGGGCTGTAACTTTTCGAGGTAAGGCTCCGAATCCACGGTAATGAGGAAAAAATTTTATGTTGCCGTCATCGTGCTCATTTCTTTGAGCATATCTTTCCTTCATTACTGGGAGACCTCCGCTACCCCGGTATTGCACACCATATAACCGGCATCGGGATGGCTGTACCCCAAGAGGAGGTGTTTATGAAACGGTTGGTCATTTTGTGGCCTGTTTTGGCCCTGTTCGCGTTTTATCCTGGTATTTCAAGTGCGGCCGATTCAAAAGCGGCCGACAGCTGTCTCTGCAACCAGTCTGTCACGTTTGAAGGTACCGTGATAGATGTGGAGTTGACGGACAATCAATACTCCATATCGACCAATCTGACCTGCGGCGGGCATGATTACGCGGCTGCCGTCAATATTAAAGGGCAGGGGAAGCCCCCGTCTTCCTGTAAAAAATATTCGCATTTCAAAGCCAGCGGGACTGTTAATTGCGATGAATTTTTCAAGGTGAACATAATACCGTCTAAAATAATTTGCGATTAACGGGACGGCTCTTCAGCTTTGTTTGGGTAAAGCAGGGTCGAAACAAGGGCTTGGTAATCAGGTCCGAGTGTCACCCTTTGCATTGCACCCCCCTGTTTTTATTCGGGGTTTTATCGTATCTGCCGGATTGTGGTTGTAGGCTTAATCATCCTGGGATTGTATAAGTGGCGGCCCATGAATGAGTGGATCTCCCATGATTGCCTGCCATCAAATAGGAAACCTGATCAAACAGGCCGGACATTATGAAAAAAGAGTTGGCCCCTCCCCCCGAGTCATATGTGAGGTAGCCCGTGAAGAACTGTATTAATAGCGGGTGCCTTGCGGCGAGGTTTGGAGCTTTCCCGGGGTCGATTTCCCTTGCAAATGAAATTTTGTTTGCCCCTTCGTCCCATGAAATCGAGACCGGAGTTCCGAAAAGGTCTCCGGAGAGCATGTTTTTCTCGACCTCGTCCTTTATGTTCAGGACGCCCTTTTGCCCGTTGGCATAGAAGTCCCATTGCGTGTTTTTGATGTCCATATGTTCAGACCCTTTCTTTAAAGGCGGGCGGCGGCCCGGAAGCCGGACCGCCGGCCTGGTGTTCTGTTTATTAATAGCTGACCGTTACCAGCTGTACCCTATGCCGGCGTTTGAGGTCACCTGCTCGTTGGACAACCCGGCCCCGGCCGCAAAGCTGATGTTGTCGGTAATTGACGCCTTGAAGCCAATTGCCATTGCGCTCTGGCTCATATAATTGCCCACGCCCAGGCCCAGCGAGAACCTCTTGCCAGGGGCGGGAGCCGGGATGGCGGCCAGCGCCGCAACCGAGGCAACCCCCGAATATGCCTTCTTGAGCTGGCGGTAGTTCACCGCGTCGTAGTCCGAGGAGCCGTCCGCAACGCCCGTCACCTTTACCGGGCCGCCAGCGCTGCTCTGGAAGGCGGCCCCGGCATCGTTCAGGGCCAAGTTTGTGGAATGGGTGCCGCCGGAAAGCGTCGTCTCTTTCTCGGTCACCACGAGGCCGTGCGTGTTGCCAAGCCCGTTTGTAAGGGTCAGGGAGGTTACGGCCTGGTCCGCCGTCGCGCCGCCGCTGGTCATCGTGATTGCCCCGGTGCCGCTGATGGAGGCGTGCGCGCCGGTCTCGCCCTTGTTCATGATTATCAGGCTGCTCGAAGCAGTGCCAGCCCCCAGGACACTGCCCCCGGTCTGGCCGGTTACGCGCAGATTGCCGTTTACGTCCAGGTTTCCGCCGACCGACGCATCCCCCGTGGTGGACAAAGTGCCGGTTGAGATATTACTGGCTGCAATGTTGCTGGTGTTGACAGTGGCCGCCGTAAGCGAGTTGATGCCGCTAACGTTGTTTGCGCCGCTCGTGGCGTCGTTGATGTGGATGGCGCCGGAGTTTGCCCCGCCGTTGAGATTGGCCGGGCCGTTTACGTCCAGGTTTCCGCCGACCGACGCATCCCCCGTGGTGGACAAAGTGCCGGTTGAGATATTACTGGCTGCAATGTTGCTGGTGTTGACAGTGGCCGCCGTAAGCGAGTTGATGCCGCTAACGTTGTTTGCGCCGCTTGTGGCGTCGTTGATGTGGATGGCGCCGGAGTTTGCCCCGCCGTTGAGATTGGCCGCGCCGGCGACATCCAGGTGGCCGTTGAGCGCGGCGGTGTAGGTTTGGATCGCGTCAATGCCGCTAATGTTGTTTGCGCCGCTCGTGGCGTCGTTGATGTGGATGGCGCCGGAGTTTGCCCCGCCGTTGAGATTGGCCGGGCCGGTGGTGGACAAAGTGCCGGTTGAGATATTACTGGCTGCAATGTTGCTGGTGTTGACAGTGGCCGCCGTAAGCGAGTTGATGCCGCTAACGTTGTTTGCGCCGCTTGTGGCGTCGTTGATGTGGATGG
>JAJYJS010000001.1:0-26328 GCA_021789215.1 Nitrospirota bacterium | reverse complement strand
GTGGTGGACAAAGTGCCGGTTGAGATATTACTGGCTGCAATGTTGCTGGTGTTGACAGTGGCCGCCGTAAGCGAGTTGATGCCGCTAACGTTGTTTGCGCCGCTTGTGGCGTCGTTGATGTGGATGGCGCCGGAGTTTGCCCCGCCGTTGAGATTGGCCGCGCCGGCGACATCCAGGTGGCCGTTGAGCGCGGCGGTGTAGGTTTGGATCGCGTCAATGCCGCTAATGTTGTTTGCGCCGCTCGTGGCGTCGTTGATGTGGATGGCGCCGGAGTTTGCCCCGCCGTTGAGATTGGCCGCGCCAGTTACATCCAGGTTGTTGCCGACTTTCACATCGCCTGTGACGTTTGCTCCGCCTTGGCCGGTTACGTTCAATGCTCCCGCCGAAACATTGCCTGTGGTGAACAATCCATCTGTTGTTATCCCGCCGGTGATGTTTGCCCCCCCGTTGAGATTGACCGCGCCGGTGGTGGTCAAAGTGTCGATTGTTGCCCCACCCGTGATTTTTGTAGTGCTGCCTGCGGCGCTGGTGATAGTCGTCCCTGTGCCGTTCACGG
Source organism: Nitrospirota bacterium (assembly GCA_021789215.1). Classification (GTDB taxonomy): domain Bacteria; phylum Nitrospirota; class Thermodesulfovibrionia; order Thermodesulfovibrionales; family JdFR-88; genus JAJYJS01. Next base: position 25,772 of record JAJYJS010000001.1, on the reverse strand, counting down.
TAAGGGTATTGCCTGTCGCGCTGTCGAGTTTGGCCATGCCGGTGACGGTGGTCCCTGTAGCGCCCACGGTAAGGCCATTGCCTCCGCCGCCGACGAGATGGGCCCCGCTGGTGGCGGTCAAGGTGTCGGTTGTTGTCCCGCCGGTGATGGTCGTCCCGGTGCCATCTACGGTAAGGGATTGGCCCGACCCGGTGATGACATTCAAGGTGTCTGTTGTTGTTCCACCAAAGACGTTGGCCCCGCCGCTTGAGACATTCAGGCCTGGTACGCCATTTGTCGTACTACTGGCCTTGAGACCTCCAGTGATTCTTGCCCCGCCGGTGATGGTCGTGCCGAAAGTGATGTCCACGGAAAGAGAATGGTTCGGCCCGCCATTAAGTGTGGCCCCGCCATTAACAGTAGCCCCGCCATTGATGGTCGTCCCGGTGCCATCTATGGTAAGCATATTGGTACTTGTTCCGGGGTCGAGCACTATCTCGTTAGTGCCGCCTGCTATCGGGCTGGCACCTGTGGAGCTATACGTATAAGCGTTTGTCCCGTCAGAGACAATCACGTTCGCCCCGTTCGCCGCCCATACCGGCGATGCCGCAAACAGCATCACTCCGGCCAGTATGCCCAATGCCGCCTTCGCCCCAATCCGCCCTCTTCTTTTCCGCCTGTTCATCTTTTCATTCTCCTTCTGTTTTTTTTTACTGCAAGACTTCCTTTTTTATCGATATGCTGCCCGCCCCGGCGGGCAGCACGAAGATCCTCACCGTCCCTCTTTCCAGCACCGTTATGTCCCTGCGCATGACGCCCACGCGCCTGAAATCGGGGAAACGGGTCTTGATCAGCTTCCCGGGGCTCATGTCCCAGTACGTTACGGTTTCATACAGGGCGCCGCAGCCGTTTGCCTGGTTCGGCGCGAAACTCATGCTGGCGTACGCCGGAGAGGCGTTTTTTCCTCCAGCATGGACCTCAAGCGAGGCCGAGAACAGCCGTTTATCGGGCTCTGAAGGGGGCAGGAACAGGTAGACCCCGCTTTCGGCGCCCCCGGCCAGGAAGTTTGTCACCTGTTCGATGCGCTCCGCGCAGGCGAGCATCCCCGCCTTCACCGCAACCTCGGTAACCGGATTGATTGCCTGGGCCTGCGCGGGCTTCGACTGCCCAGACGGGGCGCTCGCCTCCCCCGCCGCCAGCGTGGCCCGCGCGGACGCGAAAAACATGAGAAGGACAAGAAATGCAAAGGCAGGAATGCCCCTTTTTTGCTTTTCCCCGTTCATTCTGATAATCCAGCTATTGAAACCTGTAAATATTAATGTCCCATGAGTCATTCCGGCGTTCCTTTAGCCGGAATCCAGCGGCTTGTCTTTCGAACATTCTTAAAGTCACTGGATACCGGCTTTCGCCGACATGACGGTCAAAAAAGGCATTAATTATGCAGTTTCCAATAATTCCTGCGCCTTCCTTTCATGTGAAAAAAGGGATTTCCCCTCCCGTTCAGGGATAGGATATATGCACCGTTAAGGGAAAATAAATCGCCCGGCAGGGTTATTTTTGGGGGATGGGGAGGGAATTTTGGGAAAAAAAAGGGGGCGGCCTGAAGCCGCCCCCTTTCACCCCCCCTTGTTTTTATTCGGGGTTTTATTTTATCCGCCGGATTGTGTAATCATCGTTATCAGCCACAAACAGGCGTTTCCCATCCGTAATTATACCCATGGGATAAGCAAACCTTGCCGCTGAACCGCTGCCATCAACAGCTCCTTCCGGTCCTGCTGAACCAGCTATCGTAATTACCTCCCCTGTGGATATTACGACTTTTCTAATTATATTATTGCTGCTGTCAGAGACATACAGATTTTTACCATCCGTAGTAATGCCCTCGGGATCGTAAAATTGGGCGGCGGATCCAGTTCCATCCACGGACCCCTGCACCCCAGGCGAGCCTGCCAGCGTGGTGACCACCCCGGTGGATAGCACAATTTTTCGTATTGTGTTGGCGTAGTCTGCCACATACAGGTTAGCGCCGTCCGTGGTTAATGCCGAGGGATAAGTGAACAGTGCCGCCGTGCCGGTGCCATCATCGGTCCCCGCTTGGCCAGCGTAGCCTGCCAAGGTGGTGACCTCACCGGTTGCTATTACAATTTTCCTTATTGTGCAATTCCCTGTGTCCGTAACGTACAGATTTTTCCCATCAGTCGTTATCCCCCAGAAATAGGAAAACCTTGCCGCCGAGCCTGTTCCGTCTGTTGAACCCGGTTGGCCTGACGAGCCTGCCAAGGTTGTGACCTCGCCGGTGGCAATTACGATTTTTCGAATTACATAATTCCTTCCATCTGCCACATATAGATTTGTTCCGTCGGTTGTAATCCCAACGGGGGTGTTAAATAGCGCCGCCGAGCCTGTGCCGTCCGCAAAACCGGCATGGCCCGCCACGCCGGCAATCGTTGTGACCTCACCGGTTGCTATTACAATTTTCCGGATAGCGTGATTATCAGTCTCGTACAGATTAGTGCCATCCGTGGCCAATCCTCCCGGAAAATAGAACCTTGCGGCACTACCAGTGCCGTCAGCTGTGCCGGAGGTCCACGCCTCGCCCGCAAGGGTAGTTACCACATTGGCAAGGGCCAGGGTGTTACCCTGTATCGCCCCGCCCATCTGTTGTGTGGTTGGGCCTGTATTGGCTGGCACACTTGTCCCGCTGCCGCCGCAGGCCGCCAGAACAAACAATAAGAGAGCCAAAAACACAAGGTTTCTTTTCATTCTGCCTTCCTTTCATGTAAAAAAAAGGGATTTCCCCTCCCGTTCAGGGATAGGATATATGCGCCGTTAAGGGAAAATAAATCGCCCCACAGGGTTATTTTTGGGGGATGGGGACGTTTTTTCTGTTTCTATTTGTAAGGTTTTTAATAAATAATACTGGCGGAGAAAGATGAACAAAAAGGCCCTTCTCATAACAGTTTTTTCCGTTTTGTTCTTTTCTTTGGTGGCCATCTCCTTTTATGCCGCTTACAACTCGCCTTTTTTCGGTCTCGAGGGTGCCTGGGACAAAGAGGCCAATGCGTGGAAAGTCACCTCTGCGGCCCCGCCTTTTGAAAATGGGGACGAGATCGAGAAAATCGGGGATTTGCAGGTTGGGCCATACACGCTGCACAAACATATCTCCTCCCTGAAAAACAGGCGGGCGGTATTCGAATGGTACAGTGAGAAAAAAGAGGCATATAAAAGGCTGCAGGCGTCCCCAGCCGTTTTCCTCATAAAGCGGGACGGGGCTTCAATACCGGTTGCCGTATCCGCGCGAAGGACAGGTCTGTCCTTTCTAAGCGCGGGCACAATCGCCCTGCTTTTGACGGGAATTCTTTTTTTTTCAATAGGCGCAGGCGCATTTTACCGCAAGATTGAAGAGCAGGGCCTGGTTTTTTCCCTTATGTGTTTCGCAATGGCCGTTGCATCTATCTCATACGCGATGGCAGTTGCGCCGGGGCCGGTCCTGGCCCCCCTGTTCCTTTTCTCCCTGAATGTCATTAATGGAGCAAGCTATCTGATGGGGTTTGCACTTATGGCGCACCTTTCCCTGCTTTTGCCGGCAGGAGGGGGTTTTTCAGACCGGTTTCGCCTGCTTGTCCCGGCATTTTATTCGGCGGTCGTCGCGCTTGCGGCAAGCCTGGAGGCCGCCATGATAAACGCGGCCGCATCCGCCCTGTTTATCTTTTTTATCGCTTCCCTGGCGATAGGCTTCATTAAGGCGAAAAACACGCTTGAAAGGCAGCAGATGAAATGGGTGTTTTTCGGCGTCTGCCTTGGCATTATGCCCAATATCGCGCTCAGCATTCTGCCGCTCTCCATCACCGGCAAGCCGATCGTCCCCATCTCCTTCACGGGTGTTTTCTTTGTCCTGATACCTTTGTCCATGGCCTTTGCCATTCAGAAATACCGTATGCTGGAGATTGACAGTCTGCTGGAGGGCACATTCGTTTATGCGCTGGTCTTTGCCGTTATGGTCATATTCGATATCGTGTTTCTGGCGCTGACGAGCGAGAATTTCGGGGTTGCCGCCATGCACTCCACGGGCAGGATGTTTTTGTTCACGTCCCTTGTCATACTATTTTACGCGGCGCTCCGGGACAGGCTCAGACGCTATTTTCGCAGGCTTTTCAGAAAGGCCGCCCCGGACGAAGCGGAGGTGGTATCGTCATTCACGGACAGGGCGGCGGGCAAGCCGCCTGAGGCGATAATCAGGCTGTTTACCGAAACAATTAAGGAGAGTTTCAACCCCAGGCGCATGGTATTGATAAAAAGGGGCGAAGACGGGGCTGATGGCGTATTCGATTCTTTCGGGGGGCGGATGGAGCCCGCAGGCTTCTGGCAACAGCCCCTTGCCGCGCCTTTTCAGGATATTTATGTCGGGCTGCCGCTTGGAAAGGGAGAAACGGCCGAATACGCGGTCCTTATGGGCCAGCTCCAAAACAGGTTTTACTCAAAACAGGACATGCAGGTCCTCCGCTCTCTCCTGAAGCAGGCGCGCATTCTATATGAAAACGCCGCCTATTATGAGGAGAACATCAAGCAGTACAGGACAATACTCGAGAAGGAGAGGTCTTACCGGCTCGAAAAGGAAAAGATATTGAGGGACCTCCACGACGGCATAGGGGGGATTACCACTAACATAAACCTCATATCGAAAATGGCCCGGAATTCCTCCGAAGAGGAGGCAAGGAAGGCTTTACGCACCATCTCGGAGCTTTCAGGCGACGGCCTCTCGGACATACGCAGCTTCATGCAAAGTATGGATGTCAACGAGACCTGGCACTCGCTGATAGCGGAGTTCAGGAACCACGGCAGGACGGTCATGGAATCGCACGGGAAGTCTTTTGATATAAATACCAGCGTGGAGCCGGGTTCCGGAGAGCCGGGGACCCTGCTGGGCCTCAATCTCCTGAGGATATACAAGGAGGCGCTCACGAATATCATAAAGCACTCCGGAGGGGATGCGGCTGCCGTCTCGTTATCTGTTACCCGTGAACGGCTTTTTTTTTCGGTCAGCGACAACGGAACGGGATTTAACGGGAAAAATTCCGGGGGAAGGGGTATTGCCAATATGAAGGCGAGGGCAAAAGACCTCGGGGGGAGCCTCGAAATTCTCTCGGGCAAGGGGACAACGGTGAGCCTTGAGGTGCCCATCCCCTTAAAATACCCCAACGGCGACATGGATTTAGACGTATAAAACGTATATATTCAAAGAGTGCGGCTAATCATAGTTGAAGACGACAGCCTTTTGAGAGAAAACCTCGGCATCCTTCTTGGCGGGGAAAAGGACATCTCCGTTGCGGGGCTGTTCGGCTCAGCCGAAGCGGCGCTTGGGGAACTGGCTGACTTGTCGCCGGATATCATGCTTGTGGACCTGGGCCTGCCAGGCATGCCGGGCGTTGACCTGATACAAAAAGCGAAGGAGATAATGCCCAGGATAGAAATACTGGCCCATACGGTGTATGAGGACAGGCAGACCGTCTTCGCCGCCATAAAGGCCGGCGCATCGGGATACATCCTTAAAGGGAGCTCGCCCAGAGAGCTTGTGGAAAGCATTCACAACCTCCACCATGGCGGCTCGCCCATGAGCCCCAGGATAGCGCGGCGGGTAATCCAGGAATTTCAAAGCGGCGCAGCCGAAGACCTCTATCTCCTGAGCCCGAGGGAGAAGGAAATATTAAGAGAAATAGAGTCCGGACTGACTTACAAGGAAGTAGCAGGCAAATACAGCATAAGCGCGCATACCGTCCATGCGCATATCAAGAACATATACGAAAAGCTTCAGGCAAAAAGCAGGCGGGAAGCCCTGATCTCGGCCAGGAAAAAGGGGATATTATAACAAAAGGGCTGTTTTGCGCCGCTGCCGCCGCAAAATTGAGATGTTAAAATAAATGTATGAGGTATTTCGCAAGGCCCGGCGCGATAGACGCATTGGACGCGCCTCTTATCCGGAAAATCTTCCCCCGCTATAGAAAGATTGTCCAGGGGCGGCTGCCCGCAGCCTTCCAGATCGCAAAAAGGATTGAAGCTGAATTTGACGGGCGGACAGATGTTGAAAGCCTCTGGGATATGCATGGAAAGCTCGCAAACATCTTTCACGAAACCAGGAAAAGAATCGATGCAGGCGAAATGGAATTGGACAGCCTGAAAACGGGCGGGAAATCGCTTCTTGATTTGAAGCTCCTGCTGGTTGAAAAGGTCATGGAAGATTGCCGGTTATGCGAGAGAAGATGCGGGGTAAACAGATGGGCTGGAGAGCTTGGGGCCTGCCGCGTGGGCAGCCGCTGTCTGATTTCATCGGAATTCATGCATATGGGAGAAGAACCGTATATCAGCCCAAGCCATACGGTCTTTTTCATGGGTTGTTCATTCCATTGCCAGTTCTGCCAGAACTGGATGATTTCACAGTGGTATGAGAAGGGCACGGAGGTTGAGGGAAAGCACCTGGCGGAGATCATCGGGAAAAGGAAAAAGGAAGGGGCAAGAAACGTAAACTTCGTGGGCGGAGAGCCTACGCCCCAGCTTTTCTGGATTCTCGAAGCCCTTAAACATTGCGATGCGAACATAGCGGCCATCTGGAACTCCAACATGTATATGACGGAAAGGACAATGGGTATTCTGGATGGTGCGGTCGACATGTATCTTTCGGATTTCAAATACGGCAACGATGCCTGCGCCTTCAGACTGTCAAAGGTGAAAAGATATTTTGAAGTGTGCTCAAGGAACCATTTGGCCGCCGCAGACCGGGCCGAGGTGACGGTAAGGCATCTTGTCCTGCCCGGCCATATTGAGTGCTGCACAAAACCTGTGCTTGAATGGATTGCGGGAAATATCAAGGACAGATGCCTTGTCAATCTCATGGACCAGTACTATCCCTGCTGGAGAGCCCGCCTTTACCCGGATATCAACCGGGGGATCACGGCGGAAGAATTTGAAGCGGCTGTCAGTTTCGCCAGCCGCCTTGGCCTCAATTTCATCACGTAAGCCTTAAATGGATGCGAGCGTATTCCCTGCGGCTTTGGGACCAGTCCCCTTGACGCAGGGGAGATCAATTTCGCAGACCCGGCATTCTAAAATTTGGGGTGATATAATCACCCTATGAAGACAAAAGGGCCTAAACCCATCAGGACCGGAGAGCATTTTGTGGAAAAAGAGCCCTACTATCTTCCCATGGGCAAGGAGATAGAGCTCTTTGAAGCGGCGTACGAAAACCTCATACCGGTGCTTCTCAAGGGCCCCACTGGATGCGGAAAGACGCGGTTCATGCACTATATGGCGTGGAAACTGAAGCGTCCCCTCATAACGGTCTCCTGCCACGACGACCTCACGGCATCAGACCTGGTGGGGCGCTTCCTGGTGAAGGGCGGCGAGACCGTATGGGTAGACGGCCCCCTTGCGCAGGCGGTAAAGGCGGGGGGCATCTGTTATCTCGATGAGATAGTGGAGGCCAGAAAGGACACCACGGTTGTCATTCACCCGCTGGCCGACGACAGGCGGATGCTGCCTGTGGAGAAGAAAGGGGAGACCCTGAAGGCCCCCGCCCGGTTCCTTCTCGCCATATCCTATAACCCTGGCTACCAGAGCGTGCTCAAGGAACTGAAGGAAAGCACCCGCCAGAGATTCATGGCCATGGAATTCGCGTTCCCGCCGGAGGAGCTGGAGGCCGAGATTGTGAGGCACGAAAGCGGGGTCCCCCCGGAGACGGCCCAGAGGCTTGTCCAATTTGCCGGAAAGACGAGGAACCTCAAAGACAGGGGCCTCATAGAGGGGGCCAGCACAAGGCTCCTCATCCATGCTGCAAAGCTGATAAGGGCAGGCATCGAGCCTGTAAAGGCCTGCGAGACGGCCATATCCGGCCCCCTGACCGACGACCGCGAGATGCTCGAAACACTGGCCGAGATACTGGGCTCCTTCTTTTGATGGCGGACAAGACCGTTAATCCGGGAAGGGCGTCTTTTTCTTTTTCACATTACGAGCGCCTGAAGGAAGACCTGCGGAAAAATATGAGGCTCCACTTCTTTGAGGAGCCCGAGATACAGGCTGTCATCGACATAATAGACTCGTTCGACAAAAGGCTCAGACAGAAGGTCCTGGCCCTCCTTTACAACCTCTCCAATACAAGCAGCAACGTTGTGCCAAGGTTGCTTGCCCATATGCGCGAAGCGGCGGACTTTCTGGGCCCCGGGCAGATGAGCGAATGGCTGTCCAGGGCATTCGACCACCTGGATTCAGGCGGGCTGGAGCCAGCCGTAAGGTTCATATCCAAAAGCGGCTCCGCATCCCTCAGGGCGTTTGAAAGGGCCGGGGAGTACTCTGCCCGGAAGACCATCCGTCTTCTTGAAGGGTATCTGGCGGGCATAACCGGAGTCCAGCTGCGCGTAGCCGCGGGCAACGATCCTTACACCGATACGTCCACTGTATTTCTTCCGCTGAAAGAGGGCTGGGATTTTGCCCTGTACAAGCTTTCGGTGGTCCACAAGTGGGCGCAAATCCGGTACGGCACATTCGACCCCGTTATCCGGCCTGATGCCCTGGCCGGCTTGCCGGAGCGGGCGCTCGCGCTGGATTTGTACAACATCCTTGAGGCCGCAAGGCTGGACAGGACTTTTATCCTTGAAAAGGAGCTGCCGGGGCTTGCCAGAAAGGCCGCGCCACTTAAAAAAGAGCTTTTCAGGGGAAGGCCGCCGGTGCACTCTCTCCCTGAGAAGACCGGGTTTGCGGAGGCCTTGTTCCAGCTTTATCTTTCCGGCAGCGTCAAGGGGGACGTCCCTGCAAAGGATTTTTTGCCTTTGCTCCATCAATCGATAAAGGCCGCAGGAAAGGCCGCGTCTTCTTTTGAGAATTTATCTCTCGCCTCCGCCCTCTGCGAAAAAACCGCGGGTTTTACGGGCGCGTATGAGCCTATCGGCAGTTCTTTCCTTGGGAGGTTAAGGCCCGAAGAGGCTGAGAGGGAAATCAGGGCAAGGCAAAAGCGGCTCAGGAAAAGGCTGGATGCGCTGATAGAGCGCGTTATCGAGATGCCCGGATTCGTGCCCGGGCGCAAAAAAATCCCCGGACCGCCTCCTTCCCGTGAAATAAAGCCTGAGCCGGGGAAAAAATACCTGCTCATCAGGGGCAGGCTCATCGAACTGGATGAGGGACTACTGAAGGAACTGGAAAAGGCCGGAGGCATCCCAGGAGGCGTCCTTGTGGACGGGGCGGAAGCCGGTGAGGGGCATCCTGTGTATCTGCCGGGCGGGGCGGCGGAGGAGGAAAAGCCTGCCGCAGAGGAGAAGGGCGGGGGCGCGAAATATGACGAATGGGACTACAGGAGGGGCGGCTACAGGAAGGGATGGTGCACACTCTTTGAGCGGGACGTCCACCCCGGACGGGAGCCTTTTGTCGCGGAAACGCTGGCCAAATACAGGGGCTATGTAAACATACTCAGGAAGAAATTCGAACTCTTCAGGCTGGAGCCCAGGCTCATGAGGGGGCAGAAGGAAGGGGACGATGTGGACATAGACGCCGTTACGGAGGCCTTTGCCGATATGCGGGCGGGGGTAAACCCTCCGGAGGGGCTCTTTGTGAGGCTCGACAGGAAGGAGCGCAACATCGCCGTCCTCTTCCTGGTGGACATGAGCGGCTCGACCAAGGGGTGGGTGAACGTGGCCGAGAAAGAGGCGCTGGTGCTCATGTGCGAGGCCCTCGAAGCCCTGGGCGACCGCTACGCCATCTATGGCTTTTCGGGCATGACGAGAAACCGCTGCCAGTATTACAGGGTGAAGAGCTTTGGCGAGCGCTACGGCCAGAAAACCGTGCAGGAGAGGATAGCGGGCATCTCCCCAAAGGATTACACAAGGATGGGCCCCGCAATAAGGCACTCGGTGAGGATATTGAAGGACGTCGAGGCCAGGACCAAGCTGCTCATTTCCTTAAGCGACGGCAAGCCGGAGGACTACGACGCCTACAAGGGCGACTACGGCGTAGAGGACACTAAAAAGGCCCTTATAGAGGCAAGGGAGCAGGGGATACATTCTTTCTGCGTGACGATAGACAGGGAGGCGGGCGGATACCTCCCCCACATGTACGGCGGAGTGAATTACATCGTGATAGACGATGTAAGAAAACTGCCGGGCAGGATGACGGAGATATACAGAAGGCTGACGGCATAGGGGCCGGAGATTTTTTGGGAATGGGGGAGTTATGCGGGTACCCCTCTCCCCAAGGGAGAGAGGGGCAGGGGTGAGGGTTAAAAAATAAGGTCTTTTAAAAAAGGAGTTTTTTCTTTTCAGACCTTATGAAGGTGGTATTCGCGCTCGGCCCAGAAGCCTTTCTCGGCCAGGGCGTTCATCAGGTTCTTGCGGGTGATTATGCCGATGAGCCGCATGGAACCTTTTTCCACTACCGGCAATACGGAGATGTCTCTTGAATGGATGAGCGAAAGGACATCGTCTATAGAGGCATCGGGGTTGATTGTAACCGGCTCCTTGCAGACGGTCATGTGTTCCTCGTGCCCGCAGCTCATTATCGTCTCGGCGCTGAACTCATGGGTGGTGGCATGGTGCTTCAGTCCGTCCAGCACATCGAACTCCGAGACCACCCCTATCACCTCTCCTTCGTCATTCACCACGGGCAGCGAGGGATAGGGCGACATCAGCTTCATCACCACAATGTCTCCCCTGTCCTTTGCGTTAAGGCTTACCCTCGGGTGCATTACGTCTCTGGCTGTGAGCATATCCAAACCTCCTTGCTCTAAAAAATATTTTTTCGTTTTGCAGTCCCTGAAATAAAGTTAGCACATCGGGGTGCCCAGTCAAGGACAGGCGCAAACCTAAGCTACTTTGCCTTGACATCAGATACGTGCCCTCCTCCCAGGAAAAAATCTTGACTTCCTCGCCGGGTTTCCTCATAATCATACCGACTGATTGGTATGCGAAAAGCCAGGACTGACTCGGAGAAGAAAGTAAAATTGCTGGAAGCTGCGCAGCGGCTGATGCTGGCAAAGGGCTACACCGCGACATCTGTGGAAGAAATATGCGCAGCGGCAGAGGTTACCAAAGGGAGTTTCTTTCATTATTTCGAGAGCAAGGAAGACATGGGGAAAGCAGTCCTGGACCATTTTATGTCTTCTATGTCCAAGGCTGTGCTGGATTCCCCTTTTTTTAAGAAAAAAGACCCTCTCCAGCGTATCTTCGGGTATATCGATTTCATGATAGAGGTGTCAGGAAGTCCCGAGCGCCGTTCAGGTTGTTTGCTCGGGAATTTTGCCCAAGTCCTGTCTGATACCTATCCGGATATCCGCTTGCTTTGCGCCAGGCACTTCAACTGGTGGTCCGAAATGCTAAAACACGAGCTGGATGAGGCAAAGGCCGGGTGCGCAATAAAGGCGGCTATCGATACGCGAGCATTGTCGGAGCATTTCATAGCCCTGTTTGAAGGTTCCCTGATGCTGGCCAAAACCCGGCGTGACGTGGGGATTATCGAAAGAAACCTCGGGAATTTCAAACAATACCTTAAAAGCATATTCAAAAATGAAGGAGCGAAACCGCCTGAAAACCCCTGAGTGAAAATATCGAACAGACCTCACCATCGGATTCCGTGCAGCTTTTCCCGCCCGATGAATAAGCAAAATACAATCAAGGCCGTCTCGCGGTCCCGGAAAGATGGCCTCAGACACAGATACGGGCCCTTCTTGACAATTACCATCAAAAGGATATATAAAAAATTTGATTATTTCAATTTCATGGAGGCAGCGGATGAAGGAAGAAAAAAAGGAAAAGAAAAAAGACCTTTTCAGGCTTGTTTGTACCATAGCGACGGGCATTGCCATCTTTGCTCTTACGGCGTGCGCCGTGGACAGCGGGGCCGTCAGGAAGGACGACAACGGGCAGGCGCAAACGCCTTCCAGCCTCAAGTCCAGCAGTCCCAACGACTGGATGGAGCCTTAAGGACGGCTAGATGTTTTTAAACCACTCGGCGTGGCGCCGCATCTCCTCCACGAGGGCGGCAAGGTCGTGAGAGGCGCGTTTTATCTGCTCCGTGGAAGACATCGTGTTGGTTGTGACCCCGGATATCCTGGTCATGTTTTCGGCGATCTCCTCCGCGGCTGAGGACTGTTCGTCTGTGGCGGCCGCAATCCGCTGCACCATGTCCATCGCGTTCAGGGAGACGTTGACGATCGTGTCCAGCGCCTGACTGGCAGTCTGCGCCATCTGCACCCCGGAGTCCACCTGGGCAATGCTAAGCTCCATCGCCTCGACCGATTTTCTGGACTCCTTCTGTATGCCGGATATCTTCTGGATGATGTCCCTGGTCGCTAAACCGGTCTTTTCGGCAAGCTTTCTTACCTCGTCGGCCACAACGGCAAACCCCCTGCCGTGCTCCCCGGCCCTGGCCGCCTCGATGGCTGCGTTGAGCGCAAGGAGATTGGTCTGGTCCGCTATGTCGTTTATTACGTTCAATATCTCGCCTATGGCTTCGGAGCTATGGTCCAGCCCCTCGATGGCCGATGCCGTGTCCTTCACGCGCCCGGCTATCCCCAGCATCCCCTGAACGGTCTCTTCAACCACCTCTTTGCCCTTCCTGGCCGTTTCCGAGGAGTTTTTGGCCGCCTCGGCGGCATCGGCGGCGTTCCTGGCAACATCCAGAATGGTCTGGGACATCTCGGTGGAGGCCGCCACGACCTGGTCCGTCTGTCCGGCTTGCTCCCTTGCGCCTTTGTTCAGGTCCTCCGCCGTGGCCGTGAGCTGCACGGAGGACGAGGCCACCTTTTCCGTACCCCGCTTTATCGCGTCAATGGACCCGGCAATCCTTGCGGACATGCTCTTGAAGTCCTCGATCATCCGGCCTATCTCGTCCCTGCCGGAAAATGCCATCTCAAAGGGGCCAAAGTCTCCTTCGGCCATCAGCCTGGATTTCCTGGAGACAGCGTCTATCGGCCTGATGACGAATGAATTGAATCCCTTCTGGAGCGCCAGGAGGCACGCAATGAATATCAGACCTCCGGTCAAAAGGCCCAGCCTTATCAGCCCCGATTCCTTCTGTATTTTTTTTACCATATCCGGCACGTCGGCACGCACATCGTCCACCACGGTCTTTGATGCCTTCAAAAAGGCGCTGTATTTTTCGTCCTGGGCGCCTTCCATTATCTCGCGGGCATCGCCGGTCTTTCCGTCAAGTATCGCGGGCATCAGATCGTTGTCCAGTATGTTTTTGAAATCTCCCCAGGACTTTTGGGCCTTTTCAATGGCGCTCGTATCCAGATTGCGGTCTTTCAGGCCCTTTCCTATGCCGTTTAAAAGGGAGTCGGTGCGCTCTCTCAGTTCCTTTACGTCCGCCTGGCAGGTCTCCGCATCGGCCTTGCTGTTTGCAACGAGCAGCCTTGCAAGCCCCTCCTTTATCAGGGTGAAATCCACCCTTGCCTTTGCGACGTCATCGGCAATCTGCATGTCTTCCTGGATTTGCGAATAGACCTCGCCGCCGACCTGGACCCTCTTGAAGGCAAGCTGAACGATTATCAAGCCGGTTATGGTCCCGATTATTATGAAGCCGAAGAATGCAAATACCTTTTTTCTGAGGCTTGTATCCATTAAATCCCGAAGCACCGGAAAAAACCTCCCCCGCAAATTTGGGTTGCCCGTTAATTCTTCTTTCGGGAAAAAAAAGCGGAATCTTTAATTTTCATCAAATTTTACTAATGTTCTCACAATAGTCTGAACATCCCATGCCGTCATTCCCGCATGTCTTTAGCGGGAACCCAGCGGCTTTGCCTTATTTTTTTGAAGTGAAGTCACTGGATACCGGCGTTCGCCGGCATGACGGATGTGCGGCATGATGTTTCTATTTTAGGAAGATTAATAATTATCAGGAGCAGCGGGAGTATTTTTTGGTTTGCATGCGGCGCAGATGGGGATGAAGCCGCTCAGCTTATGACATGTCCGCCTCGATGTCCAGTGTTATCTGTATCTCTTTTGCCGCCACGAGTCCGCCCTCCATGGGGGTGCTGCCCCATGTGATGCCGAAGTCCTCGCGGTTTACAAGCCCCCGGCAGACAAACCCGATGCTCGTCTCGCCCCCGATGAACTCCGGCAGCTTCACCGGCCCCGCGTACTCGCCCTCAAGCGTGAGCGGGCGCGTAATCCCGTGGATGGCCGCGTCCCCGTGGAGCCGGAACCGGTTTTCTCCAAGCGGCTCGGCCCTGGTGCTCCTGAATGTCATGTCCGGGAACTTTGCGGCGTCGAAGAAGTCGGCGCTCAGGAGGTGCTCATCCCTTTTGCGCACCCCGGTGGAAACAGTGGCGATCTCTATCCTCGCCTCCACCGAAAGGGCCGGCAGGTCCGGCGGGTCGAAATTGACAGTGCCTGTTATCCTGCTGAAGATGCCCCGGATATTGGCTGTCATCAGGTATCTTATCGCAAACCCCGCAACAGAGTGGTCAGAGTCGATTATCCATTTGGCCATGGTATTTCCCTCCGGATTCAGGTATTTCGTGAAAATCTATCCGAAGTATATCACCATTCAAACTGAACGCAAAAAATGGGGGTTAAAGCCCTTCCCGGCGCGTGATATAATCTGGCAGGCTGATCAACCCGAAATGGAGGAGCGATGGACAAGAAAGGTCTTATCGAGGCGATGATAGACGCATACACGATGGAAAAAGGCACCAACGAGTTCTATACGAGGGCGGCCGCAAACGCCCATGAAGAGGTGGCCCGCAACGCCTTCCGGATGCTGGCCGGCTGGGAAACCGAGCATATGGACTACATCCGTTATCTCTACCAGGCCCTGATGGAAGACAGGGAGCAGCTCTCCTTTGAGGACTTCAAGGGCAGGCTCAGGCCCCAGGCGGTGGAAGGCAACATCCCGGTGGGGGATGTCGAGCAATGGCTGAAGGACTACACCTTCATAGACGAACTGGGCGCCATTATTGTGGCTCTCAGGCTGGAGGCCGATTCGCGCATTTTCTACAAAAAGCTGTCGGAGGAGGTGGATGAACCCGCCACCAGGGTCTTTCTTGAGGAGCTTATGCACAAGGAGGAGGAGCATATAAAATACCTCAAGGACCTGAGGCTCAAGATCGAGGAGACCTCCTGAAAATCTCCCCCATCCCGTTTTTTTGCCCGGACCATGCCCGGTTACTCCGGAAAAGTTTGCTATCATAATGAGAGAAGCCTCATGGGAAAACCTTTTTTTGCTTTGAGAAAGCCCATGATCGTTCAAATCCTTGCCGGTTTGGCCGTTCTTGCGGTCTTCTACGTCATAAGCCTTCATAATTTCCTCCTGTTTCACACCATGGCCGAGCTTTTCAGCGTCATAGTGGCAGGCGGCATTTTCATGCTGGCATGGAATTCCCGCCGGAACATCAAAAACGGCTACCTGCTCTTTATCGGGCTATCGTTTCTTTTTGTGGGCGCGGTGGATTTTCTGCATGCGCTTGCCTACGAGGGGATGGGGGTCTTCCCGGACTTGCAGGGGGCGAATGCGGCCACTCAGCTCTGGATAATCGCCCGCTTCATCCAGGCGGTCTCGTTCCTTGCCGCCCCGATGCTCACCGGCAGAAAAATCAGGACAGGCCCTGTATTTGCGGCTTATTTTGCGGTTACTTCCCTGCTGCTCCTTTCCGTTTTCCAGTGGCACAACTTCCCCGCGTGCTATATTGAGGGCGTGGGGCTTACGCCCTTCAAAAAAATAAGCGAGTACGCCATAGTCCTCATGCTGGCTGCGTCCATTTACATTTTGCACAGGCATAAAGACAGTTTCGACCCGGGCGTCCTTAAATTGCTCTACGCCTCGATAGCCGCAATAATCGCCTCGGAGCTTTGCTTTACCTTCTATGTGGGCGTTTACGACCCCTTTATCGTGGCCGGGCATTTCCTGAAAATCACAGGGTTCTTCCTCATATACAAGGCCATCATAGAGACGGGGCTGGTGAGGCCCCAGGACCTGCTGTTCAGGGAATTGAAGCAGCGGGAGCAGATGCTCTACAGGAGCAAGATGGAGGTCGAGGCGGCAAACGGGGAACTCAGGCAGTTTGCCTATATTGTGTCCCACGACCTGAAGGAGCCCCTGCGCACCGTGGCGGGCTTTGCAGGGCTGCTTAAAAGGAAATACAGCGGCGTGCTCGATGACAAGGGCAGGGAATTCATAACTTATATAATGGAAGGGACAAAACGCATGGACGAGCTTATAAGCGGCCTGCTGGCCTATTCCAGGGTGGGCACCACCAAAAGGGATTTCGCGCCCGTCGATATGGCGGCGGCGCTGGAAAAGGCCGTCCTGAACCTGAAAATGGCAATAGAGGAAAGCGGGGCCAGGGTTGAGTCCGGACAAAAAAACCTGCCCGTTGTAAAAGGCGACGCAACGCAGTTAGTCCAGCTCTTTCAGAACCTGCTGGGCAACGCGATAAAGTACAGGCGGGAGGAGCCTCCGAGGATTGCCATCAGGGCCGAAAGGGCCGAGGGGGAGAAAAACCCCGCGGGGTGCGAACAAATGGGGCAGGGGTGGCTTTTCCTTGTCAGCGACAACGGGATAGGCATAAGGAGCGAGGACTATGAGCGCATTTTTATTGTGTTCCAGCGCCTGCATGAAAAGGGCAAATATCCCGGCACGGGGATAGGCCTTGCCATCTGCAAAAAGATAGTCGAGCGCCACGGCGGCTGCATAGGCGTTAAATCCGAGCCGGGCAAGGGCTCCACATTCTATTTCGGCCTGCCGGACTGATTTGAAAAAACAGGCTCAGGGCGTGCGTTCGTAGTCCTGGGGCTTGATGTATCCCAGGGTGTGCATCTCGCCTATCGCCCATTCGTCGGCGCGGAAGGCGTCCCCGCCGGTTTCCGGGAGGGCCAGGGCGAACTCGCTCAGGAAAAAATACGCCAGACGCTTGTGGGGCGTGTCGAGCAGGTCGGCCCAGTCCCTCCGCACGGACTTTATCATCTGCGAGCGCATCCTGAGGGCGTTTATCCGCTCGTTTACAAGCTCTTCGGGCATGTCCTTGCGGACAAGCAGCATGCACCCGGATGAGTCCTCCGGGATGAATTTGAGCAGCCTGGCCTCGTCAGCCTTGTCTGCTCCCATCCCGTGCTGTTCGCTCCAGCCCTTTATGTCCGGGACGAACTCGATGTCCTCTTCCAGGTGGCAGTACTGCCTCATGAGGAAGCGGAAAAGCTCGTAGTACCTGCTTGCGTCCATCGGGTGACGGCCCCCTTTTTATGTCACGAAGATGGTTGCCCTCTTAAGCATCACCTCGTTCAGGTCGCCCAGAAGCCTGTGGTGCTTGGCCTCGTCCGCAAGGAGCATGGTCAGGATGTAGCGCGTGACGAAAAGTTCGCTCTGTTCCAGGGCCTTGGTGGCTATCTCGACGGACTTGGATTCCGCTTCAATGTGCTTGTTGAGGCTCCCGGCCAGGGGGGCCAGTTCGTCCGGGTTCAGGTGTATGTGCTGGCTGGTGAGGCCGTTTATGAGCAGCCCGAGCATCGCCTTGTGCTTCTGGGAATCGTGCCTTATCATCTCCATTACCATGTTTACGACCGGGTTGCCGCTTTTTTCCATCAGTTCGCCGGAGTCCGCTATCGTCTCGTCTTCAAGCTCTTTCCACTGCTTGAGGAGGTTTATGAACCCTTCGCTCATCTCCAGGGGAAGCTGTTTTTTCTGCTCCTTTATTTCCATATGTTCGCCCCCGCTTCAAGCCTCTGTTCCACTACGTTCCAGTTGATGTTGCGCATGAAGGCCTCTATGTATTCGTTCCTGTTCAGCCCGTAATCGAGCATGAAGGCGTGCTCCCATACGTCCAGCGCGAGCAGGAGCTGGCAGCTTGAGGGGTGCGCCACGTGGTGTTCGTTTATCCAGAAATTGAGGCACCTGCCCGTGTTGGGGTCGTGATAGAGGGCGGCCCATCCCACACCCCTTATGCCCCCCACGGCCTTGAAAGACTTTTCCCATTCCTCGAAGCTGCCGAACTCATCGGCCAGCTTTTTGGCGATCTTTCCGGTTTCCCTTATCTTGCCCTCGCCGCCCAGGGCGTCGAAATAGTATTCGTGGAGCCTCATCCCGTTCCACTCGAAGCCGAGCCGCCTGTTAAGCTCGGCAAAGCGCGGGTCTTTCCCGTCCTTTGGAAGGTCGGCCATCGTCTCAAGTATCCTGTTCGTGTTCGTGACATAGCCCTTGTAAAGGGTGAAATGGTTGTTGAGCAGCTCCTCGCTGAACCCCTCTATGCCTATCAGCTCCGAGTAGTCCTTTGCCTCATATGCCATCGTTTTTACGGCCATATTGTTTTTTCCTCCTCCTGCTTTTTACTTTTTTGCTCTTTTAGTCTGCTTTTGCACAAATCTCCTTATTGAAACTTATCATATTGGACTGCCCTGTCAAGGACGCCGCGCACCCGCGCGGCTTTGATGTGTTATCATTTATACGGGTTTGGGACCATCGTGAGCGATACAAAAAACAGGATAAGGGAGCTGCTTGAGGCGGGCGATTACGAAGGCCTCCTCCTGCTTGGGAAAACGGACAAGACCCTTCTGAGAAGGCTTATCGCGCTCACATATGATAAAACAGCCCTGGTTTGCTGGCGGGCCATCCGCGCCTTCGGCCTCCTTTCCAGGCAGATGCGGCAGACAGACGCGAAAGCCGCAATCGACAGGCTCATGACGATGATGCGCGACGAGTCCGGCGGGAACCCCTGGAGCGCCCCGGAGATGATAGGGGAGGTCATAAAGCACAACCCCCGCACTTTTTCCCATATGGTCCCGATACTGGTTTCCTTCCGGGACGAGGAGATGTTCACTGCCGGGATACTGAGCGCCCTGGCCCAGCTAGCCGTTACGGCGCCTGACCTGGTGCTCCCGTACAGGGAGCTTGCATTCCTTTACCTCCACAGCGGAAGCGCCGAACTGCGCGGCAACGCCCTGCTGGTGATGAGGAACCTCAAGGACGGCACCTACGCCGGGGAGATAAGAAAGATGGTCGATGACAGCGCTGGTTTCTCCTATTTTGACGGGGAAGGGATTGTCGAGACCTCGGTCGGGAAACTGGCGGCTGAGACCCTCCAGAGCTTTTCGAACAACTGACATTTTCGAATAACTGGCAAAGGACCCGCTTTCTTTTCCCTCACCCCTGCCCCTCTCCCAAAGGGCGAGGGGATCCGCATAACTCCCCATCCTCTTTCCCCCGTTATGAGCTAAAATAATCTCCTATGGCATTGAGCCCCTCTGACATCTCGGCAGGCATCTTCCTACTCACCTACGCGGGAATCGCCCTTGGCGGCATACCGGGGCTTGCGATAGACCGGACGGGCATCGCCCTGCTTGGTGCCATCGCCATGGTGGCCACAGGCGTCCTGAACCCGGAAGAGGCCGTGAAGGCGATAGACTTCCCGGCAATACTCCTGCTCTATTCGCTCATGGTCGTTTCCGCCCAGTTCCGCCTGAGCGGGTTTTACGCGAGCGTGGCCTTACGGATTACAAGGCTCATAAAGAGGCCGGAGGCGTTCCTTGGCGCCCTGATGCTTGTTTCCGGCGTGTTCTCCGCCCTGTTGGCAAACGACATAGTCTGCCTCGCCTTTACCCCGGTCGTGTGCGCCTCCGCAATGGGGGCCGCTATGGACCCGGTGCCCTTCCTGCTTGGGCTTGCCGCTGCAAGCAATATCGGCTCGGCCGCCACCATCATAGGAAATCCGCAGAACATGCTCATAGGGCAGGTGGGCGGCCTCCATTTCGGGAATTTCCTGCTCTGGTGTGTGCCGCCCTCTGCGCTGTCTCTTGCGGCGGCTTATTTCATAATCCTCTCGCTGTACAGGGGCAGGTGGGCTGGCGCGGCCTCCGGCCTCTCCGGGAAAGAGAGAGAGGACTTTCAGCCCCCGGAGCATGACCTCCACCAGACAAGAAAGGGCCTGCTGATAGCAGGCGTCCTCATACTGCTCTTTTTCACCCCGGTGCCGAGGGCGCTTTCCGCCATTATCGCCGCGGGAATACTGCTTGCAAGCAGGAGGATACCCACCCGTTCCATACTGGGGCTTGTGGACTGGCACCTGATAACGCTCTTTTGCGCCCTTTTCATAGTGGTGGAAGGCATGGCCAGGTACGGCCTGCCGGGGGAGGCGGTGGGCTTTCTCCGCTCACACGGACTGGACATGGACAACCCCTATTCCCTGTCCGCCGTAACCCTTGTCCTGAGCAACATCCTCAGCAACGTGCCAGCCGTGATGCTCCTGCTCCGCAACATAAGTTTAAGCTCTGTCCATAACCTTTATGTGCTTGCATTAATCAGCACCTATGCGGGCAACCTCTTCATCGTGGGCAGCATCGCAAACCTCATAATAATCGAACAGGCCGGGGTTTACGGCGTGAAGATAGGCTTCAGGACGCACGCAAGGGCGGGCGTTCCCGTTACGGCCGCCTCCGTCCTTATAGCCTTTGTCTGGATAGCCCTGGCAGGCTGATCCTGTTCAGGGGCGTCCAAGTTCCGGTTCAGGGCCTTGACCGCGGGTTCAGGGGCGCCAGAAGGGCGGCTGGGAATAATGGTAGTTCCACCAGGGGTTGTCCCACCAGAACGGGGAAGACCTGTCCCACCAGTAGGGCCCGGGGCCGTAATAAGGCGAGTAGGGCGAGTAAGGAAAGGGCTGGTTATAGTATGGATAACCGTAGTAGGGATATGTGGAATAAGGGTAATAAGGATAGTACGGATAATATTCCTCTTCTTTCCAGAGATAGATCTGCTTTATCCGGAAAAGCGGGAATGCGTAATCGGTCTTGTCGACCTTGGTGGTATGGGTGCCGATGAACTCGGCCGCCATTGTCACGGCCTTGTTCTTTTTATAGATCATGGGGTCCAGGAACCCCTCGTTCTTTGGATAAAGCGCGAAGAACCTTCCCTCTCTGGGCTCCACGTCCTTGAGATAGCCTTTCGAGTCAACAGGCACATAGAGCGCCTCTATCATGCTGCCCGCAGGCGTGACATGTGTGCGGATTATCGTCCCGCCAAGCACGTAAAGATTGTCCTTGTAAAAGTCCGGGTCCTGCATCATCCTGGCGAAATCCGGCTTCCTCGAACCCCTCTGGAGCAGGTCCTTCCTTAAGACCGGAGACGCGCAGGAAACCAGGAGCAAAGCCGTCACCATTACGAAAAGAAGCCTCTTCATAATCAAATTATACACCTCCTTGCCCCGCATTCAAGGCATTTTTTTCAAAACCGTGCCTGAATACATCCTAATAATACAATATCCATGCCAAATTCTCGCGCAGGCCCCTGAGCAGGCTGGGTACGGCGCGGGCTGAACGGCTTTGGAGCGGTTTCCCACATCGTTCTTGACAACCCTCAAGGCCAGTTCTTATACTCAACCTGTATGGATTCCCTTTTAAAAGAGCTGTATAAACAGGGTACCGCCTTATTTGAAGAGGGGAAGTACTCCGAGGCGGAGCCTTTTCTGAAAGACGTGATAAGGATAAATCCCGGCTATGCGGACGTGCTCAACAAGCTTGGGGTGATCGCATATCTGAAAAGCGAGCTGGAAGAGGCCGCCGAGTATCTCGAGAAGGCGCTCCGGCTTAACCCCAGATACACAGAGGCGTCGCTAAACCTTGCGATTACCTACAACGAGATGAATGAGTTCAAGAAGGCGCAGGACGTCTTTTCGAAGGCCGCCCAGATAGCCCATCCGACGCCGCAGGCGGCGGACCCCTTCATTGCGGGCAAGTTCGCAAACGAGCACTACAGGCTGGGCAATATGTATATGGATTTCGGCATGACGGAGGAGGCCATAGAGGAATACAGGAAGGCGCTCCGCCTGAATGACGGCTTTGCGGACGTACGCACGAAGCTTGGCGTTGCGCTGAGGAACAAGAAACTTTTTGATGAGGCCGTCACGGAGCTGACCAGGGCCAAGGAGCTTAACCCGGATTTCGGGCCGGCCTGGGTGCAGCTTGGCCTTACATATTACACGCAAGGGCTTACCGGGCTCGCGATAGAGGAATGGGAAGCCGCGCTCAGGCACATGCCCGGCCTGAAGGAAGCAAGAACGTATCTGAAGCTTGTAAAGGAAAAGGAACAGTCTTAGAGTGCCCCTTCTTGAAGCAGGCGGCCTGAGCATCTCTTTCAAGGGCAGAGGCGGGCCGGTCAAGGTAGTAAATAACCTCAGTTTCACAATCGGCGAGGGCAGTTTCTTCGGTCTGGCGGGGGAGTCCGGCTCAGGCAAGTCCCTTACGGCCCTTTCGCTTCTGGGCATCCTGCCGGCAGGCGCGTCGGCCGGGGGCAGCATAAGGTTCAGGGGCAGGGAGCTGATAGGGCTTTCGCAGGAGGAGATGCGCTCCATCCGGGGCAGGGAGATTTCCATGGTCTTCCAGGAGCCGATGACCTCGCTGAACCCCGTCCTGAAGATAGGCTATCAGATAAGGGAGGCCCTCCAGGCCCATCTCCGCATTTCAAGAAAAGAGGCCGACAGCCGCGTCATCGAGCTGCTTTCTTCCGTCAGGATACCCGCGCCGGAGCACCGGGTGAACGACTACCCTCATCAGCTCTCCGGCGGGATGCGCCAGCGCGTGATGATTGCCATGGCGATAGCCTGCGGGCCTTCGCTGCTGGTGGCTGACGAGCCGACGACCGCCCTGGATGTCACCATCCAGGCGCAGATTCTGGAGCTGATAAACACCCTGAAGGAGGAAAGGAATATGTCCGTCCTCCTTATAACGCACGATTTGGGCACGATAGCCGAGCATGCCGAACAGGTGGGGGTGATGTATGCCGGAAGGCTTGTGGAGGTCTCCCCGGTTAAGGAGATATTCGAAGGCCCGAAGCACCCTTATACGATAGGGCTGCTGGAGTCCATACCCTTAAAGGGCAGGCGCGGTACGCCGCTGAAACCGATTCCCGGTTCGGTGCCCCCGCCATGGGACCTGCCCGCAGGCTGCAAATTCTCAACCCGCTGCCCCTATGTGATACCTGGATGCGAGAGGCAGGAGCCTGAGCTGAGGCAGGTGGCCCCCGGCCATTTCGCAAGGTGCATCCGCGCGGAGGAGATGGCTTGGCGCCTATAATCGAGGCCGAAAACGTCGTAAAGCACTTCCCGGTCAAAAAAAGCATGTTCGGGAAAGAGGCATGGCTGAAGGCGGTTGGCGGCGTCAGCCTCCAGGTTGCCGAAAACCGGGTGTTAGGCATCGTTGGGGAGTCCGGCTCTGGAAAATCGACGCTTGCGAGGGTTTTGCTTGCGCTTTCCAGGCCCACGGCCGGTGATGTCAAGTTCGAGGGCCGGAGCATATTCGGCTTCGACCGGCAGCAGATGAAGGCGTTCAGGCGCGCCGTGCAGATAATCTTCCAGGACCCGTTTGCCTCTCTCAACCCCAGGATAACGGTCTTCGATACGGTCTCGGAGCCGCTCCGCATACACGGGCTGGCCGGAAGGGGCGAGCTGAGGCCTAAGGTGGCCGGGATCCTTAAAAGCGTGGGGCTTGGCGAGGAGGTCCTCGACCGCTACCCGCACGAGTTCAGCGGGGGGCAGCGCCAGAGGATATGCATCGCGAGGGCGCTTGCCGTCTCGCCAAGGCTGATAATCGCCGATGAGCCCCTCTCGGCGCTCGATGTGAGCATACAGGCCCAGATATTGAACATCCTCTCCTCACTCAAGGAGAACTCCGGCATCTCCTTCATCTTCATAAGCCACGACCTGAGGGTGGTTGAATACCTGAGCGACGAGGTGGCCGTCATGTATCTTGGGAAGGTGGTGGAGCAGTCCGGGGCCCCCTCCCTGTTCGAAGAACCCCTGCACCCCTATACGGCCGGCCTCTTCGCCTCCGCACCTTCATTGAAGCCCGGCAAATCCCGGAGGGAGGTGCCCAAAGGCGATGTGCCAAGCCCAATAGACGTTCCACCCGGGTGCCCTTTCCATCCGAGGTGCCCAAAAAGGTTCAGTCCGTGCGACAAGGTTGTCCCGCGGCTCGGACAACCTTCGGGCAAAACCGGAAGGCTGGTGGCATGCCACCTCTGGAACCCGTATTGATTTTCTAAAACGCCGAGAGGGGAAGACTCAGCAGGCTGCTGAAAAACTGTTTCGGCTGTCATTGCGAGCGGAGCGAAGCAAGCACGTCTTTGGAAAAATCAATTACTTATGAGATTGCTTCGTCGCTTGCGCTCCTCGCAATGACCAAAATGAGGACTTTTTCATCCTGTTAGAGGATGCCCCTGACCGCCTGCTCCAGCTCCGCGGGCTCGACCTCTCCCATTATCTTCTTGCGTATCGTCCCGCCCTTGTCGATTACATAGGTCACCGGTATTGGAGCGACGCTGTAAAGCATGAAGGCCTTTGCCTGGTAATCCGGGATGACCGGATAGAGGATGGGGATTTCCTTCATGAAACTGCGGATGTCGCCCGCGTCATCCCTGGTTATGCCTATTACCTGAAGCCCCTTTGCACGGTATTTTTTATAAAAATTGTTCAGGACGGGGATTTCGTTTCTGCACGGCGGGCACCACGTCGCCCAGAAATTGAGCACTATCACCTTCCCCCTGAGCGCCGTTATGGATGTCATCCTGCCGTCCAGGTCCTTGAGGACGAACTCCGGCGCGGGCTTGCCCACATCTATGGCCCATGCCTTGACCTGGCTGAACAGGGAGAGCGCCGTGAAGGCCAATGCCAGGAAAACAGCGGCTTCCGGATGCCTTTTCATTGGCAAAGTATATCAGAAACAAAGGTTTTTTAAAAGGCGAATTGATATAATTAAAAAGATTGAAATGGATTCACTCTCTGTCATAATCCCTGCCTATAACGAAGAGGCGAGGCTGGCTTCCACGGTTTGCAGGATACACGATTACCTTAAACGGCAGGGGCGCGAGTTCGAAATAATTGTGGTTGACGACGGGAGCGCCGACGGCACCGCGGCGCTTGCCCGGGGGCTTGCCGCTGAGCTTGGCATAAAATTCATCCATAACCCCGTAAACAGCGGGAAGGGCTTTGCCTGCAAGACAGGCGTCATGGCCGCAAGATACGGGCTTTCGCTTATCTGCGACGCCGACCTCTCCACCCCCGTAGAGGAGCTTGAAAAGATGCTGCCTTTCCCTGGACAGGGCTGCGATATTGTGATAGGCTCGCGGGCGCTGCCCGGATCGGATATAAGGCGGAGGCAGCCCTGGTACAGGCAGGGCATGGGAAAAACCTTCAATCTGCTTGTACGGCTTATCCTGTTTGGGGGCATCAGGGACACTCAGTGCGGGTTCAAGCTCTTCAGGACCGATGTCGCAAAAGAACTCTTTGGCGCTGGGCTCGTAAAGGGTTTCAGCTTCGATGTGGAGATACTCTATCTTGCAAGGCTTTCGGGCCGCCGGATAAAGGAGGTCCCGGTCAGGTGGACAAACGAGCCCAACTCCAGGGTGCGGCTCTTCCGGGACCCGGCAAGGATGTTCGCGGAACTGATAAAGATAAGGGGTTACAGGGCCAGGGGGAAATACAGGATATGAGTTTCACTCGAACATCTTTAACAGGGCCGAAGCCCTTATTATCCTGACCGATCTGTATGAGGCCTTTGCAAGCATTTTTCCTTACTTCCTTACAATAAGGATAAATTATATCACGTGTATTCGCAAGGTGCCCGGTGAAGCCGGTACGAAAATAGCGTAAAAGCATGCGCATTGTGCGATAAAAAACAAACGGTGGATTCCCGCCCCGGAGTGTTATAGAATTTCTTCATGGAGATAACCTCTTACTCGTTTGGCAGGATAACTGTTGACGGAAAAACCTATACCCGCGACCTGATAATCCATCCGGGCGGGATAGAGGGCGACTGGTGGCGCATGGAGGGCCATTTCCTGAA
>JAJYJS010000008.1 GCA_021789215.1 Nitrospirota bacterium | reverse complement strand
ACCTCTTCTCGTCCATCGTCAGCCCCATTCCCGCCTCCTGAATCGAAATCCAAGAGGCTATTTTCGTTTAGATTCTTAAATGAGGCAACGAATCGGTTTCGTTTAGATTTCTGATGAGGCAAGTCGGCACCTTTACATTAATCCGCGCCGCACTTTATAATCGGAGATGGCCTACAGGGACTTGAGGGAATTCATCTCCGCGCTGGAGAGGCGCGGCCTGCTGAAGCGTGTTTCAGCCCAGGCAGACCCCGTGCTGGAGATAGCCGGGATAAACAACCGCGTCGTGAAGGCGGAGGGCCCCGCCCTGCTTTTCGAAAACCCAAAGGGCTCGAAAGTCCCGTGCGTGGTCAACCTCTTTGGCTCCTACGAGCGGATGAAGCTCGCCCTCGAAGTGGAAAGCCTGGACGAGATAGGCGGCAAGATGCTTGAGTTCCTGGAGCCGGAGATACCCACAAACCTTATTGAAAAGCTGAAGGCCCTCCCCAAGCTAAAAAAACTCTCCGATTTCATACCAAAATACGTAAAGAGCGGCCCGTGCAAGGAAGTCATAATAAGGGAAAATCCCTCTCTGGACATACTGCCCATTCTGAAGACATGGCCGCTGGACGGAGGCAAATTCATCACCCTGCCCCTTGTCTTCACGAAGGACCCCGAAACCGGCTCCCGCAACTGCGGCATGTACCGGATGCAGGTCTATGACGGGCGCACGACGGGCATGCACTGGCACATGCACAAGGACGGGGCCCGCCACTACAGGAAGGCGGAGGCGCTGGGCAAAAGGCTCGACGTGGCGGTGGTGATAGGCTCAGACCCGGCCACGATGTATTCGGCAACCGCTCCGCTGCCAGAGGGCATAGACGAGATGCTTTTTTCGGGTTTCCTGCGCGGGGCGCCGGTCGAGCTTGTAAAATGCGAGACTGCCGATATAGAGGTCCCGGCGAACGCGGAGATAGTGCTGGAGGGCTATGTGGACCCGCAGGAGCGGAGGCTTGAAGGCCCCTTTGGGGACCACACGGGCTATTACAGCCTTCAGGACATGTTCCCTGTCTTCCATATAACCTGCATCACCATGCGCAAAGACGCCATCTATCCGGCAACGATCGTCGGCAAGCCCCCGATGGAGGACTGCTATATCGCAAAGGCCACGGAGCGCATCTTCCTGCCTCTCATGAAGAAGCAGCTCCCCGAGATAGTGGACATAAACCTGCCCCTTGAGGGTGTGTTCCACAACCTTGCCATGGTCTCGATAGACAAGCGCTATCCGGGCCACGCAAGGAAGATAATGTACGCCCTCTGGGGCATGGGGCAGATGAGCTTCGTAAAGATGATAGTGATAGTAGACAAATGGGTGAATGTGCAGGACCTCTCGGAAGTCCTCTGGCGCATCGGCAACAATGTGGACCCCAAGCGGGACGTGGTCATCCTGGAAGGGCCGCTGGATGTGCTGGAGCACGCCTCGGCCATCCCCGCATACGGCGGCAAGATGGGCATAGACGCCACCAAAAAAATACCCTCCGAAGGCTTTGCGAGAGAGTGGCCGCCGGATATCGAGATGTCAGATGAGACCAGGAAACTGGTCGATTCCAGGTGGAAGGAATACGGGCTTTGAACGGGGAAAGGGAACTGGCCCCCGAAGAAGAACGCCTGAGACGGGAATTAGCCAAAAAACTCTTAATCGCCATTGCCCTGGCCGTAACCGCACTCGTCAGCATCGTCTTGGTCCTGTTCAGGATGAGCCCGTATCCAGCGCTGGCAATCGGCGCGATTGTTGCCATTTCATTGCTTTTCCTTAAATGACAGAAATCACGGCCCCCGGTCGAGCCGGAGGCCTGATCTCACGCCGCCAGTAAGCCCTTTTATTGCAGGGGTTCCTTGATGCTTATCGCGCCGCGCAGGTCGCCTGCCTTGTATCCTGTCGCCTTGTCGTGCGGATAGCGCTCCTTCAGGATGGCCCGGACGGAAGGGGCTATCTGCTCTTCAGGGCCGTGGCATGCAAGGCAGGGCGGCTTCATGCCGATGGCCTTCATATAACGGAAGAACTTGCCATCCGGCTCGGAAACCACCTGTGAATAGCTCATCTTGTCTATGTTTTCGCCCCGTGCGGCCCTCTTTTCGAACTCTCGCAGGACTTTCTGCTCCCACGCATCGGGCATACCCAGGAGGGGGTTGCGCACTCTTGTGCCAACCCGTGTTACCTTCCAGCCGGTCTCGCGGGATATCCGCCCCGCAATCTGCGGGGCAACCTCGCTGCACACGTTTACAGCCCCGGCCGGGCCGCCAGCGGCCATTTCCTTCCTGAACGCCGCGCCAAGCTCCTGCATGAAGCCCATTGCCGTCTTTGCCGCCTGCTCCTGCCTGGCTGAGGCGCCGTCTCCAAATCCGGTACCCGCAAATAAAACCAGCACGCTGCCAAATGTCAGGACCGCTCCGGTTATAAAACCTTTCATAAAAAAGACCTCCTTTTCTTGTGACCCTGGTCACTGAATTAACTCGTTGCGGATTATTAGAATAGCTTAATGGGAGTTTTATCTTGTATTTGCTCGATTTGGCTGATTTGTTCATTTTCTTTTATATAGTGGCTTATATA
The DNA here is from genome assembly GCA_021789215.1 of Nitrospirota bacterium. Taxonomy (GTDB): domain Bacteria; phylum Nitrospirota; class Thermodesulfovibrionia; order Thermodesulfovibrionales; family JdFR-88; genus JAJYJS01. The sequence goes on along the minus strand of JAJYJS010000008.1, from coordinate 79,688 downwards.
CTTGTGAAAACATAGCAAAAAAATTTTTGGCTTTGTCCTTTTCCCCTCCGGCTAAGCGCCCCCCCCAGGGACGCTTTTTTTTGCCAATAGAGCGTTTTTAAATAAAAACTTCGCCTTACGGCTGGCGGACAGAGCCCGTATAAAAGGGCTTGCAAGAGGGTGCAACCAGATTTTTCACCTTGCTGAAGATCGATTCCAGCGGTGCTATTACCGCTTTTGCGCCTATGCCCGCGGGTTTGGGATTATTGAAAGGCCCCGTTATCTCCTGCTTTATCCTGGCGCACCCTTTTTTATCGAGTACGGCAACGGTAAAATCCTGATAGCGTTCGTTGACCAGATCGAGGCCGCCCCGGAACGCCACCCGGTTCTTCCGGGTTGAAAACGCCACATCCCTGGCCTCGGCAATCCCCTTTTCAATCCTCCAGGCGGAGACAAATTCCCGTATGCGGCTCTCCCCACGGCCCACCTGTCTGTAAAGATCCGCATAAGCATAACCCTTTGTGAGCAGCGGGCCGAAAGGCCCGGCCACAAAAACGGAGCCGATATCCAGGAGATTGAAATTCTGGCTCCTTTCATATTTTTCTATGACCTTGTCGATGTCAACCGTTTTTATGGTGATATCTTTCCCCTTGGCCGAAATTTCACCCCGCAGGTTCCTGCTCAGCCCCTGTCCGTCCCTCTCCTCAGCCGCCAAATCGACACCGGCATCCAGTTTGCCGCGGAGACGCCTTTCATGCTCCGGCAGGAGCTGTTCCAGATCGACTCCGGAAAGCTTCTGTTCGAGCTTGAATCGCGTATCGTCTCCGGCGGTCTCGATCCTCAGACTGCCCTCGGCCTTTCCGCCGTAAAAGCCAGCCCTGATCTGACTGAAATCGATCACGCCTTTTTCACACCTGATGCCGGAGTTCAGGTCATAAGCATAGACATTATCTATCTGCAAGCTTTTCAAGCGCACGGAACCGCTGGCGCGGAGGGAGCCAGTAAAAAAAAACCCCTTCTGCCCTGTCCCGCCGGGCTGGATTTTAATCCGGGCATCGAGTCCCTTCACAAAGTCCCTCTCGCCGGTCATCGCGTCCAGATAGACCGCTTCTCCGTTTTTTACAGAAAAGGACGAAAGCGGAAGACTTTGCCCGCTGCCGGCCTCGCTGCCTGTTTCAAAATTATAGATGCCGTCCCTGTCCTTCTCTATGAAGATGACCGGCTTGTTCAAAGCGATGCCCCTGACCTGAAAGTTTTTATTTAAAACAAGGGCCCTCAGGTCCGGGGCTATTGAAATGCCCGCCGCGGAAAAAAGCTCTCTTCCCCGGTTGGCGATGTGGACGTCATTCATATTGATTTTCAAAAAAGGCAGCACGGAAAAACCTATCCCGCCGCGGATGCGCACTGTCATATTCAGGGCCTTCGATGCCGCTTCCTCTATCCGCCCCCTGTACCTGTTCAGGTTCAAAAAAGCAGGCAAAGTGGCCAGAACGCCAGCGAATATGAGCAGCGCAACCAGCCATTTCCTTAGCGGTCTTCCCGTTTTTCTATGCACGGTTTTATTTTAATTCAAAAGGGCCGGGCAAATTCAAACCGGAATGTCATAATTTTGACTCGGAGAAATGAAAATGCTTTAAAAACAGCGACTTTCCTGCCAGGCACGGAAATTGAATAGATGAAAGCCGTTGAGGAGGACATTATCGCATGGACTATTTAATCGACAGGAAGATTGCGGTGGTGATTGTGCAGCCGAAAAACTATCCGCACAGCGCCGCTTTTTCAGAGATAGCGGAGACCGCCTTTTACGGGCTGAAGATGCTGGGCCACAAGGCAACGATAAGGGCAAACGAATTCATTGATGACGGGTTGAATATCGTCTTCGGCGCACATCTGCTCACGCCTGCCCAGGCCGCAAAGCTCCCGCAAAAATCTATCATATACAACCTGGAACAGATTGACCCGTCTTCACAGTGGTCAGGCATCAAATCACTTCTGGGGCGGCATCCCGTCTGGGACTATAGTCTGCGAAACATCAAAATGCTCACCGAAATGGGATACGGGGACGGGGTTTTCCATGTGCCTGTCGGGTATGTCCCGGAAATGACGCGAATTGCCACTGCCTCCGAGGAGGACATAGACGTCCTTTTTTACGGGTCGGTAAACGAACGGCGCAAGGCGGTCCTCGATGCGCTCGTAAAAGAAGGCCTTAAGGTTGAGGCGCTGTTTGGAGTTTACGGGGCCGTGCGCGACACATACATTGCCAGGGCAAAGGTGGTCCTGAACCTCCATTATTACGAATCGAGCATATTCGAGCTGGTAAGGGTCTCGTACCTTCTTGCCAACCGGAAGGCGGTGGTTGCCGAGTGCCATGAGAATACGGAGACAGACCCGGACCTTGAAGGCGCATTCGCCGCAGCCCGCTACGGCGGGCTCGTCCGGGAATGCAAGGCGCTGGTCAATGACAGCGAAAAAAGAAAGGCGCTTGAAGGCACGGCGTTTGAAAAATTTTCCGGACGGGACGAGGCCGCTTATCTGAATGCGGGGCTTGCATGGGCAGGCCCTTTCTGGGGTGGAAACGGGGAAAGCCGGCCGGCACCCGGGAAGAAACCTTCCGCCAAAAACATGCCTGGACGCCTGAACATGGGCAGCGGCAAGGATTTCCGTCCCGAATTCCTGAACGTGGACTGGAATGACTACTGGGGCCCCGATGTAGTCCTCGACCTCAACGAGCCCGTTCCACTAGGCAAAAAGCTCCCTTCCGGCCGGTTTGGCGAACTGGCCCTGCTGGAGGGCGGTTTTGACGAGATTATCGCAAACGACCTTCTTGAGCATATACGCAATCTCCAGGTCCTGATGACATCATGCCTTAAACTGCTCAAGGAGGGGGGCGAACTGAAAATCAAGGTGCCATACGACCTGAGCTATGGCGCATGGCAGGACCCCACCCACGTGCGGGCATTCAATGAGCGGAGCTGGCTGTATTACACAGACTGGTTCTGGTATCTGGGCTGGACAGAAGCCCGGTTCGACCTGGCTTCCCTCAATTTCAATCTCAGCGATTACGGGAAAAGCCTGAAGGGCACAATGGCGGACGAGATGCTGCTCCGGCAGCCCAGAGCGGTTGACGAGATGCACGTTGTATTGCGCAAGCGCGCGCTGAACCGGCAGGAACACGATTTGGTAAAAAAAATGAATTCGGGAGGAAAGCCGTATGGACCAGCTGAAAGAAAACAGGGCGCTTTATCTTGACCTCCTTCAAAAGTGCATCCTGAACATAATCTATGAAGACCCGTCAATGGACCCGTGGTCATCAAAGCAATTCGACATCAACAAAAGGCTGAACGGCCTGGACTGGCCTTCGAGGGCGCATTCCATGATAGGCATGATGAGGATGTCGAACCTGCGGCAGTTATGCGAGCTTGTCATCCAGAACAATGTCCCCGGTGATTTCATCGAAACGGGGGTCTGGCGGGGCGGCGGCTGCATAATGATGCGGGGCGTTTTGAAGTCCTATGGCGTCCGAGACCGCAATGTCTGGGTGGCGGACTCATTCGAGGGCCTGCCCGAACCGGACCCGGAAAAATACCCGGATGACGCCGGTGACAGGCACCATACCTTTGCGGAGCTGGCCGTTTCAATGGAAGATGTCCAGGAGAACTTCCGGAAATATGACCTCCTCGACGACCAGGTTCGCTTCCTGAAAGGGTTTTTCAAGGACACCCTGCCCGGCGCGCCGATAAAAAGCCTGGCGATATTGCGCCTGGACGGGGACATGTATGAATCAACGATACAGGCCCTTGAATGTTTGTATGACAAGCTCAACGAGGGCGGTTTCGTGATAGTCGACGACTTCGGGGCTGTGCAGGGGTGCAAGAAGGCAATTCTCGATTTCAGGGAACAACGGGACATATTCGACCCGATTTACAACATCGACGGCATCGGTGCATACTGGCAGAAGACACGGGGGTAAATGGTACGGAAAGGGCCGTCAGTTTTTTGACTTCGATTGCAAAAAAAATTGATATTCAGGCAGGGGGCCGTTTAAAAAGAGGACGTCTGAGGCTGAATACATGAAAAAGGGGATGTAAAGCAATGGCTGAAAAAAAGGTTCTCATCGGAAGTTACGTCATGCAGAAACCCGCTGTCCTGGAGAAATTCCTGCAATCCATCGCAGGTCTCGCCAGAGACGGGCTTCTGATTGAATATGTTTTTGTGGACGGCCACGTTGAAGAAAGCATCCCCCTCAGACAGTTTGCATCCGCACATCCCGGCACGGAGATAATCCGGCCCGGGGAGGCCGGAAGGCCCGTGAAAAACGCCCTTCCCTGGCGCGAAGACCTGATATGGAGGGCCGCTGAATGCAAGGACAGCCTTATCCGGCTGGCGCTCGAAAAGAATTCCGACTTCCTGTTTTTAGCGGACTCTTATCTCCTTCACCATCCGGCCACCCTTGTCCACCTGGCCAGGCTCGGCAAAGACATAGTCTCGGAGGTCTTCTGGACGAAGCCGCAGCAAAGATCGATACCGCTCCCGCAGGTATGGCTTGAGGGGCAGTACGGCCTCTTCCATGCAGGTCAAGAGAAAAGATTATCGGGGGAGGAAAAACAAAAACTGGCCCGCGATTTCATCCGGGTGCTTCAGACACCCGGCTTGCACAAGGTGGGAGGACTTGGCGGCTGCACCCTCATAAGCAGAAAGGCCTGCCATGCCGGGGTCTCGTTCAGCAGGATTGAATCCGTTGACATGGCCGATGAAGACCTGCATTTCAGCATCAGGGCGGCCTCGCTGGGTTTCGACCTTTATGCCGACACCAATTACCCGCCGCTTAACATCCATGCGGAATCAGCGCTTTGCGAAACGCGGCCCCGGCCGGTCTCCATAGAGCCTGAGCAAAAAACCGTGCACGTCTGCGCCGCAAAACCCGTAAAAAAAGGACTCGTTTCAATAATAATAGCGGCATCCGGCACTCCCGGGAATGCGCGCAGGTGCATTCAGAGCATAAAACGGCATACGCCTCACGCACATGAAATAATTCTGACGGCCAATGCCCAGGCAAATGAAGAGCTGAGAGAATGCCTGGGCGAAGCTGCGCAGTCAAACACCGGCTTCAGTCTGATCGAAAACGCCTCAGGCGCTGTCAATGCCTTCAACCTGGGGATGCAGGCGGCAGGCGGGGAATATATAGTGCTGCTGGACAGCGCCGTCCAGATAACCGATAATTGGCTCTCCGGCATGCTCGCGTGTTTAAGCCGCTCCTCGGACTCCGGCATCGTCGGCCCTGTCTCAAACGGGGCCGCCGGAAGGCAAAAAGCAGGCGCGGACGGGGCGGGTATTTCGGCAAATCCGGACGAATTTGCAAAGGCCTTCACCGAGAGAAACGGCCATCGCCGCGCTCAGGCGGACACCATCGAAGGCTTCTGCATGCTCTTCAGGCGCAGCCTTTTGGAAAAAATCGGCCCTCTCGACGAGAAAACTTTCAAGGCGATGCCGTTTGCTGATGCGGATTACAGCCTCCGGGCATCGCTTGAGGGCTTCAGGAATTTCATAGCCGCGGACGTGTTCCTTTATATGGACACCGATCTGGCCAGGGAAGATATAACAGAAAAGAACACGGCCACAGCCTCTGGCAGGAGCGCCTTTGCCGGGAAATGGAACACTCTCGACCCGGCAAGCCCCGCATCCGGAATGTTTTCCGCCGCGCGGCTCCGGACAGAGGGCGAGAGGCTTTCACACCTGGGCGATATTGAAAAAGCCGTTACGGCGCTTGTCGAGGCGGCAAAAATTCAGCCGATGGACAAGCGCGCATATTATCAGCTCGCGGATGTGCTCATGGGCGGCAAGGAGTTCGCCAATGCGCTCAAGGTGCTTGACAGCATGCCGCAGGACATTTCTTTTAATGGAGACCCGGTGAAAACGGAACTTGCCGCGTATTGCAAGGAGGGGTTGGGGCTTTATGAGGAAGCGGCAAGTCTGGCCGATAAGGCGCTGGAGATTGACGGCTCGTCCGCAAGGGCCTGGAACTTGAAAGGCGTAATCGCGTTTAAAAAAGGAGTGCCATCCGAAGCCGGAACCTTCTTTAAAAAGGCCATTGAACTGGATAATGGTTTTGCCGAGGCATATGGCAACCTTGGGGCCGTAAAGTGGTTTGCGGAAGACAAACGGGCCGCGCTGGAGCTTTTTGAAAAGGCATTCGTCCTTAATCCGGTCTCGGCCGACGCACAGGCCAATTACCTGAACGCTATCATCGCTCTTTCAGAGCTGGAAAAAGGCGTAACGGCCGTTAAAGAGGCCTCCGGTCTTTACCCCCTGGCCAAACGGCTCAGGTATATGCTTGCCGGCCTGCTCCAGGCGCTTGGCCGCAATGAGGAAGCAATGAGCACCGTGGAGGACGCCATCGCGTCCTTCGGCCTGGACGGGGACGCCCTGTCAACAGCCCTATCATTAAGGGAACTCATCGGCCCGATGAGGATAGACGGAAAATCAGGGAAAACCAATACGGTTTCGCTCTGCATGATTGTAAAGGACGAGGAAAGACACCTTGCCCGGTGCCTGATGAGCGCCAGGCCCGCGGTTGATGAAATGATAGTAGTGGATACGGGCTCTACAGACCGCACAAAGGAGGTAGCCAGGTACCTTGGCGCACAGGTATATGAGTTCGCCTGGACGGACAGCTTCTCCGATGCGCGCAACTTCTCGCTCTCGAAGGCGCAGGGCAAATGGATATTCGTCCTGGATGGCGACGAGGTTATATCGTCTCTCGATTACGGAGCCCTGAGGAAAGCCGTAAATGAAAGGCCCGCCGCGTACTCCTTCATGACAAGAAATTACGTCCAGTACTCGAACATAACCGGCTGGACCGCAAACGACTGGAAATACGCGGAGGAAGGCGGCAGCGGCTGGATACCGAGCAAGAAGGTGAGGCTCTTCCCCAACGACAAACGCATCCGGTTCGAAAACCCGGTCCACGAATTCATCGAACAGTCGCTTGCAAGGATACGGATGACCATTAAGCCCATCGATGTCCCCATTCACCACTATGGCAAGCTGGATATGGAAAAGACCGTCGCCAAAGGCGAGAACTATTTCAAGCTGGGCATCAAGAAGATAGAGGAAAAAGGCGAAAAAGACTATAAGGCCCTCCTGGAACTGGCTGTGCAGTCTGACGAACTCAGGAAATATGAGGAAGGCACAGGCCTCTGGAAGCGGGTCACTGAAATGAGGCCCGACGCCCCGCTGGGCTTTCATTGCCTGGGCAACGCCTATTACCAGCTTGGCAGGTATGATGAGTCGGCCCTTTCTCTTGAAAGGGCAATGAAACTCTCCCCCTCAAGGGACACCATCCAGTTGTACGCCTCCTGCAAGATATTCAAAAAAGAGGCCGATGCGGCAATCCCGCTCCTTGAGCAGTTGCTGAAAAAGGAAACCCATTACCCCATGGCCCAGGGTGTGCTGATGGTCGCCTGCCTGTGCACGGGCCGGAAGGAGAAGGGCCTTGAACACCTGGACAAACTGAGGACGCTCTGGACCAACCTGGATGAGTTCCTGGAGATATTCGGCAGAAAACTGCTGGACGCCGGCAATACAGAATACGCGACCAGACTCCTTGAGGCCGTTGTCGAGGCGGGGATTATGGGCAAGGGGATCCCCCTGCTGCTGGCCGACTGCTATATCGCGCTCGCACGCAGGTAATGGGTTCAGGCCTTTTTGTTTTTTGTTTTTGACATGCCGTAAATAAAGACGAGTATCTCCGCAACCGCCTTGTACAGCTCGGGGGGTATCTCCTGGTACAGCTCCAGCGTGGAGAGCACCTCTACCAGTCCGGGGTCTTCCTTCAGGGATATCCCGTGCTCTCTTGCAGTCTGTATGATTTTTTCCGCCACAAGGCCGCGCCCCTTGGCCACAACAACGGGAGCCATGTCCTTTCCGGCCTTGTACCTTAGGGCGGCCGCCTTCGGGCCTTTCTTCGCGTTTCCGCTCACCGCTACACCCTGCGCCCTATGTTTTCGGACAATACAGGCGCTTTGAACATCTCGTCTTCCGGGCCGGGATAATCCATCACATTTATGGACTTGAGGCTCATCCCACTGCCCGAAAAACCTTCCTTCAGCGCCCCGGCCTGCAAGTGGAGCGCCGTCCTGAACGCCTGGTTTTCAACCCTGAAGGACACATGAAAGTCCCTGCCGTAAAGCAGGATGTTTATTAAAATCCTGCCGGTGCCGTCGATATCCAGCATGATGGAGCACCCGTACAGGGGCGCCTGTCCGCTTGCTTGCCCCTCGCCTTTTTTGAACACTATCTCGCCCTCTTTCAGTTCGCCCCATGAGACGGGGAGGAATGTATAGAAGGAGCCTGTCAGTTTCGATATGAACTGAAAGAGCTTTATGTCCCTCAAAAGCCCCTCAGCCGCCTTCACCTGCTGCCCTGAAGAGGCAGTTTTCAGGCCGGACAGGGCCGCGGCCTTACCGTCTTCTGTTTCGCCAGCCTGGCGGAGCAGGAGCAGGAGCGCCTTCAGGTCGAGCTTGAGTTCAGACGCGCTCGCAGAGGTCTTTTGCCCTGGCGCTCCCGGGAAAAGACTCGCCAATTCGCCTGCCTTTGTCTCAAAGGCTACCCCGCTGCCGAGAATGGCGTCTTTTATGGAATCCCCGGCCAACCCTTCTATTTCGGGCATCAGTTTTTCAAAAATGGCAGCCAGGTCCGCTTTATCATTGTCCAATGTCTCGCTGGCGGAAAACAGGCTTTTCAGCGCTTCGAGCTTCTTTGTGCCGGCCTCCGTCCCGTTATCCCTGAGCATCGATATAAGCTCATGTACCAGCGTCCCGGCTTGCTCAGGCATAGGGCCTGATCCATAAGCGGCAATGAATTCCCCCGTCTTTTGCAGCGCCTCATCCCCGCCTTTTGAAACAAGCCCGGCCAGGCCCTGCAATGCCTTGCCTATTGAAGCATTCCCGGCAGGCCCGCTTGAATTGGAGGCGGCATCGGGGTCCCCGCTAACAAGCTGCAACCGGAATTCACCGGAGCCGGGGTCGTACTGCATTACCTTGAGGAAAACAGATTCGCCCTCATGAAGGGGTGTTCCGGTTTTAGCCTCCACGAGGTTTCCGTTCATGTTCAGGATGACATCATCCTGCGAAAGCACGCTGGCTATTTCCGCCCTCAGGACCTGCCCCACCCTCAGTGAGGGAGAGGAAAAAGTCCCTCTGCCTGCCGATAAAAACCCTGCCGAGGCACTGTTTCCCGTGCTTCCTATTATGATGTCCAAACCAGGTCAGTCCTCCAGGCTGTCAGGCCTGGAAGAGAGGAGAAAATCCCTTATCCTTTTGATAATAAAATCCCTTTCCATCTCCTTGACTATGTAGGCCTCAGCCCCGGCCTTCATGGCCAGCAGGATGCCTTCCTCTCCCTTATCGGGGGCAAGCATGAAAACGGGTATGCTGCATACGGCCGGATGGCCCTTCAGGTATCTTACGGCGTGCTGCCCGTCAGAGTAAGCGCAATGGGAATCGATGAGGATGAGGTCGGGCCTGCTCTCGGCCGCCTTTTGAATTCCTTCCAGAATGGTGCCGGCCACTTCCGTGTCAAACTCCTGGCAGGAAAAAAAATCACTGAAGTCGTTTGCCGTATCCTGGCTCCGTTCGATTATCAGGACTTTTTTCTTTTTCCCCAGGCCGGCGGTATCGGTTTTTACTGGTCCAGCAGGCAATTTTTTTTCTTCTTTTTCTATTTCCATCCGGTAATCGGGCGCCTTCGCCTGCCATTTATACTCATCGAGCCCCAGCATTTCAAGCTCCCGCCTGTAAATATACCTGGCAATTTTCCTGATCTCGTATTCGCTGCTGGCAAATTCTATGCCGCAGACGTTTCCCGAGGCGTACTTCACGATGCCCGTCAGGCTGCACCCGCCTTCTTCAGGCACCAGAAGCTTGAAATCAAGCGTCATCTCCTTTGAAAATATCTCGCCGCACCCCTCAAATACGACCCCGATGCCCCCGGCGCTTATGTCCCTGACGTTTGCGTATTTTGAGAGTATCCGGAATTCCGGGGGCTTCTGGAAATATATCTTTACGGGCTCACCGGGTGAGGGCGTCACCCTCAGGTAGTTTCTCCTCTTGTTGTCCGCAGCGGCCATTGCTATATCTTCGCCTGTTTCAGCCTGGCCATTATGCCCCCCGGCGTATCAGCCCCTCGATTTAGGGCCGTACATGAGAATTATGCTTATCCTTCTGTTTCTGGGGTCGAACTTGTCATTTTTTATAAGCGGAACGGTGTCGGCATATCCGGCTATCCTCGAAATCCGTGAATGGCCCAGGCCGTCTTTTTCAAGCACTTTCCTGGCCGCCAGGGCCCTTTCTGTTGAAAGCTCCCAGTTTGAGTAATTGACCGTCTTGTAGGCAAGGGCGTCCGTATGCCCCTCGATCGCAACCGGATTGGGCATATCTTTTATGGTGTCGGTTATCACCTGCAATATCCTCAGGGCAAGCGGCGTGGGGTTGGCCGAACCCACCTCGAACATGGGCCTGCCCTCTTTATCCATCAACTGGATGCGCACGCCCCCTTCGAACACATCCACCATTATCTGGTCCTTCACGTCATTGAGCTTTTCCTCGATTGCTTTCTTCATCACGGCCTTGAAGACTTCCGGGCTCTGGCCGAAATTTTTTGTAAGCTCGTAGTCCACCTTCGACGCGCTCGCGCCGGACTCGTCGAACATCTGTGTGGACTTATCCATGAAAGACGACCCGCTCTGCTGGAATATGCTGAAGTTCTTGAAATAATCCGCAACCCTGGCCCTTTTCTCGGGCGAAATCATCGTTATCAGCCAAAGCAGCAGGAAGAAGGCCATCATTGCCGTCACAAAGTCCGCATACGCGACCTTCCACGAGCCGCCATGGAACTCGTCGTGGTGTCCCTTTTTGATCTTTTTTATGATTACCTTTTCATCTTTCATCTATTTCATCTTCACCTGCCTCTCCAGTTCAGAAAAAGTCGGGCACTCCTTGCCGGGAATTGCCCTCCTGCCGAACTCAACGGCTATCTGGGGGGCAGCCCCGCCCACGAAGGAAACTATCGCAACCTTGACCACCTGGAACTCTATTTCCCCTTCCTTGGCCCTGTGCTCAAGATTGGAGGCAAGCGGGGCCATGAAACCGTAGCTTAAAAGGACGCCCATGAAGGTGCCGACGAGGGCGGCCCCGATGCTGTGGCCAAGCACCGACGGGGGCTGGTCTATCTTGCCCATCGTAAGGACCACACCGATAACGGCCGCCACAATGCCCAGGCCCGGAAGCGCATCGGCCAGTTTGGCTACGCTTTTTGACGGGATCAGGGACTCGTCCTGCCTGGTCTCTATCTCCAGGTCCATCAGGCTGTCAAGCTCATGGGCGGGGACATTGGTGGTTATTATCACCTTCATGTTGTCGCAGATGAAGTCCACAATCTCTTTATTGTGCGGACCTATGCCGTACTGCTTGAAAACGGGGCTGGACGCGGGGTTTTCTATGTCCGCCTCCACGGAGACAAGCCCCTCTTTTCTTATCTTTGAAAAAAGCTTGTAAAGCAGATGGAGAAGGCCCAGATACCCCTGCTTGGTCTGGCTCTTTGTCTTCAGTACCCCGCTCAGGTCCTTTACCACCAGGCGCACCACCTTCATGGGGGAGGCAATGAGGAACGAGCCGATTAGCGCCCCGCCTATGATTACGAACTCGGCCGGCTGGAACAGGACGCTCAGGTTGCCCTCCTCCATGAGGAAGCCCCCGAGCACGGATATTACTACAACACCAGCCCCTATGATATAAAGCATTTCTCACCCTTCATCATGACCCCAGGTTGTCCAGCATGGACTTCTGCTCTTTCAATATGTCGGCGCTCTGTTTCCTCGGTATTTCGATGACGACTGCCGTGCCTTTGTTTTCAGCGCTCTCCACTGATATGGTCCCGCCGTGCTCGCTGATTATCCCGTGAGACATCGAAAGCCCCAGCCCGGTGCCGACCCCGACGGGCTTGGTGGTGAAGAACGGGTCGAATATCTTCCCCATGCTGTGCGGCGAGATACCGCCTCCGTTGTCGGAAATCCTTATGGTCACGGTTGCCCCGGCGTTGTCGTAACCCGTTGAAAAAACAATTCTCCCGTCCTTCCTTCCGGCTTCGGCTATGGCCTGTTCAGCGTTTAGCAGCACGTTCAGGATGACCTGCTGTATCTGCTGCGAATCCACCAGCACGGTAGGGACTTCGGCGTATTCGCGCACTATCTCGATGCCCCCGTTCCTTATCCAGTAGCTCCGCAGTTCTATTGTCCGGTCTATGATGCTGTTTATGGATTCGAAGCTCTTGCTCAACGCCCTCTGCCTTGAAAAGGTCATCAGGTTCTCGATTATTTTCCTGCACCTCTCGGCGCTCTCCATTACCTTTGACAGTATCGTCTTGGTCGTCTCGTCAGCCGCCTTCATGCGGAGCAGTTCCGTATAAGTGATGATGCCTGTAAGGGGGTTGTTTATTTCGTGCGCCACACCGGAGACCAGGAGGCCGATGGAGGCCAGCTTGTCCGAATGGCTGAGCTGGTCCTTGAGCCTCTTCATCTCCGTTATGTTCTTCATGGAATAGATGACGAGCTCCTCGCCCTCCCGCTGGTGGGGAAACACGCTCACCTGATAAGTCTCTTCCCCTATCCTCAGCTCCTCGGTATGGGTGCCGTTGCGCCTGAATTTCCTCAATTCCCCGGCAAGCTCCTCTCCCATCAGCGTGGAGCAGTCCATGCCGATGATCTCTTTCGGGTGTTTGCCGTGGGCCCGGGCAAAGGCAAGATTGCTGCGCACTATCCTGCCGCCGGGGTCAAGCATGAAGATGTAATCGGTAATATCATCAAAAAAAGCCAGCCACTTTGAATATGCGTTCATCACGGCCAACTCCGTCTGTTTGTTGTATGCGGAGCGAGCAGCGCCCCTCTCGAAAACGCGGACAATACTCTCATAAAAATCCCCTTCATCCATGGCCATGCAGTCGCTTGCCCCTTCATTAAGGAAATCGAGCATCGCCTCCTTGTCTGCTTTCCCGAAAACGATGATCAGGGGCACATGATTATACAAGGGCCTCGACTCCCTCACAAAATCAAGAGACTCCATGTCCGGCAGACAGCAGTTTACGACTGCCGCTGCCGCATCGCCTTCCATCAGAAGCTTCATGCCTTCCGCGCCGGTTTCCACGCAATAGATCTCGAATCCGTAGCCCCGGGCGGCAAAGGCATTTTTAAGCAGTTCCAGCTTTACGGGGCAGCCTGCGAATACCAGCTTTCTGTTTTTCTTCTGGCTCATGGCTCCTCCAAAAGGGCTCCGAACCTGCCCAAAAAACCCCGCTTACAGGTTCTATTATGTTTAGTTCCCCGTATAAAAATCCAGTTTTGGGAGGTGCCGCGATCAGAGTTCAAGCCCCCCTCCCATTCCGGCCCTTGTCTGCAGGAAGGCCTTTACCACCTCGCCATCGAATTGGGAGTTGGAACACCTGAGCAGCTCATTGACCGCGTCCTGGTGAGACTTTGCCGCCCTGTAAGGCCTCGTGGAGGTCATGGCGTCATAGGTGTCGGCGACCGAGAGGATGCGCACAAGGAGCGGTATCTTGCTGCCGGCGATGCCGTCGGGATAGCCGCTGCCGTCAAACCTCTCGTGATGATAGCGGATCAGCTCCTTCTCGTTCGGGAAAAACCTTAGCGGCTCTATTATGTTATGCCCTATTACAGGGTGGAGCCTTATTTCCCGCATTTCGTCGTCGGTAAGCCGGCCGGGCTTTAGCAGGACAGTGTCCCTTACCCCTATCTTGCCTATGTCGTGCAGGTATCCTCCAAAATTAATGGCGTTTTTTTCGTTGTCGTCCAGGCCCATGGTTTCCGCTATCTGGAGGGCGTATGCCGTTACCCTTTCGGAATGCTGCTTGGTATAGGAGTCCCTTGCCTCTATGCTGTTGACAAGGGACTTCAGCGCGCTGACAAGATTATTGTAGAAGACCTCATAAAGCGCGTTGTTCTCTATCCGCAGGGCGACCTTTTTTGAAAATGTAAGCCCGAGGCATATCTCGTCCTCGCTGTACCTGGTGCCGTCCACCTTGTCGGAAACATTCAATATCCCGAACACCTCGTTATTGATGGCAAAGGGGATGGAAAGGAAAGGGCTTTCAAGAATACCCCCCGTGTGCGGATTTATTTCACCCGGAAGCGCAAGGTAAAAATTCCTGGTGTTCAACACCTGCTCGAATATGCTGCCGCCTATCGGGATTTCCTGCTCCCTTACGCCCTCGGCCTTCTTGATTTTCAGAAAACCGTTCTCGACTATCCCGAAGGAGACCTCCCTGGAAAGCATCAGCTTCGAGGCCATCTCGACTATTTTTTCGTACAGTTCCTTGTTGTTATAGAGATAATCGAGTTCCGTGCTTATGGACTTGAGCAGGTTTATCTTCTGGACCTTGCTGAACAGGTCGGAATTCAGCCGCCTTATGGACTCCTCCGAGTCGTCCCTGCTCCTGAGCATGCCCCTTACGTTTGTTATCCTGTTGACCAGGGTCGTAACAGAATCAAAATTGAAAGGTTTTGTCAGGAAGTCATCCGCCCCTTCCTTCATCGCCTTTACAGCCGTCTCTATCGTCGGGAACCCCGTAATGACCACTATCGAGGTGTCAGGGCTGGATTTTTTCACCTCCCGGAGGAAATCCATGCCATTGAGGCCCGGCATCTTCAGGTCGGTGAAGATTATCTCGTAAAGGTTGTTCCTGGCCTTCTCAAGCCCTTCGGAGCCGTCGCGCGCCAGGTCGGGCCTCAAGCCGTCAATTGAGGAAATTATGCTCTGCAGGACCTCGCGCACAAGCGGGTCGTCGTCAACTATCAGAATTTTCCCGCCCATTTCCATTTATCAGCCTTTCTTTGAGAATGCCGGCTTCCTGGACCGTGAGCACGTCCATGGTCTTGAGCCTTTCAACTCTCTCCAGCCACCTTGTGGTAATTTCGGGGTTCCTGCTGTCAGCCACGGTTTTCAGCAGCTTGATGTCCCTGTACGTATCCCTCAGTTGTTCTACAAGCTCCTGGTTTTCCTTTATCATCGACATCCTCTGAAACGCCTTCTCGACCACTATTATCACTTCCTGCACCTTGAACGGCTTTGTCAGGTAATCGTATGCGCCCGCCGCTATCGCCTCAAGCGCCCCGTCCAGCGTCCCGTATGCCGTGAGTATGACGACAGCTATGTTGCGGTTTATCCTCATCGCGTTTTTCAGCACGTCAAGCCCGTCCGCCCTGGGCATCTTGAAGTCCGTAATGACCATGCTTATGTCGTCGGACATGAGGTTTTTTATGGCCTCAAGCCCGTCCTTCGCCGGTATCACGGCATAACCCTCCTTGGAGAGGATTGAGCTTATGACCTCCCGCACGATGTCGTCATCATCGACAACGAGTATCCTGAAATCTCTTTTGTTCACACCGGGAAAAAGGGGTTTTTTTTATTTGGTTTCCCTGATCCTCTCCAGGACCGCCCCCCTGGTCTCCTCGAGGATCTGCCTTTTCTTGGCCTCGGACGAAATTATGACTATGTCCTGAGGTTCGGCCTGGTCCTTCTCAAAGAGAGCGGAAGGCTTCACCTTCAGGGCACGGTTGTAAAGGTGCATCATCTCGTTTATCTGGAACGGAAATATCGTCATCTGATATCTCTCCAGGCAGACCGCAATTCCTTTAAAAGCCCCTCGATATGGCTGACTTTCTCGATATTGTTCTTGAGATTGGCATGCGTCAGTTCCGTGAGCATGTACACATACAGCCGCTCGAGGTTCCGGGCCACTTCACCGCCGGCCTGCTTGTCAAGTGTGGCAAGCAGGTACTCGATTATTGCCATCGCCTTTCCCATATAATGCAGCTTTTCCTGCAGCTTGTTCTGGTTCATGTAAAAGATGCTCTTGTGCAGGAACTCTATGCCGCCGTCATAGAGCAGAATTACGAGGTCCAGCGGCCGCGCCGACGTGCTCACCATCGCTTTCGTGTATGCTTTATTCGCGTATTGGACGTTCATTTTCCCCTGGCCTTAACCGCTCGTACTGCTTGAGCCGTTTGATGATGTTTTGCCAAGCTGTATGCTCATGTACAGGCTCTGGTTCTGGAGCTGCGCTATCGTCTGCTCCATGGCCGTGAATTTAGCCTGATAGCTCGCCTGTATCTTGTCGAGTCTCGCCTGTTCATCAGTCTGCTCCTGCTGAAGCGTCGCTATGGTCTCGTTGTCCACGTTCTCAATGTCAGGCAAGGTGGTGTTTATGTAATCGGTGAGCGTGCTCTCCAGCGACGAGCCCATCGAGTTTATGGCACTGACCGTGCCCTGCTGGTCCGAGGAGAGGGCATTCTCGAAAGTCGTGGTGTCAAAGACAAGCTTGCCGTTCTGGTCGTGCGTTATGCCAAGTTCGGCAAGTGTCTTCCCGGCAAACGTCTGGCCGGTCAGGTCGAACAGGTTATTCAGCATGTCCGTGGAAGTGGTATCTCCGTACAGGACGCCCTGGTTGTCCTTGGTGCCGATCTGGTTCCTGAGCCCGTTCATCACGCTGTTATACTGGTTGATGAAACCGTTGATCTGAGCCTCAAGACCTGCCGTATCTTTGGTAACACTTACCGTTGCGGAACTTCCCTCTTTGTTCAGGGTCAGGGTCACCCCGCTAACAAGGTCGGATATTGTGTTTGTGGTCCTTGTTACCGGCAGCCCGTTAATTGCAAGATTGGCGTCAGCGGCGGCCTGCGCCTGGGTCATGCTGGCTATGCCGCCCGTAACATTCCCGCTGGCGTCATAAGTGGCATCAAAGGCAAGCGCCGACAGTCCGGCGGTATCGGTCTCGGCCGGGGCCTCCTCGAATACGCCGTTATTGTTTTCATCCACCTTTACGGTGATCTTATTGGCCGCTCCGGTCGAACTGGACGTCAGCACAAGCCTGTAGCCGGTCCCGTCGTTCACTATCGAGGAGCTGACCCCGGCGCCCGCGGCATTGATGGCGTCACTTATCCCCTGGAGCGTGTTGTTCGTGGAATCAATGGTTATGGTCACCGGGGCGGCGCTGCCCACCTGTATCTGGAGCTGCTGGATAGGGTTCACCGACAGGTCGGCCACCGCGGAAGTCGTGGACGCGAAATCGGCGGAATATATGCTTTGCGCCTTTGCCATCTGGTTGACTGTTATGCCGTACGTCCCGGCGGAAGCGGATGACGTTGCCGAGACCGATATGGTCGCTGTGTCGGAAGAGGATGCCGTCATCCCGTATATGTCAGTGGCCGCCAGGGCAGTCGACTGGTCCCTCAGGGAGGAAAGCGAGCTTATAAGCGTCCCGTACGCGCTCACCTTGTTCTGATAAGCGCTCAGCTTGTTGCTTATAGCCGTAAGGGGCTGGCTTTCAACAGCCATCAGCTTGCTGATTATGCCAGCGGTATCGAGACCCGATGCCAACCCGGTCGATGAAGCCAAAGTTCCTGTGGAACCAAATATATCCATGCTATACCTCTTTTTTGAAAAGGTTCTTGGGTTGCGTCCTTAACTGCTCTCTCGATTCTATATATTCTTCAGGAGGCATCTGGGTTATGACCTTCCCGTTCTTGTCCAATATCTGGATAACTACATATCTGTTTTTTTCAACCGCGAAAACGGCCCTGTTCTCTATTATGTTTTCTGTCTCGGGGGTCTTTGCGCTCTCTTTGCCTTCCGGTCCGGTTTTCACCGCCGGGTCAGCAGGCCTGCCGGTGGCGGCCTGGGCCGTTGCCGGACCAGTCTTTTTCTGGAACTGCCCCGTTGTCAACCCGCTTATGTCAACCGTCCTCACGTTCATTCTCTAAACCCCCTTTGCGTCAGCGAAAAAAAATTTGTTTTAAGGAAGGGGCCGGAAAAAAGGCCCCTTCCCGTTAAACGCGTTACTGGAGAAGCTTTAAGACCATCTGAGGCTGCTGGTTCGCCTGCGCAAGCACGGAGATGCCGGCCTGCTGCAATATCTGGGCCTTGGTCATGTTCGCCGTCTCCGAGGCGAAGTCCGCGTCCATGATCCTGGACTGGGCCGCCGTGGTGTTGTCGATGATGTTGTTGAGGTTCGATATCTTGGAGTCGAGGCGGTTGTTGACTGCGCCCATCTGGCCCATGTCGCTGAGGACAGTGTTAAGGGCCGTTGTAACGGTGTCGATGGCGGAACTGGCGTCTGAAACCGTCAGGATATCCGCGCTGTTTATGCCGAGCGTGTTAGTCCTTACGTCAACGGAGCTTATGCTCAGCGTCTCGCCTGCGTTGGCGCCCACCTGGAAGGCGGCCCCGTTTGTGCTCGCGGCCAGATCGAATGTGTTGTTTGACGACACATTGGTCAGAGCGCTGTTTACGGTGACCGTTATGCCAAGGGACGAGAACGCCACTTCCTTGGTGTTGAAGCCGCTGGGCAAGCTGCTTATGTCGACAGATTCCGTATTAACCGCGTCCGACAGCGTGAGGACAGTGCCGCTCACCGAGAGGGTATAGTTCGTGACGGAGCCGCCGGTGTTGTCGATGGAGACGATACCGTTGGCTGTGCTGAGATTGGTGCCCACGTTCGACAGGCTCGCGCCGAAGCTGCCGTCAAGCACGTTTGCGCCGTTGAACTGCGTCCTGCTGGCTATGTCGCCTATTTCCGCCTTCAGCGCCTGGAACTCCGCGTCCAGGGACTGCCTGTCCGAGCTCGCGTTGCTGCCGTCGGCAGCCTGAAGCGCGAGTTCCCTCATCCTCTGGAGGGCATCGTGGACTTCGCTCATGGCGCCGCCGATGGTCTGGACGAGAGACACCGCGTTATTTGCGTTCCTCACAGCCTGTCCCAAGCCGTTTATCTGCGACTCCATACGGCTCGCAATGGCTATGCCCGCCGCGTCGTCCTTTGCCGAGTTGATCCTGAGGCCCGAAGAAAGCCTCTGCATCGAGGTCTGAAGAAGGCCCTGCGTCTTGTCCAGGTTGGTCTGGGCGGTGAGAGACAACATATTGGTATTGACAGTTAACATCTTTTTCCTCCGTGAATTTTTTTGTGTTTAAAAGGCGTCCATGCCTTTTCTGGACCCCCGCGGTCCGGAATCCCCCTTCTTTTCCGCGGGAAGGCATCTAAAGCTGTTTCATTCACCCCCTTCCGATGCCTCTTTAATCCTTGGTTCTTTATCGGGAAAATGATGGAAAAACTTTAATTTTCGAATATCCGGTACTGCTGAATTATTGGAATGGTTGAACGGGAAGGGAAAAAATAAAGAAAACTGTTAAAAAACCTTTTCAAGCACTACCTGGACGCCCTTCATGTTCCCGGCGTTCAGGATAAGAGGCCCGTTGAAATTGGCGATTACCTTGCCGGAGTCCACCCTGACTATGACCAGTATCGCCACATCCTCGTCCCTCTCTATTTCGAGCATCTGCCTGGTGCTCTCATCCGGCCTGAAAGAAAAACCCGGTGAAATCACGGAAGGCCCGGTCACGATAAAGGCGACATCCGGATCGTCCACGGCCTGGAGCCATTTAAGCGGAGTGTCCTTGTAGTCCATGAGAATATACCTCTTCAGGCTGGAAAAGCCCAGCAGGCCTTCGGGGAAGTTTATTATCCTGTCCTCCTCAACCTCGATGTTCCCGAACCGCGAAGTCCCGAATTTTATTTTCACTTGATCGCCTCTTTCAGTTTCTTGAATTCCTCGACGGATATGCCTGAGGAGATTATATTCTCCTTCATTATCTTTTCGTACAGTTCCTTTCTGTAAACCCTTACCCCGGCCGGGGCCTCTATCCCAAGCCTCACCTGATTGCGCTTCACCTCGATCACGGTTATGATGATATCGTTGCCGATCTTGACGGCCTCTTTAGACTTCCTTGTCAGTACGAGCATCCTGCCTCCTGCCGTTTAAAGCGGGCTTATTTCAGAAAATCAAGCAGAGACTCCGAAAGGACCTGGCTTGTAGACTGCCTCAGCGCCTGCAGCGCCGTCTCCGTCTTTGACAGGTCGCTGGTGGACTGGGTAATGTCCGTGTCCATAACGCTGGACTCAAGCTGCTGCAATTGCAGGTTACTGCTGCTTATCTGGCTCTGCTGGTTGTCGAGCTGGTTCTGCCGGGCGCCTATTGCTGACATCATGTTTGTGGCCTGTCCCAGGGCATCGTCAAGCGGCTTCATAAGTGCGCTGATCCGCCGGACGTTATCGTTGGCCATTGCGGAACCCAGCACATCGGCCAGCTGGATGAAGTTGGAGAAGCTGAAACTGTCCAGGACGGTCACGTTGTCCGAGGCCCTTATCTCAACATTTGTGGTCGTCCCGCCCCCGGAAGAATAATAAACATAGGTGCCGTCCGGCATCTGGGTGGAAGTGGTGGAGTTTGTCGCATGGGCGAAAGCCGTGCTGCCGGGGTCGTTTACCTGAACGGACGAAGAACTCGACGTCGCCAGCTTGTTCACCCCGGTGTCGCCCTGGTAATTGAATGTAGTCTCGTCAAAGGCCTGGGTGTCAGTCTTGAGACCTGAAAAGATGTATTCCCCCTGGGATGACCGGGTGTTGGCGAGGTCCAGGAGGTCGTCTCTCAGCTGGTTGGCCTCCATCCCCGACGAAGCCCTCGATTCGGCGGTCTGGTCCGCGGAAGCGGCGGTTATGGCGAGCTCCTTCAACCTCATGAGGTCGTTTTGGGCGGAACTCATTGCAGACGACGAGATGTTCAGGAGATTGTTCGCGGCGTTGATATTGGACTGGTACCTGCTGTTTGCGCTCATGCTCAGCTTATAGCCCATCGACTGCATCAGCCCAAGCACATCGTCCGAAGGCTGGTTTATCCTCTGCCCCGTCGACAACTGCTGCTGATATGTGAACATGTCCGAGAGGTTTTTCTGAAAAGACCTGGTGATCTGGTCATAAATCATGAAAGGGCTTATTCTCATTTTCAGTTCCTCACATCTGCAATAGCGTTTGCATTAGTTCGTCGGTGACTTGTATCATTTTCGCGCCCGCCTGGTACGCCCGCTGGTACATGATGAGATTGGCCGCTTCCTCATCGATGGAGACCCCTGAAACGGAGTCCCTCTGCTGGTTGAGCTGGTTCAGCAGGGAGTCGTTAAAGGTCTCGTTGTCCTGGGCAGACTTGCTCAAGGTGCCCGCGGCAGATACGATGCCATTGTAAAAGTCCGGGAGTGTAGCTCCCCCCAGGCCGGAAACAGCACCGCTCGAAAGCAGGTTGCTGATATTTACGGCATTTGAATTGTCCCCCGGCAGGGATGAACCCGAAGACGCCGCCGCTATCTTGTCTGGGTCAGTCACGGCCACGCCGAAGTTGTCTATCGCATCGGTCAGCGGACTCACGGTAAAACTATCGGCCTTTGTCACCGGCCCGGTTATTGTCATCTGTATCCCGTCGAAGCTTATAGGGTTGCCGGACGTATAGGCCCCGGAAGTCACAAGCGAGTTGGTCCGGGTATCATAGACGTAATAATTGTTTGAAGCATCGAACGTTATGTTGTATTCGTCGAGGTTGAGGGCCGCGAGATTGGAAACCGAGGCCGTGGCGGAGGCCCCGGCGGAATAATTGTTGACCGTCAGGGTCAGCGGGTTGAAGAAGTCATTGCCCGTGCTGCCGTCAAGGCCATATCCCGACTCGTGCAGAAGGTTGACTTCCTTTGTTATGGATGCAGTCAGCTTTCTCAGCGGCGTAAGGGTCTGGTTCTGGACATCGCTCCTGGCCGCTATCAGCCCGCCCAGCTGGCCGCCTTTTATATTGGATGTAACGTTTATGCCGTCAAGATGCAGCTGAAATAAACCGTTCTGGTCCTTTTCCGCGGTGAGCTGATTCGCAGTGGAACCGGAAACAAGGTTCCTCATCCCGGAAATTATGTTTACCTGCCCGGTGCTGTCTTCATAGTAATTATAGCCGATGTATTGGGAAAGCTGAGACATCAGCTGGTCGCGCTGGTCGAGCAAATCGTTTGCCTGCCCCGTCTGGCTGCCGCTTTCAAGGCTGGATATCTGCTGGTTGAGGCCGGCGATTTTCGATGCTATCGAGTTGGCCTCGCCGACCAGGCCGTTGATGTTCTCGTCCGTATTGTTCAGTATCTGTATTATGGTATTCTGTTTGTTCTGGACCTGTGAAACGAGGGCGTCCGCCTTCTGCATCAGCACATTCCTGCTGGACTGGTTGGACGGGTCCTGCGATACCGTGTTCCAGGCGTTTGTAAAATCGGTGAGATAAGAAGAAAGCCCCGTGCCGTTTGCATCATTGAATACCTGCTCCAACTGCGACATGACCGTGCTGGCCGCGGACGAACCCGAATAATTCTGCTGCTGAGTGAATATCTGGGACTGGATGAAACTGTCGTAATCCCTCTTTATAGCGGTAACGTTTACCCCTCTTCCAACATATCCGCCACCCACCTTGGCCGCCCCGGCCGGTTCCAGCACGGCCTCCTGCCTGGTGAACCCCGGCGTATTCGCGTTGGCGATGTTGTTGCTTGTGACATTGAGCGCCATCTGGCTGGCAAACAGCGCGGACGTGCTTATGTTGAAAAGGTTGGATATCGACATCAGATTTCCCTGGAGATGACCGCTCCCTTGCCATTATGCACGTCCAACCCGAAGGAATCAAAAAATCCTATTGAACTGCTCACCGCCGACAGCGAGCGCTCTATCAGTATCCTGTTGAACTCGTTCAGTTCCGTGATGCTCTGCACAAGAGATATGAGCTGGCAGCGCAGGTCCATGAAGGCGCCGTCCCCGGTCTTCTCGTACAGCCCTTTCAGGCTGATATCGGCGGCCATGCCGCTGCCGCCCGCAAACGCGCTCAGGAGCCGCACCCTCTCCTCCTCAAGGAGCCTCAGTTTCAGCACAACGGTGTCCTTCTCCTTGGAAAGGGCCTCAACCCCGCTGCTTTCCAGGTTTACGAGCCGCTGCCTCTCCTTTTGGAGGATTTCAAGGAGCTTGCGGCATTCCCTGATCTGCTCTGACAGAATATTTTTGATCCTTTCCAGGTTGCTCATAAATCTCTCATAGCTCGCCGATAAGTTTCTCCGCTATTTTTAACGAGTCAGGGCTGTACTTGCCGGAGCTTACCATCTCCTTGAGGGCGTTCACCCTGTCGTCCCTTGTCGGGGGCAGCTTGCTTATGGCGTCCATCATCTCGGATATCTCCCGCCCCCTGGAAGATATCTTTATCTTGTCGGACGCGCTCTGTGCCGCGGACGCTTTTTCCTGAGGCGCGGGCTTATCGGTCTTCCCGATGCCTGCCACTTCCTGGTTCGAGGCCGGCTTGTTGTTATAAATCTTCATCGTTCCCTCCGGGGTTAAATTTCTTATATTTTATCGAAATAATCCCGGAAATCCTTTAATTTTTATTATTTCATGCTCAAATATGTAACCGGATTAACGCTTTTCCCCCTGTAAAGCACCTCGAAATGGGTATGGGGCCCTGTTGAAACCCCCGTATCGCCCACCTCGGCTATTACGGTGTTCTCGTCCACCTCGTCCCCGGCCTTTACCAAATTGACCAGATTATGGCCGTATTTCGTCTCGAAGCCGTCCCCGTGGTCTATAATCACGATATTGCCGTAGCCCCGCTCCACGCCGCTGAATATCACCTTGCCTTTTCTCACCGCATGTATGGGGCTGCCCTCAGGGGCGGCAATATCTATCCCGTGATGGAACATCTCCTCCCCGTAAATGGGGTGCATCCTCCAGCCGTAGCCTGAGCTTATCCTCCCGGCCACGGGAAGCCCCATGCCCATGAAGCCAGGCCCTCCCCCCACTTCATCAGCCTGTTTTGAGGTTTTCGGGGCCGGCGCTTCCGGCTGCCGGGAATTATTTATTGCAGGAGGGGCCGCCGGCAGAAGGGTGTTTTTTGCCGGGACCGCTGCCGGAGCGTTTGCGACCTCCGCTTTTTCTTCGGCCGGGCCGGGTTTGGGAACGGTTTCCCCTGTGCCGTACTTTTCCAGCTGCCTGACTATCATGTCCCTGATCCCAAGCCCTCTTTGGGCAAAAAGCTGGGATAATTGCATGTCGAACAGGCTCATGTACGTGCCCTTGTCAAAACTCTCCTTTCCGGAATCGATGGTTTTTCTCATCTCTTTTATCAGCTGATAGGCGAAAAGCGCCTCCATCTGCTCCGCGACGGCCTTCATCGCCTTGGGGCCTTTGAGGCCCTTCAGTTTTTCAAGCGAAGCGGGGTCAAGCGAATCGACGTACATTTAAATTATCTCCAGGTCCGCATGGAGCGCCCCGGAAGCCTTGAGCGCCTGCATTATCGATATCAGGTCCCTTGGGGTCACCCCTAGCGCATTCAACGCCCGAACTATATCACCCAGCGTCGCCCCTGAGGCCTCCATGAGGCTCGCCTTCTTCTCGGTCACGTTCACGTTCTGCTGGGGCGTGACCACCGTCTGGCCGCCCGGCGCAAACGGCTGGGGCTGCGAGACGTTGTAATTGGTCTTTATCTCTATGGTCAGCCCGCCGTGGGCTATGGCCACGGGGGCAAGTTTCACATTCTCCCCTATGATCACGGTCCCTGTCCTCTCGTTTATGACAACGCGGGCCGGGCTGTCCACGGGCACGTCCAGGTCCTCCACCCTGGTAAGAAACTCTATCATCCCACCCTTGAAACCCTCGGGCATCCTGAGCGAAATCGTTGAAGGGTCCACGGCCTTGGCCACCGCGGTATCGAACGCGCTGTTGATTTTTTGCGTTACCGACTCCGCGGTCGTAAAGTCCGGGTTATCCAGGAAAAGCCTTATCCTGCCGTTTGAGCCAAGCGTGAACGGCAGGTTTTCTTCTATTATCGCGCCTTCGGGCACCTTGCCAGCGGTAGGATGGTTCTTCTGGACCTGGGTGCCGCCTCCGCCGCCCACGAACCCACCGATGGAGACGGGGCCCTGCGCGATGGCATAGACCTTGCCGTCCGGGCCATTGAGCTGGGTCAAAAGAAGGGTGCCGCCCTGAAGGCTCGTAGCATCTCCCATGGCCGAGACAAGCACGTCCACCTTCATTCCGGACTTTGGGAACGGAGGCAGCGTGGCCGTGACCATCACCGATGCCGTGTTCTTCGATTTTATGTCGTTGGGGTTGACCGATATCCCCATCCGCCGCAGCATGTTTGTAACTATCTCCATCGTCGCAAGCCCCTTGTCTCCGCTCCCGTTCAGGCCCACGACCACGCCGTAGCCGATGAGCTGGTTCTCCCTCACGCCCTCGAAACTGGCTATATCTTTGATCCTGTCCGCCAGGGAAACGCCCGGCAGGCACAAAACCAGCAGGTACGCCATACAAATAATTAACATTTTTTTCATTCTCATGCCTTCTTTAGAACGGCCATACCTTATCCAGAAACCTTACGAGCCACCCCTGAGCCTGTTTTTCCTGGATAACGCCCTCGCCCACAAAATATACCTGTGCGTCGGTTATCCTGCTGCTTGGGATGGTGTTGTCCGAAGCTATGTCGTAGGGCCGGGCTATGCCGCGCAGTATCAATATCTGTTTTTCGTTGTTTATTTCGATCTCTTTCCTGGACTCCAGGACGAGGTTGCCGTTTGGAAGCACCTCCACGACTTTTGCCGTAATGGTGCCAATAAGGTTCCCGGACCGGGTAGTTGAGCCCGTCCCCTTGAAGCTGTCCGTCATGTGGCCGCTCACGCTGGGTGAAAACGAATTGCCGTGGCCAAAGAGGTTATTGAAGTTGCCGTTGAGCGGATAGCCGAAAAACTTGTCAACCCCGGCATCAAGGGTCGATTGCCGCCCCGTATTGGTATCGGCATTGCCGGAGCCTGATATGTTCTCCACAACATTAATCGTGACCAGGTCGTTCAGCCTGCGGGCCTTGACGTCCTCGTAAAGGCTGGCGCCGTCAGTCCACAGGGAGTTGTCCGCGTAAACGCGTTTCTGCTGCTCCGGGGCGGACTGCTGATATATGTACTTGGGCGGAGGCGGAGGCAGTTTGGGCGTGGTTGCGCACGATGCCGCTGAAAAAGAAAGCAGGGCCGCGCCCAACACGCATGCGCGGTTTAAGGGTCTTTTTTCCCCTTGCATCAGAACTGCGCCTCCACGGTGCCCTCATCAACCAGGAGGCCGCTTATGACCTTCTTTGAAGCGAGGTTCATCACCTTCACGTATTTCCCCACAAAGGCGTTGTCCAGGAGCTGCCCCGTGCCGGTAATCCTGAACCCCGGGGCATCGACCAGTATTGTGACCTTCTGGCCCCGCTTGACGAGCGGGCTGCCGTTCAGCATGCTTTTTTCAAGCGGGACGTTCGGGCTGATAGCCCTGGTCAATGTCTTGCCTATGATATCAGACCCGCTCCTGATGCTGCCTCGCGGCAGGTCCGAGATGTTTACCATCGTGCTGTAAATGTCGTCTCCGGTAAGCACATGCCCCTTGTTGAACGCATACCTGCTCATCTGGGCCATATCAAAGGCCTGGACGTCCGCCGAGGCTACAACCTTTTTGCCGTTTTCATACCGCAGTTCGAAAACTGCCCTTCCGGGCGGGTTTTTTATGACCATTATCCTCACGGGAAGCCCCTTGCCGCTCATGTCCTCACTCAATACGATATTTCTGACATCTATCTGGGGCCAGGGATACCGGGCCTCTATATAGGACCTGAGCACGTCCTCCACGCTGCGGGCGGCCCATGCGCCTGCCGGAAGCAGGCATAAGACCGCGGCCAGGACCGTCACCAGTGCAAGGCTTTTTCTTTTTCCGTATCTATGCATGGCGCCGCCCCTGTTTACCGCTTGATGTTGTTGGCCGTCTGAAGCATCTCGTCCGCGGCCTGCACCGATTTCGAATTTATCTCGTAAGCCCTCTGGCTTGCTATCATGTTCACCATCTCTTCGACCACGTTCACATTGCTCATCTCCACGAACCCCTGCGATATCTGGCCCAGTCCCTGCTGGCCGGGGTTTCCCGTTATCGGGTCCCCGGATGCCGCCGTCGGGCTGAAGAGGCTTTTGCCAAGCGCCTGAAGCCCCCCTGGGTTGACAAACCTGGCTATCTCCAGTTGGCCGACTTCCGTCGGCGTGGTGTTGCCCGCCTGCAGGACGGTTATCTTTCCGTCTGTGCTGACAGTGATGCTGGTGGTATCAGAGGGTATTGTGACCGCGGGCTCAATCGGGTAGCCGTCGGAAGTGACTATGCGCCCCTCGTTGTCCAGCTTGAACGAACCCGCCCTTGTATAGGATGTCGTCCCGTCCGGCATTGTCACCTCGAAAAACCCGTCGCCCTCTATGGCCATGTCCAGGTTGTTTCCGGTGTGGACGAAATCCCCCTGGTCAAACATTTTTTCCACCGCCACGGGCTTTACGCCAAGGCCGATCTGAATGCCCGAAGGTATTATCGAGCCCTCGGCTGACGTGGCGCCGGGGGTCCGCAGGTCCTGATACATCAGCTCCTGGAAATCGGCCCTGCTTTTCTTGAACCCCACCGTGTTCACATTGGCCAGATTGTTGGCAATCACATCAATGTTCAGCTTCTGAGCCTCCATACCCGTTGCCGATATGAGCATCGACCTTATCATCCCTGCCTCCTCGCTTTATGCCTTCCTGTTTTCATTTTTCATACCCTTGCCATGTCTTCGATGACCCTGCCAGCGGCGTCATCAAACGTCTGAATGGCCTTCTGAAATGTCTCGTACTGCCTGACGGACTCTACGAGATTCACCACTTCTTCCATGACGTTCACGTTCGAAGACTCCAGGAACCCTTCCCTGACCTTTGCGCTGGATGCCGTCCCCGGCACGCTTGAGGTATACAGCCCGAGGCCAGTCTGTTTAAGTGCAGATGTGTTATTGAACTGCACTAGTTTTATGGTGCCTATCTGCTTGCCGTCAACCGAGACCTCTCCGCCCGAGCCGATGTCCACGGTGCCGCCCTGAATCTGTATGGGGCCTTTTGCGCCGAGGACCTTCATCCCGTTATAGGCTGTCAAAAAACCGTCTCCATTCAACTTAAGGTCGCCCCTTCTCGTATAGAACCCGCCTTCAAGGGCGATAAAACCGTCGCCGCTCAGGGCCACATCCAGGGGGTTTCCGGTCTTGAACATCTCGCCTTCAGAGAAATCCGTCTTCTCGCCGGAAAGGGTGCTCATGTCCCTGCCGTCCGGCTCTGTTGCCCCGTTAAGCCGGTTCACAAGGTAGTCCTTGAATGATAAGGTGTCTTTCTTGAAAGCTATGGTGCTGGCATTGGCAAGGTTGGATGAGATGGTGTCCATCTGCAGCTGCTTGAGGACCGCCCCCGATAACGCTATGTAAATTCCTTTGTACATGCCATGCCTGTTGCAATTTCAATGCCAGACATGGACCGGGCCTCCGCCAGCGCCTGGCCAAAGAGAAAAAGGGCAGTTTTATGGGGGGCAGCCCAAAACCTCGAATAAAACGATGGGAATTTTTTTCCAGGCAGGAAAAAATTTGCCGGGATAAAAAACTTATCCGTTGCCGCGGGGGTGCAGATTGAGGACCAGCTCCACTTCGCCTTCCGGCATGTCCAGTATCCTGGCTATTTCGGGCACGGCCAGCCCCTTTTTCCCAAGGGCCAGGATTTCGTGCTTGCGGCCGGTTTTGCCGGAAAGAGTTTTGCCTGCGGCCGGCTCGGCGGAATAGATGAGCTTCTCCAATGCCTCTATCTTCTGGTCGGCGGCGGTCAGAAGGCCTGAAAGCAGTTTTATTCTCTCGTCAAGCGCATTCAGGAGCAGGTCGGATGCGGGCTTGCCCCCTGCCGGGCCGGGACTGGGGGCCTTGATGGTATTTTTTTCTTTTTCCTTTTTGCTTTTTTTCCAGAACATTTAAACCCTGATATCTATCTTGTTTTTTCCCTTCTTGCTCTCGTCTTCCTTCTTCTGGCGCTCCTTCTTCTTTTTCATCAGGTTGCCGTTTTCATACCTGTTTATAGCAGGACTTTCATATACGTTTTTTATGGAATCGATTGACATTCCGGTCACACAAAGAACATTTTTTCGTGTATGTAGTCGTTTTTGAACATGCTGATGATGCCTTCAAGCTGCTCGCTGCTTATCTTGAGCTGCTCCCTGAGAGTTTCCTCCCCCAAATCAAAGCCCACGGGGCCCCTGTACCCAAGCCCAAGCTTTGCGCAGAGCGCATCGGCAAGCGCTATAATCAGGCAAAGGCTGCGGGTATAAGGGTCCTTTCCGGAGACCGCGCCGGGGCCGTTCCAGCAGTGGTGGCCAAGGATGGTGTTGGCAAGCACCTCGGTAAAACCCCATTTTTCCGCGAGCACAAACCCCGCCTCGGCATGGCTGTATTCAAAGTAGTCCAGTTCAATCTTCGAAAACGGCGCCCCCTCTTCGTGGACGGCGTTTATAAGCATGGAGAATTTTTCCGGCTGGCTGTTGTTCATCACCACCTTGCCTATATCGTGCAGAAGGCCGGCCACTACGGCCTCCTCCTTTTTTATAAACGGCACCTCGCCGGCTATAACGCCCGCCGCAACGGAAACTCCCATGCTGTGCTCCCAGAGCTTCTGTTCAATTATCCCGTAGCTCTTGTATATCTCCCGCGTGGAAACGGCAAGGGTGATGGATTTTATCGTGTTCAGGCCGACGATTGAGATGGCATCTGAAATTGTGTCAACATTCTGACGCACATTATAGAAGGCCGAATTCGCTATTTTCAATATCCTTGTGGTAAGCGACTGGTCCGCCATTATCGCCTTCTTGAGGTCCTCAAGGCTCGCGTTCTCGTCTTCTATCAGGTCGAGTATCTTGGTGGCCACATGGGGCACCGCCGGCAAATCGGCGGTCTTCAATATGATGTCTTTGGATTTCATTGACGTCTCTCTATGATTTCTATCGCCTTTTTTATCTCATCAATGGCAAACGGCTTTTTCAGCACCATTATGTTCTTGAGGTTTATTTCCTTCTCTACGTTCTGGTCCAGTATCGCCCCGGTCAGCAGGACAAACCTCCTTGAAAACTCGGGGTCCAGACCGCTGACAAAATTATAAATCTGGAGCCCGTCAATGCCCGGCATCTTGAGGTCGCAGAAGACCGCATTATAAGACCTGTCCATCTTTCCGAGCTTCTCCAGCGCCTTTTTCCCCGAATTGATGGTTTCCGCGGTATAGCCAAGATAATTCCCAAGGAGGTCAAAAATTTCGGTTATGTCAGGCTCGTCGTCTATGATAAGGAGCTTATTCATAGGATAATTTTTAAATAAAAAAGTTCACAAATTAATGAGCTATTATATTGCTTCGCCGTTTCCAAGGTCAAGCACGGTTTTTTATGGCCTTTCATCAGCGCCTCCTGATATTATTTTCGTCTTAAACAAACAAAAACTTTAAAAAATCAGCCTCCCCGGACAGAATTAATTATTTCTCCGGGAATATCTTCCGCCGGCAGGATTTTGTCCGCGATCCCAGCCGTTACAACAGCTTTAGGCATCCCGTATATGACGCATGTTTCCTCGTTCTGCGCGATTACCCTGCCCCCCGCCTTCTTAAGCTCGGCAAGCCCCTGAAGACCGTCGTTGCCCATCCCGGTAAGGATTATGCCGAGGGCCTTGCGGCTGTAAAGCAGGGCGACCGAGGACATAAGCGCGTCCACCGAAGGCTTGTATATGAAGTTCTGGTGGGTGGCATCCGTGATGGAAATAATGGACGTAACGGCCCTTTTTGCCACCTTCATATGCCCCCCTCCGGGGGCGACATAAGCCACTCCGGGCCTCACCGGCTCGCCATCTTCGGCCTCCTTCACCGTTATAAGGCTCAGCTGATTCAGCCTCTCCGCAAAGGGACCCGTGAAGTTGGCCGGCATGTGCTGGGCTATGAGCACGGGGACTGGCAGGTCTTTTGGCAGGGCGGGGATAATCTGCTGAAGGGTCTTCGGCCCCCCGGTCGAGGTGCCGATTGCCACGATATCCACTCCGCCCGGGACCATCGGGAGTGCGGGCATATGGGTCACCCTGTTTTTCACAAGCGCTGGCCGCACAAGCCGCCTGCCGCCTATCTGCTTTATTTTTTCGATAAGCACGTTTTTTACGTTCATGATATTAATGGAAAGCTCGGAGATGTTCTTGGGGATGAAATCCACGGCCCCCAGCTCCAGCGCCTGAAGGGTCACTTTCGCCCCCTCCACTGTCAGGGAGCTTACCATTACCACCGGCACAGGTGTTTTGGCCATTATGTGGTTCAGGGCCTCAAGGCCGTCCATTACCGGCATTTCTATGTCCATCGTGACTATGTCCGGACAGACTGACGCGACTTTCTCGACGGCCTCAGCCCCGTTTTTGGCGGTGTCCACGACCTTTATTCCCGGGTCGGACTCAAGCATGGACGAAAGGGCCTTCCTCATGAAGGCCGAATCGTCAACGACCATTACCCTGATCACTCTGCCCCCTGTCCCTTCAGCATCGCGCAAAAAGATTGCATAACCCGAACCGGTTTTTACTTATTCCTGTCAGAAGCCCAGGTCTTTCAGGAGGTCATCCACCCCTGCCTGGGAGACTTTCTCGGCCGACTGCCGGACCGCAACCCCTCCCGTATCCAGCTTCAGGCCGAACGTGGTAATCAGCCTCACCAGCTCATCCTCGATATCTTTAACAAGTTCTATGACCTTTTTCAGCGCCTGCCCCGTCAAATCCTGAAAAGACTGCGTGGTCAGCACCTCAGTGAGGTCGTCCTCAAGACTGTTCTTGAATTTCCTCAGGTATTCGACGGTGCCTTCCGGCTCCTTGAGCGTCCTTATATGGCCGGCGAACTCATCCATGCTCAGCGTGTACTTCTCAACGATGCTCATCGTCTTGTTGGCCGCCTCTTCGGTCTTCTCTATGACGTAGTTTATGCGTTCAACCGCGCTGGGCATTTCATGTGTCGCCATGTCCTTCAGTTTGGGGTCTATGGCGTCGGAAAAGGTCTTTATCGAGTCATGGAGCTTTCTTGTGACCTTTCCAAGCTCGTTATAGAGCTGCCCCTGGCCCTTTTTCATGATTTTCTGTATCAGTTCGTCCGCCTTTTCATATTCGTGGTTGGATATGTGGTCAAGAAACGAAACGATGTCGGCGACCGCGCCGTCGGGACTGCCGTCTTTCTTCTTTTCGAAGAATTCTTTCGCGTCGACAAGCTCCTTGACCTTCACCTCTCCAGCCATGGTCTGGACACTCCTGACCAGTTCCATTTTCCCGTCAGCGCCCTGCTTCATGTCCACGATGTTGTCCTCGAAGAGGCTGACGTCCTCAAGCGGGACGAGCTTCCTGGGCTCAAGCAGGACAAGGAGCTTGTCGTTTATCTTGGCAACGCCCTTTATCTGCTCCATCTTCTCGTTGAAGAAGCGCTCCGGATGCTCCACGGCGGCCTCGTCTATGTCTATCACGCCCGTTATCCCGTCCACCAGGACCCCGAAGGTTATCTTGCCGCTGGATATGATGATTATCTTCGTCCCGATATTGCCGTTCTGGGGGATGTTGAGCAGCTTTCTGAGGTTCACAATCATCGTGATGCTGCCCCTCAGGTTCATCACACCCTCGATGTAAGGGGGCGACTGCGGCACCTGTGTCACCTGCGGCGTGTTTATTATCTCCCGCACCTTCAGGATCGGTATCGTGTACTCTATCGAATCAAGCTTGAACCCTATGTATTGCATTGCTTCTTCCTCCCTGGAATTTTTATTTTCCCCTATTTTTCATGCCGCAAAGTGTCGAAAGCGCTCCGGGATATGTACCCGAGATCGATTATGAGTATCACCTTGCCGTCCCCCGATATGGTCGCGCCAAGGATGCAGGGTGAGGTGGTTTCCGTTCCGGTTATGGATTTTATAACCACTTCCTGAAGCCCCAGCAGCCTGTCCACACCTATGCAGAAACGGCTGTCCGCGATTGCCACCATTATTACAAACCGGTGGCCCGTCCCGGAGGGCTCCCCGTTTCCAAGCAGCTCCGAAAGTTCGAAAAAGGGGTACACCTTCCCCCTTACGTTGAGCACCTTCTTGTCCACTATCTCATGGACTTCCTCCCTGGAAATCTTCAGGGTCTCATCCACGAGCGCAAGCGGTATGGCGTATGTGGAGCCGTTTATGCCGACCATCAGGGCATGGATGATGCCGAGCGTGAGCGGAAGGCTCATCCTCAGCGTTGTGCCCGAACCCTTCTTGGTCATGACCTCGATAAACCCGCTGAGCTTGGAGACGTTGGTCTTCACAACGTCCATGCCCACTCCCCTGCCGCTCAGCTCGGTGGCGACATCATTGGTGGACAGCCCCGGCAGGAATATCAAATTGACAGCCGAGTCGCCATCCAGCCTCTGCGCCTCCTCCGGGCTTATCAGCCCTTTTTCGAGCGCCTTCCTCTTGACCTTCCCGACGTCTATGCCCTTGCCGTCGTCCGAGACCTCTATTACAATCTGGTTGCCCTTCTGGTAGGCATTGATCGAGATGGTGCCCTGCGCGGGTTTCCCTCCGGCGAGCCTGTCTTTTCCACTTTCCACCCCGTGGTCTATGGCGTTCCTTATGATATGCACCATCGGGTCGCCTATCTGCTCGATGATGGACTTGTCCACCTCGGTGTTCTCGCCCGATATCTTGAGCTCGACACACTTGCCCAGCGATGAGGATATCTCCTTCACCAGGCGCGGGAACTTGTTGAACACCTTCTTGAGCGGCTGCATCCTCATTTTCATAACGGCCAGCTGCATGTCCGACGTCAAAATATCCAGGAAAGACACGGTCTCCATAAGACTCTCTATGTGGGGGTCGTCCGAATATTTTTTATCCAGTTCCCCCATAAGGTTCAGGAGCCTGTTCCTGATAAGCACCACCTCGCCTGTCAGGTTCATCACCTGGTCTACCTTGTCTATCCCTATCCTCAACGTCTGCATGGACTCGCCCTTATCGGCCCCCGGTTTTTCACCGCCTGCCTTCTCGGGAGATGAAGCAAAGGCCTTTCCGGCCCCGCACTGATTACCGGACGCTGTTTTATCAGGTCCCTGGACAGCCGGAGTTTTTTCAGCCGGGCGGGCCGCTTCCGCAGCCTGCGGGGGGACCTTTCCGCCGCCCTGGGCACTGTTCAGCGCATCCTCAAGCTCTCTCAGCAGAGGGCCGGTTCCCTCGTTCACCCCGTCCTTGAGCTTCAGATGCCTCAACTGGAGCCTTACCATGTCAAAGCTCTTCAGGATGACGGCGGTAAGGCTTTCCGACACCTCCATCTCGCCTTCCCTGAGCTTTTTAAGGATTGTCTCCGAGCCATGGGCGACGTCCACTATCTGCTGGAAACCCAAAAAACCCGCCGCGCCCTTTATCGTGTGCATGCTCCTGAATATCTCGTTTATTATCTCCCTGTCAAAGCCCTTCGAATCGAGCTCGATAAAGAGCGGGTCTATCCTGTCCAGAGACTCTTCGGCCTCGGTAATGAAGTCGGCTATTATCTCATCCATTTCATCAGGCATGGCTGTACCTCATTTCCCCATCTTCTCGAATATCCTGTCTATTTTTTCCTTCAGGACCTCGGCGGTAAAAGGCTTTACCACGTAGTTGCTGACGCCCGCCTTTATTGCCTCGATGACCTTGGGCTTCTCGGCCTCGGCCGTCACCATCAGGAAGGGCAATTCCTTAAGTTCGGGATTTGCACGCACCTTTTTGAGGAATTCCAGCCCGTCCATGTTGGGCATGTTCCAGTCGCTGACCACAAAATCGAATTTTTCCTGGGTAAGCCTGGCATATGCCTGCGCCCCGTCCTCGGCTTCCTCTATGTTTTCGAAGCCCAGCTGCTTTAGCACATTCTTGACTATCCGCCTCATGGTCGAAAAATCGTCCGTGACCAGTATCTTCATTTTGGGGTCAATCGTCATTATCGCCTCCTCTGCTGAATATGGATTTCATCAGCGCCTTTATTTTCCGGACCAGCACCTCGGAGGTAACCGGCTTTGTCAAAAAGCCGTCAGCCCCGGCGTCAATGGCCCTCCTCTCCTCTTCGGCGTCCTTCTCCGTCGTCACCATGAGGACGGGTATGCCGGCGAATGAAGAGTCTGCCCTGAGCGCCTTGATGAACTCTATGCCGTCCATGAAGGGCATATTCAGATCGGTCATTACAAGGTTCACGTTTTCCCGGGCCATCTTCTCCATCGCGTCAAGGCCGTTTATGGCGGTGGCCACCTCGAACCCCTTCGACTTCAGATAGAACCCGAGGAGCCTTCTCGTAGTCTGGCAATCGTCCACAACAAGTATCTTCATTTCCTATACCCTCTGGTACACGATGGTCTTGTTTATGATTACAGGCTTGAAAGCCCTGGTAACGTCATGAAGGCTCTCGGAGGTGCCGATAAACAAAAAACCGCCCGGCCTGAGCGAATCATACAGGTTGGAAATTGCCTTCTGCTTGGCCTTGTTGTCGAAATAGATGAGCACGTTACGGCAGAAAATCACGTCCGCAGAGGAAACGAGCCTGGTCTTTCTGCTGTCCATCAGGTTCACGTTCATGAACCTGACGGACTTCCGGATGGAATCGTCTATCTCGAACACCTGGCCGCTGTTGGGCTTGAAATATTTTTTCAGATACTGTTCAGGCATGTTCCTGAGGGAATACGGCCCGTAAATGCCCCGCTGGGCCGCGGTCAGGACCTCGTTGCTTATGTCCGACCCCATGACGCTTGCCCGGGCCAGCAGTTTTTTTTCCATTAGCAGGATGGCCAGCGTATAGGGCTCTTCGCCGGTTGAGCAGGCGCCGGACCAGAAGCGCAGGTCTCCGGTTTTCTTCGATTTCAGCAGTTCCGGGATG
The DNA here is from genome assembly GCA_021789215.1 of Nitrospirota bacterium. GTDB lineage: Bacteria > Nitrospirota > Thermodesulfovibrionia > Thermodesulfovibrionales > JdFR-88 > JAJYJS01. The sequence continues at coordinate 44,011 of JAJYJS010000008.1, read as the reverse complement.
ACATGCTCCGCGAGCACGCTGAACTGGTTGGGCTCCCTGAAAAAAGATGTCTCGTTGGTGGTTATGGCGTCATAAAGGCCCGCGATCTCGTCGCCGTTGCCGCCGTACTGGAGCAGATAGAAATAGTCCTCGAAGCTCCTCAGGTTTTTAGCCTGCAGTCTGCCTGCGAGCTTTTTTTCCACAATGTACTTCTTCATGTCGGGGATGAAAATCCCGCACTTCTCATAAATAAAGTCCCTTAGCTGCCTGAAAGTGGTTTCTTGAAGGACAATGTCCATTTCAGGCCCCGGTGCCGCATTCTTTGTCCCCCGCCGGGCAGGACCCTTCATCCGTCGCAAGCTCCAGACCGGCCCTGGCCCTCACGGCCTCTTCGGGATGGGTGAGAAGAGTTTCAAAGATTGTCCGTGCAGCCGCCTCATCGGCAAAGTCATGCCGCGCCAGCACATCGATGGCGGAAAGGACAACCGGGACGCCCTCGTCGGTCAAAGCCGTTTTTATAGCTTCCAACGACTCGGCATCAGGCGACCCGCCCAGCGATTTGACCGCGTAAAGCCTGACCCACATATCTTCGTCCTTTATCGCCTCAAGCAGCTGTTTACGGAAGGCGGCCCCGTCGCCCATGGCCATGACCGCTGATTTTCTTATCTCCGGCTCGGCATCCGAAGCGGCCTGGATGAGTTTTTGCCCGGCCTGTTCGCCTCCAAGCTGCCCGAGCCGCTTCAGGGCCGAACACCTGACAGGCACGCTTTCGCCGTCTGCCAGCCCAAGCAATACGGTCCCATCATCGGAGAACTTGCCAGCCAGTATCCGCACCAGCTCGCCAAAGGATTTAAGCCTCGAATAAAACGTTGCCGGATCAATCTTCAGGATGGCCTTAACGGCCTCTTCCAGCACTCCCCCTTCGGTCTCCTGCTCAAGCAGCCTGAAGATGGCCGGGGATGAGGAACTGTCGCCTATTTTCCCCAGGGCGGAGACCGCCGCTTTCCTCACCTGGGCGTCGTCCTCTTCCACGGCTTCCATTGCCGCCCAAGCCACCGATTCGTCATCCATGTCCTTGAGGGCGTTCATGCTGGCCCTTTTTACGTCCCGGAGGTCGGTCTTAAGGAGTTCAACGAGCCGGGGGACCGCCTGAAGGCATTTCATGTCGCCAAAGAGCCCTATCAGGAACGCAAGCCCCCTGTACCTCAATCTTCCGCCGTTCAAAAGATTCAGGAGCTGTTCAGAGCACCCGAAGTGCATAACGGCATCCCGGAACGCATGGAACTTGTCTTCCGCATCGGGCTCCGACGGGTCGAGTGAACCGGCCATATCCACTATTTTGTAAAGCGCCCTTTCATCTCCGAGCCTTGAAAGCCCCGCAAGGGCCAGGATTTTGTCGTCCCACTCCCCGTTTTGAAGCATGTCCATGAGCAGTTCGTAAACCCCGCCGATTTCAGGCACTATCCCCGCGTTCAGCAGCGCCCTCACCGTCATGGATTTTTCGAATTCGCCGATTTCAGTATTTGAAAGATGCTTCAGCAGCACCTCCATCGAGCGGGCCGTACCCATCCCTGAAAGCGCCTGTATGGCCTCGAACCTGACCGGCTCCGACCCGCTTTCAAGAAGGGACACCATGGGTTCAACCGAACCGGCGCCGTTCAGGGACACCAATGCCTCTATGGCCGCGAAACACACCCATTCGGAGTCCTTCAGGGCCTCCGTCAGGTCGGCAATGGCCTCCTTGCAGCCGAGGAGCCCTATTGCCTTGGCCGCCGAAACCCTCACATTGGGGTTAGGGTCTTCCCTCAGCAGTTCTCTCAGTTTTTCCGGACAGCCGCAGTGCCCGATACCGGCAATGAGGTCCACGGCGAACTTCCGCACATCGTCGTCCTTGTCGTTTAAAAGCGGATAAAGATAAGGGAGCGCTGTGCCGCCCAGTTCCCCAAGTATTATGAGGGCCATGTTCCTGACATATGCCTCTTCCCTCAGCATGGGGATTATCATGTATGCCGCAGCCTCGCCGCCTATGGAGACGATCGAGTGCATGGCGGCGTCCTGAACGCCCGCATTCCCGTCCTTGAGGGCCTTTATGAGCGGGAAAAGCGCCCTTTCATCAGATGAGGACAGGCCTTCGGCCGAGGCCCGCCTCCTTGAGGGGTCTGGCGAGCCCAGCTCATTTATCAATTTCCTGATTTGCCTGACGCCAATTGATTTTGTCATGTTACATAAATACTTATCGACCCCCAAGTGCTTAATCTTTAGGGGAAACTCCGGACTGAAGCTCGGATTTGAGCCTCAGGAGGGCCTGTTTGTGCAACTGGGAGACCCTGCCCTCTGTCAGGTCCAGCACCTGTGAAATCTCTTTCATCGTAAGCTCCTCCCAGTAATAAAGGGAAAGCACCATCTTTTCCTTCTCCGGAATCCTGTTTATGGCATCAGCCAGCATCTGCTTCTGGCTGGAGTCGATCAGGCACTCAAGCGGGTTTTTTGCATTGGGGTCCCGTATGCATTCCAATGCATCCATGCTGGCATCCTCGCCGCCCCTGAAGTCCTCAAGCCTCAGTATGGAGGAGTTGTTCGAGTTCTGAAGGATTTCGTAATATTCATCGAGCGATATCCCCAGGTCCCCGGCTATCTCGGACTCCTCCGGCACGCGCCCAAGCTCCTTTTCGAGTTTCGAATGGGATTTTTTTACGAGGTCTATCTTTTTCTTCACCGATTTGGGCATCCAGTCATAGGCCCTTATCTCGTCAAGCATTGCCCCCTTTATCCTGAACTCGACGAACGTCTTCAGTTTCACCCTGCCCTGCTCGTATCTCTGGAGCGCGTCCAGCAGGCCCATCGCCCCCACGCTTATGAGGTCGTCCACGGTCAGGTGGTTGGGGAGCCTCCAGGCGAGCCTGTAGGCCGTGTATTTGATAAAGGGAAGGAACTCCCTGACAAGCTGCTCCTTTTCCTGCTCGGACATTTTTTTCTGCTTGTAAAAAGTTTCAGCTCTCATTTGAATCTCTCCTGGCCTGACAGCAGGTTCCCTATGAAGAACTGGAGCGTCCCCTTTATCTTGCCCCCTGGCTCCATGATCCTGCCCGCTATCTCGGTTATCTGCCTTGAAGCCGGGCTGTCCGGATACAGCTCGGCAAACGCCCTTTGCGCCCTTACCGCACGGCTCACATGGTTGTCAAACGGGATATAGCCTATGTAGTTCAGCGAGACGTTCAGAAACCGCTCCGTCACCACAAGCAGCCTCTTGTAAATGGCGAGCGCCTCATCAGAGTTCTTTGCCGAATTGACAAGCACATCGAATTCGCGCTCCTGGTATCTTGTACAGAGCACTTTTATGAGGGCATAGGCATCCGTAAGGGCCGTGGGCTCCGGCGAGGTCACTATTATGACCTCCTCGGCGGCCACGCAGAAAAAGGCGACATTTTCGGAGATGCCCGCAGCCGTGTCTATTATCAGCAAATCTATATCGCCTTCGAAGGTGTCGAACTCTTCCATTATCCTGAGCCTCTGGAATTCATCCAGAGAGGTCAGTTCCTGCACCCCGGAACTCGATGGCAGTATCTTCATCCCGCCCGGCCCTTCCACCAGCACGTCCTTTATCGATTTTTCCCCGCTCAAAACATGCTGGATGTTGTACCTTGGGGCAAGCTGCAAAAGGACGTCTATGTTGCTCAGGCCCAGGTCCGCATCCAGCACCATCACGTTCTTGCCCGCCTTCCTCGCGGCAAACGCCAGGCTGGCCACCACGTTTGTCTTGCCGACCCCGCCCTTGCCGCTGGCCACGGCTATCGTCTTCACGCTCTTTTTCCCGCTCTGGAAATCTTTCAGCATTTTTTGTAACACCCTTTCGAAAGTATCAGGTCCCCGAGCATATCGGCCGTCGCAAATTCCATGTCGTCAGGCACTTGCTGGCCCGTGGTCACATAGGCCACGGGTTTCTGATAGACCATCTGGATGTTGTAAAGAGGGCCGAACTTTACGGCCTCGTCCAGCTTTGTAAAGGCTATGTAATCGACGGGCAGCCGGCTGTAGCTCCTGTAGGCCTCCGTCATGGCCTCGTCGTCGGCGCCCGCGCTAATCAGCAGGTGAAGCTCCATCGGAAAGCCGGTGTCGCACATCTGCCTCATGTCTTCTATGTAGGACTCGTCGCGGGGGTTCCTTCCCGTGGTGTCTATGAAGATGAGGTCCCTGCTTTTGGAGAAATTGGCCAGATGGGTCCTCAGCTGTCCGGGGGTTGAGGCCACGGCAAGAGGTATGCCCATTATCCTTGAATAAATCCTCACCTGCTCGACCGCGCCTATCCGGTAGGTGTCCAGGTTTATGATCCCCACCTTTCTGCCCTCCCTCATCGCGCGGGCGCTGAGCTTGGCGATAGTGGTCGTCTTTCCCACGCCGGTGGGGCCCGTAAGCATCACGATCTTTTCGCCCTCGCCGCTTTTGGTCTTCACGTCCCGCGTGATGAGCGACGGCAGGTCGTTAAAGTCCCCGGCCTTTTCGCAAAGCCTCATGGCAAACTCTTCCTTTATGCGTCTTTCCCTCAGGTAATTGAACATGAGCCTTTTCTGCTTGGGCATGGAAAACTCAAACCCGCCCCTTTTCATGCCCTCTATGGCCATCCTCAGGCCCTCTATCTCCGATTTAACCTCGTTCTTTATCTCTTCCCTGAACCTCCTTAGCCCCTCGGAGGTGATGCCCCCGGCGGCGGCCCCCGCGTGGACGCAGGCGGATTCGGTTTGCGCGTGCTCCTGTACGTCAGAGTCGTAGTCGACCGCCGCAGTCACCTCAACGAAGGGTTTTTTAGGCCCCTTTTTCTCCTCCGAGGAAAGGATGACCGCGTCCTCGCTCAGTTCCTTCCTGACCATTTCCAGGGCTTCGGCAAAATTTCTGGCCTTGAATTTTTTAATCTTCATACTTCAAAACTCCTATTGAATGGATTTTCGTTGCAGGGGATATCTCGGCATTGGACAGCACGACCACCGAGGGCACGAACTTTTCCAGCATCCTGCGCAGGAATCTCCTTATATTGGAGGAGCAGAGTATAACGGGCTGGCCGCCCTTGAACCTGTCCTCCATCACGGCGCTCTCGATGGACTTTATAAGCCTGCTCAGGACAACAGGGTTCAATGCCCCGCCAGCCTCCATCGACTGGGCGAAGTCCTTCTCGAACCTTGCATCAAGCGCCATCACCTTTATATCGCCGTCGGGAGAGAGATACTGCCTGCTTATGAACCGCGCTAGGGACTGCCTTACGTACTCCGTAAGCAGGTCGGTGTCCTTTATGCCCGGTGAATAATCCAGCAGCGTCTCTATTATGACCACGAGGTCGTTTATCGGCACCTTCTCCTTTATGAGGTTCTGGAGGACGCGCTGGACCCCGCCAAGCGACATATTTGCAGGTATCAGTTCCTCCACTATCTTTGGGTTGTTCCTGGAGACCTTGTTCAAGAGCCCCTGCACCTCTGTCCTTGTGAGCAGCTCGGAGGCATGGGCCCTGACCATCTCCGTGATGTGGGTGGCTATGACCGTCGGCGGGTCTACCACCATGTAGCCCTTGAGCTGGGCCGTCTCCTTGTCTTTTTCGTTTATCCATATGGCCGGCAGCCCAAAGGACGGCTCCTTTGTGGGGATGCCGTCTATCGGCCCGGCCTGCCCGTTGGAGACGGCAAGCAGATGGCCGGTCATTATCTCTCCCTTGCCCACTTCTATGCCCCTGATGAGGAAGCTGTATTCATGCGGCCTCAGTTGCAGGTTGTCCTTGATGTGTATGGAAGGCACTATGAAACCAAGCTCGGTGGCAAGCTGCTTCCTTAACGCCTTTATTTTTGCAAGGAGTTCAGCCTTGTCGGAATCCACAAGCGGGATGAGGCCGTAACCAAGCTCGAATGTGAGCGGCTCTATCTCGATGTAGGAGTCGAGCGGCGTTTCCTGCTGGGCGGGCTCAGGCTTTGGCGCCTCTTTTTCCTCCTCGGCGGATTTATTGATGGTATAGGCGAGAGCGCCGGAGGAGGCCGAAAGCAGGAAGAAAGGAATATGAGGGAGCCCCGGGACAAGGCCGAGCACTACCATTATGCCGGCCGCCGTCGCCAGCGCCTTGGGATTGAGCACCAGCTGGCGGGTTATCTCTCCGCCCAGGTCCTTTTCAGTCCCGGCCCTGGTGACTATTATGCCCGCGGCCGTTGACACAAGCAGGGCCGGTATCTGGGAGACAAGCCCGTCGCCTATGGTCAATATCGTGTAGGTCTTCGCGGCCTCGGCAATGGGCATGCCCTTCTGGATTATTCCTATCAGCAGTCCGGCGACTATGTTTATGCCTGTTATAATGAGACCGGCAATCGCGTCCCCCCTTATGAACTTGCTGGAGCCGTCCATCGCGCCGTAGAAGTCCGCCTCCTGGGCTATCTGTGAGCGGCGCCTCCTGGCCTCCTTGTCATCTATCAGCCCGGCGTTGAGGTCTGCGTCTATGGCCATCTGCTTGCCAGGCATGGCGTCGAGAGTGAACCTGGCGGCGACCTCCGCAATCCTGCCCGAACCCTTCGTTATGACAACAAAATTGATAACGATGAGGATGAGGAACATTATGAAGCCCACGGCAGGGTTGCCGCCCACAATGAAATTGCCGAAGGACTTTATCACGTGCCCGGCGGCATCGACCCCTTCGCTTCCCCTGAGCAGGATGAGTCTTGTTGTGGCGACGTTAAGAGAAAGCCTGTAAAGGGTCGCCATGAGCAGCACGGAGGGGAAAACCGAGAAGTCCAGGGGCTTTTTTATGTATATGCCCGTCACCAGTATGACTATCGAAAGCGAGATGGAAGTCGAAAGGAGCAGGTCCAGCAGAAAGGGCGGTATCGGCAGGACCATGACGCCCAGTATGGCCAGCACGGCCAGGGCCACTGCAAAGTCCCCGCGTTTTTGCAGGAGTTCCAGGAATTTCATCTCAGCAACCAGCCCTTTTCAGTTTGTATATGAAGGCCAGAATCCCTGCCACGGCCTTGTAAAGCTCCTCTGGTATATAGGAGCCTATCTCCAGCTTGAATAACGCACGCGCCACGGGCTTGTCCTCCACGACCGGTATGCCGTGCTCGCGGGCCACTTCCTTTATTTTTTCAGCTATCACCCCGGCCCCCTTGGCGATGACCTTTGGCGCGGCAGTTTCCTTGTTCTTGTAAAAGAGCGCCACGGCAAGGTGGGTCGGGTTAGTTATGACCACCGTGGCTTTGGGGACATCCTGCATCATCCTCTTCCTGGCCATCTCCCTTTGCAGGCTCTTTATCCTTGCCTTTATGGCCGGGTCTCCCTCGGTCTCCTTGTATTCCTCCTTTATCTCGTCTTTCGTCATGCGGATACTGCGCCCGAAATTCCATCTTTCGGCTATGTAGTCGGCAATGGCTATTACAAAAAAGGCGCCGAAGGCGTAGAGGACGGACTTGGATATGAGCGAGATGCCGATGCGTTCCGTGTCCCTTATGTCCAGGGCCGCCGTATAAGGCAGCACCGCAAGGGCCTTTTTGATAATAAAGTAGAATATCGCGCCCCCCAGCGAAAATTTGAAAAGGCTTTTCACAAGCTCTACAAGCCCCGTTTTCGAAAAGATGCGCGTAAATCCGTTCACGGGGTTTAATTTGTCAACATTCACGCTAAGAGGTTTCAAAACAAGCCCCCCCTGGGCGAAACCCGTCGCAAGGGCAAAAACAAAGGATATTCCGAGAAAAGGCGCCATTAAAGTAAAAATCTGGTATGAGGCGGCCCTCATCACCGTAAGAGGGTCCCTGCCGTATTCAAGGCTGAGGAATCTCCCGGTCGAAAGGGCTAGGTTCCTCATGACCGTCCCTCCGGCAAAATAGAACACGAGCATTACCCCGGCCATCGAGGTCATGGATATAAGTTCGCGGCTCCGTGCTACCTGGCCGCTTTCCCGTGCCTTTTGCTTTCGTTTGGGGGTCGCTTGCTCTGTTTTTTCGCCGAATTCAGGCATGTTTTATCCCTTTGCCGCCGCCATTATGCCAAGCATTTCCGTCTTTATCTGGGTGAAGTAGCACTGGAACACATAAATGAAGACAGGCAATGCCAGTATCATCAGGGTAAACCCCACAATCATGTAGAGCGGATAGCCGATGAAAAATATATTCATCTGGGGGGCCGCCTTATACAGAAATCCCAGCAGCAGGTTCAGTATCAGCATGATTATTATGACCGGTGCGCTTATCTTGAGCGCGATGGCTATCATCTTTCCTCCAAGCGGGACCACGGCGGCCATCAGCTTCCCCGTGTTTATGCTGCCAAGCGGAATCCATTCGTAGCTCTTGACGAAGGCGTATATAAGCTCGTGATGGATGTTCAGCGCGAGAAAGACCAGCATGGCTATTGTCCCGTAGAGCTGCGCGAATTCGGTGGACTGCCCCATGTCGGGATTGAAGACGGTGGCCATCGAGAGCCCCATGGCCGTGCTCATTATCTGGCCGGACATGTCTATGGCCCAGAAAATGGCCCTGGCAGCCATGCCAAGCGCCACGGCCAGTATCATTTCCCGGACAATGACCCCGGCTATCGTCCCCCTGTCCGGTATCTTGAACTGTATTACGGGGGTAAGCACTATCGACAGCGCCACAACGAAGCCTATCTTGAATTTTGCCGGGAAGGTGCTGCTGCTGAAAAAGGGGAGAAACCCCAGGACAATCCCGGCCCTGAGGAGTATGAAAAGGAAATTGGGGAGATAGGCCGCAAAGAGGTTTATGTTTGCTGTATCCATTGCCTGTTCCCCCCTATTTGATATAATTCGGGATGCTTGTTATCAGCCCGGTAGTGAAGCTCACCATCACCCTGGCAAGCCAGGGCGCAAGCACAAAAAGACTGACGAAGACCGCGACTATCTTCGGGACAAACGAAAGCGTGAACTCCTGTATCTGTGTAACAGTCTGGAATATGCCTATCAACAGGCCGGCAACAAGGCTCACGGCAAGCGCGGGGCCCGACACCATGAGCACCGTCCTGAATACCTGCGCGGAGATGTCCCTTACCAGATCGATTGTCAATGGAAGCTCCTGACCAGCGTGCCTACAACCAGGTTCCATCCGTCAACAAGCACAAACAGAAGCAGCTTGAACGGAAGCGATATGAGCACGGGCGGCAGCATCATCATGCCCATCGAAAGCAATATGCTCGAAACCACCATGTCTATGACCAGGAACGGCAGATAGATGAGAAAGCCTATCTCGAAAGCCGTTTTCAGCTCGCTTATGGCAAAGGCGGGCACGACTATCCTCAGCGGCAGGTCCTGGGGGGTTGCGGGCGCAGGCTGCCTGGCTATCTTCAGGAAGAGAGCGATGTCCTTCTGCCTGGTCTGCCTGAGCATGAACGATTTCAGCGGCGGGGCTGCCTTGGAGAAGGCCTCCTGCATCGTTATCTGCTTTTCCATGTAGGGGTTTATGGCGTCTTTGGTGATTACGTCTATAGTGGGGGACATGACAAAGAACGTCAGGAAAAGCGAAAGCCCTATTATGACCGTATTCGGCGGGATCTGCTGGCCGCCCAGCGCCTGCCTCAGGAACGAGAGCACTATAACTATTCTGCTGAAAGAGGTGAACATCACAAGTATCGCTGGCAGCAGCGACAGAAAGCTTATTACAAGAAAGATGTTTATCAGGGGATCGTGGAGATTCATTCAGGAAACCTCAGATATTCTCCATATGGCTCATGCTTTTTTTGCCTGAGACATCACCGGACGCCTCCGGCGCCGTCAGGCTGTCGAGCCCCAGTTTATGTTCATCATAGATCCGCAGCAGTTTCAGGTCGGTTGCGGTAATGCTGAAAAGCAGCACCTCGCGGCCCAGTTTCAGTGCGGCCACCCCTTTTTTAGGCCCAAGCGGCTGGTAAGAAAGCATCTTGAAGAGGCCGGGCCTGCCCTGCCTTTTTTTCATGAAATTGCTTATCAGGTATATGAGCCCCACGACGGCTATGAGCGATACGGCCATCTGCAAATACATCTGTATCATTTAAGCTTGTTTATCCTCTCGCTCGGACTCACGATGTCGGTAAGACGCACCCCGAATTTGTCGTTTACAACGACAACCTCTCCCCTGGCCACCAGCTTGTTGTTGATGAGCACCTCCATCTGTTCGCCAGCCAGCTTCTCCAGTTCAAGGACGGACCCCTGGGCAAGCTGAAGGAGGTCCCTTATGTACATCCTTGTCCTGCCAAGCTCCACCGTCACCTCCAGCGGGATGTCGAGGAGGAAGTCTATGTCCCTGGGGTCGCCCTTGCGGCCCTCCTGTGCACTAAGCTCCGCCGTGCCTGCTTTTTCCTTTTCTTCGCTCATAAGACGTCATCTCCTTGCTCGTTTTCAAGTATCCTGACTATCCGGACGGCCTGGTTCCCCTTGCTGTGCCCGGGGCTGCCGGTGAACTTGGGGACGCCCTCAACGCTGATTTCAAGCTCGTCCGTTACTGATTTGCCCAGCTTTATAACGCTGCCGGGTTCAAGCCTCATTATCTCCTCGAAGGCAAGCATCGTACTGCCAAGCTCCGCCACGACCTCCACCCTGGAGTCAAGCAGTATCTCCTTTATCCTTTTAACCCATCTTTTGTCTATCTCGAACTTCTCCCTCTGGATGCCGAAATAAATCTTCTCCTTCACGGGCTCAAGCATCGAATACGGCAGGCAGAAGAAGAACCTGCCCTTGAAGTCCTCCACCTCCATGCTCATTTCGATCTTTACGACTATCTCGTTGGGCCCCACTATGTTCACAAACTGGGGGTTCATCTCGGAGCCTATGTATTCCGGGCTGACCTGGAGGATATTGTCCCAGGCCGGGACGAGGTCCCCCAGGGCCGCCTTGACTATCTTCTTGATTACCATGTTCTCGATGGGCGTGAAAGAGCGGCCCTCGGATTTGACGTAGATATTGGTTCCCCCTCCGAAGAAGAACTCCACAAGGCCAAACACGAGAGGCGCCTCCACTACCAGGAGCGAGTAGCCCTTCAAGGGGTTCATCTTGAATATGTTTATGCTTGAGGGCACCGGTATGGTCTTCATGAAATCCCCGAACCTTACCGTCTCCACGCCCGCAACGCTGATATCCACGAATCTCATCAGCAGGCCGGAGATTGAATTCCTGAACGTCTTTGAGAACCTGTCGTTTGATACGTCAAGACCCTGCATCCTGCCACGGATGACGCGCTCCTGGCTGGTCAGGTCATAGGGTTTCACGCCGGATTCCGGCTGTTTTTTGGACTCGGTCTCTATGTCGCCCGAATCCACGCCCTTTAGCAGGGCATCGACTTCATCCTGTGAAAGTATGTCGCTCATTGCATTACAAATTCGGTGAAATAAATGTTTTTGAAAATGGGTTTGCCCGCCACCTGGTTTGCCCTGAGCAGGATTTCGTCCTTCAACTGCATCTTCCCGTCGGGGGTGGAGACCGAGTCCGCAGGCTTGCTGCTCACAAGAGTGATGATCGCGTCCCTCAGTTCCGGAATCTTGTCCTTGATTTCCTCGGGCTTGACGCTGCCGTCCATTTCAAACTGCAAGGTCAGCTTAAGGAATTTCTGGTCGGAAAGGTTGAGGATGAAAGGGTCAAGGGGCACAAGCTGCACTTTCGCGCTCTCTTCCTTCTTTTTTTCCGACGCCCCGGAAGCGCTGTTGAAGAATTTCCCGTATGCAAAGAAACCTCCCCCTCCCGCCAGCGCAACGGCGATTATTATTATCAGCAGTTTGTTGGGTTTCTTTTTTGGCGCCTCGGCCGCTTCAGGGGCCGCCGCGGCCTGCTCCGTGTTCTCTGCCATATTTATGAAAACCTCCTGTCAAAATTGGGTCCGCTTTGTGGAATCCTTTCTATAACAAACAAATATCGTGCCAAAAAAAAGACTTTAAAAATAAAGGATTTTTTTAAAAAAAGGATTATGCGAGGCAAACTTGGTCAAAAAAATGACAACAACCAGGACAAAAAAGCGGGCCTTTGATTAAAGGCCCGCCTGGACGGGACAGCTTTTTATTTTCTTATTGCTTCAAGTTAACGAGCTGCTGCATCAGCTGGTCTGTTGTGGTAATTATCTTCGAATCCGCTTCGAAGCCCCTCTGCGCGGCTATCATCTTGACGAATTCGTCGGCAAGGTCCACATTGCTCTGCTCCAGAGTGTTCGAAAGCACGCTGCCAAGGCCCGAGGTGTTCGGAGCCCCTACAATCGGCTGGCCGGACCCGTAAGTCTCCCCGTAGAGGTTCTTTCCCATCTTGCTGAGTTCCGTGGGGGCTATGAACTTGGCCAGGGCAACCTGCCCGATGCTCCTTGTCTGGCCATTCGTGAACACTCCCGATATAATGCCGGAGTTGCCGACTGTGACATCCTTCAGCGTACCTGAGGCATACCCGTTCTGGTTCAGGTCCATGGTCGCGAAATCGGAGGCAAACTGCGTTGTGCCGTCAAAACCATCGCCAGCGGGGGTCTCGCCTGTACCCGTGCCGTAATCGAAGGTCACGGACTGGGCGGCCACGGAAGGGCCGAAATTGAAGGGAATGGCCGTGCCGCTGTTGTCGTTGTTGAGCGAGCCGTTTGTGTTGAACGTGAGGTTTTGGGTCCCGGCTTCGAGCAGGCTGCCCGGGTTTGCAGGGTCCTCGTACACGTAATGGACGGTCCACGCGTTGTCCGCTGTCTTGGCGAAATAAGCCGTAACCGGATGGGAGGCGCCCTGGGAATCGAATATGGAAATCGTCGTCGAGAAATTATAATTCCCCGGGTCATTTGCAATCCCGTCGCCGTTGGAGTCCAGAGTGAACGGATTGGCCTCTGCCGCCGCAGTCGACTGAAGGTTCACGGCCACGTTGGCCTTTGTCGTTATGTTTGCCGGCACTTGCGAGGTGGCTATCTTCAGGTTTCCCATTGCCCCCGTGATGTTGCCGGAAGAGTCGGCCTGGTAGCCCTGGAGGATAGCGCCGTCGGGGTTAACAATGTTTCCGCCCTTGTCGGTGGAGAACTGCCCCGCCCGCGTATAGGCCGTGCCGCTGCCCGGCTGCACGATGAAAAACCCGTTCCCGTCGATGGCCATATCAAGGGCGTTTGTCGTGCTCTCGAAAGACCCCTGCGCAAAGGAAGGGGCCGTGGAACTGACAAGCACACCGCGCCCCACCTGGACGGAGCCGGTCATGCCGCTCAGCACGTCCTCGAAATTCACGCTGCTGCTCTTGAATCCTACAGTGTTCTGGTTAGCTATGTTGTCACTGATTACCGACAGCATTGTGCCATTGGCATTCATGCCGCTTACGGCTGCATTCATTGAAGATAACATTGTCTTCCTTCCTCCTTTACAGGCTCTGCCTGACTTCCACGATATCACTCAAGCCGATTGTCGAATTGTTGTCCAGCATCAGTTTGGCCGCGCCGGTGCTGTAGTCGACGCCGATAACCTGGCCGGTCGTGCCGTCCGTGGTCTGGACATACCTTCCCACCAGGCCGTTGGCCGTGGTTTCGCTGTAAAGCTTGGTGAGCCCGCTGTTTAAGTTGGTCAGCTGCTCAAGGGAGCTGAACTGTGCAAGCTGGGAAGTAAATGCGCTCCCGTCCATCGGCTGCATGGGGTCCTGATATTGCAACTGCGTCGTGAAGAGCCTGAGGAAATCGCTCTCACCCAATGAATCCGTTGATGAAACCACCGATGAAGCCGTCTGCGAATTTACGGATGAATTCGCTGAATTTACTGATGATGCCGCGTCCATTCTTCTTCCTCCTTCAGGCGAAAATGCTCAATATGCCGGAACCGGCGGCGGCCCCTGCGGAAATTTTTTCACCCGCGTTTATTTCCTGAACGTCTTCCTGTCTTCCCGTGCTGAAACCGGCTTTCTGCCCATCCTGCCCACGGTTGCCAAGCGAGACGGAAAAGCTCCCGATGTTTATGCCCTCGCTCGCAAGGGAATTCATGATGTTCGAGACGTTCCTCTCTATGACTTCCCTTCCGGCAGGCTCGAACGCGTGGATTTGCGCATTCACGTGGCCCTTGTCCAGGACTACCTGTATCTCAAGCTTCCCCAGCCCCGCAGGCTCCAGCGAGACCTGGATGGTCTTGCCATCCTGTTTTGTAATGAGGACGGTATGGTCATTTACCTGCGCCACTTTTACAGGCATGGCTGCTTCATCAGCCCTGGAGCCCGCCGGGGCATTATTGCCTGCGCTGAAAATGGCATTGCCATTGACCGGGGCATCGCCCGGGACCGCTTCCGCATCCTTTCTTGTGTCCCCTTTGACGGATTGTCCCATCCCGGCTTTCGCATCGCCTGTTTGGGACATCTGAGCGCCCGGCTGAATGCTTTGGGCCTGCGCCTGGACGAAATTCTGGATATCTTCCTGTATGCCCGATGTCTGTACATTCGAGACCTGCGTGCCCGGTGTTTGCGCACGTGACGCCGTCTGGGTGTCAGAAAAAACCTGTGCGCCTGCCTTCACCGCGTTTATCAGGTCCGGGGTGACAGCCTGCCTGGCATCCTGCTGACTTGCCTGCGCGGAGGGGGTTTTTGTCCCGTTCGCCGGGGAAACATTATCTTTCACACCCGCGGTTGCCGCTGCTGCCGTCACGTCCCCCCGTTGGCCCTGCCGGCTGGCAGACGCGATTGAGCCGCCGGTTTGCGGTGCGGCAGCCTTCACGCCCCGGGGCGTTTCCACGGCGGCCGGGATATCACTCCTGTCCCCGGCGCCAGAGGCGGTTTGAGTGATGCCGGGAAAACTGCTGTCAGCGGCAGCTGAATTTTTTCCCGTGGAATAGACATCAGCCAATGCCTGAATCTCCTTTTGCAAGCCGGGGATTTCCTTCGCAAGCTCAGCCAGACCGGCCTTGACCTGCGCCAAATCGTTTTGCGGCAGAGCAATGCCGTCCTGCATGTCTTTCAAAGCGACAGTCAAGTCCTGGAGCGCCTTCTTCAGCGCAGGCATATCAATTGCCTGCCCACCCGTGAGAGCGCCTGAGGCGATGTCACCCTGCGCGGACTGCAAGGAATTCAGCCCCGATAACAATCCCGCCAGCAGGGAGTAAAAGGCCCCGTCTGCGGGCTGGCCGGTCTTTCCCTCTTTCGGGGCGCCGGTTTCCCCCGTTTCTGTCATGCTGCTGTTTTTCCCCAGAGCAGATGAGGCGGTCTCCAATTGAGATTTCAAGTCATTCAACACTGCGCCAAAGTCCTCCTGCCCGGCGGCAGCACTTGAGTCCGCCTTTACGGCCCCCTGGGCCAGTTGGCCCACTTCGTTTCCTGCACTTACTGCGGCAAGTAGAATATTCATGCCGGACAAAGTACAATTACCGTGCCAGCCTCCGGGGAATTGTTCTTTTTTAAAAAAAGCCCTGAAAAAAGCCGGAAAATCCGGCTTTTTTCAGCATTTGATGTTTGGGGGAAATCTTCAGGCCAGGTTAAAAGATATATTTCCGGGGGTGAAAATTTTTACCGGGTGGGAATATTTTTCCCGAGCCTTGCCAGTCCGGTTGTAAGCGATGCGGCCTTTTTGGGAGGAAGGTTTGCCATGATGGCCGCAGCCTTTCTGGGCTTCATCTTCATTATCAGCTTCAGCGCGGTCTGCTCATCCAGGGCGGCAATATCGCTTGCGGCGTTTTCGGGGGGCATCGCCTCGTAAACCTTGACCAGGTTATCGAGCCTCTGGCCTGAGAGTTTTTCGAAACTGTTTACGGCATCCTGGACCTTTGCCAGGAGGTCGTTGTATTTTGCAATCTTGTCTTCCACGTCTTTTTTAAGCGCATTGAGCCTTTCTTCCCGCATTGCAAGAGACTGCTCTTTGGCGTTCAGCTCCTGCTGTTTTTTTTCAAGCGAGAGCTGTAAGGGGTCGCCGCCTGCAAAGGTCGGCCCTGAAATGATGATAAACATGGCCGCAAGGCATAGCGCCTTTATCAGCCTGCCGCAGGTCAATGCTTTCCCGCCTTCCTGATAACGGAATGGAAGTCCGTGTCCTTCTGTTCCGTAACCATGGCCTGTTTCACTTCACGGCCCCTTATCCTGTCATGGAGCATCTCCAGGGCCCGCTCCTCCTTGTAAGCCTCCTTGAACGCCGCCTCTTTTTCTTCCAGCTCCGCTGCCGCACCTGAAACGGCTTTTTCCTGCTTCCTGATGCTTTTTTGCAGATAAACCATGTAGTTGCTTGCAAGCTCGACTTCCTGGGCATTTATCTGGCCGGATGAGTTCATCCTGTTCATCGCCTGGATGCCCTTTGACAGCTTTTTTTTCAGTTCCTCGAGTTTCTGTTCCTGGGTCTCCAGCATGTCCATGCTTTTTTTCATCTCAAGCGCGGCCTGCTCCCTGGTAAGCTCTTTCCATTCCACAAGTCTCAATATCCTGCGGCTTGTCATTCGGTCTGCCCCTTGTTGTCGAAGGTGAAATACAGGCCCTGCAGGCTGTCTGACATGTCCCTTCTTTCATTCATGTCCTGCCTCAGGTACGCCCTGAGCCTGTCTATCAGCTTGAGTGAAAAGTCCACCTTGGGGTTTGACCCTTCCTTGTAAGCCCCGAGGCTTATCATGTCCTCGAACTTCTTGTAAACGGCAAGCGTCTCGACAAACCTGGAGGCGTATTGTTTGTGGCGCTGGTCAACTATGTCGTTCATCACCCTGCTGGTGCTCTGCAAAACATCTATGGAGGGGAAGTGGTTTTCCATCGCAAGCTCCCTTGAGAGCACAATGTGCCCGTCAAGGATGGCCCTTGCCGCATCCGCTATGGGCTCGTTCATGTCATCGCCCTCGACAAGCACCGTATAGATGCCGGTGATAACGCCGTCGCCGTCCGCGGTGCCGGCCTTTTCCAGCACCTTGGGCAAGAGGGTGAAGACCGAAGGCGTGTAGCCTTTTGTAGTGGGCGGCTCCCCTATGGCAAGGCCTATCTCCCTCTGGGCCTGGGCCACCCTCGTAAGCGAGTCCATCAGGAGGAGCACATTCTCCCCCCGGCCCCTGAAATATTCGGCTATCGCGGTGGCGGAAAGCGCGGCCCTTATCTTGGCAAGCGGCGGCTGCTCGGCCGTGGAGATTATTACGACGGATTTCTTAAGGCCCTCTTCGCCCAGGTCCTTTTCGATGAATTCGCGGACTTCCCTTCCACGCTCCCCTATCAGGGCTATCACGTTCACCGAGGCCTCGGAATACCTCGCGATCATTCCCAGCAGAACGCTTTTGCCCACTCCAGAGCCGGCCATTATGCCCATCCTCTGTCCCTTGCCGCAGGTGAGAAGCCCGTTGATGGCCCTTACGCCCAAGTCTATCGGCTCCGATATCCTGCGCCTTTTCATCGGATTGGGAGTTGACGCAGCCAGCGGATAGTCAGTGCCTGTAACAGGGCCCCTGCCGTCAAGGGGCTCCGCCCTGTCGTTTATGACCCTGCCTTTCAGCTCCGTGGAGACCTTGACCGATACATTCCTCCCCACGGAGACCACCTTGTTGCCGGGCCTTATGCCTGAAAGCTCGCCAAGGGCCATGAGCAATACAGCCCCGTTGCGGAAACCCACCACCTCGGCATCCAGGGAGAGGCCTTCATCAGTCAGTATCAGGCACGACTCCCCGATGCCAGCCTTGATGCCCGTGACCCTGATGATTATCCCGGTTATCTCCACGACCCTGCCGTAAACCTTCAGCGGGTCTGTTTCCGGCACGGCGTCTATATATGGCTGAAGGTCAATAAGAGCCAAGCTTCTCGCTCATTTCCTTGATTACGTTCTTAAGCAGTTCGTCCAGGCCGGTATCGATTTCCTCATCCTGGCTCATGATGACAGCGCCCGTTTTTGGAGCGGCGGAATCGACCTCGAAGACTATCTCCGGATGGATGTTCAACAACTCCTGCTTGTTTTTCATGAAGACGCCGTTTACGAACGGGTTTATATGTATTGTTATTTTCCCGTTTTTCTCAAGCCTGGACAGGCCCTCCTTCGCCATCTCAAGGACCTCTTCCGGCCTGGCCTGGAGCTCTCCGGCCACGACCTTCCTTGCAATGCCCAGCGCAAGCTCAACAAGCTTTGGCTCTGTCTCCTTTATGATATTCTTCCTGAGCGCGGACAGCTCTACAAGCAGCCCTTCGAGTTTTTCAAGGAGCACGAGGGCCTTCTGCTCTCCCATCGCATAGCCTGCCTGCTCGCCGGAATGGAAGCCCTTTTCGTAAGCCTGCCTTTCAATAAGTTCCAGGTTTGACGCCCGCTCCATCTCGGCATCCATAATTGCCGGGTCCGGCCCCTGAGCATTCACGGCCCGCACGGATATTGTTTCCTCCAGCACGGGCATCTCGAACGGGATTATTTCACCTGGCTGAAAAGAAAAAACCTCTCCGTCATTCCACAAGTTCTTCCCCTCCGCTGCTTACGAGGATTATCCTGCCTTCGGCCTCCATCTTCCTGGCCGCCTTCACTATCTTCAGCTGGGCCTTTTCAACATCTGAGACCCTTGCGGGCCCCCTGGTCTGCATCTCTTCCTTAAGCAGTTCCGAGGCCCTCTGGGACATGTTCTTGAATATCTTGTCCTTGAGCGCCTTGGAGGCCGTCTTCAGGGCCAGCGTAAGGTCCTCGGTAGCCACTTCCTTGAGCAGCGCCTGAATGCCCTTGTCATCGAGTCTGACAAGGTCGTCGAATACAAACATGAGCTGCCTGATGGAATCCGCCAGGGAGCTGCTCTTGCCTTCTATCTGCTCCAGGAGCTTCTGTTCCGTTGCCTTGTCGCAATGGTTCAGTATCTCGGCAATGGTCTTTGTGCCCTCAAGCTTTTTACCCTTGCTGCTGCTCACGTCCAGATGCCCCTTGAGCACATCGTTGAGGTCTTCTATCGTGCTCTCCGGTATCCGCTCCGTCATGGCAATCCTGTAGGAGACATCGCTCTTCAGGCTTTCAGGAAGGGAGGAAAGCACTTCCGCCGCCTTTTGCGGCTCAAGCAGGCTTATGATGAGGGCAATTGTCTGCGGGTGCTCCGTGACAAGGAAATTGACCAGCGTCTTGGTATCCACCCATTTGAGCGACTCCAGCGGCTCATCCTTCGCGGTGTCTTCAAGCACTTTCCCGGCACTGGCCTCGCCAAGGCCCTTCAGGAGGGCACGCTTCATGAACTCGTCCCCTTTTATGTATATGTCCCCTTTGGCGATGAAATCCTGGGCCTCGTTTATTACCTCCTGCACCGAGCCGCGGTTCAGGCTCTTAAGCTTTGCCATATGCATGGTTATCTGCTTTATGTCCTCCATGTCCAGCCCCTTAAGCACCTGGGCCGCAGCCTCTTCGCCGAGCGATGTAAGAAAGATGGCCGCCTTCTCATATCCGCTCATCATGGCTTTTCTATTTTTCCTCTATCCAGTTCCTTATGAGGCTGGCGGCCTCATTGGGGTTTTCCTTGGCCCAGCCGATAACCTTGTTGCGTGGGTCCTTCTCTATCTCCAGGTTTTTTTGCATCTCAAGCGCCTGGGGCGATATCTCGACCTGCGCCCCCCTGCCCAATGGCGTTGCGAGCACGGCCTTCATCACGGGCCTTATTATGAAAAGGAAGACAAGGACCACCACCACAAGCGGCAGGACGTATTTCGAGGAGCTGACGACAACCGGCATGATATTGTGCTTCGGAGCGGGAGAAAGGTCTTCCTGTGCCGCCGTCTCAAAGGGCATGTTGATGACCTTCACGTCGTCACCCCTGTCCGCCGAATACCCGACCGTCTGCTTCACTATGTCTTCGATCTTCTTTATGTCCGCGTCGGAACGGGGCACATATTGTTTTTTGCCGTCCTTGGAAACAGTATAATCGCCATCCACAAGCGCCACCACGGAGAGTCTTTTTATCTCGCCGGTGGGCGCAACAACATGGCTTGTCGTCTTGCTTATCTCGTAGTTCACGGTGTCGTTCGACTTCTGCGTGCTGCCCTGGCTGAAGGTGACGGGCGCCTGCTGTTTCCCCGGCAGATTGGAGGCCACCCCCGGCACCCCGCCGCTGCCCCCGCTGGTCGATTTCTCCACGTCCTTCTGCTCGCTGCGCACTACCTGGCCATCGGGGTCGTATTTCTCCTCGGTCTTTTCCATCTTCGTGAAATCCAGGTCGGCCGAAACCTTTGCCCTGACCTTCCCCGGTCCGACCACAGGCTCCAGGATGCTCGTGACCCTGTTTTCCAGTTCCTTTTCCACGCCGCGCTCGAACTCAAGCTGGTTGCCGGTGAGTATCATATCGTCTCCGGCAGGCGAGGTAAGCATCTCCCCATCGCTGTTGACAACGGAGACATCCTTGGGGTTCAGGTCCGCAACGCTGCTTGAGACCAGGTGGACAATCCCCTGTATCTGGTTCTGGTCGAGCCTCCTGCCCGGCCTGAGCTTTATCAGCACCGACCCCCTGGGCTTGTTTTCGTCCCCGCTCATGAACACATTGTCGTCGGGAATGACGAGGTGGACCCTGCACTGTTCTATGCTGTCTATGGACATTATTGTCCTTTGCAGTTCTCCCTGGAGCGCCCTTTTGTAGTTCAGCTTCTGCACGAAATCAGTCGTGGTGAAACTGGGCTTGTCGAACAGCTCGAAACCAACGCCGCCGCCCTGCGGAAGCCCCTGGCTGGCAAGCTGGAGCCTCAGCTCATAGACCTTGTCCGAGGGCACCATTATCCCTCCGGCCGTGGCCCGGTACGGCACCTTCATCTCGTTCAGTTTCTGGATTATCTGGCCTGCGTCCTCATCGCTCAACTTCGAATAGAGGAGCTGGTAGTCCGCCCTCTGCATCCACGCCAAGGAAAGTATGACGGCGGCTATGGCCGCCGTAACGGCCGAGAGCAGGGCCACTTTCTTTTTTGAAGGCATTGCGGCAAACTTTTCAGCCAAATTCCTGAAATCAGGCATGATTTTATATCTGCATCCGCATTATTTCTTCGTAGGCGCTCAACAGCTTGTTGCGCACCTGTATCATCACCTGGAAGTTCACGTCCGCCTTTTCCATGGCGATCACGGCGTGGGTTATGTCTCCGCCGCTGGCGAGTTCCTTTGTTGCGTTCTCCGTTTCCGTCTGGATGCGGGAGATCTCGTTGATCGCGTGCTGCATCAGCTCGTCAAAGCCTTTTTGGCCGGGGCCCTTTTCGCCGCTTTTGGCGGGAAGGAGCCCGCCCATCCCGCTGCCATCTATCTTAAGGCCGGACATTGCCCTAGTTCCCCAGTTCCAGCGTCTTCAAAATCATGGATTTGGTCGTGTTGAAGGTCGAAACAGAGGCCTCATAGGCCCTGTAAGCGGTCATCATGTTGACCATTTCCTCTATAACGTTTATGTCCGGAGCGGTCACATACCCGTTTTTGTCCGCATCCGGATGGCTGGGGTCGTAATATTTCCTGAAGGCATTCTCCTTTACTATCTCTTCAACCCTGACCCCTTCAAGCGTGCTGTCCCCGGAGCCGCCGACGGGCTCGGCGGAGAACACGACATCCCGCCGCTTGTAAGGCCCGCCCTCTTCCGTCCTCGTGGAATTGGCATTGGCCATGTTGGAGGCTATGACGTTCAACCTCTCCCTTTCCGCCTGCAAAGCCGACGCGCTTACGCTGAAAACACCCATCGAGTCCATGCTGCCTCCTCAGTATCCGCTTTATGTATTCAAAGCGTTCTTGATCATGCTGATGCGGGTCGAGAGCATCTTTATCGCGGTCTGGAAAACAAGGGCGTTCTCCGTCATCTTTGCGACCTCCACATCAACCTCCACGTTGTTCCTGTCCAGCCAGGGGCTGGTGGTCTCCGTCTCCTCTATGCCGCCCGCGCCGTCAACCCCGGTGCCTGTCATGTGTTTGCTGTCAGTCGTCAACAGCTTGACACTCCTGCCTTCCATAAAATCCTCGAATTTGACGTCCCTGGCCTTGTAAGAGGGGGTTTCCGCGTTGGCTATATTGGAGGCCAGGACCGCGTGCCTCCTCACCGTATAGTCAATCAGCTTTTCGAGCAATCCGATTCCGCCGTTCATATCATCCTCTTTGTATCAATAAGTGTGCCAGCTGCAATGGTCTTTCCCTCATGGCAAAACGGAGCATTTTTTCTTCATTCACGCGGATATTTTTTCTCACCCGGAAAAATTTTCCCCGTATTCCCTGAGCTTGTTCCTTATCGTCCTTACGCTGACGCCCAGTATCCTGGCCGCCTGGGTCTTGTTGCCGTTCACGCCCCTCAGCGTCTGGAAGATGAGGTCTTTTTCCATGTCCTTTATCTTCCCGCCGTTTTCCTTTGGGGCCGGGGCCAGCGAATCCGTTTCCATCATCAGGTCGCAGGTGTCTATCACGTCCCCCGCGCACAAAAATACGGCCCTCTGGATCACGTTCTGGAATTCCCTGATGTTGCCGCGCCAGCGCCCCCCCCTGAGCATCTCCATGGCGGCCCCGGTAATCCCGGTTATCCGCTTCCCGGCGATCGAGGAATATCTCTCAATCAGGTGGTTTGAAAGGGCGCTTATGTCCTCGGGCCTTTCCCTCAGGGGCGGCACCTTTACCGGGAAGACGTTGAGCCTGTAGTAGAGGTCCTCCCTGAAGCGCCCCTCCTCGCATTCCTTCTGAAGGTCCCGGTTGGTGGTGGCTATCACCCTTACGTCAACGGAAATGGGCTCTTTGCCGCCGATGCGGTCTATCTCCCGTTCCTGGAGCACTCTCAAAAGCTTTGCCTGAAGCAGCAGGGGCATCTCCCCTATTTCATCCAACAGCAGCGTCCCCCCGTTTGCAAGCTCGAACTTTCCTTTCTTTTTCTCGGCCGCGCCCGTGAACGCCCCTTTTTCGTGCCCGAAAAGTTCCGATTCAAGGAGGTTCTCCGGTATAGCGGCGCAGTTTATGGCAACAAAAGGCTTGTCCGCCCTTCTGCTTGACTTGTGAATATGCCTGGCCAGGAGCTCCTTTCCCGTGCCGGACTCCCCGTATATGAGCACGGTTATGCCGCCTGGGGCGAGCTTGCCCGCAAGCTCGACAATTTCCCTCATTTTGGGGTTCGCGGTTATAAGCTCTTCACCCGGCCTGTTCAGGGATACCATGGATTCAACGGCCTTCTTCAGGGTATCGAACGAGAAGGGCTTCATGAGGTAATCCGTCGCGCCTTCCTTCATCATCTCCACCGCGTTCTCGACCGTCCCGAACCCCGTTATGACCAGCACCGGAAGCGTACCCCCCCCGATGTTGCGCCTTACCTCCTTGAGCAGGGCAACGCCGTCCATCCTTGGCATGTTTACGTCCGTTACGACCATCGAAAAGGAGGAATCCTGCTGCCTGAGCCTCAAGAGCGCCTCCTGCCCGTTTTCACTGAGGACGACCCTGTAGCCAAGCCTCTGGATGGTCTCCTGAAGCGCCAGCCTCATCTGCGGGTCGTCATCCACGACCAGTATGGTTTTTTTTGGGGACGGATCCATCTATCCTCCGGTTTTCGGGAAATGCAGGCTGAATGTGCTGCCCTTGCCCTTTTCGCTGGACACCTTTATGTATCCGCCGTGCGCCTGCATGATTTTTGAGGTTATCGCAAGCCCGAGGCCCGTTCCCTTTTCCTTGGTGCTGAAGAAGGGGTCGAATATCTTTTCGAGGTTGGAGGGGTCTATGCCCTCGCCGCTGTCCCGGATATCGACCGTCGCGGCGTCTTCAGTCCTTCTCATCTCCACGGCGATTTCCCCCCCTCCGGGCATCGCCTGCACCGCATTGATAGCGATGTTCATTATCACCTGCTTGAGCAGCTCCGCATCCCCCCTCACCACACACCTTGAAAACCTGCCCGCAAGTCTGATGTTTCTTGATTTTATGAAGGGCTCAACGGCGCCGAGCGCGTCTTTTACCGTGTTGTCCAGGCGAAGCTTTTCAAGGGCCGGCTTGTGGGGCTTCGCGAAAAAGAGCATGTTGGTGACTATGTTGTCCAGGCTGTGAATGCCTGATGATATACCTTTTGCGAGGTCTTTGAGTCTTTTGTCCTCAAGGTCGTTTTCGAGCATCGAGGAAAAAAGCTCTATGCTGCACAGCGGGTTTCTTATCTCGTGGACTATCTTCGCCGCCATCTCCCCCAGTGAAATGAGCCGTTTGTTCCTTTCGTGCAGGGTCTCCATTTCCCTCATCCGGGTGATGTCTTTTATCTGGATGACCAGCCCCCTGGCCTCTCCCGTCGAATCCATTATCGGGGAGCGGGAAACTATGACGTTATATTGCCTGCCGTTTGCCTTGAGCGTGCTCCCGGAGGCGTTGGTGGAGAGCTGGAAAAACAAACCGCATTCGGAGTATTTTTTGCCGGTAACCGCGCTTTCACCGAGCCCCAGAAGCTCGACGGCCGATTTATTCATCATCGTGACGCGTTCGTCCCCGTCAACCACTATTATCGCCTCTTCAAGGCTGTAGAGTATCGCGTTCAGATATCCCTTGTTCTTCTCCGCGTCCGCAAGGGCCGCATTGAGTTCCTGGTTTTTTTTCTGGAGTTCCACCGTCAAGCGGACTATCTGCTGCTGAAGGGCCTCGTAATAGGCCTCAAGGCTGCGCGAGGCCTTGGTGAATGTGTCAAAAGCCGTGTTCATAAGGTTCATGTCGGTCATAATTTATTCAGCTTGTCCTCCAGTGCGAGTTCCTTGAGCCTGGCCTGGGCATAGCTCCCAAGGAGCCCTGTGGCGTTGCTGAGTTTTCCGAGCACGTCTTTCGGGTCTTTTTCCCCGGCCTGCACCCTGTAGAGCGCCCAGTTCATCTCCTTCGAAGCCTGCGCCTTGCCAGCGCCGCCCGCGGCCACGCTCGCCTTGTAATACCTGAGGGCTTCAGCCTTCCTGCCTTCTCTGTAAAGGCCGTCGGCAAGCCTGGCGTAAAGCTCCGGCGAGGGTTTTTTAACTGTTTTCAGTGCCCTGAGGAGGAATACCTCCGCACCCCTGCCCCGCACCTTTCCCATAAGTTGAGCATAAAGCTCAAGGTCGCTCTCCGATATGTCTCTCACGCGCGCAAGGATGTTGGCGGCATCCTGATACCTTGAATTCATATATGCAATTTTGGCTTTGAGCCGGAGCACGTCATCGCCCTTCGCCGGGCCAGCCTGACGGAGATAGAATTCCGCGTTCTGCAAATCCCCCGCGTTTGCGTAATATTCCGCAAGCTCGATGCATATTTTCCCCCTGTCGCCGCTTGTGAGATGGCTGGAAAGCCAGTCTGCCAGGACCAGGAACTGTTTCGGGTCCAGGTCTCTCAATGCCTGGGCTGTTTCCACAAGCGATTGCGCACGGAGCGTGAGCATGAGCAGGCGGCCCGTTGAACTCCATATCTTCACAAAAAGCGCCGGGTCCGATTGCCGCACCCTGGCCAGGACCGCCATGAGCCTGTCCCGCGCATCGTCCTTGAAAGGGCCCTCGATTATTGCCGTTTTAAGGATAGAGGCGGCCTTCATATACTCGCCCTTCTGGCTGTAGACGCCGGCATACAAAAGCATTGCGCTGTAATAATTCCTGCCGTACGTGCCGCTTGCCAGCAACCCGTTGAGCCTGGCCCTTGCCTCGTCAGTCCTGCCCTGTTTAAGGCAGACCTCCGCAAGACCCAGGAGGCCGCCGTTCTTTACGCTGACCTCCGGAGACCTGGCCGCAAAATCAAAATACCTTTCCGCATTGGCGCTGTCGCCCTCGTCCTGGGCCATAAGCCCGAGAGAGAGGGATGCCTTGTACTGGTAGGCCCCGCCTTTAAGTGAATTGAGGAGCGTCTTTGCCTCTCCGGATTTCCTGAGCGCAATGCATGCCCCGGCCATCCTGTAAGCCGATTCCGGCGAGGTCTTCAGGTAGTTGCCTGATTTAAGCCCCGAGTAAATCGCGTATGCCTTTTCCGCTTCGCCAAGCGCCTCCAGCGAGTTCGCCGTTCCGTACCGCGCCTCATCAGAGTTTTTTCCCGCCTTCTCGTAAGCTTCAAGGGCCCTTTTGTAGTCCCCTGCCTTGTATAGCGAATCAGCCAGCTTTATGCGTGCCTTCCCGGCAAGGGCGGAGTTCCCGTAGTTATTCAGGAATACCTGGTAAGCGGTCGCCGCCTCAAATGAAAATCCCATCTCCGCGTAAGTGTCCGCCCTCTCAAGAAGCGAAAGCTCCTTTTGTTTTTTATCTTTCAGGTAGAGGAATGCCAGCCTGTAATGCTCCAGGGAGAGATAAGGCAGCCCTGCCTTCCTCAACGCCTTTGCATAGCAGTAATGATAAGAGCCGAACTCGGCGGCCCCTGGCCTGTATCCGTCCAATAACTTCAATGCGTCCGCCGGATGGCCCGAGTTCACGAAATCCCATGCCCTTTGGAGGGGGGAGCTGGCCGCGATCCCGGAGTTTTCCGCGGCCAGCAGGAGGAGAACAATCAAAAGCGGCTTTGTGAGACATTTTGACATGCCTTAAATAAAGCAATTAATATGCCAAAACAAAGCTGCTGATTTTTAAGGATTTTCAGGTTTAAAAGGGAATGTTTGCGTCAGATAATTGACTGGCCCGTGCAGGGATATTCAGGCCCCGGCGGAGGGCGTCTCGATATTCATCTTCTTCATTTTCTCTATGAGGGTGGTACGGTTCAGTCCCAGGAGCTTTGCCGCCTTGCTCTTCACGCCGTTCGTGCGGCTCAAGGCGTTAATTATCAGTTTCCTTTCAAGGCCTTCCACCGTACCGACAAGATTGATGCCCTCATCGGGTATGCAAGAGTCCACCTCTTCTGAAATGCGCACTGCGGGCCGGGCAAGGACATCGTAGCCCGCCGGCTCCTCTTTTACCCGGAGGCCTTGAAACTTCTCCGGCAGGTCCGATACGGCCACCGAATTTCCGCTTACGAGGATTGCAAGCCTTTCTATCAGGTTTTCAAGCTCCCTCACGTTGCCGGGCCAGCCGTAATTAAGCAGGCATTCCATTGCGCCCGAAGTGAAGCGCAGGGGATCGCGCTTCCGTTTTTTGGCGAATTTTCCGACAAAGTGGTCTATCAGCAGCGGTATGTCGTCCTTCCTTTCGCGCAGGGGCGGTATATGCAGCGGTATGACGTTAAGCCTGTAGAACAGGTCCTCCCTGAATTTGCCCTCGCTGATAGACTGCTCCAGGTCCTTGTTGGTTGCGGCCAGTATCCTGACGTCCACCTTTATGGTTTTGGACCCTCCGACCCTCTCGAACTCCTTTTCCTGTATCACCCTCAGGAGCTTCACCTGGAGCGACAGGTCCAGCTCCCCTATCTCGTCCAGGAAGAGCGTGCCGTTGCTGGCCAGTTCGAACCGGCCAAGCCTGGTATTGAGCGCCCCCGTGAACGCCCCTTTCTCATGGCCGAAAAGCTCCGATTCCATAAGGTCCTTGGGGATGGCCGCGCAGTTTATCGGCACAAAAGGCTGCTCAAGCCGCGAGCTGTTGTAATGGATGGTCTTGGCCACCTGCTCCTTTCCCGTGCCGGATTCCCCGGTAATAATGACCGTGCTGTCGATGTCGGCTATCTTCTCTATCATCTCGTAGACGCGCTGCATGCCGGGGGAATCTCCGATAAGCCCGTTGAACTTGTATTTGCTCTTGAGCTGCTTTTTGAGCATGAAGTTTTCCTTCTGGAGCATCGAAACACCTATGGCCCTTTCGACTATTATCATCAGCTCATCAAGCACAAAAGGCTTTGTTATGTAATCGAAGGCCCCGAACTTCATCGCCTCCACTGCGGTCTGGACCGTCCCGAAAGCGGTCACCACAATGGCGGGGGTATCGAGGTTCAGTCCGGCGCTTTTACGCAGGAACTCCAGCCCCCCCATGCCGGGCATCACAAGGTCAACGATTATCAGGTCGAAGTTTTCTTCCTTAAGCAGGTCCAGGCCGGCCTGGCAGTTGGAAACCTCTCTGGTGGCAAATCCCTTTTCCTTGAAAAAGATGTTCAGCGAGTCTCTTATGTAATCGTCATCATCTATAATCAGGATTTGTTTCATTGATAGATAGTAAAAAAAAGGCGGCCGCGTTGTCAATATTTTGACTGGCCCGGAAGGCAAGTCCGTTACTTGGTGTTAATGATCCTGCATATGGTCTGGCTCAGCTCTTCAAGCCTGTAGGGCTTTGTGACTACGCCCCTGAAGCCGTACTGCCCGTAAGCGGAGAGTATCGGGTCATCCGAATAGCCGCTTGAAACGACGGCCTTCACATCCGGGTCTATGGCCAGGAGTTTTTTTATGCATTCCTTTCCGCCCATCCCGCCGGGTATTGTAAGGTCCATTATCACCAGGTCGAAAGGCGTTTTGTTTTCCACGGCCGCCCTGTATTCATTTATGGCCTCCGCCCCGTCTGCCACAGGCTCCACCCTGTAACCGATGCTGCCCAACATGGCAACGGCGGCATCCCTCACCATCTCGTCGTCATCGAGGACCATTATCCTGCCCTTGCAGTCCCTGGGCACCTCGACATTTTCGGCGTCCCGCCGCGGTCTGGAGGCAGAGGCCGGCAGATAGACGTGGAATGTCGTGCCCACATTGACCTTCGATTCCACGTCTATGTAGCCGCCGTGTTTTTTCAGTATGGAATATGTTGTGGCAAGGCCAAGGCCGCTGCCGCCCTTCTTTGTTGTGAAGTAGGGGTCGAATATCCTCACAAGGTGTTCCGGGGAGATGCCTATGCCGCAGTCCCAGAAGGAAATCTTCACGTAATTGCCCGGCGCAAGCGGCAGTTCATGCGAGGAGACGGTCATGTTCCCGGCGCGTATCTTTATCATCCCGCCCTTGGGCATGGCCTGATTGGCGTTTATCACCAGGTTCTGGACAACCTGGCTTATCTGTCCTTCATCCACTTCCACAGGCCAGATGTCATCGGGGACACTGAGCTCACAGCGCACCCCAGACCCCCTCAGGGCAAAGCCCGCGCTCTCGCGGACGAGGTCTCCTATGCGCACCACCTTTCTTACCGGGCTGCCACCTTTCGAGAACGTCAGCAGCTGAAGGGTAAGGTCCCTGGCCCGCAGCGAGGCCTTTTCGGCCTTGTCCAGCCGTTCGTATATGTTGTCTCCCTTCTTCGAGTAGAGCTTGGCGACAGAAATGTTTCCTATTATCGAGGTAAGGATATTGTTGAAATCGTGGGCAATGCCGCCGGCGAGGATGCCGAGAGATTCGAGCTTCTCCATCTTCAAAAGCTCCTCCTCGGACTTGTTCCTTTCAGCGCTCAGGGCGGCGCCGCTTCCGCCGCAATGCCCGCCAGCAGCAAGCAGCAACGCCGCTTGCGTGGCGAAAAAGGCCAGGGCATCCTCCATGAATGCGTCTTTTGGCCGCCTGGCTTTCCCGAAGCCCAGAAACAAACCCGCCGCTGCGCCTCCCGCTTCAACCGGCAGCGCCCTCCAGTGCCTGAAGCCGTGGGCCTTAGCGATGTCTCCGCAGCCAAAAGGCCCTTTTCCGTCTTCTATAACGCCTTCCGGCGGAAGCCCGGCAGTTTCCGTCTCCGCTGCTCCAGATGGAAGGAACGACTCTCCAAAACCCGCCGCGGCGCCCCGCGCATAACCGCCCCCTTCAGTCTTCGTCCAGAGGATTGCGGCATCCGATTTGGAGATGGAAATGAAAACGGACAGCACATGGCTGAGCAGGTCTGACGTACCGGGTCTTATGATGAAACCTTCATTAAGGGCGGATAGTTCCCTGAGAAAAAGCCTTGCCTGATCATTTTGCACGGGTTTCATAAAAACAAAATCCTTCTTTCTTCCCCGCAAAAACCGCTATATATATTAATAAAACCAGACCAAAGAAGTCATGTCCCTTTCGCAAAGTTTCCGCCCCCTTTCAAATTATCATTTTAAATTAAAGAATTCCAGGGTTTGTAACGATATATATGTAAAAACAGGCTCGCCTGTGGAAAGTTTAAAAAAAGCAAGCATCAAACTGGGGAGGAAGCCGTGAACATCAGGAAACTTTTACTTACCGTGGGGATTACGAATGCCGTAATCATGGGTGTTATCCTTTCCATATTCATCATCCATACAGACAGAGCAAAGGCCAGGACGCAAAAAATGATACGCGTGGACCAGGCCTTGCTGCTCGACCTGGAAGACATGTATGCGCAGGGGCTGCAATCCGGCCAGGCGACGAGGAATGTGCTGCTGAACCCGGATGACGGCAAGGCCAAGAGCAATTACAGGGATGCGGACGAAAGTTTCCTGAAGGCAAATGAAAACGCGATGGCACTATCGCCGGATGAGATGAAACAGAAATTCGCGGATTTAAAATCGTTATGGCTGGAAGACGGCCAGATGAAAATGCAAATCCAGCAGCTTGCCGAAGCAGGCAAAAAAGATGACGCCATAAAGCTCCTGGTGAAAAGCGAAACACCGGAATGGAGGCAGATACGAAGCGCCCTGCTGGGCATGATAAAGGACCAGAAAAAACTCTTCGGGGCGGAGCTGAATGGCTACGAAAAAGAGGCCGCTGCGGGCACCCTGCTGCTGGTGGTCGTGATACTTTTCTCGCTTGCGGGCTTTTCCATTTTCCTTTTCTTCATCAACAAGACCACCCGGAAAAACATGTCCAGCGCCCTCCAGTGCCTGAATACGCTGGAGCGGGGGGACCTGGCGGAGAAAAACAAGATAACCGACAACGGGAATTTCCTGAAGGACATCTACAACGGGATACTCGATACGCTGAGAGGCACAGTCCTTAACATTAAGGACGTTGCAACGGTTGTTGAAGAAAACCTCGGTGACCTGCTCGGGAAAATCGATGAAATCGGAAAGGGCGCGAGTGAGCAGATGTCCAAGATAGACCAGGCGGCTTCGGCCACAACAGAGGTCTCCCAGACAATAATGGACGTGGCAAGCAACGCCTCTAACGCCTCGGAAGCGGCCAGGGAGACCACGGACATCGCGGAAAACGGAAAGACTGCCGTAAAAAAGGCCGCTGAAGCCATGACCGGGCTTGCGGCATCGGTGAAGGAGTCCGCCGGGACAATAAAGGAACTGGGCGGCAGTTCCCAGGAGATTGGAAACATTATTGCCGTAATCAACGATATAGCGGACCAGACGAACATGCTTGCCCTTAACGCCGCGATAGAGGCGGCAAGGGCCGGAGAGCAGGGGAGGGGTTTTGCGGTCGTGGCCGAGGAAGTAAGAAAACTGGCCGAAAAGACCTCCGGGGCGACCAGGGAGATAACGGAAAAGATAAAGACCATTCAGGCCAAGTCCGCCGCCTCGGTTGAGGCCATGGAAAAAAGCACCCGGGACGCCGAGGAGGGCGTGTCCGTCGCAAGCGGGGCGTTGGCCGCGCTGGACGAGATAGTGGCCGCCACCCAGAAGGCCATGGACATGATACAGAGGATAGCGGCGGCAACCGAGCAACAGTCGCTGGCCTCCGAGGAGGTCGCCAAGAACATGGAAAACGTTACAGGGCTCGTGAACAGGACAAACCATATGCTCGAAGAGGCAAAGAAGATCATGAACAGGCTTGACGGGCAGGCAAAAACCCTCGGCCAGAGCATAAGCTGGTTCAGCATATAGAGATGAGTCCAGGGCGGGACGGCATGGCCGTGCGTACGGTTTTCGTGCAGGGTGACTCGTTTTTGCACAGTCCGTCTGGCGCGGAATCCATCGCCGCCCGGCAACGGCTTGTTTGTCAATTGATTTGGCCGGCCTGTTTAACAGGCACCTTTTTTGCTATTAAAAGGCAGCATTTTTCAGGGAGGGAAAATGAAAAGGATTCTTATAATCGATGATGAAGAGACCATTCTTTTAAGTCTTTCCCATCTTCTGCGTTCGGATTCAGTATCCGTAACGGCCTGCGGCTCCGTCGAGGAAGCGGCCGAGGCCCTTTCCAGAGATAATTTTGACCTCGTCATAGCGGATATACGGTTGAGCGGCGTTTACGGCATCGAGGGCGTCCAGATGCTTGAATACATAAAGGACACGAGTCCCGGGACCAGTGTCATTGTAATGACGGCCTACGGCTCAAGCGAGATGAAAGACGTGGTCTTCGAGAAGGGGGCCTTCCACTACTTCGAAAAACCCATAGACGTAAGCGACCTGCTCGACAAGATCGCCGCCTGCGGTATCCCCGTCCCCGCGGCAAAAGGAAAAAGAAAATGCGCCTGAGAAGGATCATGACAGTAACAGGCTCGGAGCCCGCATCGAGGCTATACGGCCTCCTGCTGAGAACACACGAAGATTGTCTTGTAATCCCCGGCGGCCTTGGCGAGTTTGAAAAGGCAATCGAGAACGGCATCGACATGGCAATAATAGACCTGGGGATGCCTGTTCCGGAGTGCATGGCGCTCCTTGAACAGATGGGGCTGGAAATCAGGAACGCCGGGATGCCGGTGGTGATCGCAGGGACCGAAAAAGACGGGATGCCCGACCAATATCAGATGCCAGGCTCCTGGGAATGCATCGAGAAGCCCTTTTTGACAGAAGAATTCCATTCGGTTTTCGGCAGGAAGCTTGCCCTGGTGCAGGCGGAACTGAACGTGGACACCTGCGTTTAGAGAGCTGAGCGCGTTAATAAATCAGGCGGGGGATTTCGGGATCGCGATAGTTACGGCCGCCCCATGTCCGCCGGGGCTTTTTATCTCCAGCGTGCCTCCGTGGTCCTCGATTATCTTTTTGCATATCGGCAGCCCCAGCCCGGTGCCTTCCTTCTTGGTCGTAAAGAACGGGTCGAATATCCTATCCATGTCTTCAGGCTTTATGCCCTTGCCGTCATCCTCCACACAAATGTAAACGGCCCCGTCCCGCTCCGAAGCGGATATGTCTATCTTTCCGGCGGAGGCCCCGTCGGCATTGTCAAGGAGGTTCAGGAAGACCTGCTTGAGCTTGTCTTTGTCCGCCCTGAGCTTCAGATGAGGCGGGATGCCAAGCGAAACCAGCACCCTCGAATTCCTTATCATTACAAGCTTGAGCACCTCTTCAAAAAAGAAGCTCAGGTCCACTTCCGTCAGGTTAAGCTTTGAAGGCCGGCTGTAAAGCAGCAGTTCCTCTATCAGGGACTTCATTCTCCTGGTCTCCTTCAGCATTGCCTCGATAAGGGCGAGGTGCTGCGGCGAGCTGATTTCCCGTTCCAGGAGCTGGCCTATCGACTGGACGGCGAAAAGGGGGTTTCTTATCTCGTGGGCTACGCCGGAGATAACCTTTCCCATCGACTCGAAATGCTGTTTCCGCCTTATCTCCCCCCTGAGCCTGACGATCTCGGTAAGGTCCCTGAAAACCGCTATTACCCCTCTTTTTTCTTCTTTTTGGAGCCGCAGGAGCGAGTTGGTGAAACCTATCGGCTTTACCTTGCCGCCTCTGTTCAGGACAACTTCGCCGCTGACCCCTGCGCGAGTCTCCATCACGCGGCTGAAAGAAGGGTCTATCGAGGAAATGTCTTTGCCGATGACATCTTCCGGCTCCATTTCCAGGATTTCCAGTCCCGGCTGGTTGATCCTGAGGACCGTGCCGTTTCCGTGCAGCACCATGACGCCGCTGGCCGTGCTGTTGAATATGGCATCGGAAAAATTCCGCTCATCCTTCAGCCTGACTATAAGCCGTCTCTGTTCCTCCTCC
This sequence comes from Nitrospirota bacterium, assembly GCA_021789215.1. Classification (GTDB taxonomy): domain Bacteria; phylum Nitrospirota; class Thermodesulfovibrionia; order Thermodesulfovibrionales; family JdFR-88; genus JAJYJS01. Next base: position 10,646 of record JAJYJS010000008.1, on the reverse strand, counting down.
GAATGTCTTCTCTCAAGCTCGGCTGACGCCCTCGTGGCAAATATCCTGAGGAGGGATTCGGCCCTGCCGGTGTCATCCGCAGGCTTTCCGTCCATGACGACCATCAGCCCCAGGGCCTGGCCTGAAGAGTCCCGCAGGGGGATCCCCATATAGCTCTCGATGCCCAGTTCGGAGAGCAGCCTGTCTCTTGGGAACACGCCTTTCACGTCCCGGCCATAGCAGCGTATTTCCTTTTGGAAGACGGTCTCGCACGGCGAGTTCCTCAGCTTGTATTCTATATTTTCGGCAATTTCGCCGTTATGGCACAGGGCGACCGTACGGACTTTGCTGCTGTTTCCGCTGCCTGACAATTCGCCGACGAAAGCATAATCGACGCCAAGGGCCTTTACGAGGTACTGCACAAGGAGGCGGAAGAAGAACTCGCCTGTGGCCGATGAAATTATCCCCTGGGAACTCTCCCTCAGGGCTTCCTCGACCAGTTTCCGCTCGGTCACATCAAAGACGGTGCACATCATTGCCGGGCCGCCCTGGTACATTATCGAATTCGCGGTAAGGTCAACCCATTTTTCCTCTTTTTCTTTTGTGATTATCTTGAACTCGGCCCTCAGGCGGGCCTCGGAGCCGTCCAGACATCTATCCTTCAGTTCGGCAAGCCCGGCCTGGAAATCCGGATGAATGAATTCGGCAAAGGCCATGCCAGCCAGTTCTTCCTTTGTGCACCCGGTTATCTTTTCGGTTGAAGGGTTCGCGTAGACCAGTTTTTCACGGCAAATGAATATCCCCGATGTGGTCGTTTCGGCCAGGGACCGGAATTTTTCCTCGCTCTCGCGGAGGGCATCTTCCGCCTGCTTGCGCTCCGTTATGTCCCTGAAAACAATCTGCATCAGTTCTCTTCCGGCCGCGCTGAACCTGCTTGAGCTTATCTCCACCGGGACCAGCGTCTCCCCGCGGCAGACATATCCGCTAATGGGCCTGCCAGTCCATTCATCCCCCTCATAAAGCCTTCTGTACACGGGCTCTTTCTCCGCCGGATGGAACTTCACGGGGCTCCGTCCCAGGATTCCGCCCTGGTCCCTTCCCAGCAGTTCCCCGGATTTCCTGTTGGCGTTTATTATGACGCCCTTTGCCGAATCGACCAGGAGTATGGCGTCATTTGAGGTCTCGACTAGTTTTCTGTGCTTTTCCTCGGATTCCTGAAGCAGCTCTTTCTGGGACTTAAGCTCATCATAGAGCCTGGCCGTCTTGATGAACGAGACAGCCTGGCTGGAATAGAGCATCGTTATTGCCCGCTCGGAATCGGTCATCAGCACAGGCTGCTTTTTGAACAGGGTTATGCAGCCCGCCAGCCCCTCCTTGTCCTTCAAAGGCACGAGGGCCAGATAGCCAAACCCGTGAGCGGCCGCCAGCTCCCGCAGAAAATCCACCCCTGAGATGTCCGTCTTTTCCAGAACAGACCCCCTGGAGCAGGACCGCGCCATGCCGGATTCCAGCTCGACAGCCCCCGGCACCTTTGCCCTGTCCACCCTGAAAGAATCCTTCGAAAGCAGTTTGCCCTTTTCGGCAACCCACAGGACGGCGGCATCGGCGCCGGAAAACGAGACCGCCGCGGACACGATATACCCGTAAAGCTCCGGCATGTCTAGCGACTTGAACGACCTGACGGAGAGGTCGTGCAGCCGGACAAGCTCTTTTATGTCCCGTTTCTGCCTGTCTATGAGATGATAGTTCTCCACGGCGGCGGCCATCTCGGAAGCGATTATCTCCAGCGAATAGGTCCTGTTGCCGGAAATGGGCAAGGCGCCGCCTGCAAGCAGAATGCCCAGGACGGGAAAGGCCTCGCAGCAAAGGCATTTCTCCATTTTTTTGGGCCGGTCCCCGCCGGATTCATCCCCGCACTGTATGAGCCAGCACCTTTCGTCCTGGTTGTCGTAGGCCGCGCATTCTTTCCGGCTGCAATTGTGCACTTCCCTGCACCTTTTTCTCCGGCGGGCAATGACCGGGACGAATGCGATATAACCGGCAGACGAGCCGCCGGGGGTCGAGACAGACGGTTCGGCCCTGAGCATTACGTCCATGCACTTTGTCTTTAAGCCTGTCCCGGTTTCATCGCAGGCCGGAACACCCTCGCCTTTACTGTGCTGCAATATAACTCCGCAATTGGCCTTATCAAGGAAATACAGCGCACAAAATTCATAGCCTAGTTTGGAAATGACGGATCCAAGAAATATTTCGAGTATTTCATCAAGGGATATGTCCCCCCTGAACGTCTCATATGAGAGCTCCGCAACCGCCCGCAGGTCCCTGGTCTGCCGCGAGACCTCGTCCTGAAGGTGCCTGCGCGAATTCTCGACCCGCCCGGCCATCAGGTTGAACTCACGGGCGATGCTGCCGAACTCGCCTCCGCTCTCTACAGCTATCCTGTGCCTCAGGTTGCCGCTGCCAATGGTCTCCACGCCTTTTTTCAGGCGGGAAAGGGGGACCAGAAACAGCTTCCTGATAATGAACGCAAGCGCCAGGCCCATGAGGAAAATGGCCGCAACGGCAAAGACGGCCATCCGTTCCATCGTGCCTTTTATCTGGGCATCCGCTTTACTGGTTGAGATATATACTCCAAGCACGCCGCGTAATTTCCTGTGGGGGTCGTGGCACCCGAAACAGGCGCTTTCATTGTGTATGGGTTTGTAGAGCACAAATTCCCCGCCGGCCTTCCTGGAAACATCAACGCCTTTTGACAGGACTTCCGCCGGCATTTTGGCGCGGCCCGGCCTGCCGTAATAAAGGCTCCCGTCACCCCTGAACAGGGCCACCTGTATCTGTCCGCTAAGGTTATGGGCGTCTATCATGTGCTTTATTTCTTCGGGGTCTTTGTTGACGAGGACTATTTCCAGTATCTCTCCAAGGACATCTTCGGCCATGAGCCTGGTCTTTTCCATCTCGACCGAAAGGAAAAGGGTTCTTTCGCGCTCTATGACGAGGAAGGACAAGACCCCCAGCACGAGGAACAGCCCCGCCAGCAGGAATGCCAGCAGGCGTGTCCCAACGCTCAGACCGCCAAGCCCCGGAAAATTCAAGGGAGAAAACCTCATTTCAGGTTATATTTTTTTATTTTCTGGCCGAGCGTGGAGCGCGAAATGCCCAGTATGCGCGCCGCCAGCGAATGGTTATTGTCCGCAGAGACCAGCACCTTCCTTATATGCGCCTTTTCGACCCCTTCAAGCGTGGTCATGTTTTTTTGTTCCGGGTCTTCCTGAGAGGGCGGCCCAAGCGCCAGGTCGCGGCTGGTTATAAGCCCCGTGCGGCAGAGTATCAGCGCTCTTTCAATGGTGTTTTTGAGTTCCCGCACATTTCCCGGCCAGTCATAGGCGCACAGCGCGGCAAGAGCGCCTTCATCCATTTCCGGCGGCTTTCTGCCCATTGCGGCGGATAACTCCCCCGTAAAGAACCGGGCCAGCGCCGGAATGTCTTCCGCTCTTTGCCTGAGCGGCGGGAGTTTGACAGGCATCACATTGAGCCTGTAAAAAAGGTCTTTGCGGAAAAGGCCCTTTTCGGCCAGGGCGAAAAGGGCCCTGTTGGTGGCGGAAACTATCCTGATATCCACCTTCAGGTCCCTCGTGCCGCCAAGCCTCCTGAAAGACCTGGTTTCAAGCACCCGGAGGAACTTGGCCTGCACAGGAAGCGGCATCTCCGATATCTCGTCAAGAAACAGGGTGCCCCCGTCGGCAAGCTCCAGCAGTCCCTTCCTGGTATGCCTTGCGTCAGTGAACGCCCCTGCGTCATACCCGAACAGCTCGCTTTCAAAGACAGTTTCCGGGACGGAGGCGCAGTTTATGTCCACAAACGGCTTGCCGGCGCGCGCGCTGAGCCCGTGGATGTTCCTGGCGGCGACCTCCTTGCCGGTCCCGGTCTCCCCCTCCACAAGGACCGTGGTCAACGGGTTTTCAGCAACCAGCCTTATGGTCTCTTTGAGTTTTCCAATGATTTCGCTGCCGCCGATGATGGGACAAAGGCTTTTTTTCCTGTCCGCCACGGCCTCGCGCCTGAGCTTCACAAGCTCCACGTTCTTTTCTATCATTATCTCAAGCTCGTCGATGTCGACTGGCTTGATGAAATAATTGTCCGCGCCGAGCTTTATCGCCTTCACTGCCTCCCTGACCTCGCCGCATCCGGTTATTATTATGACGGCCGTGTCCGCCTGGGAAGCCTTTACCTTCATGAGGACATCCAGCCCGTTCATGTCCGGCAAAAACAGGTCCAGCAATATGACATCCGGCAGCTCCCTTGCGGCAACTTCAAGCCCGCGGGCGGCGCTGCCGGCGTAAAGGAAGTCATACCCTTTTTCTTCAAACAGCATCCTGAAGGCGAGGGCTATGCCCTCTTCATCATCGATCAGAAGAATGCGAGGCATCCGGAACCAGCAGTCTTTTGTATGAGTTTCCTCAATAAAACAAAAAATTAAAAATTGCCCAAAAAACCAGTCACAGACAATTATAATAAACAAACTAATAAAAAATATAAATAATTTGTTGAGGTTTTTACGATAGGGCGTCAGCGGTAAAGGGCCGGTTTCAGGCGGCGGGCGAGTCCTTCCGCGGAATACGGGCTTGCAGCTATATCCTTCCAGGCGTCGCCGCGCCTTTTCAGCCGTTCAAAGACGTTTCTGATATTGTATGTGGTGGAATTCACGGCCAGTCCTTCCTGCTCCAAATCCTTCCATTCGATGGGAAACGCCACGGTTGCCCCGGCCCTGTCGCGCACTGAGCAGGGCGCGACACTGGTCTGCCCGAACGCGTTCCGGTATATGTCTATGAATACGCGCCTGCCCCGTCTGGACCTGTTAAATTCCAGCGTGAAATGCTCCGGGGCGAGGCTGACAACCCTGTCCGCGATCTTCCCTGCAACATCGCGCACGGCCTCGAAATCAGCCCCTCTGTCAAGAGGCACAACCACGTGAAGCCCCCTTGAGCCGGTCGTCATCAGGAATGGTTCAATGCCTTCCTGCCGCAATATCTCCCTTAATATCAGGGCCGAATACCTTACCGTCCCGAAAGAAAAATCCCCGTCAGGCGGGTCGAGGTCGAATATGAGCCGGTCCGGGTAACGGAGCTTGTCCGCCCGGCTGAGCCAGACATGCGGTACGCATACAAGATTGGCAAGATAGATAAGGGTTTCCGTGTTTTCGCAGGTGATAAAGGTCTTTACGCCTTCCCTCCTTAAATCCACCTCCACCCGGTTCACCCAATCCGGGAAGTAGTCAGGGGCCTGTTTCTGGAAGAACATATCGCTTGCGATGCCCTCGGGGAACCTCTGCATGCTGATGGGTCTGCCTTTTATGTGAGGCAGCATGACAGGCGCAATCTTCCTGTAATAGTCTATGAACTCGGCCTTGGTGATGCCGGACTCCGGAAAGAGCACCTTGCCCAGATTGACAAGCTCTATCTCATGCCCGCCGATAAGTATCCTCGCCCTGTCAGGCATGTCCTTCCCTTTCTCACCAGCCCGTCTTTACCCAGTCCCTCTTTCCCGCACCACCTCGGACGGCCTTTTGTCCCTCCGCAATCCCTTGAACCGGGGCTGCCTCAGGACGCCGTCCTTCGTCCACTGGCTGAATGCCGCCTGGCAGACCAGCTCCGGATCCACCCAGTGAACATTTCTGAGAGCGGCCCCCTCCGGCAGGTTTTCATTTACAGGGGATGTCTTCCGCTCCAGCCGGGAAAGCCTTTCGCCCAGGCTTTTGAGCATGTATTCATTGAACCCGGTCCCAACCCTGCCCGCATAGACAAGGCTGCCTCCCCTGTAATAGCCCAGCAGCAGGGCGCCAAAAAAACCCTTGCGGGCGCCTCCCGGCCCGGTAAAGCCGCAGATAACGAACTCCTGCTCATTAAGGCACTTGAATTTAAGCCAGTCCCTCGACCTCTTCTGCACATACCTGCTTGCGGCCCTTTTGGCTATTATCCCTTCCCATCCGCCAGAGCACGCCTCCTTGAAAAACTCACGGCCGCCCTCCTCTTTATGGGCGGTGTAGCGGATAGGGTCCGTATAGGACATTACATATTCGAGCATGCGTTTCCTGTAAATAAGCTCCAGGCCCGTAAGATCGGAGCCCTCCAGGTAAAGGAGGTCGAAAAGATAATAGAAGACGTCTATCCCCGTATTGAGGGCCTCCAGAGGGTCCCTTATCTGCATGCGCGGCTGGAGTTTTTCAAAGCTGGGCAGCCCTCCCTCAAGCGCGGCTATTTCGCCGTCCACGATGAAGTCCCCGGCGGGCTGGTTTTGGAGCGCGCTGACAAGCTCGGGATAATTGCTATTCAGGTTTTTCCTGCTGCGCGAGATAAGCCTTACCGCCCCGCCCTTCCTGAACGCCACGCATCTCTCACCATCCAGTTTAGGCTCGAATATCCAGCCCTCTCCGGGGAAAGGAGTTTCTTCCCCGTTTTTTCCCGCCAGCCTGGCCATCATGGGGACAATGTAAACCGGCTGCGGCCCGCGCCGGATTTCCCCGCGGGCTTTCTCAAACAATTGCCGGATTTTTTTATCCGGAGCGGTCTGCATTCACTATCGGAGACAACCAGCTAAGCAGGCGGTCTTCTGCCCGCTAAGAGCGAGACCAGGAAAAGGACTATGAAGATAACAAAGAGCACCTTCGCAATCCACGCGGCAGTCCCGGCGATTCCGGCAAAGCCCAGGACCGCGGCGATTATCGCAACTATAAGGAAAATCACAGCCCAGCGCAGCATTTTCAAACCTCCTTGGCCTTATCACCTAGTCGGGCTCAAGGACCTGTTTTATCTCGATAAACCGCATGAGCCCGTCCTTTGTTACCATGCCTATGAGCTGGCCGTCGCGCATTATCAGCAGCCGCCCCACCCCCTCGCGCTTCATCTTGGCCAACGCCTCGGAAAGGGGCGTTTCCGGCGGGATTGCCACCTTTGCGCTGAGGGGCTCCATGACCTGGCCGACTGTCCTTTCCCCGTACTGGTCTTCCGGTACTTTTTTAACCTCAAAAAGGGAGACAACGCCCTTCGTCCTGCCGTCTTCCACCACGGGGAACCCCTTGTAGCCGTAATGAAGGAAGTAGTCCCTGATAAGTGAACTGAGGGGGAGGTTCTCATTCACGCTGACGATATCTTCCACCATCACGTCGCGGGCAAGCACATTCTCCAGCGACCGCCGGAGCACCATGTCCTGATAGCCCGCCTGGGCGACACTCCTAAGGAAAAGTCCGATGAAGACAAACCAGAGGCCGCTTATGAGCGCCCCCATAAAAAGCACCTGGAACCCGCCCATGATTATGAGGAAAATGGCAAAGCTCTTCCCTATATCCGAGGCCAGCCTTGTGGCCCGCTTCAGCGAGCCCTTCTTCCACCACCAGAAGGCGCGCAGCACCCTGCCGCCGTCAAGCGGGAACCCCGGTATGAGGTTAAAGGCCCCGAGCGCAATATTGACCCACATCAGATAGCTGAAAACGGACTGGATTACCGGCTCGTTGAAAGGGGCCATCCCGGATTTCAGCACCCAGAACAGCCCCGCGAGGACGAAACTGCTCAGCGGGCCGGCTATCGCTATCTTGAATTCGGTCTTCGGATCTTTGGCGTCCTCGGAAAGCTGGGAAATCCCTCCGAAGATAAAAAGGGTTATTGAGGGGATGGCAATGCCGTGGTGAATGGCCACAAGCGAATGGGAAAGCTCATGGAACAAGACGGAGGCGAAAAAAAGGACTGTGGCAAGGAGCCCGGCAAACCAGTACGTGCTGACGCTCTCATTTGGGAAGACGTGGGGGAAATAAACAGCGGAAAGGCTCCACAGCAGCAGGAAAAATATTATGAACCATGAGAAGTCCAGGGATATCCTGATACCCGCCACCCTGAAGAGGTTAATGCCGGAATTTTTCCTCTTTCCCTTTTCATCCGCCATATCTCTGAATTCTTTCCCCCTGGGAACTTATTCCCCTGATTGAATTATATTAGAGCCGGGGCAACATGCAAGTTCCATGCATGTCCCCTTATTCAGAGGGGAAAGGATGTGAATCTTTTTTCCGCCCTGGTTTTTTCCTGAGCAAAAATGTAAGCGGCACCACTGTGAGGGCAAGCAGCCCCAGGAAACGGAAATTGTCCATGTAGGCAAGCAGGGTCGCCTGCTGGCCCAGCATCTGGTAGATAAAGGCCCTTGCGCGGCTGGCCGCGGTATAAGGGTCGTTCAGCATCTGGAATTTTGCCTGAACCGAGTGCAGGACCTGCTGGAACTCCCTGCCAAACGGAGCCAGATGGGCCGCCATTATGTTCTGGTGCACCTGTGCCCTGCGGGCAAGCAGCGTGGTGACCACCGCAATGCCGATGCTGCCCCCCATGTTGCGCAAAAGGGTGTAAAGCCCCGTCGCGGTCCCTATCTCCTCTTTTTCCAGCATGCCCACGGTGATGGTCGTAAGCGGGACAAATATCATGCCCATCGCGACGCCCATTATTACATTCGGCACCGCCACGTTCCAGGCCGTTATCTGGAGGTTTATCCCGCCAAGGAGATGGCTGGCCCAGGCCAGAAGCAGAAAACCCGATGCTATGAGGATTCGCTCGTCAAGCTTTTTTTTCAGGAGCCTGCCCGAAACGACGGCTGAAAACATCGCCCCGATCCCGCGGGGGCTTATCGCAAGCCCGCTTTCAAGGGCCGGGTAATCCATCAGATCCTCAAGGAAAAGCGGAAGTATGAGGAGTGTGCTGTATAGTATTACTCCGTAAGCGGTCGCCATGAGGACCCCGACCGAGAAATTCCGGTTGGCGAATATACGCAGTTTCACTATAGGCTCCCGGACGCGCATCTCCCAGATGACAAAAAGCACAAGGGAGACCCCCGAGAGCGCCGTGAACCAGACTATCCAAGCCGCTGAAAACCAGTCGTCCTGCTGGCCCTTGTCAAGCACCACCTGGAGCGTGCCCAGCCCCAGCGCCATCAGGGCAAAACCGGCATAATCCAGTTTCCCGGCCTTCATCTGCCTTATATATGCGGGGTCTTCGATAAAGACCTTTGTCATCGCCAGCGCCAGGGCCCCAACGGGGACGTTGATATAGAATATCCAGCGCCATGTGTAGTTGTCAGTTATCCATCCGCCAAGCGCCGGCCCTACAATCGGGGCGACTATTACGCCCACCGCGTATGCGGCCATCGCCTGGCCGCGCTCCTCAGGGGGGAAGCTCTCCAGCAGCACCGCCTGTGAAATCGGCAGCAGCGCCCCGCCGCTTGCCCCCTGGACCACACGCGCCACTACCAGCATGCCAAGGGAGGTGGCCGCTCCGGAGGCCGCCGAGGCCAATGTGAAGGCCACTATGCTTGTCATCAGGAATCTCTTCCGGCCAAAATAGGCGCTGAACCATGCCGTGGCCGGCAGTATTATCGCATTGGCCACCAGATAGCTGGTCAGCACCCATGAGGCCTCATCGGTGCTGGCCGAAAGGCTCCCGGCTATGTGCGGCAGGGCGACATTGGCGACCGAGGTGTCCAGCACGACCATGAAGGTCGGCAGAACCATGGATGCCGCTATAAGCCAGGGGTTTACCGCCGGTCTTTCATAGTCCTTTACCTGCATATGCCTTGCGCAAAAATGGCGAGATTGATTTTTGTCCTTTTGAACCGGAGTCAGCCCCGGATGCGCCCGCTATCCATTAGCTACCACAGCGGGAGGAGCATGTCAAACTTGCGGAAACAAAAAACCTGAAGGCGTGCTTATTCGTACCTGAGCGGCTCTATAGGGTTGAGCCTTGAGGCCTGCCATGCGGGGTATATGGTTGCCGAGAAGGAAATGATGAGGGCGGCCGTGGAGACGAGGATGAAATCCCTTACCTTCATGTCCACGGGCAAGTGGCTCAGGTAATAGACATCCGCGGGGAGCTTTATTATGTGGTAAGTGTTAAGCAGGAAGCCAAGCCCGTATCCGCCCGCGACCCCTAAAACGGTGCCCACAAGCCCGATGAGGAGCCCCTGTATCATGAAGACGGACATTATGCCCCGGCTTGTCGCGCCCATCGCCTTGAGGATGGCGATTTCCCTCTGCTTCTCGATGACGTTCATCATGAGCGTGCTCACTATGTTGAACGAGGCCACCAGGATGATGAGCGTGAGTATGACGAACATAGTCAGCTTTTCCAGCTTGAGGGCGGCAAACAGGTTCCTGTTCATCTGTATCCAGTCCTTGACGAAATAGGGCAGGCCCAGCCTGCGCTCAAGCTGCTGCCTTATCTGCGGGGCGTTGTAGATGTTGTCCACCTTCAGCTCTATGCCGGAGACCCTGTTGCCCATGTCGAAGAACTCCTGCGCGGGCCCGATGCCGGTGAGCACTAGGTTGGAATCGTACTCGAACATGCCTATCTCGAAGATGCCCACCACCTGGAACTCCCTCATCCGGGGCAGCATGCCCAGGGGGCCCATCTCGCCCATCGGCGAAATCACCTTAACCTTGTCGCCCACAAAAACGCCCAGCCTGCCCGCAAGCTCGTTGCCCAGTATTATGCCCGGGAGTTTTCCCCCCGAAGCGGAGAGGGCCTGGAGAGAGCCCTGCTTCATGTGCTTCTCGAAATCGGTGACCGTGTTTTCCGCGGACGGGTCCACCCCGCGCAGATAAACGCCCTGGGCGGACTTGTCGAAGGAAAGCATCACCTGCC
>JAJYJS010000031.1 GCA_021789215.1 Nitrospirota bacterium | reverse complement strand
GCAAAGGCCGGAATCCGCCGGTTTTTGCCGGGTGGCTCATAGATGGCGGTTACGCCCTGAACCGCTGAAATAAACAGGGAGGAGGGGAAGAGTGGACATCTTAAGGAGATTTCTCATCGTCTTGACTGTCTTCCTGAATTTTTTCCTGCTGGTCTCTCAGATGGCCCGCGCCGAGACGTTCGAGACAAACCTGTCTAGCCAGTTCATTTTCGGCAAGGACGACCTCGATAAAGACGAATCCATACTCGCCCAGTATATGAGATTCAACTACAAGCCCGATGGAGAGGCGTTCACCATCACCGGCTATGGAAGGCTCTGGAAAAATTTCGGCCCCACTGGCGTAAGGGACAACGGGCTCCTCGGAAGACTCTATTATCTGTACCTGGATTACGCGCCGATAGAGGAGGTTTCGCTGAGGGTTGGACGGCAATGGGTGAATTTCACGTCGGGCTCCACCATAATGGACGGCATCAGCGCCAACGTGGGCGGCATAGCCAATGTCCCAGTCGGGCTGACCGTCTCGGCGGGCAGGACGGTCGTCTTTTCGCTTGATGCCGAATACTCGCGGTTCGGGAATTATTTTTTCGGGGCTGACCTCCATCTGGTAAACCTGCCGAAAACGCAGCTTGGCATCAGCTTCGTGAACTTCTTTGACGAATGGGACCGCGCCAGGGAGGAATTCGGCCTCAATTTCAGGCAGTATATAAGCTTTGTCGCCCCTTACGGGGAGGTCAGGTATGACAATCTCTCAAAGGCCATAGACGAAGCCACGCTGGGCCTGGACATCTATCCAACCACAGACCTGTACGTAAAAGCCCAATACTACTATACGTTTCCGACATTCGATTCCACATCGATATACAGCGTGTTCGCCGTGGACAAATACCAGGAATACAGCCTGCGGGCTGAATACTCCCTGAAACTGGCAATGCCCGTTACCGTCTTTGCGGGCTATATCAGGGAGACGTACGAGGACAGTGATAATGCGAACGTCTTTCTTGCCGGGGCCAGGGCGAGGCCGATGGACAACCTTTCCGTGAACGCGCAGGTCTCGGACCGCGAGGGGTTCGGCGGCCACCTGCTCGGGTTTGAGATTTCCGGCGACTACAGGGTGAACAAGAACCTGACAACGCAGGCCGGCATTCAATTGGACGGCTATGAAAGGCCGTTTATAGATGAAACAAGCTTTGACAATGCCACGCGCGTGTGGATAGGAGCAAATTACGAACTGAAAAAAGACCTTTCCATCAGCGCCAGGCTGGAAGAGAACTTCAGCCAGGCCTTCAGTTACCGGACTCTTGGAAGGGTGCTCCTGAACTGGAGATTATAAGGAAAGGAGGCCGCAAACATGAAGAAAAAATCATTCATATTGTTTTCTCTGGCAATGCTCCTGGCAGGCGCGGCATGGTCGGCCAAATACACCCCGCATCAGGAATATAAAAGCATACCGATCAAGGACTGCAACGAATGCCACACGGCCAGCGGAATTGCTCCAAACCATAACTCGGCGTGGATCACCACTCACAGGTTGATTGCTGAGAAAAAGCCCTCCAACTGCAAGGACTGCCATCAGCTTTCATTCTGTTCCGACTGTCATTACGGCGGCGGGCTCAATCCGGACCTGAGCGTGTCCAATTTCGGGGTTGATTATATGCCAAAGACCCACCGGTCGGACTTCCGCGAGATACATCCCATAAAGGCCTTTGACGACCCCAGGTCCTGCTATCGCTGCCATGACGCCAGGAAATTCTGCGACGAGTGCCACCAGAAGTTCGCCCCGGCTGACCTGGCGTCGGTGTCCCATCGCAAAGGGTTTTCAGACATTCAGGTGTCGGCGGTCGGGCCCAGCCATGCGAATTTCAAACCTTCGCAATGCCCGACATGTCATCCAAACAGCATTTTGCCCCAGCACCAGTGGAGCAGTGAGCACGCCAGAGAGGCAAGAAAAAACCTGGCCGCATGCCAGTCCTGCCATCCCAGCGGAGATGTCTGCCTTAAATGCCACAGCGCCATTTCCGGGCTGAAGATCAATCCGCATCCCCGCAACTGGGGCAGCATATCCACAAGGCTTAGCGGCGCGGGCAATAACAGGTCATGTATAAAATGCCATTAAACAAGGGAGAAACAGCCATGAGAAAAATTCCCGGATCGAAGGTCTTGTTTCTATGGATCCCTATTGCTTTGCTTCTGCTGGGCGGCTGCGGCAGCAGCCACAAGGAAGCCCCTCCGACCACAACTACCGGACAGTTCGGGACAGACCCCGCCACCGGCATCCAGTTTGTGGGCGCCAGCACATGCATAAACTGCCACAAGACACTGTCCTTCAGCACAAGCATCATACCGGCCTTTTTAAACAGCATTCACGTAGTGCACAGCACCAGCATATCGGCCTCATCGCCTTCGAGCTGCCTCGTGTGCCATGACCCCATCGGCGATGGCCGCACTCTGGAATCCATGATAGACCCGGCCAATGTGCCTTCCGGCGGGCTTGCGGCCGTTACCTGCGAAGACTGCCACGGCCCCGGCGGACAGCACTATGGAACAGGGCCGATACCCTACCCCGACCCCGATTACACACGGTGCGGAAACACCAGGTGCCATACGTCCAATCTGCCTGCGCTCGCGGACCATCCCGCTGAAGGCATGGACATTGTAGGAGAATACGAGTCTTCAAAACACGCAACATCCATTCGGCCTCCGAATCTGGCTCCGGGCAGCACAACGGATGTCCGCGCATTGTGCTCCAAATGCCACACGGATGAGGGCGCAAGACAATATTCTTTCCTGCACGGCAATTTCTTCCAGCTCGAAGCCGCATTTTCAAACAGCACGCCGCCCATAGCCAATGCAAGCGTGGTGCAGTGCAGGACATGCCATATGGCGCACGACCCGACAAGCCTGCTTCTGTCTGCCGCAACTGTGAATGGAGCGGCATGGTCAGACCAGTTCAGCACATGCACCAACTGCCATCAGCTGCTTGATTTCACAACCGGCGCATTTTTGAGCAACACCGCCTTCCATGACCCGGCGGTAAATCCGTTCGGCGTGGCAAACGAGATAATCACCGATACCCACTATGACAATCCCAACACTCCGCAAAGAGCAGCCAACGGTACTATTATAGTAGGCACAGGCGGCATAGAGGGATACGTCGTAAACACATCGAGCACGCATGATGACACGCCGTACAACAACAACCAGGGCACCTGCCTTGACTGTCACAACCAGCACAACGCCAACCTGACTACAAACAACCCCCAGAACAGGCAATGGGCCAACTCCGCCCACGGCGGGTTCATCCTGACAATCAAGACGGCTGCGGGGAACTCGCCGGCCATCCATACGGCAGCGGTCGATAACGCGGCAGCCCCGGCGTGGATACATTACGACTTCAAGGGAGCCAGCCGAAGGGATTGCCAGAGATGCCATACCTCAACCGGCTTCAGGAATTTTGCCAATGCGCAGCCCATTCCAAACCAGATCTACAATGCCGTAAACAACGTGTTTACAGCTACGGGCCAGCAGGCCGAGATGCTCTATTGCTGGGCCTGCCACTACAATAACGTAGGCGGACTGAGGAATCCGGGCCCGTTCGCCAACACCGCTCCGCCCGATGTTATTCCACCCGCAGGCAGAACGGTGCCGGACCTGAACGGCGCGAACATCTGCGAGTCCTGCCATACCGGAAGGGAAACCGGCCAATTTGTGAAGAACTACGTCGCGCTCAATAACACCGTAGGGGTCACAGGCTACTGGGCAACGCAGAACTTCGGCACATACAACTCCCATTACCTCGCGGCGGGCGGCACCATCTTCAGGATTACGGGGTTTGAATTCGCAGGACAGGATTATTCCAACTCGCCTGATTACTTGCACTTCCTCATAGGAATGCCGGGCGGGCCAGCCGCAACCGGCACCAACGGCCCTTGCGTTGGCTGCCATATGCACTCGACAGACGTTGGACATACGCTTGAGCCGATAACCAGAGCGGGAGGCCCCATGGACTTAACCGGCCCGATCACCGCAATCCCGGCAAATGACCAGATTTGCGCCAATTGCCATAATGGCACGACTGTATTTGTGCAGTCGACCACTATCATGCAGGGATTGCATGACGGTTACAACGCAGCCCTCACCGCGCTTACGGACATGTTGGCAAGCAAAGGCATCTATTACAGTTCCGAAGCCTACCCATACTATTACAGCAATACCACCCTGACAACGCCTTTCGCCAACTGGCCCGATGAGAACACTCTTGGAGCGGCCTACAACAACAACCTGCTGACCCGCGAGCCTGGCGGATACGTCCATAACAGCGACTATGCGAGGCACCTCATCTTCGACTCGATAGACTTCCTCCAGAACGGTTCCTTTACCGGGACTATAAACCTGACAGCCGTGCCCGGACTGAGCGCCACAGACCAGCAGAACGCGGCGAACTGGTTCGAAGATACCATCCCGCCTCCAAGCTCAAACTTCTCGCCGCTCAACGCAGTGCCGAGGCCATAGCTGAAAAAAAATGGCCAAAAAAGAACGGCCCCTGGTCCTCCAGGGGCCGTTTTCTATTGAACCGGCCTTTTCTGTTACAGCCTGGCCAGCAGGCAGAGCGCCTCTATATGGTAAGTGTTCGGAAAGAAGTCAACAGGACGTATCCATTCCAGCCTGTAGGATGAAGAAAGCCTCTTTATGTCCCTTGCGAGCGTCGTGGGGTTGCAGGAGATATAGAGTATCCTTTTGGCCTCCGTTTCCAGAAGCCTGTTCATTGCATCTTTCGTGAGCCCCGGCCTTGGCGGGTCCACAATCACGGTGTCAAATTTCCCGCCTTTCGGCGGAAAAAACTTTTCAATCGGGGATCTTGCAAATTTCATGTTCTTTATCCCGTTCAGTTCAAGATTGCGAATGCCGTCTTTTACGGAGGCAGCGCTCTCTTCCACAGCCGTTATCTTTCCGGCCCGGTCTGAAAGCAGGATAGAGAAATTCCCCCCGCCAGCATACAGATCCAGTATATTTTCGTCTTCAAGCGGCTCAAGGACGCTTTTTACCGTCTCGGCCACCACGCAGTTCAGCGGCCAGTTGCTCTGGAAAAAACTCCAGGGCGAAACCGTGTATTTCAAACCAGAGAGGTCAAAGGTCACATACCCCCGTCCCCGGAAGCTTCCGTCATCAAAAACAACGCTCTCGAAGCCCGCGTTTATGTATTCTTCCGCAAAATTTTCGTCGAAACCCTTCCCTTTAATAAAAGCCGCCAGGCCGCTGCCGCTGTCAGTCACGTGTATCTCCCTGACGCCGTCAGTCGAAAGGCCCCTCAGCTTGGCGAGCATGGAATTTATGCTTTCTGTCATGAGAGGGCAGGCCCTTATGTCCACAATCTCCCTTGTGCCCTCCTTGTAAAACCCTATCTTGCCGGCGCCTGACACCTTGAACTGCGCCCTCTGCCTGTAATGGAAATTATTGCCGGCAAGCGGCACGCCGGGGGTTATCTCGACCCCCGCTATCCTGCGCATGGAATCGGAAATTATCGCGCTTTTCATTGAGACCTGCTCATCGTAGGCGATATGCTGCAAGTGGCATCCGCCGCAGAGCCCGAAATAAGGGCACTCGGGTTCCACCCTGAAAGACGAAGGCTCTATGACCTCCCTCGCAAGCGCAATCGAATAGTCCTTCCTCTTTTCGATGACCTCCGCGTCAATGGTCTCTCCGGGCAGGGCACCCTTGACAAAGATGACGCCATCGTTCCTGGCTATCACATACCCCCCGTAAACAGGTGTTTCCGCCTTG
Source organism: Nitrospirota bacterium (assembly GCA_021789215.1). Classification (GTDB taxonomy): domain Bacteria; phylum Nitrospirota; class Thermodesulfovibrionia; order Thermodesulfovibrionales; family JdFR-88; genus JAJYJS01. Next base: position 15,560 of record JAJYJS010000031.1, on the reverse strand, counting down.
ACTCTTATCATTTGGACAGCAGCTTCCTTATCATGCCCTTCAGCTCGGTCAGGTCCGCCGATTTGACTATGTAGGCCTCGGACGCCCATACCGCGAAATCGTCCCTGTAATCGTAAGCCGTAGACATGATTATGGGCACCCTGGGGCGCATCTCCTTCATCCGCCTGAGCAGCGTTATCCCGTCCATGTCTGGTATGAGGATGTCCAGCGTGACCAGGTCCGGGTTTTCCTTTTCGAAGAGATCGAGCGCCTTGGCCCCCGTATTGGCAAGCACTATCTGATAGCCCTCCTCTTCCAGTTCCTCCTTGTAGAGCCTCAAAATGTGCTCGTCGTCATCAACAACCAGTATCTTCATCCTAAGCCTCCTTCCTCAAGGGTAATATTATTTTAAACGTGCTGCCGCCGGAAGGCCATTGGCTGCTCACGGAAATCCTGCCAGCATGTTCTTCCACTATCCTCTTTGCTATCGCCAGTCCCAGCCCCGTTCCCATGGGCCTCGTGGTGAAGAACGGGTCAAAAATCCTTGAAATCTCCTCTTTCCTTATCCCGCAGCCCGTGTCGCTGACCATGACCACGGCCTCATTATCCGAGCTGTAAACGCTCACATTCACCACTCCGCCGTCAGTTGCCTGATTGGCGTTCGTGATTATATTGAACAATGCCTCCTTCATCCGGTTGGGGTCTATGAAGACATCCACGTGCTCGAAATGCCTTTCGAGCATATTGCCCTTTTCCGAAAATTCGTGTTCAAGCAGGGTCACTATGCCGCCCACAAGCTCATCAAGGGCGGTGCTCTTTCTGGAAATCCTGACCTCCCTCACGAACCCCAGTATCTCCTTCAATATCTGCTCAAGGCGCTCGACCTCACCGGCTATTATCGAGGCATATTCCTTGAGGTTGCCGTCAAGCTTCTTCTCAAGCCTTTTTGCGAACCCGCCTACCGATACAAGGGGGTTTCTTATTTCATGGGCCACTTTCGCCGCGACCTCACCCAGCGCCGCCATCCTTTCGGCCGACTGGAGCCTTTCCCTGAGCTCCTTCATCTCAGTTATGTCCCGCACGACATGGACAACACCCATGAAATTGGATTCGGTATCGAAAAGGGGCGATGTGGAGGAAAGGAACGTGCCTTTCAGGTGAGGGTCGTCATATTCCTCTATGTTCGCGCTGCGCGTCTCGATCGTCTTCAGGTGCGGGCAGCTCGGGAACGGCTCGTTCAGCCCGTGAAATATCTCGTAGCATTTCCTGCCCACAACCTCGTTCATCGGCTTGCCCACCCTCCTAAGGACGGCGTCGTTGACCTTTTTGAGGTTGAAGTCCTTGTCTGTGAGGTAGACCATATCAGATATGGAGCGGAATATGTTTTCAAGCTCCGCCTCGGCCACCGAAATCCCTTCAAACAGCCTGGCGTTGGCGATTGCCGACGCCATCTGGTTGGAAAACGTGTTGAGAAAACGCATGTCCTCGTCCGTGACCGGGCGCCTGTTGAAAAGATTGTCCACCCAGAGCACACCTATCACTTTGTCCCTGGATATCAAAGGTATGGCGGCATAGGCTTCCGTCCCCAACTGCTGTATAAGGACGTTGTCGGAAGCCGGTCCGGTCCTTGCGTCAACAACATTGAACGGCTTTTTTTCGGCAACCACCTTTGACAGGACGGTGTCCTCGCCGAGCGGCACCTCTATGTTCTTTGTGAGTTTGTCGAAGAAGGACTCCTTTTTCAGCGGGCCTGATTCTATTTCCCTGATTACATCGTGAAGCGTGCTCTGGGTCAGGGACAGGCTCTCCCATATCTTGCCCGCCTCGTCCGAAGACGCGGGGCCAACGCCCATTGCGCCCCTCAAAACTCTTTTTTCATCGTCCACCCAGAAAAGGATGGCCCTGTTGAACCCCAGGCCATCGCTCATGGTGACCGCCGTGAGTATCATCCTCAGGAGCCTCTCGATCTCCAGGGTCCCGCGCATGGCGGAGCCAATGAAGAACAGCCTTGAAAGCTCCTGGTTTCTCCTTATAAGCTCCCTTTCGACAAGCTTTTTCTGGGTGATGTCCCTGGATATGCCGCTTATGCCTATGACCTCGCCAGTGGCGTCCTTGATGGGCGAGAGCGTGATGCTGACATCTATCTGCTCCCCGTCTTTTCTCTTGCGGAGCGCCTCGGCCCTGATAACATCTCCAGCCTTAAGCCGTTCCATGTAGGCTTTTTCCTGCTCGATGATCGAATCTGGCAGGAAGGGAAGGAACTTGCCTATGACCTCGTATTCGCTGAACCCGTATATCTTTTCGGCCGCATGGTTCCAGGAAGTCACTATCCCGTTGATGTCCGTGGTGACAATGGCGTCTGCGGAATTGTTTATCAGGCTTTCCAGGTACTCCTTTGTCTGGGCCACCTCGCGGTAAAGGCCCATTATCTCTTCCTGGTAAAGGATCCTGTCCGTGATGTCCTGTATGAATATGACGGCCTCGTTCACATTTCCAGTTTCATCCCTGACCGGATAGGCCGTAAGCTCCGCGTAATTGAGGCCGCTTGACTGCGTGATGGAATTGATGTCTCCTGTATCGAATGTGGACCGGGCCGCGCAATGCGGGCATATCCCTCCTTTTGGATGGAATATGTCCACCGCGTTCTTGCCGATTATCTCGCTTTGAGGGATGTCCACCCAGCGCTCAACGTAGCGGTTGGCGGCCAGGATGACATAGTCGGAATTGAGCGAGACTATCCCCCCCTGGACGGTCTCGAACAGCAGGTCGAGACTCTTCTTGGCCTCGAACACCTCCTGCCTCCGCATCCTCTCCTCCTCCTCTATCCGGGCCTTCTCTATGGCGATGGCGGAAATGGAGGCGAAGCCTTCGGCCATATTGAGGTCGTCAAGGTCAAAGGGCAGGATATCCCCGTTTGCGCCGGTCTTGTCATAGAGCCCGAGCGTGCCGATGATGTTCTCGCCCACCCTCAGGGGCACGCATATGGCGGATTTCGACTGTATCTTGCGGGGCTTCAGGCCGTCGGGAAGGCTTGAGACATCTTCTACAAACAGGGGTTTGCCTTCCTTTACGACCCATCCGGCAAGCCCCTGGCCCACTGCAAGACTCAGCTCACCGGCCTCCTCGATGGGTATCCCAAAGGAGGATTTTATGTTCAGGCTGCCCTTTTCAAGAAGACGTATGACGCACATCCTCGCCGCGGCAAGCTTCGCGACCTCCGAGGATATCGTATCCAGCAGTTCGGAGCGCTTGTAAATGGATGTAAGGGCCTTGCTCAGGTCGTATGTGATGCTCAACTGCTTTAGCTGCTTTCTCGTAGTCGAGTAAAGCTCCGCGTTCCGCACGGCGGTGCCTATTGTATGGGCCAGTATCATGGCCATATTCTCCTCGTCGATGCCGAAGCCGCCGGGATTGGCCATGCCCATTATCAGCAACCCCCTGCAATTGTTGTCCCTGAGTATCGGCGCTATCAGCAGGGACTTGCACACGCCGCATATCAAAGACTCCGCCGGGAGGACGGAAGTGTCCGGAATAAGAACGGGTTTCATGCCTTCAAGCGCCATCTTTACCAATGGGGAATCGACCGGGAGCGACGTCCCCAGCCGGGCGTCCTTCCTGTTGGATGCCTCGAGCGAGAACACGTTAAGCTCCGGCCTCAGGAGCAGGACGGAGCAGACATCCTTTTTGAGTTTGCCGGCGATTGTCTCCACAATGAGCGACAGCGCCTCTTTCAACTCCGGGGTCATTCCGGCAATCCTCGCGACATCGAGGAGCAGTTCCGTTTCCGTGAGCTTGTGGTCGAACATTGTCCTGGATTCCTCCAGTTTTTCGACCATGCTGTTGAACCGCCCCGCTATGAGGCCGAACTCGTCCTTTCTTGCCGAAACCATCCTGTATGAGAGGTCGCCTCCGGCCACCTTCTCCGTCGCGTTCAGCATTTCGGCAAAAGGCTCAGAGAGCATCCGCCTCATGAACAGGGCGAGGAAGATGAATGTGAGCGAGACAAAAGAGACCAGTATCACCAGGTAGCCCGTCGTGTTCCTTCTGATCTTCTCCCCGAGGGCCACAAGGTTCATCATCGAGTGCATCGATCTCTCATTCAGACTGTCGATGAGCGCAAAAATCCTGCTCTTGCGGTCCTCTATCGTCTTTAGCAAACCAAACGTCTCTTTGCTTCGGACAGGGTCGGGCATCTTCAGGACCGCCTCGGAGGCGCTCCTTATTGCCTGAAAGTGTTCACCTATCGTCTGCAGGTCTTTTGTGTTCCCGGTGGCTGCCTCGTTCTCGCCGAATTCCTTGTACACCTTTGCGATACTGTCCCTGTATCCCCTGCGGTATTTGAAATCTCCTGTAAGCGCCCATCCCCTGACGTTCTCGGTAAGGCCGTTGATTGCGTTCCTGAGGTCGGCGAACTCCCTGCTGTAAGACACCTCCTGGTTTATCAATGAGATATTCGTGTTGAGGTTAGAGAAAATATACAGGGCACCTGACCCAAGTATGGCAGCGGCGGCCAGAAAGGCCAGCATGAAAAAGATCAACTTGTGTCTAAGGCTCATCCAGACCCGCCAGCCAGGTTCTTGTAGATTTCGATATATCTGGAAACGGATCTCTTCCATGAGAAATCCATCCTCATCGCACTCTTTACCATGTCCATCCAGCCCCCGCTCCTGTACGCGCACAGGGCATTTTTTATCGCCAGTTTCAGCCCGTCCGCTGAAGCATCTTCGAACAGGAAACCCGTGCCTTTTCCCTCAAGCGGCATGTAGTCCCCGACCGTGTCCGCGATACCTCCGGTCTTTCTCGCGACGACCGGGGTGCCGTAGCGCATCGCTATCATCTGCCCCAGCCCGCAGGGCTCGTATCTCGAAGGCATCAGGAAGATGTCTGAACCGGCATAGATGAGATGCGAAAACTCCTCATCAAACCCGATTTCAACAGCGACGCTGCCCTTGTGCCTGCCTTCCAGTTCTCCGAGGGCCTTCTGGTAAGCTTCATCGCCTTTGCCAAGGAAAAGGATATTTGCGCCCTGGGCGACGATATCGGGGACGGCCCTTGCGATAAGGTCAACGCCCTTCTGCGCCGAAAGACGCCCGATAAAGGAAATCAGGGGGGCGCCGGGATTTTTTGTAAAACCGCACCTCGCCGCAAGTCCCTTTTTGCACTCCGCCTTTCCATCGGGCTTCCCAGCGGAGAAGTTGCAGGAGATGTAAGGGTCTTTGGCCGGGTTCCACGTGGAACAGTCTATGCCGTTCAGGACGCCCTTGACCAGGGATTCCCTTTTTTTCAAAAAACCCTCCAGCCCGAACCCCTGCTCCGGGGTGAGAATCTCTTTCGCGTATGTGGGGCTTACGGTCGTTATGATGTCCGCGCCGAAAATGCCCGCCTTGAGGAAGTTCACCTTGCCGTAGAACTCGACTGCCTCAGGGTTAAAAAGCTCCCAGCCAAGCCCCGCAAGGGGCAGGACATCCGGCGGGAACAGCCCCTGATAGCCCAGGTTATGGATAGTAAGGACAGACTTCGCACCGGCAAAAAAGGAGTCGGCGCGGGCCGCGGCCTTAAGATAAAGCGGTACCAGGGCGGCCTGCCAATCGTGGACGTGGATTATGTCCGGCCTGAAATCCATCGCCTTTGCGGCAAGAAGCACCGCCTTCGAGAAAAAGATGAACCTCCGGGCATTGTCCGGATAATCGCCTGCTGGGGTGCCGTAGAGCTCCGGCCTGTCGAAGAACTCATCACACCCGATGAAATAAGCCGATTTATACTTATAGATATTCCCCCTGTGGACCCTGCCGCCTATCCTCACATCCACGGATGCGGCGGGCTCCCCCACATCGAAGGAATCCATCACCCTGCGGTACAGCGGCATTATGAGCCTGGCCTGCACCCTGGCCTTAATGAGCTCCACGGACAGCGTCCCGGCCACGTCGGCAAGACCGCCCGTTTTTGCGTATGGGACAGCCTCGGGAGCCGCTATAAGCACGTTCATAACTCGTGTTCCCTCATGAAGCGGGCCGCCTCTTCAGGAGGGGTCGGGTTGATATAGAACCCGGAGCCCCACTCAAACCCGGCTATCTTCGTGAGCTTTGGCATTATCTCTATATGCCAGTGGAAATACTCGCTCTGCTCTTCCGAGAACGGTGCCGTATGGATAATGAAATTATACGGAGGCGACTCCAGTATCGCGTCAAAAAGCCTGAGTGTCCGCTGGAGTATGTCCGCAAGCCCCTTGAAGCTTTTCTGCTGGGGGGCGAACGCCGCCTCGTGCGTTTTCGGCAATATCCATGTCTCGAAAGGCGACCTCGGGGCAAAAGGGGCCAGCGCTATGTAGCTTTCGTTCTCGTAAATCACCCGTTTGCCATCAGCCCTCTCCTGGTCGATTATGTCGCAGAAGATGCACCTTTCCTTCATGTCAAAATGATTTCTCGCTCCCTGAAGCTCGTCCTTCACCGTCCGGGGCACAATCGGAAGCCCTATGATCTGCGAGTGGCTATGCTCCAGCGAGGCCCCTGCCGCGTCTCCCTCGTTCTTGAAGATGAGGACGTATTTTATGCGGCTGTCTTTTTTAAGCTCAGTGAGCCTGATAAAATATGCCCAGAGGGTGTCTTCCACGGCCTTTTCGGACATCGTGGAGAGGGAAAGGTAATGGTCCGGGGTCTCCACCACCACTTCGTGCACGCCAACGCCGTTCATGCGGTCGAACATGCCCTCCCCGCTTTTTTTGAGCTGGCCCTGGACATCGAGGGCGGGGAATTTGTTTTCCATAACCCTCAGCGCCCAGCCGGGCTTGTTCGGCTCCGTGCCGGATGGCCTGAACGCCATTATCTCCGGGGGGGTTGTATATTCATTGCCGGGGCAAAAAGGGCAGAACCCTCCTTTTTTCTTTTGGATTACAGGGGTAAAGTCCTTGGGGCGCTTGCCTCTTTCAACTGAAATAATGACCCATCTACCCAGTATCGGGTCTTTTCTAAGCTCGGGCACATGTACCTCCAAAACAAAAAATAATTGCGAAATCAAGCATTTTTTTTATTATACTAAATTTCAGATGAAGCCGACATTCCACCACAGGCCAGTCAACGGACCCTTTGAAGACCCTTGCCTCTATATCAGGCTCCTGAGGGAAAAAAGGGCCATCCTTTTTGACCTTGGCTCAATCGAGAGGCTTTCGCCGGGGGACATCAACAAGATAACGGATGTGTTCGTGACCCATACGCATATAGACCACTTCATAGGGTTCGACCACCTGCTGAGAAATATCCTGGGCAGGCCGGTCCCGCTCAGGATTTACGGGCCTTCGAACATCATAGACTGCGTGAGGGGGAAGCTCTCCGGTTACGCATGGAACCTGATATCCGGTTATCCGCTCAAGATTGAGGCTTTCGGCATCTCGGAAAGTGAGATGCGGCACGTCAGCTTTCATGCCGCAAACGCTTTTGCCCCGGTTGAACGGGGCAGCAAAAAAAAACCTTTTGCCGGTGCGGTCCTGAAGGAAACCTATTTCAGGGTGGACGCCGCTATCCTGACCCACGATATCGACTGCCTGGCATTCAGCATTGAGGAAGACTATCACATAAACATCGACAAGGCCGCGCTCACCTCCCTGGGGCTTGAAGTCGGCCCGTGGCTGACGGACTTCAAGAAAAAGATCAGGGGCAATGCCCCGGAAAACGGGGCCATCAGGGTATCAGGAAAGGAATTCACGATTGGGGAGTTGAAAAAAAAGATCGCGATGATAACGCGCGGGCAGAAGGTCTCGTATGCCATGGACTCCTCCCCCACGCCTGAGAACATCGAAAAAATAAAGTCCCTTGCCAGAGGGGCCGATACGCTGTATTCCGAGGGATATTTCCTGCATGCCGATTTCGAAAGGGCAAGGGAGAGAAACCACCTCACGGCAGACCTGGCAGGCTCCATTGCCAGCGAAGCCGGGGCAAGGGAACTGGTCTTGATGCACTGCTCGCCAAAATACCTTCATCGGGAGGACAAGCTGCTTGAAGAGGCAAGGAGGGCTTTTTCTTCCGGCCCGGTTTCCATTTCACCAGGCCCGGTCCCGAGGCCGTAATTGGCAATTCCGCAGATAGCTGATAGAATTTTTCAAAAGGAGAAGGGCAAATGGCCGGCAAGATCGAAATCGACGTGCCAAAACAGCTTTGCGCCGAGTGCTCCCTGGCCCTTGGAAGGTTCATGGGGCACATAAAAGGTGTAGATTCCATAGACATGGAAGAAGGCAAGGTCGTCATCAGCTATGATGACGGGCAGGTCAGCAGGGATTTCCTGATCAAGCTCTCCAAAGAGACACTGGAAAAAATCGGCCACCACGAATAAAAGAAATGCAAACCACAAGTCCCAAACTTTAGAATCCACAACAAACCAAGGAGGGGGTTTTATCATGAAGAAAAGATTTATTCTCTATGCGGTCCTGGCCCTGGCGCTCCCGCTTTTCATGGCATACGGCACCGCCCAGGCGCAGGACAAAGCGGCAGCCCAGCAATCGGTGCAATCAGGCGGCGACAATGATGACATGGCCTTTGATTCCATGCAGGACGGGATGGTAGGCACCAATATGCCGGAAGAGGGCATGGGTACGGATATGGCTGAAGATATGGACCCGACGATGTCCAACATGGGGCCTGGCATGGGGGGCGGCATGGGTCAGCCCATGATGGGCGGCGGCAAGTGCGGATGCGGCATGTGCGGCATGATGGGAAAAGGAATGGGGATGATGGGCGGCATGGGAATGCACGGCATGGGTATGGGACAGGGAATGATGATGGGCAGGGGCGGCATGCCCGGCTGGGGAATGAAGGCATTGATCATGCGCTACGTCCTGAAACAGCACCTGGAATCCCCGGAGGTCAAAAGCTTCCTCGATGCGACAAAAGACATGAGGAAGGAACTCCTGCTCAAGAAATTCGACTATTTCGAGGCATGGAGAAACCCCGCGACAAAGCCCGAGGATTTAATGAAGATGCGCGAAGACATATGGAAGCTGAAATCCGAAATCCGCAAGAAAGCCCCCTGCGGGCCATATTGCCAGTAAGCTGAAAGAAAATCCGCAAGAGCCCGCCCCCACGGCGGGCTTTTTTTGTTGATCTTCCCTGCGTCAAGGGGACTTGTCCCCAAGCCGCAGGGAAGCTAATGTGAGGAATTTTTTTTGGCCCCGTGGCAATTTTTGCCCACGGGGAATACGCTCGCTATCCATTTAAAATAATATGGAGGGGTTTTTATTTCGATGAAACTTAATTTAATTGAAAAGCTCATGACCAACAGCCCTGTCAGGGCGCTCGTTCAGAAAAAGATAGAGGGGCCAAGGCTGAGGTCGATGGCACTCAAAAAAAACTACCCCCTGTGCCTTGAGCTTGGGGCCGGAACAGGACGGGGGACGGAAATAATACTGAACTCCTTCGGGGCGGAGAAGGTCGTGGCCACGGACATAGACCCTGCACAGCTTGAAAAGGCCGGGAAAAGGCTCGGCAGGTACGGCGAAGCCGTCTCGCTGAAAATCGAGGACGCGATGGGACTGGACCAGCCTGACAACATATATGACGCCGTTTTCGCCTTTGGCGTCATTCACCATACAGAGGACTGGCGGAAGGCCATGCGTGAAATAGAGAGGGTCCTCAAACCGGGCGGCGAATATTTTTTCGACGAGCTGCTGAAAAACTTTCTAAAAAGCCCTTTTGCCATGATGACCCGCCATCCGGAAGGCGGCATGTTCACATATGATGAGTTCATAGGTTATCTTAAAGAGGCAGGGCTTTACCCGGCCCGCCAGTGGCGATGGAACAACATCTGGCTGCTGGGGACCGCTGTTAAAAATAAAAAAGGGGTTTTTTAATCAGGCAAAATGGAAGCGGCAAAAGAAAACAGGGAAAAAAATCTTAAGCGGATAGACATACCTGTAACGGGGATGAGCTGTGCCGCTTGCGCGGCGCGCATACAGAACGGCCTTTCGAAACTCGACGGCGTCCGGGAGGCATCCGTGAATTTCGCCGCCGAGCGCGCAACGGTTGTTTACAACCCTGAAAAGGTCTCCGTCGACGCCCTGATGCAGGCGGTAAAAGATTTGGGCTACGGGGCTTCCGTCTCGAAGCAGACCATCCCAATACAGGGGATGACCTGTGCGGCCTGTGTGGCGCGGGTGCAAAAATCCCTCTCATCAGTCGAGGGGGTGCTGTCGGCCCAGGTAAACTTCGCGACAGAAAAAGCCACCGTGGAGTATATCCCTACGCAGGCCGGCATAAGGGACTTGAGGAAGGCCATCAGGGATGCGGGTTACGACATCCTGAAGGTGGAACAGGGCGAGGACTCCGTGGAGCGGGAGCAGCGGGAGCGCGAGGCCCATTACAGGGGCCTGAAAAGAAAAGTCGCCATCGGGGCGGCGCTCACTGTTCCCATAATGCTGCTCATGTACTGGGAGCAGGCAGGGCTTGGAGGACTGGTCCACATCCCGATGAAGGTCAGCTTTCTATTGCAGTTCCTGCTTGCCACCCCGATACAGTTCTGGATAGGACGGCAGTTCTATTCCGGAGCGATATCCGCCGCAAGGCACAGGACAACCAATATGAACACGCTGATTGCCGTCGGGACCTCCGCGGCATATTTTTACAGTGTCATCGCAACATTTGCGCCTACGGCATTCGCCGGGATAAAAGGCTTCATGCCGGAGGTCTATTTCGACACCTCCGCGGCGATAATTGTGCTGATACTGCTTGGCAGGACGCTTGAGGCCAAAGCAAAGGGGCAGACATCCGAGGCCGTCAAAAAGCTTATCGGCCTGAGGCCCAAATCGGCCCGCATACTGAAAAACGGGACGGAAGAGGACATCCCCGTCGAGGAGGTCGAGCCAGGCGACGTTATAGTCGTCAGGCCTGGTGAAAAGATACCCGTGGACGGCGTTATAAGGGAGGGGTACTCGTCGGTTGACGAGTCCATGATAACGGGGGAGCCCATCCCGGCCGAGAAGAGGACAGGGGACGCGGTAATCGGCGGCACCATAAACAAGACGGGCTCGTTCAGGTTCGAAGCCACCAAGACAGGCAAGGACACGATGCTCTCCCATATCATCGAGATGGTTGAGCAGGCGCAGGGGACGAAACCCCCGATAGCCAGGCTTGCCGACACGATTGCGTCCTGGTTCGTCCCCGCCGTAATGGGGATAGCCGCGCTGACGTTCCTTGTGTGGTTTTTCTTCGGGCCGGCCCCTGCTTTCACCTACGCCATACTGAACTTCATAGCGGTGCTGATAATAGCCTGCCCCTGCTCGCTTGGGCTCGCCACGCCCACATCCATAATGGTCGGCACCGGCAAGGGGGCCGAAAACGGCATACTCATCAGGAGCGGAGAGGCCCTGGAGACCGCCCACAAACTTAACTGCATCGTCTTCGACAAGACCGGGACGCTGACAAAGGGCGAGCCCGCCCTCACCGATATAGCCGCAAACGGCCATCTTGCGGAGCAGGAAATCCTTTTCTACGCGGCATCCGCCGAGCGCGGCTCCGAGCACCCCCTTGCGGAAGCCATCGTCGCAAAGGCCGCTGAAAAGGGCTTGAAGCCCGCGGACCCTCATGGTTTTCAGGCGATACCGGGGCACGGGATAAAGGCCGCCGTAAACGATAAAAAAGTGCTGTTTGGGAACCTCCAGATGATGAAAGACGAGGCAGTGGACACGGCCCCGCTGGAAAAGGATGCGGAAAGGCTTTCAGCCGAAGGCAAGACCGCCATGTTCCTTTCGGTTGACGGCAGGGTCGAAGGGGTGCTTGCCGTTTCGGACACCATCAAGGAAAGCTCCGGTGAAACCGTGGCGGCATTGAAGAGGCTTGGGCTTCAGGTGGTGCTGCTCACTGGGGACAACCGCCGGACGGCGGAGGCCATAGGAAAGGCCGCGGGCATAGACAAGATAATCCCGGAGGTGATGCCGGAGGACAAGGCCAATGTCGTCAAACAGCTCCAGGCGGAGGGCAAAAAGGTCGCGATGGTCGGCGACGGGATAAACGACGCCCCCGCGCTCGCGCAGGCCGATATCGGCATAGCTCTTGGCACCGGCACGGACGTGGCCATGGAGGCCGCGGACATAACGCTGATAAGCGGCGACCTCAAAGGAGTCGTCTCCGCCATCGCCCTCTCCAAGGCAACTATACGGAACATAAAGCAAAACCTCTTCTGGGCCTTCGCCTACAACACCATCCTCATCCCTGTGGCCGCAGGTGTCCTGTTCCCGTTCTTCGGCATTCTCCTTAGCCCCATATTCGCCGCAGCAGCCATGGGCATGTCTTCGGTGACCGTCGTCTCAAACGCGCTGAGACTCAAACGTTTCAGGCCCTCCGTTTAATTCGAGTTTAAAAAAAACACATTAAAAACGCGCACGCCTTGAATTTAATCCGGCGCATATGTGATAATCTTGCCCTGCACATCTTTCTTCAATTACAAGGAGGTTTTTTTAGAAAATGGGGCGGATTGACGACTTAAGCATAAAAACGTTGAGGATGCTGGCTGTTGACGCCGTGGAAAAGGCCAAATCGGGCCATCCGGGAATGCCGCTTGGGGACGCCGCGATGGCATACGTCCTGTGGACCACGGCCCTCAGGCACAGCCCGAAAAACCCCGGCTGGCAGAACAGGGACAGGTTCATACTCTCCGCCGGGCACGGCTCCATCCTCCTTTACAGCCTCCTTCACCTTACAGGCTATGACATATCTCTTGACGACCTTAAAAATTTCCGCCAGTGGGGAAGCAAGACCGCCGGGCATCCCGAATACCATCCCGAATGCGGCATAGAGACGACCACCGGCCCGCTTGGACAAGGTTTCGCAACGGGTGTTGGCATGGCGATGGCGGAAAAATATCTGAGAGAGACCTTCAACCGTCCGGGCTTCCCCGTAATCGGCTACAACATCTACGGCATACTGAGCGACGGCGACATGATGGAGGGCGTCCAGTCCGAGGCCGCTTCGCTTGCGGGCCACCTGAAGCTTGGGAAGATAGTCTACCTTTATTCGGACAACAGGATAACCATAGAGGGCACCACCGGAATTTCCTTTACGGAAGACGTCGGCAAGCGCTACGAGGCCTACGGCTGGCATGTGCAAAAGGTGAGCGGCTATGACCTTAAAGCAATAGAGAAAGCGCTGAAGGCGGCCAAAAAAGAGAAGGACCGCCCTTCCCTCATCATCGCGCGCACCTCGATAGCCCACGGGTGCCCGAACCTCCAGGACAGCCCGGCGGCCCACGGGGCCCCGATAGGCGAAAAAGAGGCGGCGCTGTTAAAGGATTGCGATGCGTGGCCGAAAGGCAAACTGTTCCATGTGCCGGGTGAAGTCTCAAGGCATATGCTGGAAGCGGTGAAAAAAGGCAAACAGCTTGTGGCCCAATGGGACAGGCTCATGGCGGGCTATAAAAAGAAGCACCCTGTGCCCGCCGGGCTTTGGGAGAGCTTCAAAGACGGCAGGTTTGCCCCGGACTGGAAAAAATCCGTCCCCGTGTTCAAGCCGGAAAACGGCCCTGTTGCCACAAGGAGCGCATCCGGCAAGGTGCTTAACGCCATCGCGGAAAAGGTGCCCCAGCTCATAGGCGGCTCCGCCGACCTTGCGCCCTCCAACAACACCCATCTCAAGGGCCAGAAGGATTATACGTCCGGGTCTGCCGGAAGGAACATCCATTTTGGCGTAAGGGAGCACGCCATGGGGGCTGCAACCAACGGCATGGCGCTGAGCAGGATGCTCATCCCCTACTGCGGGACCTTTCTCGTCTTCTCGGACTTCCTCAGGCCCTCTTTGCGGCTTTCGGCGCTGATGCAAACGCATGCCATATATGTATTCACCCACGACTCGATAGGCGTCGGCGAGGACGGCCCCACGCATCAGCCCATAGAGCAGCTGGCAAGCCAGAGGGCAATGCCGGGGCTTACGGTAATAAGGCCGGCAGATGCCAATGAGACAGCCGAGGCATGGAAATTCGCCCTGACGCACAACGGACCGGTAAGCCTGATACTTTCCAGACAGAACCTGCCCGTGCTCGACCGGAGAGGCAGGAACTACGGCCCAGCATCGGGCATACATAAGGGGGCCTATATCCTGTCTGATTCCAACGGGACGCCGGACCTTATACTCATCGGTTCAGGTTCCGAGGTCCACCTCTGCCTTGAGGCAGCGGAACAGCTGCGGAAGAAAAAGGTGAACGTCCGTGTGGTGAACATGGCCAGCTTCAAACTCTTCGATTCCCAGCCCGGGGCGTACAGGGAAAAGGTGCTGCCCTCCGGCGTGGAAAAGAGGCTGGCTGTCGAGGCGGCTTCTCCGTTTGGCTGGCGCGATTACGTTGGCCTTAAAGGCGGCGTAATCGGGATGGAGCGCTTCGGGGCTTCAGCGCCGGGCAAGGTGGTCTTCGAGAAGTTCGGCTTTACAGCGGACAATGTTGTGAAAAGTGCGCTGAAGCTTATTAAAGGTTGAGCCTGGCAATAAAAAACCTGGTATCCGAGAGGTCCTCAAGCACGGAATCCGCGCCGGAGGCCAGAAGCTGGGCGGCGGTATAGGGGCCGGTGGCCACAGCCATTGTAAAGGCCCCGTAGGGTTTTGCGCATTCGACGTCCCTGGGCGTGTCTCCTATGACAACGACATCCTTATAGGAAATGTCTTCGCCGTAGCGGGAGCGGAACCGCTCGGCCGCTATGGGCAAAAGCCTGTTCCTGTCCTCCTCATCGCTTCCGAAAGCCCCGATCTGGAAGTATTCATTGAGTCCGAAGGCCCCGAGCTTGATGCGCGCCCCCTCCTCTATATTGCCCGTGAGGAGCCCCAATTCCACCCTGCTCATTATGTTAAGGATGTTCACGGCCTCTCTTATGCCGGGCTTCAAATGCTTTTCAGGGTTGTCGATTTCCCTCCTCAGGTGCCGTATATAGGCCTCCATGATTACCGGGATTTTGCCGTCAACTGAAAGAGAATGCTTCCTCATGGCCTCTTTTATTATCTCGATGTCCGTCTTGCCGGACATCCTTATCCCCTCGAATGCGTCTTCGATGGAAAAGACCTCGGCAAAGGCATGGTCGAGCGCCCTTGTGCCCGCCCGCCCCGAATCAAGCAGGGTGCCATCGATATCAAAAAGCACAAGTTTTTTGGCCATTTGTTTATAATATACAGAAGGCGTCATTTATCACAACCAGTCCCGCGCGCTTGCATGAACGTTAACATTCAGGGGCCGATTTGGTTTTTTGAAATTTTCGGGGCGTAGCGCAGCCCGGTTAGCGCACCTGCCTTGGGAGCAGGGGGCCGGAGGTTCAAATCCTCTCGCCCCGATTATTTTTGCGCCTGTAGCTCAGTTGGATAGAGCAACTGCCTTCTAAGCAGTGGGTCAGGGGTTCGAATCCCTTCAGGCGCGCTTAAATTTTTGCCTGTTTTCTGGTATTATATTTTCTTGTGGTTTTCCAGACGCGGTGGGCGTAGCTCAATGGCGGAGCACTGGACTGTGGCTCCAGGGGTTGTGGGTTCGAGTCCCATCGCCCACCCCAACCAAAGCGCCTGTAGCTCAGCGGATAGAGCATCGGCCTCCGGAGCCGAGGGTCGGAGGTTCAAATCCTCTCAGGCGCGTTTGTC
>JAJYJS010000030.1:19457-21577 GCA_021789215.1 Nitrospirota bacterium | reverse complement strand
GGGCAAAAGGCTTGCGGACGCAAGGGGCGTGGAGCTTTCAGCCGTCCTCTTCGGCGGCAGCCGGGACGAGGCCCGGGAGCTTGTAAAATGGGGGGCGGACAAGGTCTATTTCGCGGACAGCCCCGCATTCGCCCGGTTCAATGACGAGCCCTACGCCGAGCTCCTTGCAAACCTTGTGAACGAGCACAGGCCGGAGATTGTCCTTGCGGGGGCGACATCCATAGGCAGGTCCTTTCTTCCCAGGGTGGCGGCGAGACTCCGCACGGGGCTTACGGCCGACTGCACCGTCCTTGAGATAGAGGAGGGTACGGGAAACCTTATCCAGACCCGCCCGGCCTACGGCGGCAACATAATGGCAAGCATACTTTCCCCGCGCACGCGCCCCCAGATGGCCACGGTCAGGCCCAAGGTGATGAAGACGGGCCGGTACGACCCTGAAAGACAGGGCGAGATAATAGCCGTCCAGACGGGCGGCATCAAGTGCAGGACGAGGGTTGTGGAGAGCGTCCGCGATACGGGTCCCGGCCAGAAAGTGAACCTTCAGGAGGCCGACGTCATAGTGTCCGGCGGGAGGGGACTCAAGGGCAAGGAGGGGTTCGAGATGCTCCGGGAGCTTGCCTCTGTCCTCGGAGGGGTGATAGGGGCTTCAAGGGCCGCGGTTGACGAAGGCTGGATACCGTACTGCCATCAGGTCGGGCAGACCGGAAAGACGGTATGCCCCAGGCTGTACATAGCCTGCGGCATATCGGGCGCCGTCCAGCACCTGGTGGGCATGCAGTCCTCCGACATAATAGTCGCCATCAACAAAAACCCTGAGGCGCCCATATTCAATGTCGCCACTTACGGCATCGTTGGGGACTTGCAGGAGATTGTCCCCCTGCTTATCCGGAAGATAAAAGAGCGCAAGGCCAGATGAAAACGGCATTCCTGTTTCCGGGGCAGGGCTCGCAGTACGTCGGCATGGGCAAAGACCTCTATGACGGCTTCGAGGAGGTAAAGGACCTTTACGGCCAGGCCGCGAGGGTGCTTGGCTATGATGTTGCCAAGCTCTCCTTCGAAGGTCCGGCCGAAGAGCTTGGCAGGACGATGAGGACTCAGCCCTGCCTCCTTGCCGCGGGGCATGCGGCGTTTACCGTGCTTGCATCCAGGGGCGTAAAACCCGACGTCGTTGCCGGGCACAGCCTTGGGGAATATACGGCGGCCGTCGCGGCCGGGGTGCTCTCGTTCACGTCCGCCCTTAGGATAACCGAGTTTCGCGGCAAGCTCATGCAGGAGGCCGTGCCGGAGGGCAGGGGACTCATGGCCGCGGTGCTGGGGCTGCCGCGCGAGTCCGTGGTTTCAGTCTGCAGGGCTGTTAAAAGCGGTTATGTCGAGGCGGCCAATTTCAACTGCCCCGGGCAGATAGTGATATCGGGGGAGCGGGCTGCGGTGGAGGAGGCGATGTCGCTTGCGAAGGAGGCCGGGGCCAAGAGGGCCATCCCCCTTCAGGTAAGCGTGCCCTCGCATTCAAAGCTCATGCAGAAGGCCGCCGAGCGGCTTGCGGAGTTCCTGTTCCTTGAGGCCGAGATAGGCGACCCTGCCATCCCTTTAATCAGCAATGCCGATGCCATATTCCTGAGCAGGTCGGAGGGGGTGAAGGCGGCGCTTGTCAGGCAGCTCTCCAATCCCGTCCTCTGGGAGGACTGCCTCAAGGTCATTCATTCCTCTGGGGTGGATACCTTCATAGAGGTAGGGCCGGGGAAGGTGCTCTCCGGGCTCGTCAGGAAGACAGTCCCGGACGCAAGGATTTTCAACGTTGAAGACAGGGCCTCCCTGGAAAAGACGCTTGAGGGGCTCTCCTAGCGTGGTGTCTCGCAGATAACCTTCACCCAATCTATCACAACGCCTTTCCTGCTCTTTCCGGAGTGGTTCAATATAAGGCCTTTTCTAAGAGAAAACATCCATATCCTCTATCCCCCTATCAATACGGGCTTGGGCTTCCGGACAGGCCTGTCTCCCATATGCGCGCCGAACATCTTCATGATCTCGGCCCTTTCCGCAGGGCCAAGCCCCGCCAGGTCCGCATATGTCCCGAACCCTTCACCATGAAAGAACTCCAGACTCTCATCCCTGTGCCCGGA
>JAJYJS010000030.1:0-19357 GCA_021789215.1 Nitrospirota bacterium | reverse complement strand
CTCCCATATGCGCGCCGAACATCTTCATGATCTCGGCCCTTTCCGCAGGGCCAAGCCCCGCCAGGTCCGCATATGTCCCGAACCCTTCACCATGAAAGAACTCCAGACTCTCATCCCTGTGCCCGGAATCCCAAAGATCCTCCAGCGACTGAAGAATGATCGCTTCTGCAAGTGCTCTCATTTTCATGGCGGCCTCCTTATGGGGTTTTTACAGGAAACCTTATAATTGCAACTTTAATTCTCCTATAAACATTAAATAATTTCTTCGTTGTTATTGCTATTTTTGTGCCTTTTATTGCTTAATTGCAATCCGGCTGATTTTCCCCACATTCCGCCGGGGGCAAGAAAAATAAACCTTTAATATGTTGACATTTATTCGTCTGGTTGTCTTTGGAGATATTGCTTTTTTTTAGCGCTTATTTGCCATCCAGGATGTCGTCGATCCAGGACATCGAGGCGGCCACGGTCGGAAACCCGATTGTGCTTGTAAGCAGGAGGATGGCGTGATAGACCTCCTCTTTTGTCGCTCCTGCCTGCATGGCCCTCCTGGTGTGCGAATGGACGGACCCCTGGGAACGGATCGCCGCCGCCGCGGCAAGCTGCACAAGGTGCGCCGTTTTTTCATCCAGGGGCCCGGATGCCCTTGCCTCCTCGCCCAGCCTGTCCAGCGCCTCGAAATATTTCCCGAATCTTTTCCGCATCTGGGAATAATGGTCCGGCAGACATTTGATATCCATCTCTAATCCTCCTTTTTTAAAAGCTCCAGCCCTGCCTCGTAGGCCGCCCTCAGGGCGCCGGGCCTTTGAAGTATCTCGCCTTTGGCGTCCACCCCCATGAAGCCCAGGTCCCTGTGAACAGGCACGCTTATAGTCCTGAAAAAGCTCTTCGCGGTGAATGACGCGCATTTCAGCCCATCCTCATTTTTCATGCCGCCCACGGCGATAAACAGCCCGCGCCTGCCGTAGGGGCCTTCGGGGATCTTTTTCTTCCGGAGGTACTTTTCGCACCATATCGCCTGGCACCGGTCTATCATCGCCTTTGCCTGGGCCGAGACGTTATGGAAAAAAACAGGGCTCGCCAGGATGAACCGCTCGCATTCCCTAATGGCGGAAAATATCTCCTGCATGTCGTCCCTTATCGCGCAGACGCCGGTCTCCGTGCAGTCTCCGCACTCCTGGCACCCCTTTATCCGCATAGTGTTCAGGTTGAAAAACTCCACCCGTGCGCCAAGCTCCTGCGCGCCCTTCAGGGCCTCGTTCACAAGCAGCTCCGTGTTGCCGCCCCTCCTGGGGCTGCCGAAAAAGACCGCTGTCTTCAACCTGCCGCTCTCATGAGAACTTTTTATGGTACTCTCTCGCTGCCTGCGCGAACTTCCTGCCGAACTCGTACGCGGCGGCCTGGTCCGAAAGAGCGGGGGCGTAATTCGTGGTGAGGGTTTCCGCGAAGCACTCGAGTTTCAGCTCCCCGAAGGTCTCCATTATCTCCTTCACGGCCACCCCTCCCCAGCCGTAGCTGCCGAATGCGCCAACTATGCGGTTTTTGGGCTTGAGGCCCCTCAGGTATATAAGGAACTGGCCGACATAGGGAAATATATGGCCGTTCAGCGTTGGGGAGCCCACGATGCACCCCCTTGCCCTCCAGAACTCCTTTATTGCGACAGACGTGGGCGTCTCCCTCAGTTTTATGACTCTGCAATCCATCCCCTCGTCCTTGAGGCCCTGCATTATGGGCTGGGCCATCCTGCCCGTGCCTCCCCACATCGTGTCATAGACGATGACGACCCGCTCGTCCGTCTTTCCGGCAGCCATGTCCTGATACGTCCTCAGTACCTTGCCGGGCTCCTTTCTCCATATGACCCCGTGAGCGGGGGCTATCATCTCAGGCTCCACCCCCAGTCTCCCAAGCTCTTCAAGCTTGCCTTTTATCACCGGGCCAAAGGGCATGAGTATGTTTGCGTAATAGTCCCAGACGGAGTCCTCAAGCTCGGCCATGGAGGCGCAGGCGACGAACTCGTCATCGAAGCGCTGGGTGGAGGCGATATGCTGGCCGAAGCCGTCCTGGCTGAAAAGTATCCTGTCCTCCCTGAGAAAGGTCATCATCGAGTCCGGCCAGTGGAGCATAGGGGTCTCTATGAAAAGAAAGGTCTTCTTCCCGGTGTTCAGTGTGTCTCCGGTCTTTACGACCCTGAAGTTCCATTTCGAGGTGTCGTGGAAGCGCGCAAGGCCGTCCCTGCCTTTCTGCGTGCAGTAGACCGGCACCCCCGGCATCAGCTCTATAAGCCTTGAAAGCGCCCCGCCGTGGTCCGGCTCGATATGGTTCACTATGAGGTGCCTTATTTTCGAGGGCGGGACAACGGCCTCTATGTTCTGTATGCACGTGCTTGCGAAGTCCAGCTTGACCCCGTCTATCAGGACGGGCTCGTCGTCCAGGACCAGATAATTGTTGTACGAGGTCCCCTTCGGGATGTAATACCCGTGAAAGTCCCTTATTGCCCAGTCAATTGCGCCCGTCCAGCATATTCCCGGCTTAAGCTCTACAGGTTTCATTCCTCCCCCTTTAATCCAGAATAGATATCCATTTCTTTCTAAAATTATAAATGAGGGCCCTTCAAGTTGCCAGATAAACCTTTTCCAGGTAAACTCTTGCCGATGGAGAAAAAAGCGCCCGGAAAGGCCGTCTGGATAACTGGGCTGCCAGGCAGCGGGAAAAGCGCCGTTTCGGAGGCCCTCAGAAAAAGGATAGACGGGCTTGTAGTCCTGCGTATGGACGATCTGAGGAAAATCGCCACCCCCAACCCGACATACTCCGAGGCCGAAAGGGACGTCCTCTACCGCTCGCTTTGCTATGCCGCCCTCCTTGTGTCCTCCCTCGGCCATGACGTTGCCGTCGACGCCACAGGCAACCTGAGGAGGTGGAGGGAGCTTGCGCGGGGGCTCATCCCGCGATACGCCGAGGTATACCTCAAGTGCCCGCTGGAGGTCTGCGCCGAACGCGAGATGAAACGTGGCGAGGCCTGGGGTGCGCCAAGGGACATTTACAAAAAGGCCAAAGAAGGATGGCCCGTCCCTGGCATCAACGCGCCGTATGAGGAGCCCCTCAACCCGGAACTTGTAATAGACACGGAAAGGACCGGAGTAGAGGAGGCTGCGGAACTGGTGGAGGAGATTTTAAGGGAAAAATAAAAAGGCATTGCCGTATCCCCGCCCACCCGCCCTTTACCGGCCGGGGGCTCCGCCCCCGTGCCCCCGAAAAGCGAAGGAGAGCAGTCTCTTGTCTTTTGGCTCTTCCGGATTTTGTGCGGGTTTGAAACGGCCTCTCGTCCCATATGTGGAAGAGCTGATGAGTCATACTACGCCGGTGTCCGGGACCCCTCTTTGTCTCCAGCCCGATCATCTCCCCTTTTTTAGTGTTCAGATGCGAACTCCCAAACCCATTGTTTTTAAAGCCTTCCCGGGAATTTTTTGTTCATTCTGTTCAAATAGCGTCCCCATCTCCTCCCTCCATGGGACAAGGGGTGAGGGACAGCCCCTCCGCTTTCAGCTTAAATGCCAGAGGCGGACACGGGCAAGAGGACATGCGTCACATGAAACGTGTCCGCGTATGGCGGAGGGCCATAAGGGATTATCTTTTTTCTCCGGAATCGCTTAAAATTACCCGCATGGGAATCATCAGAATTTTGCCGGACGATGTGAGGGACAAGCTCAGGGCGGGGGAGGTCGTGGAGAGGCCGGCCTCGGCGATGAAGGAGCTTGTCGAAAACTCCATTGACGCTGGCGCAACGCGCATAGAGGTCGAGATAAGGCAGGGCGGGAAGAAGCTCATAAGGGTCTCTGACAACGGCACAGGGATGGGTATGGAGGACGCGCTCATGAGCCTCCAGAGGCATGCTACAAGCAAGCTTGCAAGGGCGGAGGACCTCTCCGGCATAACCACGCTTGGCTTCAGGGGCGAGGCGCTCCCCTCCATCTCATCGGTATCCTTTTTTTCCTTGAAGACGGCCCCCGAGGGGGAGAGAGAGGGGGTCGAAATCCTCTCCGAGGGGGGGCAGGCCGTTTCAAGCAGGCCGTGCGCGGCCCTTGGGACGACCGTGGAGGCAAGGGACCTCTTCTACAACGTCCCGGCCAGGAAGAAATTCATGAAATCGGACTCCACCGAATCCCTCCATGTCATAGCGGCGCTCACAAAACAGGCCCTTTCGCACCCTGAAACGGGTTTCATCCTGAGGGTGGACGGCGAAGAGAGCATGAACCTCCCCCAGGCAGGTGACGAAAGGGAGAGGATTGCGCAACTATACGGGGCGGAGTTCATGGAGGGGCTCATCGAGACGGGGCCCATGGACAGGGCGCTCCGCGCGAAGGTCTTTTTCTCCAGGGAAGGGAACTGGCGCGGGACAAAGGGCCATCAGTTCATCTTCATAAACAGGCGGCCCGTAAGGGACGCCTCCATAGCCCATGCCGTGTACGCCGGGCTTGAGGCGGTGCCGCAGGGCAGGCACCCGGTCTTTTTCCTCTTCATCGAGGCGGACCCGGGGATTATCGACGTAAACGTCCACCCCCAGAAGGAGGAAGTCCGCTTCAGGGACAAGGACGTCATCTACAGGTTCATCATGCAGGCCGTCAGGTCGGCAAGGAGGGCGGCGGGACCCGCCCTGCCGGATACATTACCCCCGGAGGGGAATGCCTTTGCCGGGGTTGTTGCCGGCACGGGGGCTGGTTTTGCGGGTTTCCCCGCGGCAGGGGCCGCCTTTTCGGTTTCCGAGGCCCTGCCGATGGAGTTCAGACAGTGGCAGGCCCGCTCCTTCATCCGGCTGGGGGAGATGTTCTACGCCTGCACGGACGGAGAGGGTGTGACGCTCTTCGACCAGCACGCGGCCCACGAGAGGGTGCTTTTCGAGAAGCTGCTCAAGGGGTTCAGGCTTGACCCCAAGGCGTTTCTCTTCCCAAGGCAGATAAAGCTCCCGCCCCGCGAATATGGGGCGCTGGTTGAAAACAGGGCGCTCCTCGATGAGTTTGGCATCCAGGTGGAGGACTTCGGACAGGGCAGCATAATACTCAGGGCTGTGCCGGAGGAGATATTCAGGCGAGAGCTTTCCGATGCCGAATACGCCGGGGTCCTGATGGATGCCGCCGCCGGGATAATCGAAAAAAAAGGCGCGGCCGGGGAGTTGAAGAGGGAGACCGCGGCGAGGATAGCATGCCATTCCTCCGTAAGGGGAGGGGAGAGGCTGTCTCCGGAGGAGCTTCAAAGGCTTCTGGAGGAGCTTGAGGCCTGCGAGGACCCGGACCACTGCCCCCACGGCAGGCCGGCCCGGATAGTGTTCGGGCTGGACGGGCTGAAGAGGATATTCAAGCGCAAATAGCCGTTATTGGCTAATCTTTGGGGCGCATGGTATAATGGCGTGCGTTTTTGAAGCCCCCCGGCCGGGGGGAAACATTCTGGGGAGGGCGGAATGCGTTCCAAGGGTCTTTTTCTAAAAAACCTCGCGCTGGCCTTGGTGTTTGTGCTGCTTTGTTTCTCCCAGTCCCCTGCCGCCCAGATATTCGAGGGCCCGGACGGCCAGATATACATCGGCGACTACCTGCCCAGGGCACTGGCTGAAAAGGGCTACGAGCCAAGGAGGTCCCTGGGCGAGGCGGGCTCTTTCTACCCCAGAAATCCAGACCACAAGGACTTCCTCTGGAAGGTGACATCCAAAACGGACACGGTTTACGTCCTTGGCTCCGTCCATGTGGGTGAAAGGGGCCTTTACCCTCTCAGCAAGACAATAGAGGACGCCTTCAGCGGCTCCGGGGAGCTTGCGGTGGAGGCGAACATCGACAGCGGCAACCTGCTCAGGAACAGCTCTCAGATAAAAAAGGCCCTGCTGGAGAGCGCCCTTTATCCCGCCGGGGACTCCCTGAAAAAACACATCTCGTCAAGGACTTACGCCCTTGTGGGGAACAGGGTGGATGAACTGGGCTGGAACATGGCGGCCGCTGACAGGTGCAGGCCGTGGTTCCTGGCCGAACTGATAGAGATGTCCGATGTTGGGGACAGGGGCTTTTCCGGCGACTACGGGATAGACAAGCATTTCCTCATAAAGGCCGAAAGCGCGGGCAAGAAGATACTTGAACTGGAAGGGCTCGACTACCAGATAAGGATGTTCAGGAACTACTCGGACAGGCAGCAGGAGGACTTCCTGCTTTTTTCCATTAAAGGCCCCGGCGCCGGTGAGGCGGGAAACGGTGAGGATGGGCTCAAGGCAGTACTCACCATCTGGGCCTCGGGCGATGCCCGGAAGCTTGCCCGGATGATTGACGGCGACATCCGGCAGCACCCGGACTTGAGGCCCGTATTTGAAAAGTTCCTCTTCGAGCGCAACAGGAACATGGCCGCTAAGATCGAAAAATATCTTGAGGCAAACGAGAGGGTTTTCGTTGTTGTCGGCGCGGCGCACGTAGTTGGGGAGCGGGGCATAATCTCGCTGCTTGAGAAAAAGGGATACAAGGCGCGGCAGATGGAATTCCAGCCCCCGGCACCCGTTTCAGATTGAACCCCGCCTCCGTTAAAAAGGGCGTCCAGCCCGGAGCGGGAAAAAACAAAAAAGGAGATTTTTGATGGCAAAACGTGTCTTTATCTTTTTGTCGGCGCTTTCAATCCTTTCCCTGCTTTCAGCGGGGGCCTTTGCGGCCGGGAAAGACTCCGGGCAGAAGCACTATACGGTAAAGCAGATCTGGGCGCAGAAAGACAGGCTTAAGGGGAAAAAGGTCTCGGTAAAGGGCAAGGTCGTAAAATTCAACGAGGGAATAATGGGCAAGAACTGGCTCCACATACAGGACGGGACGGGCGGGAAGGGCGAAAATGACCTCACGCTCGTTACGGACCAGCCCGCCCAGGTAGGCCAGAACGTGCTTGCCACCTGCACGGTCTCCACTGACAAGGATTTCGGGGCGGGATACTTTTACAAGGTCATTCTGGAAAACTGCCGCCTTCAGCCCGTAAAGTAGAAAAGGTCTGTTCCCCGCTCCGCTATTCCGGTCCGGAACCGTTCATTCCGGTGCGGACAAGCGCCAGGATGGCGGAGTGGGGCACTATGACGTATTTACGCCCCTCGAACTCTATCTCCACGGCGTCCGCCTTTAAATATATGGCGTAATCCCCTTCGGAGGCCTCAAGCGGGAAGTATTTCAGGGTCTTTTGCTTCCAGGGCTCCTCATGCAGCCCGGAGGCGTCGGGCAGGGGATATCCCGGCCCTTTTCTGATGACCGTCCCCCCCTGCACTTTTTCCTTCTCCTTAATGTTGGGCGGAAGATAGAGGCCGGAGGCGCTTTTGTCCGAGCCCCCGTCCGGGTCTATGAGCACCCGGTCGCCCACGACAATCAGGTTTTTGCCTGCTTCCATGAGCTATTTTAACAGATTTTGCCTGCCTGGATGGCAAGATACAACTTGAAAAAGTAAAAAATGTAATGTTAGTATTTTTAGATATGCAGAAGGCTAAAAAGGCCAGCCTTCTTATGAGGGTTGTAGCAAAGTCCATTGACGTGATCCTTATTCTTGCCGTCGCCGAGGTTCTTCCCAGGGCTGGTTTTCTGGCGGGGGTTGGATACATGCTTGTAGGGGACGGCCTTTTGGGGGGCAGGAGCCTGGGGAAAAAACTGCTCGGAATTTTTGTTGTCGATGAGTCGGGCGCGCCATGCCAGGTCAAGGAGGCCATCCTGCGCAACACGACGCTGGCCGCGGGGATTTTGCTGTGGAAGGTGCCCTTTCTTGGCTGGCTGCTTGCTGCCGGCGTGTTTGCGCTTGAGTTCATCGTCCTGCTTGGCAGCCCCGACGGCAGGCGGATTGGCGATGAGATAGCGAATACCTGGGTCGTTGAGGCCCGTTTTAAAGAGGAGGCGGTTTGATGTTTTTCAACAAGATATTGGGTTGGTTCTCGAATGACCTCGCAATAGATCTGGGCACGGCGAACACCCTGGTTTACATGAAGGGCAAGGGTATTGTTTGCAACGAGCCCTCCGTCGTTGTCGTCAGGAAAGACACCAAGAAGGTCGTGGCGGTGGGCGCGGACGCAAAACGCATGCTGGGAAAGACCCCGGCCAGCATCCATGCGATAAGGCCGATGAAGGAGGGCGTCATAGCGGACTTTGACGCCACAGGCGAGATGCTCAAGTATTTCATAGCCAAGGTCCATAACAGGCGGAGCTTCGTCTCCCCGAGGGTGATAATAGGCGTGCCATCGGGCATAACCCAGGTGGAGCAGAGGGCCGTGAAGGACGCCGCGCAGGCCTCCGGCGCGAGGGAGGTTTACCTGATAGAAGAGCCCATGGCGGCGGCCCTTGGCGTGGGACTTCCGGTCGGCGAGCCTTCCGGCAACATGATAGTGGACATTGGCGGCGGCACCACCGATATCGCGGTGATATCGCTTGACGGCATCGTCATAAGCAAGGTGGCGAGGGTCGGCGGCGACAAGATGGACGAGTCCATCATGTCCTACATAAAACGCAGGTACAACCTCATGATAGGCGACCGCACCGCGGAGATGATAAAGATAGAACTTGGCTCCGCGTACAGGTTCAACCACAGGGAGCCAAAGACGATGGAGATAAAGGGCAGGGACCTGGTCTCCGGCATCCCCAAGACTTTCACCATCAACGAAGACGAGATACTGGAGGCGCTCCAGGAGCCGGTCAACATCATAATAGAGACCATAAAGGTGGCCCTTGAGAACACCCCCCCGGAGCTTGCCGCGGACATCGTGGACAGGGGCATAGTGCTGGCTGGCGGAGGGGCACTGCTCTCCGGCCTGGACGTCCTGATAAAGGAGTCCACGGGCCTTCCCGTCGTTGTCGCCGAAGACCCGCTTGCCGCGGTTGTGAAGGGCGTCGGCAAGATGCTTGACGAACTGGAACTGCTCAAGAAGATAGCCATCAATTAATGCAGGGTAGAAGGTTCCTGCCCCTTATCCTTCTGGTCATCTTCACCTCGGCCCTGATGACGTACCAGGCAAGGAAGGGCTCGATAGACCCGCTTGGGCCCGTGAACGGATTCATGTACACCATTTCCGGCGGAATTTCCGGGGCGTTCTCTTCGGTAAGCGGGTTTTTGGGCAATTTCGGCTACTATGCCGCGCGCGCAAAGGACCTGGAGAAGGAAAACGCCGCGCTCAGGAACAAGCTGGCGCAAACGGCGGAAATACAGAAGGAAAACGAGCGCCTGAGGCAGCTGCTCGACATAAAGCAGCACCTGCCCGATTATGTCGCCTCCGCCAATGTGATTGCGCGCGGGGCCAAACGCTGGGCCAATACCTTTACGATAGACGCAGGCAGCAACGAGGGGATAAGAAAGGACATGACGGTCATATCCCCCCAGGGGCTTGCGGGCAAGGTCATCCGGGTGGAGCCCGGCTACAGCCTCGTCCTGCTCATAAACGACGTGAGGTTCGCCGCCTCGGCAAGGCTGGAGCAGAGCAGGCAGGAGGTCATCTTCTCCGGCACCGGAGGAAGAGACTGCGAGCTCAGGTATGTTACTTCCGATGTGAAGGTGAACAAGGGCGAAGTGCTTGTCACCTCGGGGCTTGACGGGCTTTTCCCGGAAGGCATAAGGGTGGGCTATGTGAAACAGGTATCGGACGAGGACGGTTTTTTCAGGAAGGTGGACGTTGTGCCTTTTGCCGATACCACCAGCCTCGAAGAGGTGGCAGTCATAAGCAGATGAAAAGGCCGTTACTCGTATCCCTCTCCGTCTTTGCCGCTTTCCTTATCGATATGAAGCTGTCGTTTTTCGGGTTCCGCACCGACCTGACGAGCTTCGTCGTCTACTGGTTCGGGTTCTCGCATTCCTATTTGGGCGGGATGCTTTTCGGGGCCGCCGTGGGCGGCATCGAGGACAGCCTTCTCTCCGTGGTCATAGGGTCGGCCCTTTTCGGGAAGGCGGTGGCGGGTTTTTTCGCGTCTTTCCTTTCAAAGGGGTTTTTCCGCTGGACGCCGGTGCTCGGGTTTTTCGGGGCGATGGGACTTACCTTCCTGGCCGGGCTCATGGAACTGGTGAGCATTATCGTGTTTGAAAAGGCCCCCGACGTCCTTTCACTTGGCAGTTTGAAACTGCTGGTTTTCCAGGCCCTTCTGAACGGGGTGCTTGGGTTTATAATAAAGCCTGAGATAGATGAGCTCTGACAGGCACCATATAAAAACGATAACCGTCCTGGTAGCGGCCGCCTTCCTGGTTGTGCTCGTGAGGCTGTGGCAGCTCCAGGTGATCCAGGGCAGGGACCTGAGGCAGGCATCCGAGAACAACCACCTTAGGATAACCCCGATAATGGCCCCGAGGGGCATCATCTACGACCGCAACGGCACCCCGCTTGTGAAAAATTCGCCCGAATTCGGCATCTCCGTGATACCGGAGATGATAAAGAGCGCAAACGTAAACGGCATTGCGGCCCTGCTGGGGATGGATCCCGCGGACGTGGCCCGGAAGCTGAAAGCCGGGGCCGGCTCGCTTGACCCCGTCAAGCTGAAGGAGGGGCTTACATATCCGGAGCTTGCCCGCATAGAATCCAGGCTTTCGGATTTTCCCGAGCTTACGGTGGATGTGGATATCGTGCGGGACTACATATACGGGGACGTGGCCGCGCACCTTATCGGTTATATAGGGAAGATAAACGACAGGCAGGTTAAGGAGCCCGCATACAAGGATGTCCCCAAGAACGGCTTTGTGGGGCAGTGGGGGATAGAGAAGCTCTACGACCAGCAGTTGAGGGGCGTGACGGGCCAGAGGATAATAGAGGTTGACGCCCTTGGCAGGGAGCTGAAGGTGCTTGGCGATGTGCCCCCCAAAAAAGGGCGGGACCTTACGCTTGCGCTGGATTTGAATATCCAGCTTGCGGCCGAGAAACAGTTCGGCGACCGCACCGGGGCGTTTGTGGCGATAAACCCAAACACCGGCGAGCTTCTGGCGCTTATGAGCAAGCCCGCTTTCGACCCCAACAAGTTCGTAATGGGGATAAGCCGGAAGGACTGGCAGGACCTGATGCAAGGGGACGCTCACCCGATGCTGGACAGGGCCTTCCAGAGCCAGTACCCGCCCGGCTCCACGTTCAAGATAATAACCGCGATGGCCGCGCTGGAGTCCGGTTCCGTAACGCCAGACCAGAAGTTCACATGCACCGGCGGCTACCCGATGGGGGGCCATGTGTTCCACTGCTGGCGGCACAAGGGGCACGGGCCCATTAACATATACAAGGCCATCGTGGAGTCCTGCGACGTGTATTTCTACAACGCCGGGCTGCGCACCGGCATAGACAGGATTGCCCAGTTTGCCCGCGCTTTCGGCCTTGGCAAGCCCGTTGGGATAAGGCTTGGCTCGGAGAAATCCGGCCTTATCCCGGATACTGCGTGGAAGGAGAAGGCAAGGCACCAGAAATGGTATCCCGGAGAGACGCTTAACGCCTCGATAGGGCAGGGCTATGTCCTTGTGACCCCGCTCCAGATGGCAAGGATGATGGGGGCGGTCGGCACGGGGGGCAGGTATTTGCCGGACCTGCATTTCCTGAAGCAGCAGCCCAACACGAGGCCGGATGTCCAGCCCATAAGCCTTCACGTCAGCAGCAGCACGATGGACCTTGTAAGGTCCGCACTGGCGGGGGTCGTCAACGATGTTGGCGGCACGGCCCATGCTTCGAAGTCCGCGCTTGTCGCCTACTCCGGGAAGACGGGGACGGCGCAGGCAAGCTCGGGCTTGCACTCGGCGGACCACGCGTGGTTCGTCGCATACGCCCCTTCGGATAATCCGCAGATAGCCATGTCGGTGCTGGTTGAAAAGGGAGGGCACGGCGCCTCCGCGGCCGTGCCGGTGGCCAGGAAGGCCATAGAGGCATACATCGAGGAGACCAGGCCCAAACCCCCGGTCATTACGGCCCGGAACGCGGGCATGGTGAACGGCGCGGTTTTTTCCCGCGGCATCGTGTCAAACGGGGCCGCTCAAAACAGGATGGTGAACGGGCCAATTGCAAATAGATAGAAGGACTATCCAGAACTTCGACTGGCTGGCGCTGGGCCTTGTGCTTGCGCTCTCCATCATAGGCGTGCTCACTATTTTCAGCGCCACCCGCCCGGCCGAGGGAGAGCACCAGGCCCCTTATTATATAAAGCAGCTTGTATGGCTGGCCGTGGGCCTCATCGCGATGGTGCTTGTAATAAAGGTGGATTACCAGTGGTTTGCCAGGCTTTCGTGGCTGCTCTACGGGATAGGGCTCCTGTTCCTCCTGTTCGTCCTGGCAAAGGGGCGGATCGGCATGGGCGCGCAGAGATGGGTGAGCGTTGGCGGCATATCTTTTCAGCCCTCCGAGATATTCCGGATAACCTTCATAATAATGATTGCAAGATACCTGTCCACGGAAAAGACCCCTATAGATATAAAGGCCTTTTTGAAGATGCTGCCCCTGCTCGGGTTGCTGCCCTTCGGGCTGCTCGTGAAGCAGCCGGATTTGGGCACGGCCACGACGATAAGCGCCGTCTTCCTGTTCATATGCCTTGCCAAGGGGATGTCAAAGAGGCTCGTGGTGGCGCTTATTGCGTTTGCCGTGATATCGATGCCCTTTTTGTGGGACATCGTGTGGGACGGCTTTCTTAAAGACTATCAGAGGAACCGGATAGTGGCGTTCATGGACCCCACCGTTGACCCCGCCGGGATTGGCTACCATATAAACCAGTCCAAGATAGCCATAGGCTCCGGGATGATTCTGGGCAAGGGGTATATGCACGGCACGCAGGGGCCGTTCAGGTTCCTGCCTGAAAAGCACACGGATTTCATCTTCTCATCGTTTGCGGAGGAATGGGGGCTGCTGGGCAGCCTGGTGCTCCTTGGCATATACCTGGCATTTTTCCTCAGGGCGCTGGACACCGCGCGGAAGGCCAAGGACGAATTCGGCAGCCTGCTTGCCCTGGCCATAACCTTCATGTTCGCGTTCTATTTCTTTTTCAATATCGGCATGACGATGGGGATGCTGCCGGTCGTTGGGATCCCCCTGCCTTTCATGAGCTACGGGGGCACGGCCATACTGAGCAACTATATTGCCGTCGGACTGCTGATAAACGTGCGGCTGAGGCGGTTCGAACTCTTTTATTGACGCCGGGTTTTTTGCTATAATAATCATTCCAAAGGCGGTGTAGCTCAGACGGTTAGAGCATGCGGCTCATATCCGCAGTGTCCGGGGTTCGATTCCCTGCACCGCCACTTTCCTTGACACGCGAAACTTTCCTGTGTTTTAATCAGCCGGCAACTACCAGCCAGAGAATTGCAGTTTAAGGGGGGGAACTGTTTTTTTTCTGATATTTTATATGCTAATGTTCTCACAACAGTCTGAATATCCCATGCCGTCATTGACCCGAAAATGCCCTTTACCATAAAGTCGCCGGATTCCGGATTAATACCTCCGGAATGACGGCTGAAAGTCTTTTGCCCGTCATGCCGGCATGTCTTTAGCCGGCATGACCGGAGGTGCGGCATAATGTCTATTCTATTTCAGGAAGATTAATAAATCAGTAAGGGGGCAAAATGGCCATATACAAACTGGGCTCTACTGGCGGAGAAGTAGCCAGGATACAGCAGAGGCTGAAGGATATCGGATTGTACCTTGGGCCAATCGATGGCCAGTTCGGGGGCGGGACGGACTCGGCGGTAAGGAATTTCCAGAAGTCCAGGAAACTGGGGACTGACGGCATTGTGGGCACGGCCACATGGAAGGCGCTTTTTGTGGAGGAAATGGCCGCGCAGGGGCCTGGACAGGGGGAAAATCTCAATTACAGGTGTCTGGCCCTGACAGGAGCATTCGAGACCGGGGCCGGGATACCGGAGTGTTTCACGGGCCTGAGCGGGGACTTTGACGGGCAGGGGTTGAGCTTCGGCGTCTGCCAGTGGAACTTCGGGCAGGGCTCGCTCCAGCCGCTTCTGGACGGCATCATTAAGTCCAGTCCCAATGTGGTAAAGGCCGTCTTCCAGTCGAACTACAACATCCTCGTAAGCGCCCTTGGCGCCTCCAGCGAAGAGCTTATGAACTGGGCGCGCTCGATACAGCACCCTGTCAGGCACACGATAAACGAACCCTGGCGCGGCATGTTCAAAGCGCTGGGCAGGACAGAGGAGTTCCAGGGGGTGGAGGTCAAATATTCCCGGAAACTGTTCAACAAAGGGCTTAAGATGTGTGCGGATTATGGGCTGTGGTCCGAGCGCGCCGCATCCCTGATGTTCGATATACTAGTCCAGAACGGCAGCATAGGCGACCTGACGAAGGCCCAGATACTGAGCGATTTCAGCAGCCTTTCCAAGGGCCTGCCTGCCGGGGACCTGGAAGAGCAAAAAATGATAATAATCGCAAACCGCAGGGCTGATGCGGCCAAACCGCAGTGGCGGGAGGACGTGCGCGGCAGGAAACTATGCTGCGCAAAAGGGAGCGGCAATGTGCACGGCATTTTTTATGATCTCGACAGCCAGTTCGGGATAGGGCTCACACGGCTGAAATAATTTTTTTTCGAGGACGATTGGAACTAAATTTGCGCTGCGGTTAAAGGCTGAGGCCGGAAAAGAGACGGCGGTCCGCCATCAGGCAAGCCCTCCTCCAGTTCCTCGCTTCATGGATTAATCTCCCGGAATGGATTCCCCACTTGGCAAAATAAGCCAATGATGTCTGTCCAGCACAAATCGACGATCAATGCCCCCTTTATGAATTCCGTGCTTGCAGTTTTTCCGATAATCAAAATTTAACATTGGAAAAACAGGTATGTAACATTCGATGAATATCATATACCAGACTTTTAATATTTTTGTAAGACGAAAGGAGAGTATTTTATGCTTAGACTTGAAACTGGCTTGACTTCAGCATTGAATTGGTCTCATGGCGTGAAGAGGTTTGTCCTTGGGATTATGGCATTTTTAGTGGTTGCGGCATCCGCGCACATGGCATTCGCAGGCGATATGGACAGCCTGGTGAACAAGCTCGTGGGCAAGGGCGTCATCAGCAAAGACGACGCGGACAGCATTCTTGCGCAGTCAAAAAATAGCGGAGATGAAAAGCTTCCCGGCTGGATAAGGAAGCTCACCGTGAGCGGGGATTTGCGCCTGAGATATGAGTACGTCGGTGTCCAGGGCCAGAGCATAGGACCCATCAACCGCGGGAGGTTCAGGTACAGGCTCAATCTCGCTGACCAGGTCGCTGACAACGTAAAGGCGGTCTTTGGCATTTCCAGCGACGGCGGCCATTCCCGCTCCAGGAACGTGACCTTCGGCAACACATTCTCAGGCAAGCCGATGGTAATCAATCTGGCATACGCGCAGTACACGCCGTTCAAGACGCTGACCGTGGCAGGCGGAAAGTTCCCGAACCCGATATGGACCCCTTCCATGCTTACGTGGGACTTTAACATCACGCCTGAGGGCGTCTTCGCGGTGTTCACACCGCCGGCAAGCGGCAACCTCGGCGCTTTTGTTAATGCAGACTTCTTCATCCTCGACCAACTGGTTAACAAACCCCAGTTTGGTGCGGCAATGCCCTACATGTTCGCGCTCCAGCCTGGGGTCGACTGGAAATTCAACGAAAACGGCAAGGTCAGGGTTGCAGCCGCGTATTACCTGTTTGATAACCTGAAGAGGACATACCAGTTCTCGAATAATTTGCCAGGCACAATCGCCCAGGGAGGCCTCAGCGGACCAATCGGTAAGATTTTTGGCCCTGCTGGCACAAATAATACCCTCGATGCAAAAAAGGACCTGGTATACAACTACAACGACCTGTGGCTCGGGGCGCAGGCGGATTTCAACAAGCTCTCGGGCGTGCTCCCCTATGCCGGGCTTTATGGAGAGTATATTTATAACCCATCCCCGTCCAGCAACAATAAGGGTTATATCGCAGGAGTGAAGCTGGGACATGCAAGCACTGCCGGGAGAGGCCTGTGGCAGATTGACTATAGCTACCGCCGCCTGGAGAGGGACGCATGGCTTGATATCCTCCCCGATGCCGACTTCTTTTACGGGTCCACCAACGTTTTGGGAAGCAGGACATCGCTTACCTGCGGCCTGGCCAAAAACATCTACACTGCCATAACGTGGTACAACACCAGGCAGATCAGCCCGAACACGGCGGCCGGCCAGACCGCGACGCACAAGATGAACACCATCCAGGTGGACCTGGGCATGTCGTTCTGAGAAGCAAATAAATTTTCCCAACCTCCTTCCAGGGGGGCTTAAAAATTAAAAGCCCCTCTGGCTTTTTCCCCCCTGTCATTCCAAAGCAGACCCGGGATCCCCAACGTGCCTGAAAAAAATTTTTCCGCGCCCCGGAAAATTAACCTCCCTTTAATATTCCTGTAACATGTGCTCTTTAAACTAGAGAAAATCCCTTATAGGAGGAGGTAGCAAGATGAGAAGGTTTTGGATGTTGTTTGTATTAACCGCGGTCCTGTTTTCATTCGGGATTGCGCAGGCGGCAGAGAGGCTGGACGGGGCCGGGTCCACATTCGCCTATCCGATATACTCGGCCTGGGCGCACGACTATTATAAATTGACCGGCGTGGAGCTCAATTACCAGTCAATAGGGTCGGGCGGCGGAATAAAGCAGATAGAGAACAAGACCGTTGATTTCGGCGCATCCGACGCGCCCCTTACACCCGAGGAACTCAGGAAAGCGCACCTCATCCAGTTCCCCACCGTTATCGGCGGCGTTGTGCCCGTCGTGAACATTCCAGGCATAAAGGCAGGCCAGATGAAGATGGATGCCGACACACTGAGCAGGATCTACCTGGGCGAGGTAAAATTCTGGGATGACGCCAGGATAAGGGCATTGAATCCCGGGCTCCGCCTGCCTCACCACGAGATCTCGGTCGTGCACAGGTCCGAGGCCTCCGGCACGACCGCGATTTTTACCACTTACCTTGCCAAAATATCCCCTGAATGGAAGGCGAAGGTCGGCGAGGGCACGGCTGTAAACTGGCCGGTCGGCCTCGGCGCCAAGGGCAGCGAGGGCGTTTCCAACTACGTCAAGAGGATCCCTTACTCAATAAGCTATGTGGAGTTCGCCTACATCCTTCAGGAGCGCATGGCCAATGTGCTTATGAAAAACAGGGAAGGCCAGTTCGTGTCGCCCACATTTGACAGCTTCAAGGAAGCCGCCGCCAAGGCGGACTTCAGCCCCGCCAGGGACTTTTACCTTTGGCTTGTAGACTCCCCGGGCAGGAAATCCTGGCCGATAGCAGGCGGGACTTTCATCCTGCTCTCAAAGGACAAGCCCCAGTCCAATCAGAAGGTCTGCAAGTTCTTTGACTGGTCTTACAGGAACGGCGACAAGACGGCCGAAAAGCTTGCCTATGTCCCGCTTCCGCTCTCGCTGAAGAACAAGATAAGGAATTACTGGAAGAAAGAGGGCATCGCTTACTAGAAAGCGCCTTGCGGTCCCGCATTCCATGAAATCAGGGCCGGGTCTGCCCGGCCTTTTTTTTAAAAAAATTAACAAACAAGCATTCTTTCCAGCATAATTAATGTCCTGAATTCACTCACCCTCCGCTTCGCTCCTCCCTCTCCCATAGGGAGAGGGCTGGGGTGAGGGGAATTGAGCTGATAGGACATTACTTATACATTTTTCACTAATTCTTAACCCTTTTTCAATACTCCGGTAATTATCAAAAAGTATAATCTTTCAGGTTCCTTATCACATTCTTTGGAGGCATTAATATGAGGTCTTATATCGCTGAAAGAAACCGGATAATAGATATTATTGAAAAGAATGACCTTTCAATCCGCTTCCAGCCTGTTTTTCGGAAGGACAGGTCTGTTTTCGGCTATGAGGCCCTTTCCGGGCTGAAGGACAACAGGGATTTCCCGGACATACCGGCCCTGTTCAGAAAGGCTTCCGAAACGGACATGATAGCTTCGCTCGATTTCCTGTGCAGGGAAAACGCCGTCAGGGAGGCATCCCTTTCCAATATTACCGGGCAGGGGGCCAATTTATTCCTGAACATATGTCCCGAATCGATATGCTCGCCATCGCACCGCTCGGGACTGACCGATGAAATCGCCGAAAGATGGGGGATACCCAAGGAAAGGATCATACTTGAGATAACGGAGGAGAGCGCGATAAAAAATTACGAGCTTTTCAAGGGAACGCTCTCCTATTACAGGGACAAGGGATACAAGATAGCAATCGATGATTTCGGGGTCGGCTACGGCGGCTTAAAGATGCTCTCCATAATAAGGCCCGACTTCATCAAGGTGGACCGCCATTTCATAAGCATGATCGACAGGGAGTCCGTCAATTTTGCCGTTGTGGATTCCATAGTCATCCTCTGCCGCAGGCTGAATATCGATGTTGTAGCCGAGGGGATTGAGCGTGAAGAGGAACTTGCCGCATCTGAAAGGCTTGGAATAGAACTCTTCCAGGGGTTCCATTTCGGGTTGGACCATAAGGGAACAAGGGCTCCTGCCCCGGCCGTCAAGCCCCTGGATTAAAGGGTTTCAAGACCGGGAGGGAATAAAATCCGTTTGCTGATTGCCTGACAACCCGGCTTCATATTACCGGCGCGTTAAGAGTTTATTAAATTCCGGTTAATCTCCTGAATTGGCCCCGCAATTGTTGCATAATTAATTATGGACGCAAAAAAAATACTTGTAATTGAGGATGAACCGGACATAAACGAGCTTATCTGCTATAACCTCAGAAAAGAAGGGCTTGAGGCCGAAGGGGTGCTAAACGGCGAGGAGGCATTGGACCGGCTCAGGGCGGACAGACCGGACCTTGTCCTGCTGGATCTGATGCTCCCTGGAATAGACGGTCTTGAACTGTGCAAATACGTCAGGTCGGATCAGGCCTTTTCGCAAATTCCCCTAATAATGCTTACCGCGCGGTCGGAGGAGATAGATAAAATCCTTGGTCTTGAGTTCGGGGCCGATGATTATGTCACAAAGCCGTTTAGCCCGAGGGAACTCCTGGCCCGCATAAAGACCGTTTTGAGGCGCTATTCAAAGACGCTTGCGGAAGGACCCCAGCCGAGGGAGCCGTTATTCAGGGTGGGTGACCTGACAATAGATTCCGGGAAGTATCTTGTTGTTAAAGGCGGAAAACAGCTGGACCTTAGCGCGCTTGAGACGAAGCTTCTCATCTATCTTGTCCAGAGGCCGGGGAAAGTCCTGAGCCGCGATATGCTTCTTGATGCGGTATGGAAGGCAAACGGCTTTATCGACCCCAGGACTGTCGACGTTCACATAAGAAGGCTCCGGGAGAAGATAGAGGACGAGCCCGCCAACCCGGAATATATCCTCACAAAAAGGGGACTTGGTTATTATTTCAGCGAGGAGTTCAGGCAGAAAAATTTTTCCGTCTCTTTTAATCTTCCTAAAA
>JAJYJS010000007.1 GCA_021789215.1 Nitrospirota bacterium | reverse complement strand
CCAGTATTTACGCCGCTCAATCCATGATGCCTTGTCCATGCCATTCCTCCTTCTGTTTTGTTAGTCAAAAATAGAATGGCACGGATGGGCACTTCAGCGGAAGATGCGGTTACCTAAACGCTTACGCTTTGTTTGTCATTGCGAGCGGAGCAATGAATATTGCGAAGCGAAGCAATCCCGTGTTTAGGGCGGCCCCTCTTTTTTTAGTGTTCAGACTGAAACCGGCAAGTCCCTGAATTTTAAATGTTTTTTTGGACGTTTTTTGTTCAGCGTGTTCAAATGCTCCCTCTTTTTTTCTCCATGTCAAAGAGCAATATGACGGACCGCGTTACCCTGCGGCGGTTACATGTTAAACGGGAAACACGGACACGGGCAAGATGACATATGTCACCATTGAATATGTCCGGACTGCTTCGGAAACAATTCATGCAGGGCGGATTAGCGTAGCGTAATCTTGCTGAAATTCGTCATTTTCTGTACCCTTTTTTGGCATTTCAATTGTGCTTGTAATCACCTTCAAGTCAAAAAATTGTCATTTTCCTCAACAAGCCTCTATTTTTTTGTGGTTTTTGACGCAAAAATACCCTTTTTGAAGAAAATGACACTATTGGCGGCTTGGCATATGAATTGCTTGTAGAGGGACGAGGCAAGCGGGGCGCTTGAATTAAGTTTTTTTTGGGGTGCCTGAAAAGATTTACCTGAACGCGGCTCTGAAAGAGAAAGGAAAAAGACATGGGCCGGCAAGAAGGGGAGGCAATGGATTCAAGGCTTAAAAGGTTCTGCCGGGGTCTCTTTTATGCGCTCTCTGTTTTACTGATTGCGAATCTGGACCCTATTTATGAAAAGCTCGCCCTTTCAAGGGAATCCTACTTTACGGAGAAGCACTTGATAGTGGGGGGCATAACGGGCGCGATCATGGCCGTGCTTTTCTACATGATACATGCCGCAAACCTTGCGAAAAAAGGCCAGCTTGAGGACATTAACAGGATGCTGGAGCGGAAGGTGGAGGGGCGCACGAGGGAACTGGTTGAGAGGATAGAAGAGTCCGGCCGGATAGAAAAGGCATCGAGGGAGAACGAAAGCTTTCTGAATACCATCATAGAGACGGAGCCCGAGTGCGTGAAGCTGGTGGCAAGGGACGGCTCGCTTATCAGGATGAACAGGGCGGGGCTTTCGATGATGGATGCGGATTCCCTGGAGCAGGTCAGGGGGAAATCCATCTTCGGCCTCGTCCTGCCTGAATACCGGGAGGCCTTCAGGCAGCTTGTCGAGGATGTCTTTGACGGCAAATCGGGGACACTCGAATTTGAAATGAGGGGGCTCAGGGGGAGGAGCCTCTGGATGGACACGCACTCGGTGCCGCTGCGCGACGAAAAGGGCGGGATAATAGCCCTGCTTGGCATAACCCGCGACATAACGGTGCAGAAGGCCGCGAAGGCGGCGTTCGAGGAGAGCCAGGAGAGATACCGCTCGCTGGTCGATTCCACGGAAGACTCCATTTACCTTGTCGACAGGGACTGCCGGTACCTCTTCATGAACTCCAGGCACCTTTCGAGAATGGGCCTTTCAACGGAGGACTGCATCGGCCGTTCATACGGCGAGTTCCATTCGCTCCAGGAGACAGGGGAGTTCACCCTGAGCATCGAGAATGTTTTCGCATCCGGCCTCTCCCATCAGCACGAACACAAAAGCGGCAGGGACGGCAGGTATTTTCTGCGCACGCTGAGCCCGGTCAAGGACGAGGCCGGCAGGACGTTCGCAGTGACGGTGGTCTCAAAGGACATAAACGAGCGCAAGCGCATGGAGGAGGAACTCCGCGCCCTTTCCCTTATGGATGAGCTGACCGGGCTTTATAACAGGCGCGGCTTCATGACGCTTGCCAGCCAGCACATAAAGATAGCCAACCGCATCAAAAAAGGCATCTTCATCCTTTACGCGGACCTGGACGGCCTCAAGAAAATAAACGATACGCTGGGCCACGCCGAAGGAGACAATGCCATAATGGAGGCGGCCCAGATACTGAAAGACACCTTCCGGGACTCAGACATAATCTCGCGCATCGGGGGCGACGAGTTTGTCCTGCTGCCCATAGAGATCGGCAGCAACGCGAGCGCGGAGTTCCTTATAGCCAGGCTCCAGAAAAAGCTCGACGAGCGCAACGCAAAAAGGAATTCGGGCTACAGGCTCTCCATCAGCACGGGCATCGCCTATTACGACCCCGAAAGCGGCTCCACCCTGAACGACATCCTCTCCGATGCTGACCGCATGATGTACGAGCAGAAGAAAAGCCGCAGGAAGACCGCCTGAGCGGGCACCGCTTTCATGTTGGTTTTGCCGGAAGCCGGGGTGAAGAATTTCGGCATGTCCGCCTGCCGGTATAGCAAGCCCGCGGTTGTTGGTTATCAAAAAAAACGGATTGCTTCGCTCCGCGATATCCATTGCTCCGCTCGCAATGACAGTCAAAACGGTTGCGCTCTTTCATGCCCCCGGACGC
Organism: Nitrospirota bacterium; assembly: GCA_021789215.1. Lineage (GTDB taxonomy): Bacteria > Nitrospirota > Thermodesulfovibrionia > Thermodesulfovibrionales > JdFR-88 > JAJYJS01. The sequence goes on along the minus strand of JAJYJS010000007.1, from coordinate 91,117 downwards.
CTGATATAATTTGGATAGGAGGCATCGGAAGTGAAACCGGAATACCCTGGGACGGACACGCAGACGGAAAAAATCCCGGCAAGGGAAAACGCTCCTTCCGCGGATATCCATCCCCCCCGGGATGCTTATCCCGCCGGAGATATCCACGGGGACACCCGTCCCCCTGGCGGCAGTCTTCCCGCAAGGAGGCAGCAGATGGTTGAGTTCGGGGTCTTTCTCTTCCTGATCCTGCCCTCGATGGCCGTATCGTTTTTCATAGCGGGGCAGGAAGAATTCAACTTCCGCCTGACCGCGATGGCGACCATCTTCAGGGACCTGGCGCTGGTCTGCCTCGTGGCATATTTCGCGTGGAGAAACGGCGAGCCGATGCCGTTTGTGGGCTGGAGGTTCAGGGACTGGCAGAAGGAGGCCTTCATAGGCTTCGTGCTTTTTTTCTTCATGTATTTTGCCGCCGGTGCGCTTGGAGAGGCCCTGAAGGCCGCGGGGCTTCCTGCGGCGCCCGCGCCGCGCTTCAACCTAGATGTGCGCACCCCCTCCGGCATGGCGCTGGCCGTTTCGCTGGTCACGGTGGTGGCCTTCGCGGAGGAGACCATATTCAGGGGATACATGATCCTCCGGCTGCGCAACCTCGCGCGGAGCGCGCCCGCTGCGGTAATACTTTCCTCGGTCATATTCTCCCTGGGACACGGCTACGAAGGGATTTCCGGCGTGATAACGGTGGCGTTCATCGGCATTGTCCTTGCGCTTGTTTACATGTGGCGCAAAAGCCTTCTTGCCCCGATGGTGATGCACTTCATGCAGGACTTCGCGGGCATCGTCCTTGCGCCCCTGCTGGGCAAGCCCCATTAGGGGGCCGGGACATAAAACACCCAGGAAAGGAGGATTTGTTTTCATGATGAGCAATAAAGCCGGATGGATGAAGATACTGCTGCTGGCCGCCGTCCTGGCGGCATCGGGGTGCGCGCACGCCATATCCGCCAAATGGAGGCAGGAGGCCCCCGGGAACGTGACATTTCCGATGGTGCTTGAGGACCCGGACGCCTATAAAGGGACGGTGGTGGTCTGGGGCGGCCTTATAATCGAGACAAAAAACATGAAACAGGGCACCGACATCATCGTGCTGGAAACACCGCTTGGCTCCGGCGAGAGGCCGGAGTCCGGCTACCGCTCCGGGGGGCGGTTCATCGCGCGGACAAATTCATATCTTGACCCTGCCATCTACAAGGCAAACAGAAAAATAGCCGTTGCGGCAATAGTAGCGGGAAAGGAGACCCTGCCGCTTGGGCAGACCCAATACACATACCCTGTCGTTGAGATAAAGCAGATACACCTGTTCAGGAAAAGGGCATATCTCGCATATCCGCCCCCTCCCTACTGGGGTTGGGGTTGGGGCTGGGGCGGCCCTTACTGGTACGGGGGGCCGCTCATCTGGGAGGACGAGGACTTTGATTGACCGGTCATCGCGAGCGCAGCGAAGCAATCACGTCGCCTGAAAATCAAGAATTAGCAGGATGCTGGAAAACCGTTTTGACTGCCATTGCGAGCAAAGCAATGAATATTGCGAAGCGAAGCAATCCCGTTTTTATATTAATCAGCAACTTATGAGATTGCTTCGCCGCTTGCGCCAGCCGGCGCTTTAAGCTCCTCGCAATGACTCGAAATGAGACTTTTTCAGCCCCCTGTTTAGGGGTTTGCCTGGCCGCTTGCGCTGGTGCGCTTAAGCTCCTCACAATGACATGAAAGACTTTTCCTGCTAAAAGTCAGAGGAAGAGTTTCAGGGGACGGCAAAGGCCCTTCTCCCCTGACGCCACGGCGAGCCTGCCGCAGTTCAGGCAGACAAACTCCATCTTCCTGATCTTTTCAGGGCACATATGGCTTGAAAGCGAAGGTTTTTTGCCGCAGAAGGGGCAATCTTCCGGTTTTGGGGCCGGGTGGCACTGGTGCCCCGGATGCTCCACCTGCGCGCCGCATCCCGGACACTGAAAAGTCATTTCTTCCTGGAGGCTTCCTTGTACGCTGCGTCGAGGGTCTTTATGAGGGTTTCGGCATCCATGGCGCCCACAACGGTCTTTCCGTTTGGAAGGATTATGGTGGGGGTGCCGTTTACGCCCAGCTTCCTACCAAGCTCCAGGTTGCGGTCGATCTCCGTGGCGGGGCAGGACGGCTTGGGAAGCGGCTTGCCCGCGAACGCATCGTCGAGCATCTCAAGCGAGCGCTTGCACTCTATCGCCTGGGCCTTTTCCTTCGAGCCCTTGTGCATGGGGAGCGGGAAGAGCTTTATGTAGAACGCTATGTCTTTTCTCTTTTCGACCACCTGCTTCATCGCCTGATGAAGTCTCGCGCAGAATGGTCACTCCGGGTCGTCAAAGACGATGGCCTTTATGGGGGCATCGGCCTTTCCCATTATAAGCGCGTCCTTGACGGGTATCTTCGAGAAGTCGACCCTGTTCATCTCCGAGAGCTTCTGGTCGGTGATGTCGGCCCTCGATTTTATGTCTATTATCTTGCCTTCGATGATGTGCTTTTTCTCGAAGTCGATATAGGTGATGCCCTTTTGGCCGCGGAACTCGTAGGTCACCTGCCAGAGGCCGCCGACCGGGGACTTATCCACGCCCAGGACCTTCACCTGCGGGTTAAGGGAGCCGAGCAGGTCCTGTGCGTCCCGGGTCTTGAAGGAATGGCAGGTGCGGCAGTCGCCGCCGCAGGAGCCGGAATTGCTGAACGCAGACGCCTCAGCTCCGTAAAGGAGCGCCGCTGAGAGAACCAGGACAACGGATAAAATCAACTTGCGCATGTACGTTATTATAGCACAGTTTTTCGGGTTGCGGTCAACAGCCGGCGGCCGCCTTGAAAATTCGTTTCCTTTAATGGTTTAATTCTGAATGTCCGAGCTGACCCCATTGATGAAGCAATACCAGGGCATCAAGGAGCAGTACAGCGATGCCATAGTTTTTTTCCGCCTCGGGGACTTTTACGAGATGTTCGGAGAGGACGCCAAAACCGCGTCGAAAATCCTCCAGATAGCCCTGACGACAAGGGACAGGTCGAAGGAAGACGCCACACCGATGTGCGGCATACCTTATTTTGCCGCCGAGTCCTACATATCAAAGCTCATAAACGCAGGGCACAAGGTGGCCGTCTGCGAGCAGGTTGAAGACCCCAAAGATGCAAAGGGGGTCGTGAGGCGCGAGGTGGTAAGGGTAGTGACGCCCGGCACCCATACGCCGGAAAACCCGAAGGAGAACAACTATATCGTCTCTTTCTTCCCCGTGGGCAGGAAGCACGGCGTGGCCGCCGCCGACGTCTCCACCGGAGAGTTCCTCCTGTTCGAGACGGAGAACCCGCTTGAGGACGAGATGGGGAGGTTCGAGCCCAGGGAGGTCATCTGCCCCGAAAGCCTCGGCCAGGACATGCACTACAAGGAGATGCTCGCCAATTTCTACACTACGCCAGCCGATGACATGTTCTTCGATTACTCGGAGGCCTACAAGGCGCTGCTTTCGTACTTCAGGGTTTCAAGCCTGGACGCCTTCGGGTGCGAGGGGCTTAATGCCGCCGTCTCCGCCGCGGGGGCGCTCCTTGGCGTGCTTAAAGGCACGCAGAAGGAGGCGCTGGGCTTTGAGAAGCTGACCCCGCTAAGGGAAAGCTCTTTCATGTTCATAGACGCCTCCACGCGCCGCAACCTGGAGCTTGTGCGCAACCTTAAGGACGGGGGGCGCGAGGGCACGCTCCTCTGGGCCCTGGATGAGACCCTTACGCCGATGGGGGGCAGGTACCTGAGGGGGGCCGTCCTTGGCCCGCTTGTCAGCCCTGACCGGATAAAGGGCAGGCTCGGCGCGGTGAACTGCCTTGTGGAGGATTACGAGATGCTGGAGGCGCTCAGGAACGCCCTGCGCAAGGTGCAGGACATGGAGAGGCTTTCCGTCCGCGTCCAGACGGGTTCGGCCAACGCCAGGGACCTGATAGCCCTGAGGAACTCCCTCAAAATAATGCCCCAGATAAAAAAGATACTTTCCCGCGCCCCGGACGCGGCCCTCAAGGAAATAGAAAAGGGCCTCGGCGCGTTCAACCAGGTCGTCTCGCTCATAGATTCGGGCATCGCGGACCACCCCCCGCTGGGGCTCAGGGAAGGGGGCATTATAAAGTCCGGCTACCATACCGGGGTTGACGAGCTGAGGGAGCTTTGCACAAGCTCCAGGGACTACATAACCAGGCTTGAGGCGGACGAGAAAGAGAAGACGGGCATCCCGTCGCTCAAGGTCGGCTTCAACCGCGTATTCGGCTATTACATAGAAATAACGAAGCCCAACCTCCCGCAGGTCCCGGAGCGCTATATCAGGAAGCAAACGCTGGTCAACGCCGAGAGGTTCATAACGCCGGAGCTGAAGGAATACGAGACGAAGGCCCTGGGCGCCGAGGAGCGCCTCAAGGCCCTGGAATACGGCATATTCACCGGCATCCTGGAGCAGATAAACGCGCAGGCGCAGGAACTGGGCTCCACGGCCAGGAGGATAGGGAAGCTCGATTTCCTTGTCTCGCTTTCAGTCGTGGCCAAGAGGAACGATTACGTCATGCCGGAGGTGGACGGCTCCCTCGCGCTGGAGATAGAGGGGGGGCGCCACCCGGTCATAGAGCGGCTGGCGCTTGGGGAGAAGTTCATACCCAACAGCATCAGCCTCAACGAGGAAGACAGGCGGATGCTGATAATAACCGGGCCGAACATGGCCGGCAAGTCCACCTACATGAGGCAGAACGCCCTTATCGTGCTGATGGCCCAGATGGGGAGCTTCGTCCCGGCCGGGAGCGCCCGGATAGGCGCGGCGGACCGCGTGTTCACCAGGATAGGGGCGTCGGACTTCCTCAGCATGGGGCAGAGCACGTTCATGGTCGAGATGCTTGAGACGGCAAACATAGTCCATAACGCGACCCGCAGGAGCGTTATCGTGCTCGACGAGGTGGGCAGGGGCACCAGCACCTTCGACGGCATAAGCATCGCGTGGGCCACGGCGGAGTTCATAGCGAAAAAACTGAAGGCAAGGACGCTCTTTGCGACCCATTACAACGAGCTTACCGAGCTTGGGGCGGGGCTTGAAGGCGTCAGAAACTGCAACGTGGCGGTGCGGGAATGGGGGGACGAGGTAATATTTCTCAGGAAGATAGAGGACGGCCCCTCGGACAAGAGCTATGGTATACAGGTGGCCAGGCTCGCGGGCCTGCCGGAGGAGGTGGTCGAGAGGGCGAAGTCCGTGCTCTCCAGCCTCGAAAAGCAGACGCTCAACTCCAACGGCGTGCCCCGCCTCATCCGGGGCGGCAGGCGGGCGGGGCAGCTTGACCTTTTCGGCGGGGCGGGCGACGCAATAATCGATGAGCTGCTCCTTGTGCCCGGGGACATCAGCCCCGGCGAGGCCCTGAAAAAGCTCCTTGAGCTTAAGAAAAAAGCGGCGCCCTGACAAGACACGTCTTTTCCTTGACAAAAAAATCGCTGTGTGTTTGAATTTCAAAACCGCTGTTCGTGATTGATTGGCATCCAATTGCTGGTATACTGCTTTTAAGAAAATACAATGGAGGTCTTCTATTATGAATCCTGAAAATCTCAAGTATCACAAAGAGCACGCGTGGGTAAAGGTCTCCGGCAACAAGGCTACCATAGGGATAACCGATTACGCCCAGGAGGCGCTTGGCGATATCGTGTACATAGATCTCCCGGAGGTGGACAGCACCATCGAGGCAAACAGCGAGATATCGGAGATAGAGTCCACAAAGGCGACCTCGCCGGTGATATCGCCCGTGAGCGGGACCGTTGTCGAGGTGAACGAGGAGCTTTCGGACACCCCGGAGATAATAAACGAAGACCCCTACGAAAAGGGGTGGATAGCCGTCATCGAGCTTTCGGAGGCCTCCGAGCTTGACGACCTCATGGACGCGGGCGAGTACGAGAAGCTGCTTGAGGAGGAAAAATAATGAGGCTCACCATTGTCGGGGCCGGGCCGGGCGGTTATGTTGCGGCCCTGAAGGCGGCGCAGCTGGGCGCTGAGGTCACCGTCGTCGAGGCTGGAGAGGTCGGGGGCGTGTGCCTGAACTGGGGCTGCATCCCCACAAAGACCCTCATCGCCTCGGCCGAGTTGCTGCTCAAGCTCAAGGAGGTCGAGAGCTTCGGCATCGAGCTTGGCGGCCAGCCGGTCCCCAATATAGAGAAGATAATGCAGCGGAAAAACAAGGTGGTGGAGACCCAGGTGAAGGGGATAAGGGGCCTCTTCAAGAGCTGGGGCGTAAGGCTCGTGGAGGGCAGGGGCAGGCTCCTTGACGCAAAAAAGGTCCAGGTGGACATGCCCGGCGGTTCTACACAGGTGATTGAGACGGACAAGGTGATAATCGGCACGGGCTCCCGGCCCGCTGCCATCCCCACGTTCCCTTTCGACGGCGACAGGATACTCTCCAGCGACAACGCCCTCACGATAAAGGCCATCCCCAGGAGCATGATAATCGTGGGTGCGGGCGTCATAGGCTCGGAGTTCGGCGGCATTTTCAATGCCCTTGGCACCGAGGTGACCATCGTGGAGATGATGGACAGGGCCGTAAGCACCGAGGACCTTGAGATATCGGAGGTGCTGGAGCGCGAATACAAGAAGCGGAAAATAAAGATATTGAAGAACATAAAGGTGGACAGGGTGGAGACCAGGCCCGACGGCGTCCATGCCTTCACTTCCGACGGCAAGGAGCTCGCGGCGGAGAAGATGCTGGTCTCCATAGGCAGGACGCTCAACACCGAGCGCATAGGGCTTGAGGAGGCGGGTGTCGAGAAAGGCAAGCGGGGCGAGATACTGGTCGATGAGCACATGGAGACCGGCATCAAGGGCGTCTATGCCATTGGCGACTGCACGGGCAGGATACTCCTGGCGCACGTGGCCTCCACGCAGGGCATAGTGGCCGCGAAGAACGCCTGTGGCATCGAAGAGAAGATGGACTACAACACCGTGCCCGCGGCGATATTCACATCCCCTGAAATAGCCTCGGTGGGGCTGCGCGAGTTCCAGGCCAAAGAGAAGGGGCTGGACTGCCGCATTGGCCGCTTCCACTACCGTGCCCTTGGGAAGGCCCATGCCATAGGCGAGATAGCCGGTTTCGTGAAGGTCCTGGCCGATGCCTCAACGGACAAGATAATCGGAGCGCACATAATCGGGGCGCACGCGTCCGACCTCATCCAGGAGATGGCCGTCGCCATAAGGAACGGGCTCACGGCCAGACAGGTGGCCGGGACCATCCACGCCCACCCGACCCTTGCCGAAGGCGTCATGGAGGCTTGCGAGGCGGTGCATGGCGAGGCCATTCACATGCCTAAAGAGAAAGAAAAAAATTCCTGAGCCGGTGTCCTTACCGATGGATTTCATGTGGATTTAGCTAGCCAGCCCCCGGACTGGGCCCGGGCGGCGTGGGATACCCGCAAAAAGCTTTTTTCGGAACTGGACGTCCTTCTGAAGGCGCTGGACTGCTATTTCGCGCCTGAAAACCACGCCGAGCAGTATGCAAGCCAGAAAGACTTCTCCACGGAGCTTGGCATTGCAAGGGACGCCTCCCTGAGGGTGCTGTCCATCGTGGAGTGCATAATGCCGGAGAGCCGGAAGAACGCCTACTGGTTCCAGAAATTCGCCGAGCAGAGGCTCCTGCCTGCCGGGGAGAAAGACTCCTTCAAGAAATGGATGTACTCCCAGGACACGCTCGAAAAAAGCATATACCTCCTTTACGACTCCTTCATAAACATAAAAAGCGTCATAACGGAGATGCTCAAAACGGGCAGCGTGAACCAGGCGAGCTTCATGGGCATAGGCCGGATAATGAGCCGCGAGATAAGGGCAAACCGCTACCTGAACCCGTTCAGGAAGTCCATAAACCCGGAGTTCGACGCCATAGAGAACCCCGAGATATCCGCGCTGGTGAAGGGCGTGCCGGACAGGGCCGGGCGGAAGCTTGTCTCCACCGCCTTTCTTTACCTGTTCAGGTTTTTAAGATATCTTTCCAATATGGACATGGCCACTCAGAGGCCCGTGCCGCTCCACACGAACTATCTCATACTCCTGCTCCTGAGGCACGAGATAAACGTCTTCCTCAAGCAGCTGGAGGCGTCCTCGGAAAAGACCGCCGGGACCGGGTTTGGGAGCCTCCTGGGCGGGGTGGTCTACCAGTTCCAGATGGAGCAGAAAAGGGTGTTCAGGCAGGAGCTGAGAGACCTTCTCAAAAAAACCCCTCCACAGCAGAGGGGCAAGATAGAGAACGGCCACGGCATACTGAAGAACCTGACCGAGCAGGTGGTAATAGTGCTTGCCCAGCACTGGAAGCCTTCGCTCAGGGGCGAGGACATCTTCGAGAGCTTCATGACAAAGTTCGAGCAGTCCATGAGGCTCCGGGAGGACATCGCGGTGCTCCACAGGTTTTTAGCGCTGTTTGAGAAAAAGGGGGCGCAGCACCAGGAAAGGCACCTGCTCGTGCAGGCGCTCCAGAACTACATGCAGTATTTCGAGAGCTTCACGTTCAGGCTCCTCCGGTACGAGGACTACGAGGAGTTCGCCTCCTTCTTCCTGGAGATAAACAGGCTTGCGAGGAAACCGGAAAAGGGTTTCGAAAGGCTCTTCGACAAGTGCATGCAGTTCAAGATATACCTGGAGACCACCCTCAGGCACATAGAAAACAGGGCGGAGCTTCAGGGAAGGCCGCTCGATGCGGAGCGGGTTGACGCCGTAATCAAACAATACCTGACGGCATAGAAAAGGAGGGTTTCAGGAATGGGAAGGATTACCGATATAAGGGCCAGGGAGATACTGGATTCGAGGGGCAACCCCACGGTCGAGGTGGAGGTCTGGGTGGAGGACTGCATAGCCGGGACGGCGATAGTCCCCTCCGGGGCGTCCACGGGCGAAAGAGAGGCGCTCGAGCTGCGGGACGGCGACAAGAAGCGCTATCTCGGCAAGGGCGTAAGGAAGGCCGTTGACAACGTTAATAAAATCATTGCCCCGAAGCTTCTGGGAAAAGACTCCCGCAGGCAGGTCGAAATAGACAGGCTCATGATGGAAATGGACGGCACCCCCAACAAGAGCAAGCTCGGCGCGAACGCCATCCTGGGGGTGTCCATTGCCGCCGCCAGGGCGTCTGCCGAGGAGGTTGGCATGCCCCTTTACAGGTACATGGGCGGTGTGGACGCGAGGCTCCTGCCCGTGCCGATGATGAACATACTCAATGGCGGCGCCCATGCCGACAACAACCTGGACATCCAGGAGTTCATGATAATGCCCGCGGGGTTCAGCCGCTTCTCCGAGGCGCTCCGCGCGGGCGCGGAGGTGTTCCATACGTTGAAGGGGCTCCTCAAAAAGCAGGGGCTCAACACGGCGGTGGGCGACGAGGGCGGGTTCGCCCCCAGCCTTAACAGCAACGAAGAGGCCGTGCAGCTCATAATAAAGGCGATAAAGGAGGCCGGCTATGCCCCCGGCAAGCAGGTGTCCATAGCCCTTGACGCCGCCTCGTCGGGGTTCTGGAAGGAAGGCAAGTACGTCTTCGAAGGCAAAAAGATGGCGCCAAAGGACATGGTGGACTACTACGAAACGCTGGCCGGCAAGTACCCGGCCATAGTCTCCATCGAGGACGGCATGGGCGAGAAGGACTGGAAGGGCTGGGCGCTGCTTACGGAGAGGCTGGGCAAAAAGGTGCAGATTGTGGGCGACGACATCTTCGTCACCAACACGAAGATATTCAGTGACGGCATCAAGCAGGGGATAGCAAATTCCATCCTGATAAAGCTCAACCAGATAGGCACTCTCACAGAGACCATAGAGGCGATAGATATGGCCAGGACGGCAAAATACACCGCCGTGATATCGCACCGCTCCGGCGAGACGGAGGACACCACGATAGCGGACCTGGCGGTGGCCTTCAACACCGGGCAGATTAAAACCGGCTCCCTTTCGCGCAGCGAGCGCATAGCCAAATACAACCGGCTGCTCAGGATAGAGGAGGAACTCGGGGAGGCATCTTTATTTAAGGGGCTCTCTGTGTTATATAATATCGCTTGATATGGCGCAGACTGAAAGGGCACTATGGAGGCAGGTCAGGGCTGAGAGGAAGAAGCGGGACTTTGTCTTCTGGACACTCATACTCCTGACCCTGCTCTATATAGCCATGACGATGGTCTTTGGCGACATGGGCTATCTCAAGTTCAGGAAGCTCAGGGGCAGAAGCCTCTCGATAAAGACGCAGATAGCCCGGGTCCGCCAGGAAAACGGCCGCATGAGGGCCAGCCTTGAGGAGTTCAAACAGAACGACTATTACAAGGAAAAACAGGCCCGCGAGGACTACGGCCTCTCAAAACAGGACGAGTACATCTTCCTCTTCCAAAACAGGAAGAAATAAAATTTTTCGAATCAGTGCCAGGAGTGAAGGGCGAAGCAATCTCATCATAAATCCGGTTTATCAGGAAACGGGACTGCTTCGCTTCGCTCGCAATGACAGCCGGAACAGTTTTTTCCCCAGTATCCCCTGACTACGAGTCGAATATCTTCGACGTGGCCGACGTCGGGATAGAGGCCGACTTGAGTTCGTCATCAAGCTCCCTGAAGAGTTCGTTCTGGTGCTTCAGGTCGGAAATGAGATATGAAAGCAGATAGCGCGAGATGAAGAGCTCGCTCTTTTCCAGCGCCTGTTCGGCTGTTGAAAGGTTCTTCTCTTCCACCGCCATTTGCCTGTTCAGGTGGTTTGAAAGGACCGTCAACTCCTCCGGGCTCAGGTTCACGGCCTGCTTTTTCACGCTCTCCACTATCATCTGCTGAATGAGGCAGTGCTTCTCCGCCTCCAGCTTCAGCGCCTGCAATATCGTCCTGGTGAGCGGGTTGCCGGTTTTGGGTATTTCCTTTTTAGTGTATCCAATCGTCTCGGTCTCGACTGACTGCCAGTCCACCATAAGGTTCAGGAACTCATCGGATGTTTCCGCCGGTCTTTTCATCCTCGTCCTCCTTTCAGGGGCGCATCCCCCTGATTAATTTTTAGCATTAAAAAGGGATGGTTACAACTGGCGGGGAAACGGCTGGCGGGGAAACGGCATTTTTTCAATTCCCGCCCGCCCACCCTTGAGCGGCCGGGGGCTCCGCCCCCGCGCCCCTTAAAACCAAAAGGGGAAAGGCCAGCATAACAACTCCCGGCCCTGTTAAAAGAGGAGTGCAGGCCCTGGCGTCAATATTTAGCCTTGAGCTGTCCGCAGGCGGCCAGGATGTCCCGCCCCTTGCTCTTCCTGATAATGGCCGTGTAGCCTGCATCCGTCAGTATCTTCCGGAAGGCCAGCGCCCTTTTGTCAGAGGGCGTCCTGAAGATGGAGCCCTCGTGCTCGTTGAAGGGGATGAGGTTTATCTTCGAGGGGATGCCCCTTAAAAGCGCGGCGGCCCTCCGGGCGTCGGCGTCCGTGTCGTTTACGCCGCTCAGCATTACGTATTCGAATGTTATCCGCGAGCGCGGCGGCAGGGGGAACCTCCGCAGCGCCTCAAAGAGCGCCTCCAGGTTATATCTCCTGTTTATTGGCATTATGCGGTCCCTCACCTCGTCCGTTGACGCGTTTAGCGAGACCGCCAGATTAACGAGGGGGGCCCTTTCCGGGAGTTCGAGGATTTTTGGGGCTATGCCAGAGGTGGACACCGTTATCCTCCTCCTTGAAAAATGGGCCAGCTCCGTAAGCCTTTTCAGGGCGGAGGCGACGTTTTCCAGGTTATTGAGCGGCTCGCCCATACCCATGAAGACCATATTGGTTATCTTCCGGGGGGCTGCAAGCCTCCGGGCGGAGAGATACTGGTCCACGATCTCATGCGCCCTGAGGTCCCTGATCATGCCGAGCTTCCCGGTCAGGCAGAACCGGCAGGAGAGGGCGCACCCCACCTGGCTGGACACGCACAGCGTGAGCCTCTTTTCATCGGGGATGAGAACGCTTTCAATGGAGTTTCCGTCCTCGAGCCCAAAGAGGTATTTCTCCGTGCCGTCCGCGGAAACCTGCCTTTCCTTCAGTGCCAGGTTGCTTATGTATGCCTTTTGTGAAAGGGAATCCCTCAATGGCTTTGCGAATTCGGTTATCTCCGAAATGTCCCGCACATTTTTTTCGTATATCCAGTGGATTGCCTGCCTTGCCCTGAAGGCAGGCAGGCCCTCCTGCCTGAAGAACGCCTCAAGCCCTGCCCTGTCCAGCGATTTAAGGTTTTTTACCCTGCCCATATATTGATTTTAAAATATTAAGGGGGTTATAAGCATGGCCGCCCCCTTACCCCTGCCCCTTGCTCTCTCATTGACCGCCGCCCCGCCCTTTGTTAGAGTTCTGTTATGGAACATAGAGGCACTGTAATCAGTCTGCCCGTGCCGGTGGGCAGGCTTGACCTGTTTCGGGAAAAAATCGGGCTCAGCAGGGACGAACTCGCAATAATTTCCGCCCACAGCGAAGTATTCAAGCGGAAAAAACAGGAATTCGCCGGGCATTTCTTCGATTTCTTTTACGGCATACCCGAGACCAGGAGAATAATCGAGCAGATGGAAAGGCCGGAGTCCATAAGGGACACATGGGTGCATTGGTTCGAGACGGTATTCAAGGGTGCGATGGACGACTACTTCCTGGCATACCTCTGGGGGATAGGCACGAGGCACGCCGAGGTGAACCTGGACCAGCGGTTTACGAACCTGGGTTTTTCCATCGTGCGGCAGTTCTGCCATCGCATCATACAGGAAGATGTGCCCTTTGCTGAGAGGGCGGACGTTTACCGCGTGGTCGACAAGATACTGGACTTCTTCATCCTCGTGGAGACAAGCTCCTTCATTGACGCCACAAGCCGCTGCGATATCGAGATAATAAAAGGGCTTGCCGACAGGATACGAAACCCCGTCACCGTGATAGGGGGCAATTTAAAGAGGCTCAAGCGAGGTGTGAGCCCGGCCGCCCCGGAGCATGCCATCCTGGAGAACCTCCTGTTCGAAAGCGGCAGGTGCGCCCTGATGGTAAAGGACATAAAGACCTACATAGACCTGTTCCACAAGGAATCCGTTCCCCGGAGGGTCAACCTGCAACCCCTGATCGAAAAGGTGCTCGGTTCCCTGAGGGAGAGGGAGGAATACAGGGATTTCCGGGCGGATTTAAGGCTCCAGCCGGATGCTCTCTGGGCCGAGGCCGACCCGGAAGACGTGGAGACCATATTCAGCTACACGCTTGAAAACAGCATAGAGGCCGCAACGCAGCTGCCCAAAAACGGCGCCTATATAAGGGTGGAATCCGCCCCGTACCGGCCGGTGAAAAGGGCCGTCATGGTCACCATCTTCAACACGGGCACTCCGCCCAGGCCGGAGGACATCGAAAAGCTGTTTTCCCTCTTTTATTCGACAAAGCCCGGAGGCTCCGGTTTCGGCCTGCCGATAGTGAAGCTTGCCCTGCGGAAAAACCTTGGCCGGATAACCATCGAGCCCGTCCCCGGCGAGGGCGCCAGGGTGGCCATAGTCCTGCCTGCGGCCTAGAATAAAAAAATGCCCCAGCCTCGAATGCAGCCGTCATCCGCCCACAAAGATGCCCGCCCTTATGATATAATTTCAGCTCGAAGGAGGGTTTTTGCTTGAAAAAAAAGGCAAATACGGACGTTTTGCGCTTTGTCAGGCCGAACATCCTCAACCTCCGCCCTTATGAGGCAAAAGAGATACCCTGCGGCGTAAAGCTTGACGCCAACGAAAGCCCGTACCCTGAAAAGCTGAGCGCGCGGACGCTTAAATCCATCGAGACCAACCGCTACCCCGACCCGCAGGCCGAGGCGCTGAGAAAGGCTTATGCCCAAAAAAACCTTCCCGCAAAGATAAGGGGCATCGAATGGCTCCTGCACGGCAACGGCTCCGACGAGCTTATCTTCAACCTGGTCTGCGTCTTCGGAGGGCCTGTAATCTACCCGGTCCCCACGTTTTCCATGTACGGTAAGATTGCCGCCGCCCTGGGACAAAGGGTGGTCGAGGTGCCGCTTCAAAGCGGCTTCGATATAGACGATTCCGCACTGCTTTCAGCGGCAAAAAAACAAAAAGGCGGCATCATATTCCTCAGCAGCCCCAACAATCCCACGGGCAACAGCTTTTCCGCCCAAAAGATACTCAGAGTGATAGAGGAATCCGGGTGCGTCGTGGTGGTTGACGAGGCGTACCAGCCGTTTTCCGCCCGGAAAAGTTTTATGTCCTGCCTGGGCAAATACCCCAATCTGGCCATATTAAGGACACTCTCCAAGGTGGGGCTCGCGGCACTCCGGGTGGGTTTCCTTATTGCGGAGCCGGGCCTTGTGGCACAGGTCAACAAGGTGAGGCTGCCGTTCAATGTGAACTCCTTCTCGCAGGCAATCGCCGTTGATTCCATAAGCAGGGCTTCCGGCCTCAGGAAACATATCAGGGGAATAGTTTCCGAGAGAAAAAGGCTGCACAGGGAGCTGTCGGGGATAAAGGGGGTTACGGCCTATCCTTCGGACGCCAACTTCATCCTTTTCAAGGTGCCGGACCCGGAGCGTGTTTATAAGGAGGCGCTCCGGAACGGGGTGCTGATACGAAACCTGTGCGAGGCCGTGGAGGGCTGTCTGCGGGTCACCGTCGGGAGCGGAAAAGAAAACGAAAAGTTCATAAGGGCCATAAAAAGGACACTCGAATGAGAAGAAGAAAAAGCCTTATAGAGAGGAACACGCGGGAGACGCAGATAACGGCGGGGCTGGACATAGACGGAAAGGGCAGCTATCAGGTGAAGACGCCGGTGGCCTTTCTGGACCACATGCTTGAGCTTATGTGCAGGCACGGCCTTATGGATTTGAAGCTGAAGGCCAAAGGCGACGTGGAGGTGGACTACCACCACACCGTCGAGGACGCCGGGATTGTGCTGGGCAAGGCGCTCAGGGAATGCCTTGGAGACAAGAAGGGGATAAGGCGCTACGGGTTCGCCTCCGTGCCGATGGACGAGGCGCTTGCCCAGGTGAGCATGGACATAAGCGGCAGGCCGTTTCTCGTCTATAACGTGGCGCTGCCCAGGAAGGCAAAGATAAAGGATTTCGACGCGGACCTTATAGAGGACTTCCTCCAGGCGTTCGCGGGAAACGCGGGTATCACGCTCCACGTGAACGTGCCCTACGGCAGGAATGTCCACCACATGATCGAGGCGGTTTTCAAGGCGCTGGGCAAGGCCATAATGGAGGCGGTCTCCATGGAGCCCAGGGCGAAAAGCGAAGTGCCCTCCACAAAAGGAAAGATATAAGCCGGACATCAGGAGGTTTTTGTCAGCCATGAAGGCAATCGTGCTAAGAGAGTTTGGCGGCCCGGATGTCTTGAGGTACGAGGAAATAGAAAGGCCCGTCCCGCACAGGGGCGAGGTGCTGGTCAAGGTGAAGGCGGTCTCCGTAAACCATGTGGACATATGGGTCCGCAGCGGGCTCACCGCTTACGGGACGAAGCTCCCCCATGTGCCGGGGTGCGATATTTCAGGCGAGGTGTTTGAGGTGGCCCCGGACGTGAAAGACTGGAAGCCGGGGGACAAGGTGCTTGTCGACCCCGGCATCAGGGACCTTAAATGCGAGTTCTGCCTTACGGGCAGGAACAACATCTGCGACCACTTTGGCATCATAGGGGCCGCCGCTTGGGGCGGATACGCCGAATACGCAAAGGTGAACGCGGACAACCTCCTCCGTATCCCCAGGGACATGGATTTCGAGACTGCGGCGGCCTTCCCGCTTACGTTCATGACCGCCTGGCACATGCTTGCGGGCAGGGCGTGTGTAACTGCGGGGGAGACCGTCCTGGTAATCGCGGGGGGGAGCGGGATAGGGGTTGCGGCCATACAGATTGCGAGGCTCCACGGGGCAAAGGTCATAGCCACGGCGGGCGGGAAGGAAAAGACGCTCAAGGCGGCGGACCTGGGGGCCGATTACGTGATAGACCACAAATCGGAAGACATATGCCAGAGGGTAATGGACATTACCCGGAACAGGGGCGTGGACGTCGTTTTCGAGCATGTGGGCCCCGCCACCTTCGGCAAATCGCTCCGCTCTCTCAGGAAGGGCGGCAGGCTCGTGACCTGCGGGGCGACGACCGGCCCCGAGGTGGCAATGGATTTGCGGTACGTCTTCTCCCGTCAGCTTGACATCATGGGCTCCATAATGGGCACAAGGCAGGAGCTTTTGCGCATAACGGAGCTTTTCGCGGAGAAGAAGCTGGAGGCCGTGATAGACCAGAGCTTCCCGCTGGAGGAGGCCCGGAGGGCGCACGAAAAGATGGAAAAAAGCGCCCATTTCGGGAAGCTGCTGCTGGTGCCCCAGGCCTGATGGAGAAAAAGAAGGGAAAAAACCCCCCGCCGGTGCCGATGGAGGATATAAAATATGTCCTCCTCGACCTGGACGGTACCCTGCTGGACAAGTATTTCGACGACTATTTCTGGGAGCACCTCGTCCCGGAGAAATACGCGGAGAAATTCGGCGTTACCTTCGGCAGGGCGAAGGAGGAACTGCTTGCCAAATACAAAAGCCATGAGGGCACGCTCAACTGGACAGACCTCGATTTCTGGTCGGAGGAGCTTGGGCTTGACATACCCGCGCTCAAGGAGCAGATAAGGCATCTTATAGAGGTCCATCCCCATGTCGAGGACTTCCTCGGGCATATAAGGGGCCTGGGCAAGAAGGTCTACCTCGTCACGAATGCCCACTACAGGGCAATCGAGATAAAGTTCAGGAAGACGGGCATCGGCAAGTACTTCGACCACGTTGTCGCCTCTTGCAGCATGGGAGCGCCGAAGGAAAGCCCCGAATTCTGGAAGAAGACCGAGGCCCTGCTGCATTTCGAAAAGGACAAGTCCCTCTTCATAGACGACACGGAGGACATCCTGGAGACCGCGAAGGCATATGGCATCAAATATGTGCTCCTCAAGGAAAAACCGGCCTCCAAGGAGATCAGGAAAAAGAAAGTAACTGGCAGGTTCCCCTCAATAAGGGATTTCAGGGACCTCATGCGATGAGGCCCCCTTTATCATGAAGACATCCGGCCTCTTTGTAAGCTGTCTTGAAAACGAGGGCGTGGAATACGTCTTCGGCATCCCGGGAGAGGAGAATATAGAGCTTCTTTACGCCCTCAAAAAATCCGGGAAGATAAAATTCGTCACGACACGCGACGAGCGCGGGGCCTCGTTCATGGCTACGGCATGGGGGAGGCTTTGCGGGAGGCCGGGGGTCTGCCTCTCGACGCTTGGCCCCGGCGCGATAAACCTTCTTCCGGGCGTGGCAGACGCCTTTCTGGACTTTTCGCCTGTCATCGCCATAACGGCGCAGAAAAGCCTTTCGGAGACATTCAGGGAGGCCCACCAGTACATAGACGTGGTCTCCATTTACAAGCCTGTCACCAAGTGGGGGGCGAGCATCAGGGCCAAAAACGTCCCGGAGATAGTTAGGAAGGCGTTCAGGGTGGCGATGGCCGAAAAGCCGGGCCCCGTCCACCTTGAGATGCCTGAGGACGTGGCCTGCCTTCCCGCGGAGGGCGAGCCGATGCCCCCCGCGCTCGCGGTCTATCCGGAGCCTTCAGGGAGCGCCGTCCAGGCCGCGCTGGACATGGTCCAAAACGCGGCAAACCCCGTCGTGATAGCCGGAAACGGCGTAATACGGGCCGGGGCGTCGGCCGAGTTGCTTAAATTCCTCAACAGGTTCCGGCTGCCCGCCGCCGCCACCTTCATGGCGATGGGGGCCGTCCCGGCCAGCGAAAGGCTCTTCATATCCACCGTCGGGCTCCAGCAGAAGGACTATATCTCCTGCGGGCTTGAGCGCGCGGACCTGATAATAACCGTGGGGTTCGACCCCGTGGAGTTCAGCCCCCAATACTGGAAGGGCGTCAAAAAACATGTGATACACATAAGCGCCACACCGGCCGAAACGGATGTGGCATACCAGAGCCTGGAGCTTGTGGGCGACATAAAGAAGACCCTCTCCACGCTCGCAAGGAAGTGCTCTTTTACAAGGGCGGAGCCGGATTATTACCTCAAGATAAGGCAGGGGGCGAGGGGGCTTCTTTCCGGCGCGGATACGGGCTATCCGCTCAAGCCGCTCCGCATAGTGAGGGAGCTGCGCGGCGCGCTTGGGAAAAAAGACATCCTCGTGAGCGACGTGGGGGCCCACAAGATATGGATTTCCAGGTTTTACGAGGCCCTCTCCCCGAACACCGTGTTGATATCCAACGGGCTCGCCTCAATGGGGTTTGCCATACCTTCCGCAATCGCCGCCAGGCTTGTCCACCCGGAAAGGAAGGTGGTGGCCGCGGTGGGGGACGGAGGGTTCCTGATGACGGCTGCGGAGATAGAGACGGCCGTAAGACTCGGGGTGTCCATGGTGGTCCTCGTATTCAACGACGGCGCATACGGCCTCATAGAATGGAAAGAGCGCGTAAGATACAGGCAGGAGTTCTTTACCGGCTTCGGCAACCCCGATTTCGTGAAATTCGCGGAAGCGTTCGGGGCGAGGGGGTACAGGGTGGAAAAAGAAGGGGAACTGGCGGGCATCCTCAAGGACGCGCTTGGCAGGGAAGGCGTGTCTATAATAGACTGCCCTGTCGATTACGGGGAAAACATGGAGCTTACATCGAAGCTTGGTTCATTGATATGCCCGGCCTGAGCGGGATGAAAAGGGCCGCGTTCGTCCTTATGTTCGCGCTCCTGTGGGGCTGCTCCTCCATGCCCTCGCGCTTCGTGGCGCTTTCGGAAGCGGGCGGGCCCGATGTTCCTGTTGGGGAGATGCTTAAGGCGGTCGCGAACGGCCCTGTGATATTCGTTGGGGAGTCTCACACGAACAGCCGGGACCACTACGTCCAGCTTGAGGTCATAAAATACCTTTATAAGCACGGGAAAAACCCCGTCATTGCGCTTGAGATGTTCCCGGAGGGGATGCAGCTTGAGCTTAACAGGTGGGTGGACGGGAAGATGGACAAGGGGACGTTCAGGCAGATGTACCATTCCGTCTGGAACATACCCTTTGACAATTATGAAAAGATATTCGATTACGCAAGGGAGAAAAAAATCCCGCTTGTGGGGGTGAATGTAAGGAAGGAGCTTATAAAGGAGGTCTCGGAGCGGGGCGTGGGCGTGGTGTCGAGAGAGTCCCTGGAGAGGATAAAATTCACTCCATGCTCCGAGGAGCCGGAATACGCAAGGACTTTCGGCCTGGGAAAAGACAGGGTGGAGCATGAATCGAGGATGATATATCTCTGCGACGCCCAACGCTTCAGGGACGCCGTAATGGCCTATTACATCTCTCAGCTTGCGAGGATGGACAAGGGCACGGTGGTCGTCCTCCTTGGGGCGGCGCACGCGGCCAAGGCCTCCGTCCCGGCAATGCTTGAGAGGCAGATGAATGTGAAGTATTCCGTATTGATGCCCGAGTCTTTCAGGGACATGACCGGAAAGGAGCCGGACGCCCGGCTGGCCGACTATCTCTGGTATTAGGATGATAAAGGAAACAACCGATTTCATCGTCATAGGCAGCGGGGTGGCGGGCCTGAGGGCCGCGATAGAGCTGTCCAGGTACGGCGACGTGACCGTGGTGACAAAGGACATCCCCACTGAAAGCAGCACGGAATACGCCCAGGGGGGGATAGCCGTCGCCCTGAGCGATGAGGACGAGGTCGGCATCCATTACGAGGACACCCTCCGCGCCGGAGACGGGCTCTGCCGCGAGCAGGCCGTCCGCGTGCTCGTCGAGGAGGGGCCGGAGCTGATAAGGGAGCTTATCTCCTGGGGCGCGGAGTTCGACAAGGAGGGCTCCAAACTCGCCTTCGGGCTGGAGGCCGCCCATTCGAGGAAGCGCATCCTCCATTCGAAGGGCGACTCTACCGGCAAGGAGCTTGAAAGGGCGCTGATAAGCAAGGTAAGGACCATCCCCAACATCAAGAGGCTGCCTTTTGCCCCGGCCATAGACCTTATCGTGGAAAACGGCAATTGTTTTGGCGCGTTCGTGGCGC
Source organism: Nitrospirota bacterium (assembly GCA_021789215.1). Taxonomy (GTDB): domain Bacteria; phylum Nitrospirota; class Thermodesulfovibrionia; order Thermodesulfovibrionales; family JdFR-88; genus JAJYJS01. The sequence continues at coordinate 71,122 of JAJYJS010000007.1, read as the reverse complement.
TGGAGAGAAACCCCGTTGCCATGCTCGCCAGGGCCACCGTGCTTGCCACTGGCGGGACGGGCCAGATTTATACCATAACCACGAACCCGCAGGTCGCAACGGGCGACGGGGCCTCGATAGCATACCGTGCGGGGGCCGTGTTGCAGGATTTGGAGTTCGTGCAGTTCCATCCCACAAGCCTCTTCCTGCCTTCCGCCCCGCATTTCCTCCTGACGGAGGCGCTCCGGGGCGAGGGCGGCCTGCTGCGGAATGTGAAGGAGGAGCGCTTCATGGGGAAATACAGCCCGGACATGGAGCTTGCCCCAAGGGACGTCGTCTCAAGGGCGATACTGTCCGAGATGCAACAGACAAAAAGCGGCCACGTCTACCTGGACATAAGGCACATGGGGGAGGACTTCATCCGCAGGAGGTTCCCAAGGGTCTATTCCACATGCCTGCGCTACGAGCTGGACATCACCAAAGATCTGATACCCGTCTGCCCAGCGGCGCACTATCACATGGGGGGGGTGAAGACGGACGTAAACGGCAGGAGCAGCCTGCACGGGCTCTTTGCGGCCGGCGAGGTGGCCTGCACCGGTGTGCACGGCGCCAACAGGCTGGCCAGCAACAGCCTCCTGGAAGGGCTTGTCTACGGCAAGAGGGCCGGTGCGGCGGCGTTCAAATATTCGGTTTCAAAGAGCGAGGTAAAGGCGATGGAAAAAAGGGTGGAATTAAAGTTCCTGCCCCATTCCATCCCGGACCATGACGAGATACGCGGAGACCTGAGGCGCACCATGTGGCAGAAGGTGGGCATAATAAGGGACGAGCGGTCCCTGAAGGAGGCGCTGGAGGAGTTCGCTGGCTGGCGGTACATACTTGAAAAATCTTTTTTCACGAGGCGCGAGCTGGAGCTGAAGAACATGATACAGCTTGCGATGCTCATCACGGAGGCCGCACTCCTGAGACAAAACAGCGTGGGGGCCCACTACCGCGAGGACCATCCGCAGAAGACCGGCGACTGGATGAAGCACGTGACGTTCGTCAGGGGGAAGGCGGTGTACCTCGAAGACTGATTGGAACCTGTCTTCTAAAAACCGGTAATTTTTGTTGAAAGTCCGTCATACTGAACCATTTATGGCTATTTTGGCAATTTGGTTCATCGCTGATGTTTTTTGCCAGGGGCGTGCTCCCAGATATTCAGGTAGTAAGGCGTCTGCGGGCCGCAGCCGCAGCGCACTTCATCATCAAGCAGGCCTTTCGTGGTGTAGACCTCGGCTTTTCCCTCCTGGCCGCCCCTGATTATCTCCAGTATGGAGTCTTCCTTGAAGCCCGCCTTTTTTAGTGCAAGGAGCCTTTCAATGCCGGGATAGCCGCTCGCGTTTATCCGGGCTATGGCCTGCTCTGAGAAACCGGCTTTTTTAAGGGTTATCAAGTCCCGGGTCTGGAGCGCCAGGGCCGCCTGCCAGGCAAAAAGCGGGCCAAAAAGCACGAGGAGCAGGAGGCTTTTTTTTACTTTCATAGCTGAATATTAGCACAGGTGTTTACAAAAAGCGCTTTCCGGCGGAAGATTTTATTGGGAGACCGCTCAATTCCCTCATCCCTCACCCCTGCCCCTCTCCCATAAGGCGAGGGGAAAAGGATGAAGGGGCAAACAACCGGGAGAGCGGGGGAGAGGCAAAATCAGAAGCAGGAGGGTTTCAGCAATGTATCATGTCTATCACATAGAGCCCATTGTGGCCCTGATAACGGGCATCCTGATACTGGTCATTCCGAGGCTCCTGAGCTACATCGTGGCGGCATACCTGATAATCATAGGCATCCTGGGGCTCATGCACTGAAATTTCGAGCTAAAAATAGGCCCCTCCGGCGTAAACGGCCTGGATGGGGATGAGATAATATCCCCCGCTGAGAGCGCCTTTAAGCGGCAGGGGATAGCAGCTTCCGATGCCTTTAAGGTTGCCGGGCGCGTAGCTCACGCCGCAGGCCCGGCAGTAAATCCTGCCGTTCTGGAAATAATAGCCAAGCTTTTTCGGGCCGCAGCGGGCGCACGCGTTGAAATAGGACTGCACTTCATTACCCGTCCTTACTACGAAAAAGTCTATCTGTTTGCCGTCTTTCATGACGGTGAAGAACGAGGGGACGTCCCCGGCAAGCGCCGATACCTTTATCCTCACCGAGCCGCCGGACACGGGCGGAGTGGGATATGCCGGCCTTTTCGAGCAGGAAAAAGAAAAAACGGGTAACAGCGTCAGCAGGGCGATAAACAGGCTTTTCCCTGTTTTTCTTGCCGTAAAAGCTGGCAAAAAAAGTCTCATGGAGCTATTTTAACAGTTCCGGTTAAAAAACATGGCCTCATTAGCGGACTTTAAACCGGGGTGGAAAATAAAAATTTGCCCGTTTGCCGGTGTTTGTGCGATAATTTTCAGATGAGAAGATTTTTTCTTTCTTTTTGCCTGTTTTCCGTTGCCGTGTTTTTCCTTTACCCTTCCCATGCGTTTGCAAACGGCCCGGCCCCGAAGGAGCAAAAGAAAAAGGCCCAAAAGGTAACCAGCACGCCGGACGAGGCATCTTATTACGAGTTCATGATGGGCTACGACGCCGAGAGCAACGGCAAATGGGAGGAGGCCGTGCTCCATTATAAAAAGGCCATGGAGCATGACCCCGGCTCGGTCGAGATAAGGCTTCAACTGGGCGGCATCCTCCTGAGGATGGGGAAACTCGATGAGGCCGCGGCCATAATCGAGAAGGCGGTAAAGTACGCGCCGGAAAACGTCCGAGCGATGATGCTCCTTGGCGAGCTGTACAGCAGCATGGGCAAGAGAGACCAGGCCACAGGGCTCCTTGAGAAGGCCGTCAGGATCGAGCCGGGCAACGACAAGGCGCTCCTGCTGCTGGGGACCGTTTATGCCTCGGGGGACAGGTTTACGGAGGCCCTCGATACACTTGAAAAGCTCATCGCCCGCTCCCCCAATAACGCAATGGCCTATTTCTACATGGGGCTCATAAACCTGGACCTGAAGGACCTGGAACAATCGGAAAAGTACCTGAAAAAGACGCTGGAGCTTAAACCCGACATGGACGCCGCCCAGATGTATCTCGGGATAATAAGCGAAATGAAAGGCGATTTGGACGGCGCGGAGAAGCATTACAAGGACGCCGTCAAGATAAACCCCCACAATACGGAGGCGGCCGACAGGCTGGGCATGCTCTATATAAGGAACAAGGAGCAGGGCAAGGCCATAAAGCAGTACGAGAAAATAAAGGCCTTCGACCCCTCGAATATAGACATTCACAAAAGGCTTGCGCTCCTTTACGTGGAGACCTCCGATTTCGGCAAGGCGGCCGATGAGTTCAGGCTCATACTTTCCCGGACCCCCAAAGACAAGCAGGCCCGGTATTATCTGGCATACTGCCTTAACGAGCTTGGCAGGCCGGGAGATGCGGCCTCGGAGCTGGACAAGCTGCTGAAGGAAGACCCCGGGGACATACAGAGCCTGCTTTTTGCGGGCTTTGTCGAAACCAGGCTTGACCACAGCGAAAAAGCCGCCAGGATATATGAGCAGGCCCTCCGCGTGGACAGCGGCAAGCCGGAGATTTATGTGTATCTGGGCTCGCTGTACATAGAGATGAAGAAGTACGCTGATGCCGCGAGGGTGCTTGGGGAAGGGATCAAAAAATTCCCCGAAAACGACGATATCCTTTTCAACAGGGCGGTGCTGGAGGAAAAAAAGGGCGACTTCGACGCGATGGTTGCAGACCTTGAGCATGCCATAAAGGTGAACCCCAAACACACGGACGCGCTCAATTACCTGGGCTACAGCTATGCCGAAAAGGGCATAAAGCTTGACGAGGCGCTTTCGCTGGTGAAGCGGGCGCTGGAGCTGAAACCCGACAGCGGCTACATAATGGACAGCCTGGGCTGGGTCTATTACAAGATGGGCAGGTTCAAGGAGTCCCTTAAGGAGCTTTTGCACGCCAGGGACACCGTCGGCAGCGACGCCGCAATTTACGAGCATCTTGGGGACGTTTACAAGGCCCTTGGCAAGCCTGAAAGCGCCATGGAGGCATGGAAAAAGTCCCTCACGCTCAAGGAAGACGAAGATGGGCTCAGGGACAGGGTGCGAAAGAAGCTCAGGGCCCTCGAAAGGACCGGAAATGCTCAGTCTTCGCGCTCCGGCAAAGATTAACTGGTTCCTGTTCGTCCCCGGCAGGCGGGATGACGGGTATCACGAGATAATCTCGCTCATGCAGTGTGTCGACCTCTATGACGGGCTCACGTTCGAACCCTTTGACGCGCTTGCGCTGGAGTCTGACTGTCCGATACCAGCCCACGAAAACATAGTCTGGAAGGCCGCGCTCCTCCTTAAGGAGCACTCTGGCACGGGCCGGGGGGCGCGCGTACGGCTTGAAAAGAACATACCCCTTGAGGCGGGGCTCGGCGGGGGCAGCTCCGATGCGGCCTTCACCCTGATAGGGCTGAACAGGCTCTGGGGGCTGGGGCTTGAGACCGCCGAACTTTCGGCCCTCGGGGCCAAACTTGGCTCCGATGTGCCCTTTTTCATCAACGGCTGCTGTTCGCTGGCCACGGGCAGGGGCGAGAAGATAGAGCCTGTGGATATGGGGGGGAAGGAATTCTCCGTCCTCATAGTGAAGCCCGAATTTGGGGTTTCGGCGGGCTGGGCCTACAGGGCCTTGAGGTCGTTTACCGGGTTGACAAAAGCCAATGACAATATTAAACTGTTTATTCGCGCGCTCAGGGAAGGGGAGTTGTCCGCCCTGGAAGGGCTGGGGTGCAACGACCTGGAAGGCGGGGTGCTGGCCGCGTTCCCCGAGATCGGCAGGATAAAAGCCGCACTCAAAAGCAGGGGGGCGAGGTACGTCCTGATGAGCGGGAGCGGTTCCTCGGTTTTCGGTGTTTTCCCCGACGGCGAATCCGCGCGGAAGGCGGGGGAAGGCATCGCCTGGTGGTGCCGGAGCGTTCGGACCATATGCGAAAGAAGTCTTTTTTAAAAAAAATGTGCTTGGGGCGTCGACAAATGGCAAGTCAGGAGATTTTGGATCTCCCATGTGGAGGTTCGAATCCTCCCGCCCCAGCCACGGTATTTTTTACTAAAAACTAAAATATAGAAATCAAAAGGGGAGCGCGAGCTAAAAAATGCCTGTTGGAATCAAGCTGGTTTCGGGGAATGCGCACAAGGCGTTGGCCGGGGCCATATCCGCCCATCTGGGCGTGCCTCTTACCAATGCCACAATAACAAATTTCAGCGACGGGGAAATACAACTCCAGATAAACGAGAACGTGCGCGGCGCGGACGTGTTCGTCATACAGCCCACATGCACTCCCGTGAACGAGAACATAATGGAGCTGCTTTTGATGCTGGATGCGCTGAAAAGGGCGTCCGCCGGCAGGATAACCGCCGTGATACCCTATTACGGGTATGCCAGGCAGGACAGGAAGGTGCAGCCCAGGGTTGCCATATCCTCCAAGCTGGTTGCCGACCTGCTTACCGTGGCCGGGGCTAACAGGGTGCTTACGATGGACCTGCACGCGGGCCAGATACAGGGGTTTTTCAATATCCCTGTCGACCACCTCTACGGCTCGGCGGTGCTCTATGAATATATAAAGAAGCGGGAGCTGAAGGAGCCCGTGATAGTGTCTCCGGATGCGGGCGGCGTCGAGCGGGCAAGGAACTTCGCCAAAAGGCTGAAGGCCTCGATAGCCATCGTCGACAAACGCCGCGAGGCCGCAAACGTATCGCAGGTGATGAACGTGGTCGGCGACGTAAACGGAAAGGACGCGGTTCTTCTTGACGACATGATAGATACGGCTGGCACGATAACGCAGGCCGCGGAGGCGCTCAGGCAAAAGGGCGCGCGCAAAGTGTACGCGGCATGCACGCACGCGGTGCTTTCCGGCCCGGCCGTGGGCAGGATCAACAGCTCCTGCATTGATGAGCTTATAGTGGCGGACACGATACCGCTTGACAGCAAGAAGGAGGAATGCCCGAAGCTCAAGGTGCTTTCGGTCGCTCCCCTTTTCGCGGAAGCGATAAAGAGGATTCATGAGGAGTCCTCAATAAGTTCTCTGTTCATTTAAAGGAGGTCATTCAGGTGGAAAGGATTACCATACAGGCGGAGAAGAGGGCCGAGGTCGGCAAAGGCGCGGCGAGGACGCTGAGGGGCAAGGACGTCGTCCCTGCCGTCCTCTACAGGGCGGGCGGCTCGCTGCCCATCAAGATAAAAAGGGCGGAGCTGCTGCGCTTCCTGCACCAGACATCGGGCGAGCAGGTGGTCGTGAACCTTACGTTCCCCGAAGGCGAGACCAGGCTCGCGCTGGTCAAGGACTTCCAGGTGGACCCCGTCAACAGGGAGCTCCTCCATACGGATTTCTTCGAGGTTTCGCTCCAGGAGACCATAAAGGTCACCATGGCGGTGCATATCGTGGGCGAGCCTATTGGCGTAAAGAGGGACGGCGCCATCCTCCAGCACGGCATCAGCGAGATAGATGTGGAATGTCTTCCCGACCGCATCATGGGCCATGTCGATGTGGACGTCTCGGAGCTTGGGGCGGGCCATTCCCTTCACGTCCGCGATATAAAGCTGCCCGAGGGCATCAAGGTGCTGACCCCGGCCAGCGAGGTCGTCGCGCTTGTGGCGCTGCCCAGCAAGGTGGAGGAGGCTGCTCCGGCTGCCGCTGCGGAGGCCGCGGAGCCCGAGGTCATCAAGAAGGGCGGCAAGGAGAAAGAGGAAGCCGAGGAAGGCAAGGAAGGGAAGAAATAGCAGTCCGGTCCCGTGGACGGCAAGGTTTTTTCCCCTATATGGGTTGTGGCCGGGCTCGGCAACCCCGGCCGGAAGTACTCTAAAACCAGGCATAACGCTGGCTTCATGGCGGTGGACGAGCTGGCCGCGAGGCACGGCGGGCAGATGGCGGAAAAGGCCGGCTACGCTATCGCCGAGATAGCCATAGGCGGGTCCAGGGCCGTCCTTGTAAAACCTCTCACATACATGAACCTGAGCGGCCAGGCCGTGCGGGCCGTCCTCCAGAAAAAAGGCATCTCCCCCGAGCATCTCATAGTGATTCACGACGATATGGACTTGGAGGCGGCGCGGCTTCGCGTGAGGAAAAACGGCTCTTCCGGCGGACACAGGGGAGTGGAGTCCGTCATCCGGGAGACCGGGACGATAAACTTCATCAGGGTCAGGATAGGAATAGGCAGAGACCCCGCCGTCCCCGCGGAAACGTACGTCTTGCAAAAGTTCAGCAAAGAGGAATCCGTCTCAATGAAAGAGGCCGTTTCTTCCGCCGCCCTCGCGGTGGAGATAATAATCTCCGAGGGTCTGGAGAAGGCCATGAACAGGTTCAACCCGAAATAAGAGGGAAGGCGTTGCCAAAGAACGGTTAAGGCGGGCCGCAAAAAAATTCTTTGATTAAGAATCCCCGCGGCCCCTGCCGCGGGGTTCTTCAACTGGCTTCTCTTCGCCGGTCTTCGCGGGTATATCTGGCGGCACCGCCGGTTCAATCCTTAAGCTTTCCACAATCCTGCTTACCACCTCGTTGTATTGTCCCCACCTGTATGCAGGCGCCTGTTTCCAAATGATGCTCCCGCTCCAAAAAAGCAGAAAGGGAGAGACGGCGTTTGTGAGTTGGACTATAATTTGCGCATGGCAGCGCTCTCCGCGGTATGTGAATCGGGCCTCCTGCTCCAGTGCCCGGAAGACCGTATCGGGCATCTGCATTGTCCGGACCGGTTCAGCATGGATAACTTCGTAATCGCGGATATCGTTATGCCGGATGGTCCTGCTTAACAGCGAGGATGGGTCCATGCTTCCCGTCCCTGTGCTCCACATAAAACTTACCAACGCATTCGGGTCCTGTTGACAGGCGACGATAGCCGCCTCCGGCAGGACGTACAGTTCCCAGTCAGCCGGATGGGATACCTTGAAATTGGTCTGACCGTGAACTCCGGCAGATGTTTTCCACTCTTTAGCCATAGGGGAAGACGGGATCGCCTTTTGCATTGCCGTCATGCATCGCATGATTATGGGAGTCAAAACTTCCCGTATCACTGAACGGACCAAGCGCGCAGTAAGAGCAGCTTATCATGCCGCTCTGGACATAAACGCCGGGTTCTCCGGGGTGGTTCAGGTTTATGTGGTCCTGGATTTCACTCTGGTAATAACTGATTGGCGAATTGCTGGCGCATCGGCTGCACCGGTATGGTATGGACATGGCGGTAACACCTCCTTTCTTTAATTATCTCACAAGGATATGCCGACTCAAGGAATTTTCTTGCATCCTTTTTTGGGACCCGCCTGTTTACCTGTAGTTGCAAACAAATTGCAGATGAAAGCCCGGAATGACGGAAAAAGCACATCTAATGCATATCAACGTTAGGGTTTAGGATTAGACGAGGGCGGAGGATTAAAAAAATCAGGGATTACAGGAAAAAATCCCCCCTCCCGTGAGGGGAGGGGGGGTGTATCATCAGAATGGCCACCAGTAAGGATAGGCCGGACGGTAAGGTGCGTATGGAGTATAGTAGTATGGCGCATAGTAAGGGTAATAAGGCGGGGGCGGCGGCGTAAAGATGTCCGGTTTTTTCCATATGCGTATCTGTGCTATCTGAAAGACGGGGGTTTTTTCCCTTAGCCCGGTGAAATAACCGGCGAGGCTGATGTATTTGTCTTTCCCGTAGACCGCCGGGTCGAGGGCGCCGTTTGCCCTGGGCCAGACGGCCAGGTACCGTCCCTCCATAACAAGGGCGCTTTCGGGCCTGCCGTCCGCAACCACCGGTACATCCACGGCCTGTATCACGGTGCCTTCGTCCGACACGCTGGTGTTTTCTATAATGCCGCCCAGGATGAAAAGCTTCCCTTCGAACAAGCCGGGGTTCTGGGCGACTACCACGGGAGAAACGTCTCTTATGCCTTGCTCAAGGAATTCGCTCTTCATGGCTGGCCTGCTGGCGCAGGCCGATATGGCAAACAACGCAAACAGGGTGATTACGGCAAGTTTTCTTTTCATGGTCAGGCCTGTCCTTTCGGTTGGGGTTTTTTCGTGGACGCACCTGCTTACCACACTTTTGTAGGCTTCCAAGTAAATTATACATTGTGGAAATGCGCCGTCAATCCGTGTTTGCGGGCCTGGGCCGGTTGTCATTCCAGCCGGAATTTTTCAGGGGGATTTTTACAGGTAAATACCAGGTAAATTCCTTGTTGACATTCTATTTTCATGTGATTATAATCACACACTTGGCAAGTGTGTGGGAAAGTTGCTTTTTTTGGTTTGGCCCGTTTTTTGCTTATATTTTGCTCCAGATTGCCGGGCCGGACCAGCGGTTCAAGTTTTTTTTCAGGAAAATGGCGGTTAAGTGAAGAATTGGGGGAGGTTGAAAAGCCAGATGCGGTTTCAACGGAAAATATACGCGGGGCCGTTGCGGTCACGTGCATACGGGTTCATGCCGCTTTCAACGAAAATCAATCATTTCATGAATGGGTGTGTGATATGAAAAACAGGTTTCTGGTCCTTCTGCTGTCTTTTTCTTTTTTACTGGTCCCGGGTCTTTTGCATGCGCAAACAAAGGGCGCATCAACGTCTGGCGGGTCGTCCGCGGCGGGCGCGGTGCCCGCTTCGAACGCGGTAAAAATCTCAAAAATCCAGGTCACGGGCAACCGGGTCCTTACGGAAAAGGACTTTGCCCCGGTTTTGAGAAAGTACGAGGGCAGGGCCCTCACGCTTTCGGACCTGAAAGAGGCCGCGATCCAGTTGACGGAACTTTACCACAGCCGCGGCTACGTGCTGGCGACCGTGTATTTGCCCGAGCAGAAGACTGAAGGCGGCGTTGTGGCCATGAAGGCCGTCGAGGGGAAAATAGCCAAAGTCGATATAAAGGGGAAACACCCGTACTATTCCGAATCCTTTATCCGGCGGCAGTTCAACCCGGTGATGGCCGCGCCGGCGTTTAACCAGGCGGACCTGGAGCGCGCCCTTTTGGATTTGAACCAGTTGCCGCGCATGCACGCGACGGCGCTCCTGGTGCCGGGCGAGGCCCCGGGCACCTCGAACATAGAGGTGACCGCCGAATGCGGCCTGCCGGTCACGGGCGCGGTCGAATACAACAACTTCGGCCAGAGCTATGCAGGCGGCAGGGACCGCGGCGGGGTGACGTTCAACGTCGGCAATCTGCCCATACAGGGCTCGGTGCTGACGCTCCGCGGAGTGGCCGGGGAGCACCCGAATGAGTTCACTTACGGCAGGGTGGATTACGCCGTGCCCATTGACGGCAAGGGGACGAGGCTTGGCGCATATTATCAAAACGGTAATTTCGACGTGGGCGGGCCGCTTGCGGTCCTTGGCTTCAAGGGCAGGTCAAGCGGGTTCGGCATGTATGCCACCCATCCCTTCATCCAGACCAGGCTTTTGAGCCTCACCGGCACGGTGGGTTGGGACTGGATAGACGCCAAGGAGACCGTCTTCGACGGCCCCACACTTAACCAGGACAAGATACTTGCGGCCAGGGTGGGTCTGGACATGAGCAAATCGGACCTGAACGGCAATTGGGCGGCGTCTCTCTATGTAACCCAGGGCGTGGGCCATTTCCTGGGTGCAATGGAGGCGAACGACCCGACGGCCAGCCGCCCCGGCGCGGACAACAATTTCACCAAATTCACCCTGGATGCCGCAAGGTTCCAGAAGATTGCCAAACGGGTCTTCCTCCTGCTAAAAGGTTCCGGCCAATATGCGACCAACCCTCTGGTGGTATCGGAAGAGTATTCGCTTGGCGGCGAGGGTTCGGTAAGGGGCTTCCAGCTCGGAGAGAGCCTGGGTGACTACGGCTATGCCCTTACGGCTGAAGGCAGGTTTGCGCCCCTTGCGAACACGCAATTGCTTCAGCTTGCGCTTTTCGTGGACAACGGTTCGGTTTACAGGAAGCAGCAGGCCCCTGGCGAGAGCAAGGCCACTTCCCTTACGGGCTGGGGCTACGGCGTGCGGCTGAACCTTCCCATCGGCTTGCAGGTGATCGGGGACGTGGGTTACCCGATACATCCGTCCGAGACCGTGGACGGCAAGAGCACCATGTATTATCTCCAGGCGTTATGGACATTCTAGAGGGTTGTCAGAATTCCCTGTTTTGCCGGGAATCCTTCTCAAGAAAGATCCCGGCGGGTTTTATGAAGGTAAAATCCTGGCCGGAATGGTAAAGAGCGACGCGGGATTTAAGGAACGCGACATTTTAGAGAAAGAGGTTTTATAAAAATGTATTCGAAGCCGGTTGCAATCAACTCGAAAACGCACAGGGATTTAAAGATCGCTCCAGTCAAGGACTACGGCTTTGCCCGCGGGTTCAATTCGTGCATCCTGACGGGCCATGAATTCGTGGACGCGTCAAAGGACTACCCGGTAGTGTTCATGGGGTCGAACGACAGGATAACCCCCGTGGCGGTGCTCGGGATAAAGAGCAACCTCTTCGTGGACGAAGAAGGCAAGTGGGAGGAAGGGGCTTACGTGCCCGGATACATAAGGAGGGTTCCCTTCATACTGGCCGAGGGACTCGCGGCGGACGGGTCGCTTACTGTGTGCGTGGATTCCGAATACGCCGGCTTCGACGCGAAGGAGGGGATGAGGCTCTTTACGGACGAGGAGGAGCAGACCCCGGAGCTGAAGAAGATTATAGAGTTCCTGAGGATATACAACAACCAGCATGCCATAACGGGCGTCTTCACGTCGCTCCTGAAAAGCCTGAACCTCTTCAAGGCGGTGGACGCCAATATAACGCTGGCCAAAGGCGGCAAGTTCACTCTCAAAAATCTCCTGATGGTGGACGAGAAGGCGCTCATGAAGCTGCAGGACTCCGAGATTGTCTCGATGGTCCGGCAGGGGTTCATGGGATGGATATACGCGCACCTTTTCTCCCTTGGCAGTTTTAAAAAGATACTGGAGCGTTCCGGGAGGGGCAAGTAGCCTTGTTTTCACTAAGCAAAAAGGACGATGAAAAGTGGGCCGCCATGAACGGGCAGGTCGCCGCCCTGGTAAAGGAGAAGAAGGCTGCCGACGCGCTTTCGATCGCGAGGGAGCTTTTCGAATGGAGCAGGAAGGCATACGGCAGGAAGCACAGGAAGACGGTGAACGCGGCCAATAATCTGGGGTTTGTCCTCACGATAAACGGCAAGCTGGATGAGGCGGAATCATGCCTCCTGTCCGCGCTTGAGATGACCGAGGCTGTTTGTGGGAAGCTGAGCATGGAGGCCGCGCTTCTGAACGCGAACCTCTCCAGGCTGTATAAAAGCAAGGCGGAGGAGCTTATGGCGCTTAACGACACCTTTGCGAGGGCGAAAGCGGGTGTTGGCGGCAGCGGTTGCGGCCGTCCTCATAAAACTGGCGCGGACGCGGATGTCCGCGCAACCAAAGAGGGGAGTCATGTTCAAGATTAAGAGAAGGAATAAAACGGGGTTGAAAAAGCAGAGGGTACGGAGGATTGCAAGCGGCAGCATTTATCTTAGCTTTCCGGAGCGGGTGCTCTACGACAGCGGCGAGATAAGGAGGATTGCCACCGCGGCGGCCACGGGGGCCATATTGACGTCGGCCCTGGCCACGGGCCGCGCCTGGGCGTTGCCCACGGGCGGCCAGGTTGCGGCGGGCGGCGCCGCGATCTCGCAGTTAAGCTCCACGCAGATGCAGATAACGCAGTCCACGGACCGCGCCATAATAAACTGGAACGGGTACAGCATAAACGTAAACGAGCTTGTAAAATATCTCCAGCCCGGCGCATCCTCCGTGATCTTGAACCGGGTGACCGGTGCGGACCCCTCCTCCATCATGGGCCAGCTCGTCGCCAACGGGCGGGTCTTTATAATCAACCCCAATGGCGTGGTCTTCGGCCCGGCGTCGAAGGTGGACGTGGCCGGACTGCTCGCCAGCACCTTTAACATAAAAGACAGCGACTTCATGCAGGGCAAATACATCTTTAATCAGGACCCCCTGAAAAACTCCTCTTATGTAATAAACCAGGGCCAGATAAAAGTGGCCGATAACGGGTTTGTCTTCCTCGTTGCCCCGGCCGTGAGCAACCAGGGGCTGATAGTGGCCAACCTGGGCAAGGTGGCCCTTGCCTCCGGCAATTCCTTCACTGTGGACTTCTTCGGCGACGGGCTCATCACGTACCAGGTCTCCGGCCAGACGGCTTCGGAAGTCACCGGGCCGGACGGCAAGCCGATAAGCTCGGTGGTGAGCAACACGGGCACGATAAAAGCGGACGGCGGCACGGTGCTCCTGTCGGCGGACGCCGCCAACACGCTGCTTTCCTCGGTCGTGAACAACTCCGGCATCATAGAGGCGGCCACCCTGGGCTCGCAGGACGGGCAGATTGTCCTTTCCGGCGGAAGCCACGGGGTTGTGGCCAACTCCGGCGTCCTCGATGCCAGCGGCAAGGGCGCTGGGCAGACGGGCGGCACGATAGAGCTTACGGGCGACGAGATCGGGCTTTTCGGTAACGCCCATCTTGACGTCTCCGGCGACGCGGGCGGCGGAAACATCTATATAGGCGGCGGCGAGCACGGCGCGAGCATTGGCGGCGCGGCGGACGCAAGCGCGGTATATGGCGGCAAGAATGTCACACTGAATGCGGACGCTATTACCAGCGGCAACGGCGGAAACGTCGTCCTCTGGTCCAACGATTACACGCAGTTCCACGGCGCGATAGAGGCCACGGGCGGGGCGCAGGGCGGCGACGGCGGCTTTGTGGAGACTTCCGGGCATGAGCTTAACGTGCAGGGCGCGACTGTCAACCTTGGCGCCCCGGCCGGCAAGGCGGGCGTATGGCTCCTGGACCCATGGAACGTCAAGATCGGCGGCTCCACCACGGGCAATGCTAACTATTCAACAACTGGCAACGCAATAAGCCAGAACTGGTATCCGAGCAACACCGGGACTGTCACCATCACCGCGTCGCAGATCAGCCAGACTCTCAGCGCTGGCACGAACCTGACCATTACAACCAGCGGGACTGGCGCTCAGAACGGCGATATCACTCTGGAGCCGGGCTACAGCATCACGGACTCGGGCCTTACTCCCGTCGCCCTTACGCTCAATGCGGACAACACCATTTACCTGAACGGCAACATAAAGTCGACGCCCGGGGCGGGGCCGCTCAATATAAGACTGAATGCGGGTTTCGGGGGCAGCGGCGACGTGCAGCTCAATCACAGCATTATCAGCACAAACGGCGGCTATGTGGATGTCTCCAATTATGGATTGGCGGGAGGCAGCGTCAGCCTTACCGGCAGCACCATCAGCACGGACGGCGGCGCGGTCGATATCGCGGCGGTAACCGGCGTAACCGGGGACAGTGTAAGCAACATAAACACCTACGTCACCGGCGGTTCCGGCGTGGACGCGGGCGGTATAATCATCAACGGCGGCAACGGCAAGGTGAACATACAGGGCGCACTGGACGCCCACGGGGCAAATAGCCTTACCAGCGGCGGCGGTAAGGGCGGCGCTGTCACCATCAGCACAAGCGGCGACAACGCCTCGATAACGGTCGGCTCGATAAACGCCTCCGGCGGCTCCGGTTTCGCAGGCGGCACAGGCGGGACGGTCGGCATAACCACGGGCGGCCAGGACGCCTCGATAACGGTCGGTTCGATAAACGCCTCCGGCGGCTCCGGTTTCGCAGGCGGCACAGGCGGAAGCATAACCTTGAGCGCCCCTGGCGCGGGCTCCAGCATAAACACCACCGGCAGGCTCACGGCTCTGGGCGGGACGGGACTTGTTCCGGGCGTCGATAATTACATCAGCCTTTTAGGCGGTGCGGACGGCACGATAACCATCGGCGGCCGGGTGTTGGGCAGCGTAGTAACCATAGGTCCGGCGGCGCCGGGGACCGGCATGGACATGGTGGCCGCGGGGACAATCTGCGCCGCGGGCGACCTATGCGTGCCCGCTGCCAATTTGACCCTGGTTGATCCAACCTTGGCTCTGGTGCTCGGCAACGCCAACGGTGTGGTAAACATTGACAGCGCGCTGGACCTTTCCGGGCTTGCGCCGGGGGTCATTGCGGAAATAGAAGGCTCCTATGTCAGCCAGATGGCCCCGATAACGGCCAATATCCTTGATCTGGAAGGCGGCACGTTCAATCTCACCAACGCGAATAACGCTGTAAACACGCTTGAAGGCGGCCTTGGTGGACCAATCGGCAGCGTGAGCTTCACGGACAGCGGCAATCTGGCGGTGGATGGCATCGCTTCCGTTGGTCCCGTGGACCTCACCTCGGTAAACGGCGGTATCACCCTGCTATTCGGGGAAACCATCAGCACGAATGGCGGCGCTGGCGGCTATGTGGACCTCACGGCGAACACTGGCCTTACGATAAGCGGCAACATATCCACAGTCGGGATCAATCCCGGAGACTCGGGCGGGGACATAACCCTGAAGACCACCTCCACAGCGGCGGGCGCGGGCGCCATAACCATAGGCGGCAACCTGTACGCAAACGGCCAGGCAGGGTCCGCCTCATACATCAACGGTGGCAACGGCGGAAATATCATGATAAGCACACAGGGGCCGGACGCTGCGATAAACATCTCCGGCGGCGTCATACAAACAAACGGCGGCGCGGCCCACACGGGCGGCGCGGGTGCGAGCGGCGTCGTGTCGGCAGGCGGCGGGGGCGGAGCTGGTGGTGCCGGCGGCGTTGGCGGCAAAGGCGGCGACGTCACTATAAGCACGGCCGGCTCCAACGCGTCAATAACCATTACCGACCCCATAGACTCGGCAGGCGGTACTGGCGGCGCGGGCGGCCAGGGCGGCGCGGGCGCCATAACCGCGGGCTTCAGTTATGACGGCGCAGGCGGTGCCGGTGGTGTCGGCGGCGTGGGCGGCGCGGGTGGTACGGTGAATATAACCACCAGCGGTGCGTCCATATCCACGGGCCTCATAAACACGTGGGGCGGTGAAGGCGGCCAGGGCGGCGCGGGCGGCATGGGCGGAACTGGATTAGCTTTCTCTGGCACGCACGGGGGCGGAGCTGGTGGTGCCGGGGGTGTTGGCGGCAATGGCGGCGATGTGACCGTTCAGATAACCTCCGGAGGTCATAACTCCACGATATATGTCGGGCAGGTAGAGGCCGACGGCGGCGCAGGCGGCGCAGGCGGCGCAGGCGGACCGGGCTTTACCTGGGGTGGGGCCGGCGGCCAGGGCGGTGAAGGCGGCCAGGGCGGCGCGGGCGCAAATGTTCTCATAACCGCAACCGGCGACAACGCAATTATAAGCATAGGCAATTTATACGCTACTGGCGGCAATGGCGGCACTGGCGGCACTGGCGGCAATGGCGGTGGCGCACCTGGTTACGGCGCGGGCGGCGCAGGCGGCAATGGCGGGCTGGGCGGAAACGCCGGCCAAGTTACCTTGCAGACAACCGGCGCGTCCTCGCAGATAAATGTTGACGGAGATATCTCCGTAGTTGGCGGCTCCGGCGGCTGGGCAACCGGGACAAACGGAGCGGGCGGTGCGGCTAACAAGGTATCGATAACTTCCGGCGGCAGCATCACCACGAACGGTTGGATATATGCTTACGGCGGATCAGGGCTTGCAACAGGTGCGGACGGCACGATAAGTCTGGTCGGCCCTGCGGGCATCACCATCGGCAACAGCCTGAATGCGGGCGGCACGGGCACCGTGACACTCACATCCTCCGGCACGGTGAGCGAGACGGGCGCGGGCGTCATAACGGCTGGCCTCCTGGACCTGGAAGGCGCGGGCGGCACGTTCAACCTGGGGACTTTGGGCAGTTTTGTGAATAACGAAGTCGGCACGATAGAGGGCGGGACCACCATCCCCAATACCCCCATCGGTTCCGTGACCTTCACGAATAATGGCAACCTGACCGTGGGCGGCATAAACACCTACGGGACGGCCGCGGGCCAAAAGGGCGGCAACATATCGATATACACGGATGCTGGTGCGACACCCGGCGCGATAACGATAAGCGGGACGCTTAACGCCAACGGCCATGCGGGCTGGAACGGCGGCACCGGCGGAACTATCGACATAGAGACTACCGGCGTGAGCGCAAATATAGCCCAGACAGCCGGGGCCATATCCGCTAAAGGCGGCAGCGCTCCTACCGGCGGCACGGGCGGCAAGGGTGGCACGGTGAGGATCTTTACGCATGGGACCAGCTCCGATATAACCTTCGAGAGCATAAACGTGCAAGGCGGCATCGGCAGCCATTATGCTCCCGGCGCAGGCGGCAGCGGCGGCGGCGTGGACATAGAAACATCCGGAACCGGCTCCACGATAACAGGCGGTTCCATAAACGCCGATGGCGAATACGGCAGCGTTACAGGCGGCGCGGGCGGCACGGTCACACTGAAGACGGCAACAAGCGACCCCGCCTCGGCCATAACCTTAAATGGTACGATAGCGGCTTTGCACAGCACAAACGGCGCGGGCGGCAGCGTGACCCTCACCACGAGCGGCACGGCAACCGAGGGCGCAAGCGGCACTATCACCACGGATATTCTGGATTTGGAGGGCGCGGGCGGCCAGTTCACGCTTACCAACCCGCTCAACACGGTGGCCGCGATTGAGGGCGGGGCCAACCTGGACATCAGCAACAATAACATCCCCATCGGCAGTGTGGACTTCGTGGACGGAAACGGCTTCAGCGTCTCTCCGGAGCTTATCGCTACCGGTGATATAACCCTTGAGGCCGTAACCGGCGATATCACCCTCACCGGCGGAAGTTTTATCGCGACGACCGGAGCGGGCAACATAACCGTTACGGCGGCGACTGGGGGGATATCCGTCACAGACAGCGGCATCGAGGCGGCAGGGACCGGCTACATAGACCTTCATGCTGAAGGGTCGGCGGCAGACGGCGATATCACCCTCACCGGCGGCATGGGTCCGCAGATAATGGGCACTTACAGGACCGTGGGCACACTTGGCGGCGGCGCCGTCACGCTCACCTCTGATAACGGCAATATCGGCCTTTCCGGCGCGGCGGGCGTGGGCACGCTGGGCGGCGGGGACGTCACCCTTAACGCGCTAAATGGCGGCATTTCGCTTACCGGCGCTGGCAATAACATAGTCGCGTTCGGCCCAACCGGGGACATATATCTCAACGCGGGCGGCAAAGGCGTCAGCATAGACGCCGGAAGTGGTATAGATACTGCCAGGATGCAGACCTCTGGCGCCTCCAACTGGGTGCCGACTCCGGGCGCGAGCGCGGGCAATATCACCATCAACTCCGGCGGAACGGTGAGCATCGCGGGCGGGCTGGATGCCCACGGGCAGAATGGCTTTATCGGCGGAAACGGCGGCGATGTCTCGATAAAGACCAATAACCCGGATGCGAACATAGACCTTACCGGCGGCGTAATAGATACCGATGGCGGCTCGGGCCTTGGCGGCGGGAACGCAGGCAACGTGGGCCTGACCACAAAAGGCACGGGTTCCTCCATAACCGTAAACGTTATCGACGCCAACGGCGGTTCGGGCATAATTGGCGGCAACGGCGGCGCCATCAGAATAACCACGGCAACCGGCGACCCTTCCTCATCCGTGAACATCAAAGGCGCAATATCGGCCATGCACGGCGTGGGCTCTACGCCCGGCAAAAACGGTGCATCCGGCAGCGTGACCATCACCACAAGCGGCGCGGCCAGCGAGACCCTGCCTGACGGGTATATCGTTACCGACCTCCTGGACCTCAAAGGCGCGGGCGGCCAGTTCACGCTTACCAATCCGGACAACGCCGTCGCCACGCTTGAGGGCGCTGTCGGGACCGTGGACTTCGTGGACGGCACGGGCTTCAATATCGATCCAATTAACAACCTTAATGCCTCGGGCGATGTGGTCCTTGAGGCCCTGAACGGCAATATCACCCTGGACGGGAGCTTCATACAGACGACCGGCGGCGGCTCGATAAACGTCACAACGGACAACGGAGACGTCATCCTCACCAACACGAAAGCGCTCCCCGAGAACGGCTCTATCGGCACCTACGGCGGCGGCAATATAACAGTGGATTCGAAGAATGGCGCCATCTCCCTTGACGATAGCAGCAGCATCGGCACTTTCAACACGGGCGGCAACGTGGAGCTTCACGCGGCTGGCGGCATAACGCTGATCGGCAGCCTGGTCAGCGCAAACAGCGGCTATCACGCATGGCTAACCTCCGATAACGGCGGCATTACCCTGGAGGACTCTTCCGTCCGCACCTACGGCGGAGACGCGGACCTCACGGCCCTTAAAGGTGAGGTCCTGCTGAAGGGTATGGCACTTGGCGGCCGCATAACCACAAACGGCGGCAACGCGGACATAGAGGCAAGCACCGTGTATATAGACGCAACCAGCGGAATAGAAACCGGCTCCTCCACACCTGGTGCGAACGCGGGCAATATAACGATATCCACGGTGAACGGCAACCCCGGCGGCTCCATAACCATGGCGGGCACGCTGGACGCCAACGGCGCCAGCAACCTCGGCAGCAATGGCGGAAACGGCGGCGACGTCACGATAACCACCGGCGGCGCGGGGGCGCAAATAGACGTTAGCGGCAGCATAAACGCCAACGGCGGCAAAGGTCTTAACGGCGGCAACGGCGGCGAAGTCACGATAAAGACCGGCGTAACCTCTGACGGCGGGATGAATTATGCGCCCAGTTCGCCCATATACGTTACCGGCAACATAAATGCCAACGGCGGAACGGCGAACGGTACGAGCGGGCAGGGCGGCACCGGCGGCACGGTGACGATCAACACAAGCGGCCCAGGGTCCGGCATAATTGCCGATAATGTATCCGCGAAGGGTGGCAGAGCAAACTCGAGTGGCGGGCATGGCGGCATCGGCGGCACGGTAACCATCAGCACCAGCGGGGCCGACGGCCACATACAAGCCAATACCATAAATGCCAGCGGCGGCGGGGCAAGCGGCATGGGCAGCTACGGCGGCGACGGCGGCAAAGTCACGATAAAGACCGGCGCGTATCAGGACAGCCAGGGCGTATGGCATTCAACAAGCAACAGCGGCTCTATAACCGTGGACGACATAACCGCCAACGGCGGCGCGGCGAGCGGCACAGACGGAATCGACGGCATCGGCGGCACGGTCACCATCAGCACCAGCGGCCCAGGGTCCGACATAATTGCCGATTATGTATCCGCCAACGGCGGCAGCGCAAACTGGAACGGCGGGCAGGGCGGCATCGGCGGCACGGTAACCATCAGCACCAGCGGCGCCGGCTCCGGCATAAGCGCATATTATGTGTCCGCCAACGGCGGCAGCGTGGTCGGCTCGGGCGGCATCGGCGGCGACGGCGGCACCGTTACCATAAGCACAAGCGGAGACAACTCCACAATCGCCGCTGTTGAAGTTTACGCCGATGGCGGCTATGCGAGCAGTTCAGGCTTCAAAGGCGGCATCGGCGGACATGTGAGCATCAGCACCAGCGGCAACGGGGCAACCATAGGGGCCTACGGCATATCTGTAGACGGCGGCAACGCGGGTGGAATCAGCGGCATCGGCGGTGATGCCGGCAGCGCTGACAATGGCGGCGGCATAAACATCAGCACCAGCGGCAATGGCGCAACCATAACCGCAAATAACATAGACGCCGACGGCGGCAACGGCGGCTTGCAAGGTGGCAAGGGCGGCAGCGTAAGCATCACCACCAGCGGCAATGGAGCAGGCATAAAAGCCGGCAGCAGCATCGCCATAAATGCCAATGGCGGCAGAGCGAGCGGCTCGGGCAGCATAGGCGGCGATGGCGGCAATGTGACCATAAGCACCTCTGGCATCAGCTCCGGCATAATCGCAACTGACATACGCGCAGAAGGCAGCAGCGCCGCAAGCGGCCAGGGCGGCAAGGGCGGCACGGTTAAGATATACACGACCGGCCTCAACTCCGTCATATCCGCGAACACCGTAAACGCAAACGGCGGCTATGGCTATACCCAGGGCGGAAACGGCGGCTCCATCAGCATCTACACCACCGGCAATGGCGCGGCGATAACCGCAAGCGGTATACACGCAAACGGCGGGGGCTCAAGCGGTCCCCAGGCCACCGGCCAGGGCGGCGACGGCGGAAAGGTGACGATATACACGACTGGCGGCACGGCTTCAGGCGCGGGCGCTGCCATTGACGTCTCCAACGTGTCCGTAGACGGCGGCGAGATGAGAGGCCAGAGCGGCAAAGGCGGCAACGCGGGCGGCTCCACCAACGGCGGCGGCGTATACATAAGCACCAGCGGCAACAAGGCCACGATAACCGCGATCGGCATAACCGCGGAGGGCGGCAATGCGAACGGGACAAGCGGCACGGGCGGCAAGGGCGGCACGATTTACATCCAGACGGGCGTCACCTCGGCAAAAGGCGCGGAAAACGGCGCGACCGGCGCGTGGATACACGCCAGTACCGTATCCGCGGACGGTGCGAGTGCAACAGGCGTCGGCGGAATAGCCGGCAGCGCGGGCAGCATTACCATCAGCACAAGCGGCAACTATTCCAATATAAGCGCCAACAATGTATGGGCGTGGGGCGGAGGGGCCGGCGAATATGCGGTGTGGGGCGACGGCATAACCGGCGGAGACGGCGGCAGCGTGTCCATAACCACCGGCGGCTCTCATGCGGGCATAGCCGCCACAAGCGTGGGCGCGGGCGGCGGGTCAGGCCTTTCAACAGGCGGCAACGCTGGCATCGTGACCATAAGCAGCCACGGGAGCTTCTCCGGCATAGTGGCCAAAGAAATACGGGACGAACCCGGCAGAGGGGCCACCCCCGGCGGCAGCGGCGCGGTGAGCATAACCACCACCGGGGCGACCAGCGCTCCCATAGCGGCGCACAGCGTGTTAGCATACGGCGGCAGGAGCAGCGGCGGCAGCTACGGGCCCGGCGACTCAGTGGTCCTGAGCACGGCTGGGACGAAATCCGATATAACCGCGGGGAATATATGGGCCGAAGGCAGCGGCGGCTCGGTGAGCATCACCACGGACACCTCGGACATCCAGATAACCAATTCCGTAACGGCCCTTGGCGGCGGGACCGGCATGGTCACGCTCACCACGAACGGCACGGCCTCCGAGATCGGCAGCGGCTTTATCCAGACCGACACGCTCGACCTGGAAAGCTACGGCGGCGCGGCCACGGGCGGCACGTTCTATCTCACGGGCGACAACCAGGTGGCGGTGCTGGAAGGCGGTGCCGGCGGGGGCGGCCCGATCGGCAGTGTGGACTTCGTTGACGCTTCGGCCCTCACCATAGAGAACGTGAACCTCAATGGCAACGACGGCGGCGGCAATGCGGCCAACATTGACGCGGTAAACCAGATAACGCTTACCGGCACGGTGGACAGCACCGCATCCGGCGCGGCCGTGCAGATTACCTCTGACAACGCCGGCATCACGCTGCAGGACGCCAACATCCATACAAATGACGGCGACGTGGACCTCACCGCGCTTAACGGCAAGGTGTACCTGGATTATTTCCTGGGGGCTGGCAGCACCATCACCACTAACGGCGGCAACGTGGACATAGAGGCAGGCACGGCGGATGTGGATGCCTACAGCACCATAAACACCGGCTCCACCACGGCCGGCAATAATGCCGGAAACATCACGATATCCACGGTGAAGGGCACGACGAGCGGCGCGATAACCATGGCGGGCACGCTGGAGGCCAACGGGGCCAACAACCCCGAAGGCAACGGCGGCAGGGGCGGCGACATCACGATAACCACCGGCGGCGCGGGCGCGAACATCGCCATAACCGGGACCGTCAATTCCAACGGCGGCAGCGCGAACGGCGCGAACGTCACAGGCGGCAACGGCGGCACCATCAAGATAATGACGGGTGTGACCGCAGACGGCGGGACGAACGGCGCGACCGGCGCGAATATAACGGCAACCGGCATAAACGCTAATGGCGGCTGGGTGACCGGCACTAGCGCTACGGGCGGCACCGGCGGCACGGTCATCATCAGCACCAGCGGGGACAATTCCACCGTAAGCCTGAACCTGTCCGGTTTGACCGGCGGCAACGCAACGGGCCAGAACGCACAGGGCGGCAACGGCGGCACGCTGACCATCACCACAAATGGCAAAGGCTCCGGCATAAACAATACTTATGATATTTACGCCTGGGGCGGCAACGCGGCCGGCACAAGCGCCAAAGCCGGCAACGGCGGCACGTTCGACCTGGAAACCCACGGTTTGACCGCCGGTATAAGCGCCGGGTACATGGGCCTCAACGGCGGGTTCGGGTTTTCCGGCGCCAACGGCGGAGACGGCGGCTCGATAACCTTCAATACAACCGGCCCCAATTCCGGCATAGTGGCCGGGTATTTGAATGTGGCGGGCGGTTCCGCTATTGAGGGGGCTGGCGATGGCGGAAACGGCGGCACGGTGTCGCTAAGCACCGGCCAGGCCGGTTCTGACATAAACATAAACGGTCCCATATTGGCAAACGGCGGCGCGGGCACAGCGGAAGGCGCGGGCGGTTTCGTGGACCTGACCACCACCACTTCAAACATAAACATAGGCAGCACGGTGTCGGCCACGGGCGGCAGTGTTACGGCCGGGGGCTCTAATCCCGCCGGCGTCGTGACCATAACCACAAGCGGCACCGCCTCCGAGACAAGCAGTGGCGTCATCAACGCCAACCTGCTGGACCTGGAAGGCCTGAATGGCACGTTCATACTGGATACGCCCGGCAACCAGGTCAACACGCTTGAGGGCGGCATCAAGGGCCCGGTCATCGGCAGCGTGGACTTTGTAGACGGTATCGACCTGACGGTGCACGACCTCTATTCAGCCCATGCCGTGAACATCACGGGCAGCGGCAGCATCACGCTTCCCAAAGGATTTACTATCAGCACTGACGGCAGCACAAGCGGCTCCGTGAGTCTCACGGCCTATCAGAACATCACGATTGGCGGCGCGATATCCACTGCAGGGGTGGGCATCGGAGAAAGAGGCGGCGACATAAACCTCACTACGACGCGGACCGATGGCACATCGGAAGACCATAGCGCGATAAACATCAGCGGCTCGCTCAATGCCGATGGCGCAAGCGGGGCCTTCATGGGTATACCCGGCGGAGACGGCGGGACTATAATCATAACCACCAACGGGACCTATGCCGGTATAGACGTTCAAGATGGCGCGGAGATATCCGCAAACGGCGGCTCAGGTGGTTATGGCGGGTTCTTCTTCGGGGGCAGCAGGGCAGGCGGCACTGGGGGCATTGGCGGCACGGTTGTCATAGACGCCAAGGGCGCCAACTCCACGATAAATCTTGAAAGCGGCAGCACGATAAACGTAAACGGCGGTCGCGGTGGCGCGGGCGGCACGGGCATGGCGGGCGATACTGGAAGCAATGGCAACACGGGGTATGCCGGCGGCCAGGGCGGCACCGGCGGCGCCGTCACGATAACCGCGGAGCAGGGCAACTCCACCATAACCATAGGCGGCATGATATCGGCTGATGGCGGCATTGGCGGCGCAGGCGGCCAGGGCGGCGCAGGCGGCCAGGGTTATAGCGGCAACTGGAACGGTTCTGCTTACACCACCAAGGGCGGTACCGGCGGCCAGGGCGGTCAGGGTGGCGCGGGCGGCCAGGGCGGCCAGGGCGGCATAGTTACCATAACCGCGGCCCAGGGCAGCTCCAGCATAACCATAGACGGCGAGATAGATGCAAACGGCGGCCAGGGCGGTGTGGGAGGCCAGGGAGGCCAGGGAGGAATCGGCGGATCGGGCACCGTTGCGGGCGCACCGGGAGCAAACGGCAGCGCAGGTATTGGCGGCAACGGCGGAATCGGCGGCGGTGTGATCATCGCTACCAGCGGTTCCAATGCATCCATTACACTTGACGGCAGCATAAATGCTGATGGCGGCTCGGGCGTCACGGGCGGCATAGGCGGGCATGTTGGCGTTTTTAGCGGCATCAGTGGCGGCGCGGGAACCAGCTCACTCATAACCGCATACAACATAGCCGCCAACGGCGGCAACGGCGTCACGGGCGGCCATGGCGGGCAGATAACTATCAGCACCAGCGGCCCCAATTCCGGGATAAGCGCTGGTTCGATGTCCGCCAACGGCGGCAACGCGAGCGGCCAGGGCGGCGATGGCGGGACGATAACCATCAGCACGAGCGGGACCGGCGCCTGGATAAACACAGGCGACCTGTACGCCAACGGCGGCGCGGGTGTTAATGGCGGCACCGGCGGCACGGTGCTGATAATGACTCACGGCTCAACCGCCGGCATAAGCGCGGACCACGTATACGCCGATGGCGGCGCAGCGAGCGGCCAGGATGGCGATGGCGGCCAGGTGAGCATCAGCACGACCGGTAACTCTTCCACGATAGCCGCAGGCCACATTTACGCCGACGGCGGCTCGGGCACATCCAAAGCGGCGGGCGGCAATGGCGGTACAGTGACCATAACCACCACCGGCCTCGGCTCCGGCATAGACGTCTCTTATATAGGCGCGGATGCCCGCCATGGCTGGAGCACTTCCGGCGGCCAGGGCGGCAATGGCGGCATTGTCACCATAAGCACAAGCGGGAGCAGTTCCCCGATAACCGCCAGCAAGATATACGCCTATGGCGGCGACGCGAGCAGCGGCCAGGGCGGCGATGGCGGGACGATAACCATCAGCACGAACGGTTCGTCTTCGGACATAACTATAAATGGCCCAGTAGTCGTCAATGCCGGCTCCGGCTCGACAAGTGGCGCGGGCGGTTTCGTGAACCTGACCACCACCACTTCAAACATAAACATAGGCAGCACGGTGTCGGCCACGGGCGGCAGTGTTACGGCCGGGGGCTCTAATCCCGCCGGCGTCGTGACCATAACCACAAACGGCATAGCTTCCGAAGGCCCGGCTGGCGAGATGACCGGCGTCATCAACGCCAACCTGCTGGACCTCGAGGGGGCAGACGGCCAGTTCATACTGGTAAATGAGAGTAACGACGTGGCCACGCTTGAGGGCGGACTGCCGGTTCCCATCGGCAGCGTGGACTTTGTAGACGGCAGCGGCTTCGACATAAAATTTCACAATCTGGTTGCGACCCACGATATAACCCTTGATGCGAAGACCGGGGACATCAGCCTCTTTTTTGGCGGCATTCTAACCACTGGAGGCGGGTCCATAGACGTTACTACTGACGAGGGCGGCATTTATGTCCTTGGCGGAATAGTCACGGAAAATGGCGGCGATGTCACGGTGACTGCGGCAAATGACGTAACGCTTTCCGACCAGAGCTTCATCGGCACTGCCAACGGCGGCGCGGTGAACGTTACGGCCAATAACGGCGATATCACGCTCACCGGCAGCTTCATCGGCACGGGTGGCGCGGATGACGTGACGCTGACCGCCGGGAACGGCATTTACCTGTACGATGATAACGATGGCACCGGCAGCTTTGTCGCGGCGCTTGGCGGCGGGAGCGTGTACCTGACGGCAAAGGGCTCACACGGCGTCACCGTTGATCCAAACAGCGTTATAGCCGCTATCGGCGGCACGATTAGCGGCAGCGGCTGGGGATTGAGCGCCGTCGCGCCCATACCCGGAGCAAGCGGCGGCAATGTGACCATCACCTCCGGCGGGCCGGTGAGCATCGCCGGCGCTATCGACGTCTACGGGCAGGACTCTGGCGGCATTGGGCCCTTCATCCCGGAGGTCAACACCGGCGGCAACGGCGGCAACGTCACGATAACCACCACCGGGACGGATTCGTACGTGGAAGTCTCGGGCAAAATAGACGCACACGGCGGAGCCGGCGGCGCAACCACGACCGTAGGCGAAGGCGGCACCGTCAACTACCACGGCAGCCAGGGGGGCAACGTGACCATCAGCACCTCCGGCCCCGGGGCGTATATAGACGTAGATAACAGCAATGGAGATTCCGGGATAGATGTGAGCGGCGGCGACGGCCAGAACGGCCTGGCGGGCGGTCATGGCGGCAACGTGGACATCAGCACAAGCGGAACAGGCTCCACGATTTATGTCCATTATGTAAAGGCTGATGGCGGCGACGCCCACGATGCAAAGGCCGGCGACGGCGGCACGATAAATATCGGCACAACCGGGGTCAGCTCAGGCATAAGCGCCAGCGCGATAAACGCATGGGGCGGCTTTGCCAATACCAATCCAGGAAGCGGCGGCAATATAAATATAACGGCAACCAGGAATTTCTCTCCCATAACGGTCTCCGGTGTCGAGGCCTGCGGGGAGTATGCTGCAAACTATACAAACGGCGTTGGCGGCGACGGCGGATCTATCTATATCGCCACCGGCGGGGACGATTCCAGCATCACCGTGAACGGCGAAATAGGCGCGTATGGCAGCTCTGGGTCGGGCATCCGCGGCGGCGACGGCGGGACCGTTACGATCCAGACCGGCGGGACAAGCTCCGGCATAACCATTAACGGTGATATTAGTGCCTACGGAGGGTCCAACTGGGAGGGTGGTTACCAGACCGGAGGCAAAGGCGGGAAGGTGACGGTCAAGACCACCGGCGATTCCTCCCCGATAACCGGCGATGGAAATATATACGCCAACGGCGGCACCGCGCTGTTTACCGGCGGCGACGGCGGCCCGGTCACCATCAGCACCAGCGGCAAGGCTTCGGATATCGATCTTGGCGGTGAAATACACGCCAACGGCGGAAGCGCAACCGGCGAGGGCGGCACGGGCGGCAACGGCGGCAGCGTGAGCATAAACGCCACCGGTTCGGGCTCGGTCGTATCCCTGGGTTCCATAAACGCGATGGGCGGCTCCGGTTCCGTGGCAAACGGCTATGACGGCAGCGTCACCATAGCCGCCTCCGGCATCACCCTGAACGGCGATGTCTATGCCGGCGACATAACGCTTGCGGCCGGGGCTCCGGGCACTCCCATGGTAATCGGGGACAGCGGAAGCGGCCTTTATGTCTCGGACAGCGATCTTGAATACGTCCATCCAACCCGCAGCCTCACGCTCGGCTCCAAAAACACCGGGGCAGTGACGATCAGCGCCGGCACATCCGATTCCCTGACCAACGGGTACTTCTACGGGCTCGGCACGGTCAAGCTCACCATCGAGGGCGCGTCCGTGGACATAGCGTCCGAGCTTAGCGGCCCCTCCGGCGCACAGCTAACGTTGAAAGCTGATGGCGGCATGATAACCTCCGAAAGCAAAGATGACGTGGTGACCGCCCCCGGCGGTCTTGTCCTGACCGCGAAGAGCGGCATAGGGCAGAGCACGTCTTACATCTACACGGAGACGGGCACTCTTGGCGCAAGCACCGGCACCGGCGGCATATACATACATAATAACGGCGACGGGACGGTGGACCTTACCAGTGTAACAACTGGCAGCGGGGACATTATCCTCGGCGCGGACGGCGGCATAACACTCGGCACGGTTGACGCTGAGGGCGGCAGCGTGACGCTCGTGGCCGGCGGCTCGATACTCGGCGCTGACGGCAACAAGGTCACGGCGACACAGGGCGCGACCCTGGACGCCCTCGGCGGTGAGCTCGGCACGGCGGCCGATCCGATCAATGTGGACGTGACGGGCGGGTATCTGAGCCTGTACGCGCTCGACGGCGGCCATCTGACCGGTAGTGCTCCATACATATATGTCCTCTTCAATACGGAGCCTACACCGGGACACCATCAGAGCAATCTGTTCTATTACGACAGGCATATGCTCGGCTATAACCCGATCGGCTTCTTGCCGGACGATGCCGCTGGCTATCTGGCTATCCAGGAGGCGATGAGAGAGATGAGCGGGGCCACGTCCGGAGAGAACTGGCTGTACACCGTGCCCGGCGAGGGCGAGCGGCTCTGGAGGATCCAGGGGGAAAACCAGGGCTACTAAGCCGGGAGTGGAAATTTTGAGAGGAATTGCCATAGAATAAGGCCTTGATGAATCAGACTGTACCTATAGCGCAGGCGCTTCAGATTGCCGTCCGGCACCATCGGTCCGGCAATCTGAAGGCCGCCGCGGACATATACCGGAAGATACTCGAAAAAGAACCCTACAACACCACGGCGCTCCATTACCTTGGTGTGATCGGCATCCAGAGAGGCGATTTCAGCGCCGCCGCCGGGCTTATCGAGAGGGCGATCGGCGTGAACAGCACTGTCCCGGAGTTCTTCAGCAACCTGGGGCTGGCCCTGCAGGGAGCGGGGCAGCTTGATCGCGCGGTGGCCTGCTTCCAGCGGGCGGTCGAGCTTAAACCCGATTACGCGGAGGCCTACAACAACATGGGCTCCGCCCTGTACAGCCTTCGCAAATTCGACGAGGCCCTCCAGAGCTATCAGCAGGCGCAAAGACTGAACCCCCGCTACGCGGAGGCCTGGTACAACCAGGGCATTGTCCTAAAAGACATGGGCAGGCCCGAGGAGGCCGTCGAAAGCTACAAGCGTGCAATCGAGCTCAGGCCGCGCTACTGCGAGGCGTACAACAACATGGGCTTTATCTGGCACGAGCAGTCCAAACACGCGGAGGCGGAGGAGTGTTACAAAAAGGCGACGGAGATCGATCCGGGCTACGCCGAGGCCCACAACAACCTCGGGGCCATCTACCTCGAATATAAAAAACCCGATGAGGCCATCGCCAGCTACAGGCGCGCGATCGAGCTAAAACCCGGCTACGCGGACGCCTGGAACAACCTGGGCTTTGCCCTGAACACCCAGGCGAAGTACGAAGAGGCGGCGGACGCCTTCAGGCACGCTATTGACGCCAAGCCGGACTATGCCGAGGCATGGAACAACCTGGGCTTTTCCCTCCGGGAGCTGCTGAAACTGGACGAGGCCCTGGACGCACACCGGCGGGCCGCCGTGCTGAAGCCGGAATTTGCGGCCGCCTACAACAACATGGGCGGTATTTACCAGCAGCAGGGAAAATTCGATGAGGCGATGACAGCCCACAGGAAGGCCCTTGCCGCAGACGGGAATTTCGCTGCGGCCTACCTCTGCATGACGGCCTGCAAAAAGTTTACCGCGGGAGACGAGGAGCTGCTTGAAACCATCCGGAAGCTGCTGGACAGGGAAGGGATAAGGGATGAGGAAGTCGCCGACATCCGCTTTGCCCTTGGCAAGATATACGACGACCTCGGACGGCACGAGGAGGCCTTTGCCAGCTACCACGAGGCAAACCGCATAGAGAACAGGAAATACGAGTTCAACAGGGAGAAGCACGAAGGGTATATCTCCCGTATCATAGAGACCTTCACTCCGGAGTTTTTCGAGCAGAGGCGGGACTTGGGCTCGGACGCCGACCTGCCCCTGATGGTGCTTGGCATGATACGCTCCGGCACCACGCTCGTGGAGCAGATCATCGCGAGCCACCCGAGGGTCCACGGGGCGGGGGAGCTTGTTTTCTGGGAGGACATGGAAAAGAAACACCCCAATGAGGACGTCCCGGCCATGACGGCCGAGGTGGCGCGCTCCATCGCGGAGCAGAACATCGATTACCTGCGCACCTTCTCGAAGACCGCGTGGCACATAACCGACAAGATGCCCGGCAACTACCAGCGGATCGGACTCATACACACTGTCTTTCCCAAGGCGAAGATAATCCACCTGAGAAGGAACCCGGTGGACACCTGCCTTTCAATCTACTTCCATAAATTCGCGGGCTATCACCCTTACGGCTACGACCTGGACAACCTCGTCTTTTACTACAGGCAGTACCAGCGGGTGATGGAGCACTGGCGCAACGTGCTTCCGCCGGACGTATTCCACGAGGTCACTTACGAGGAGCTGATAAAGGACCAGGAAGAGGAGAGCCGGAAGCTTATCGCGTTCTGCGGCCTGCCCTGGGACGAAAAGTGCCTCCGGTTCCATCGGACGGAGCGCCCGGTGAAGACCTCCAGCAACTGGCAGGTGCGCCAGCCCATATACAAAAGCTCCATGGCAAGGTGGAAGAAATACGAGCCGTTCCTTGGCCCCCTGGCCGAACTGCTCCCGGAGGGCTGACCTCAGCGCCGTCCAGGCGGAGATGATTTTAACTTGCAATTCATTGGCCCCCTCCCTCTTAAGGGGAAGGCTGTGAGAGGGCGCCGGAATAATTTACCCTCCCCCTCGAAATTGCGGATTCAATTGCGAGGCCCTTTTTAATGACCCGGAACCTTACGTTTCATCATTCGATAATCAAGCGCCCGGACCGGGAGAAAATCAATGGCCACCGGAGCATCGTGCTCTGGTTTACCGGCCTTTCCGGGGCCGGGAAATCCACCCTCGCCCATGCCGTGGAAGCGCGGCTCCACAAGATGAATTGCCGCACGTATGTCTTCGACGGCGACAACGTCCGCCATGGACTCTGCTCTGACCTGGGCTTTTCGCCCAGGGACCGCGGTGAAAACATCAGGCGGATAGGGGAAATGACAAAGCTGTTCGTCGATGCCGGGATAATCGCGCTCACCGCCTTCATCTCCCCGTTCAGGAAGGACAGGGCATGGGTGAGATCGCTGGTGGGCCCGGAGAATTTTACCGAAATATATTGCGATTGCAGTCTTGAGACATGCGAGAAGAGGGACGTCAAGGGCATCTACGCAAGGGCAAGGAGGGGGGATATCCCCGATTTTACCGGGATATCGTCGCCGTATGAGCCGCCGGAAAATCCGGACCTGCACCTGAAGACCGGCGAGACCAGCCTGCCCGAGTGCGTTGAGGAAGTCATCCGGTTCCTGCGCGGCCGTTCTCCGGAATTTTTTTCGGACAGCAAAAAAGACTTTGGCGCCGGCGGGGTCCGGCAAAAAAACAGGGCATTTTAATGGATAGCGAGCGTATTGCCCGCGGGCAAAAAATAGCCACGCCTTTTTCCTTGACATTTAAAAGTTCTTTTTTTAAATTAACATGTACTTTGGATAGAGACCTCAATCACAATTCCGGCGGATACGCTTTCAGCAAGGTCACGGGTGACCAGGACAGGTTCAGGCTCAATTTCAGGCCGGCCCGGAATATCATTTAGGTTTCCCGGAAGGGCGTTAGAATGGGAAAATTTACCAGGAGAGAGGACTAAAGAGGAATGAAAAAGAGGTTTTTTGCTTTATGCGGCATGTTTTTTTGCGTTTTGATGTTTGGTTCCGTGGTAAGCGCCTACGCCGCTCCGCTTAAAATAGGCGTCTTCGATATTCAGGAAATCATGAGGACTTCCAAGGCCACGCAGGGCTATGCCGAAACCCTTCAGAAGGAAATCAGTGCAAAAAGGAAGGCCCTCCAGGACAAGGCGGCGGAATTGAAGCAGTTGAAAGACAAGCTGAAGGACTCCAAAACAATGTCACCCGAAGATACTGCCAGTCTGCGTGACAGGATTGTAATAGAGACCTCCGACCTGAAGCATGCCGAGCAGGACATGTCGATAGAGATCAAACAGATGAACGAGAACCTTACGCAGAAGGCCCTGAAAGAGATAGGCGGCATAATAACCCAGATAGCCAAAAAGGGAAATTACTCCGTGGTATTCGAAAAACGCTCCGCCGGGATAGTCTATTCCACAAAAGAAGTGGATATAACCCCCGAAATTATTTCGCTTTATAACGCGATGCAAAAAAAATAAACGGGAAAATCACCCCAGAGGTCCCTTTGTAAATGGAATAACACCGGATGGAGAATGCCTTCATCCGGTGTTCCTTTCAAATGCAATGCATAATTCCGGATGAAAGGTTGACCTTCGGACTGGCACGGATAAAACAATACGCATTCCGGCACTCAGGGAAAATCAGCTTCATCCCTTATGTAAAAACCCGGACATCAGACCTTCAGCTCCGATGTGCAGTAAGGGCAGCGGGCGGCATTTACCGGGATGTCCATGAAGCAGTGCAGGCATCGCTTTGTGGCCGGGGGCGCAGGCGCCTCTTCCTGTTTCCTTTTCAACCTGATTACGGACCGCGCGAAAACGAAGACCGAAAAACCTATTATCAGAAGGCTTATGATGCTGTTTACAAACAGCCCGTAGCTGAGCGTAACCGCCCCGGCCCTTTTCGCTTCGGCCAGAGAGGCATACGGACCCGCTGCCGCGCCCTCTTTGAGCACCACGAAAAGGTTGCTGAAGTCCACCTGCCCGAGCAGGAGCCCTACCGGAGGCATAAGCACATCGTCGACAAAGGATTTCACGACCGCCCCGAAGGCGGCGCCTATGACAATGCCCACGGCCATGTCGACAACGTTGCCGCGCAGTATGAATTCCCTGAATTCCTTGAGCACAGGCTTGCTCCTTTCCGCTGCTAGAGTAATAAGTCTTAAATTCCTTTGCATAAAAAAACCTTGGCTGTCATTCCGGAGGTAGTAATCCGGAATCCGGTGACGTTAAGACCTTTACGGTAAAGTCGCTGGATACCGGCTAAAAACATGCCGGTATGACAAAAAACCGCAATGTAACGGGCGCATTGCCGGAACAATGACTCAAAAAACTTCAAACCAAATGTAAAGAAGCGTTGGACTCACTACACTAGCCTACTTATATCACAAAAATGGCTGGGATTCACCTGGGGGGATGAGCGCCGGTGGCGAAATTTTCTTGCATCCCGCAGCCGGTAAAATTAAAATATCAGGATTAAATTTAAAAAAACTTCAGGGAGGGGTCTCGTGAAGAAACTCAGGGTATTTTTTGCCGCGGCCATTTTTGTCCTGGCTTTTTCTGTCTTTGTCCATGGGGAGATTGGCACGGATGACGCGCTTCAAAAACTCATGGCAGGCAACGGAAGGTATGTGTCGGGCCAGCTTGCAAGCAGGGATTTAAGCGATGCAAAAAGGAAAGGGCTTGTCGCGGACCAGCACCCGTCCGCAACGGTGCTTACCTGTTCGGACTCCAGGGTCTCGCCGACACTCCTTTTTGACCAGGGCCTTGGTGACGTCTTTGTTGTGAGGACGGCGGGCAACGTCGTCGACAAAATCGCTCTCGGCAGCCTGGAATATGGCGTGGAGCACCTGCACACGCCCGTGCTCGTAATACTGGGGCACCAGTCCTGCGGGGCCGTCACGGCGGCCTTCGATGCAAAAGGAAAGCCGGAGGGCAACATAGGCGCGATACTCAAAAAGATAGGGCCGTCCGTCCGCAAGGTCAAATCGGCAAATCACAAGGACAGGGGCGAGATGATAAATCTGGCTGTCCAGCAGAACGTAAGGGCCGTTTACGCGGA
This sequence comes from Nitrospirota bacterium, assembly GCA_021789215.1. Lineage (GTDB taxonomy): Bacteria > Nitrospirota > Thermodesulfovibrionia > Thermodesulfovibrionales > JdFR-88 > JAJYJS01. The sequence goes on along the minus strand of JAJYJS010000007.1, from coordinate 37,007 downwards.
CATTATGAAAAACAGCCCTGCAATAAGGGAGCTTGTGAAAGAGGGAAAACTGAAGGTGGTGCTTGCCGAATACTACCTGGATTCGGGCAAGGTCGAAGAGATAGCCTCAAAGTAAAAAATTCAAATCAAAGGGGGGCCTGACGGCCTCCCTTTTCCGTTCTCCCGCAAAAACCGGCCCGAAACGTTGACAATATTCCGGCATTTGATAATGTGAACTTATGATGATGGATGTATTTCTTTCCAGTCTTTATCCCGTGCTGGACCAGTTCCGCTGGCGTGACTGGGGGGCGAGCCCCGACACGATGGGCTGGGGCATGGGATGGGCAGGCCTCATCTTCATGCTGGTATTCTGGATTGTGGTTATCGCCGGCGTAGTCCTCCTTGTGAAGTGGACAGCATCTTACGGCCAGAGGAGAAGGGGCGGGGAGTCCGCCCTGGAGATACTGAAGAAGCGTTATGCACGCGGTGAGATAGACAAGAAGGAATTCGAGGAGAAAAGGAAGGACATTCTGGGACAATAGCTGACCCTCTTCCATCCCCTTTTGGCCCCTTTCGGCTTTGTCTGTCATGCCGGCGGAAGCCGGCATCCAGTGACTTTACGGGAATTAAACAAAGCCGGATTCCGGATCAAGCCCGGAATGACTCTGCATGGGAAAGGGGGCTACTTGTAAACCACCACATGCACATCATCGGGCTTTCTGGGCACATCTACGATGACGCTGCCGTTTTTTCTGCTCAACCTCAAATCTATCGACTTTTTTCCGGCAAGCGGCAGGTTGTTTATGCTCACATAGTCGAGGAAACCGGGCAGCACCGGGTCCCTCAGCACTATGGTGCTGGTTTCGGGGTCGAACTCGATCCCCGTTGCGGCATGGAGCATCAGCAGGAGGGAGCCCGATGCCCATGTCTGCGGCGTGCAGGCAACGGGATAGAGGGTGGGGGCCTGCCCCGGCCTTTTATGCAGTCCGCAGAAAAGCTCGGGCAGCCTGCCAAATTCCATGAAGAGCGAGGCCTCGAACAGGCCCGAAAATACTTTATTGAACTGCTCCTTCAGCCCGTAGCGGGCGAACCCCGCGGCTATGAGGGCGTTGTCATGCGGCCAGACCGTGCCGTTATGGTAGGAAATTGGGTTATAGAGCTTCTCTCCGGCTGAAACGGTGCGGATGCCCCAGCCCGAAAACACCTGCCGGGACAAGAGCGTGTCCGCGAGGGCCTTTGCCCTCGATGGCGGCGCGATGGATGTGAACAGGGCATGCCCCGCATTCGAGGCAACCACCCGGCAGGGTTTTTTCCTGCCGTCCAGGGCAAGGACATAAGCCCCCAGGGCATCGTCCCAGAACTGGCGGTTGAAGTTCTCCTTGAGATCCCCGGCCTCACTGAGCAGTTTTTCAGCGAGGTTTTTCTTGCCAAGCAGCGCGGCCAGGGCCGCGCCGCCTTTCTTTGCCGCATACGCATAGCCCTGCACCTCGCATAGCGCAATGGGGCCTTCAGGGAAGGAGCCGTCCTTGTGGAAGACGGAATCCTGGGAGTCCTTCCACCCCTGATTTATAAGCCCCGCCCTGTCCGGCATGTATTCAAGGAACCCGTCGCCGTCCATGTCGCCGTAATTTTCCATCCAGAGTATGGAAAGCTCTATGTGTTCCCAGAGTTTTTTTATCAGTTCGGCATCGCCTGTCCGTTTCCAGTACGCATGGGCAAGCATGAGGAAAAGAGGGGTGGAATCCACGCTCCCGTAGTAGAGGCCGAAGGGTATCTCCCCCAGATTCACAAGCTCGCCCTTCCTGGCTTCGTGAAGTATCTTTCCGGGCTCGGCCGCCTTGGCCTTGTCGAAATCCCTTGCCTGTCTCGATGCAAGATATTTAAGCACCCCCCTGGCTATGCCGGGGTTTATCCAGAGGCATTCCATGGCCGTGATTATCCCGTCCCTGCCGAAAGGCGTGCTGAACCAGGGGATCCCGCCATAGGGATAAGGCCCGTAGGCGGTCTCCGTGAGCATCATCTTTATGTCCGCGACGGCCCTCTTCAGGCATCCGTTGAACTGCTGGTTCGATGTGGTGAGCGAGGCGCATTCGCTCCGCAGGGAGCTTTCACGTTTTTTCGCCCTTCTGGAGGCCTCTCTGAAGTCCAGTTCCCTACGGCCCAGGTCGCTGCTCAGGTAGGCTATGGAGACGTCGATGTTTTCCGTGCCGCCCGGTTTCAGGTCCACGTCGAACGAGACGCCCTTCTTCCCCTTCGTCCTGTCCGGACGGCGGGAAAATCTTATCGAGGTCGTGCGCGTTATCCCGTCGAGGCCCTGGTAAGAGAAGGTAAGTCCGCCATCGCCTGCCGCTGATTCGAGCATCTTCCCCCTCTTTTTCCGTTTGAAGCCGCGCACCTCGAATATGTCAGCCAAATCCGCGTCGAAGAGCAGTTCCAGACTGAACCTTGCGGGTTCGGTGCTGAAATTCCTGAGCCGTATATATTCCAGGCACTGGGCATCGAACAGCAGCCGCGAGCGCATGATGTGCACGGAGTCCTGCGTCAGGCTGTAGCCGCGCAGCTCTATCTGCGGGTTTGTCAGGTCTACGGTAAGGAATATATTGTCCTCGTCCACATTGGAGCTGAGGAACAGGGGGCGCCTGCCGTTCACCTGGATTTCGTATCTCGAAAGGAACCTGGTGCCTTCGTGGTAGAGGCCCTGCTCGCCCTTGCCAATCGGGATTATGTCGCCGTACCTGTCGAATACGCCGAAGGTGTCGCCGTATTTTACGATCAGCCTGTGCGGGTCTATGAAGGTTGAGGACGCAACGATGTAATACTTGCTTATGGACTTGCCCGGCTCAGGCACTTCGCTTTATCCCGCCCTTTTTTTCGAGCACCTTTTCATAGGCCTTCAGGTAATCCCCGGCCATCCTTGCGGAATTGAACCGTCTTGCAAACTGCTCCCTGCACATCCTCCTGGAAAAAGAGAACATGTTGTTTTTCAGATAGACCACGGCCTCCTCGTTCTTTTCGAAAATGAAGCCTGTAATGCCGTGGTCTATGACCTCGGGCACGGACCCCCTTCTCCTTGCCAGCACGGGGGTGCCGCAGGCCATCGACTCTATCATGGAAAGCCCGAAGGGTTCCGGCCAGTCCACGGGGTGAAGGCTTGCCAGCGCCTGTCCGAGCAAGGCGTTCTTGTCCCTGTCGCCCACTTCTCCAAGGAATTCGACAAGCTGGTGCTTTAGCATGGGCCTGATGACCTGCTCGAAATATTCAATGTCTACTTTGTCCACCTTTGCCGCGATTTTAAGCGGCATGCCGGACTTCACCGCGATGTCTATTGCGCTGTCCACGCGCTTTTCAGGAGATATCCTGCCTATGTAAACCAGGTAGTCACCAGGGTTTGGATTAAAGCTGTAAAGGTCCGGGGGCAGGCCGTGATATATGGTCGCAAGCCAGTTCACAAACAGCATCGGCCTCCGCTGGGCGTTGGATATGGAGATGAGCGGGAATTCCTGGTAGCGTTTCATGAGCGTAATGACTTCCCTTATGTCGAGCCTGCCGTGCAGGGTGGCCACAACCGGCACCGCAGACCTCTTCGCAAAGGACAGCCCTACATAGTCCACGTTTGAATGTATGATGTCGAAGTCCGTCTGCCGCCTCAGCACATCTTCCAGCATCAGGAAGTGGGACGCAAGCGGGTCCCGGCATTCAGGGTCAAGCCTCAGCGCCCTTTCGCACACGGGGACGAGGCGGGCCGAGGTCTCGGAATCCCCTGACGCAAAAAGCGTCACCTCGTGCCCGGCCTTTACAAGTTCCTCGGTTATATATGAAACAACCCTCTCGGTCCCGCCGTACAACTTTGGCGGGACGCTTTCATAGAGAGGGGAAAGCATGGCTATCCTCACAGCGTAAAACCCCCTTTCGATTTTAATGCGGTGTGCCTGATTTTTAATTATCAGATGCCGGGAGGGTTGTCAAACGAAACCGTTTTATTTGGCGATTATTCATGCGTGTGTTATGGGGTATAATAAGTTTCATGCGCTACGTTGTCCTTGGAACGGCAGGCCACATAGACCACGGCAAGAGCACGCTTGTAAAGGCGCTTACCGGCACGGACCCCGACAGGCTCAAGGAGGAAAAGGAGCGCGGCATTACGATAGACTTGGGTTTTGCCAACTTGGACTATCCAGCCGACGGCCTCACCGTGGGCATAATCGACGTGCCCGGGCACGAGAAGCTCATAAGGAACATGCTTGCCGGGGCGGGCGGGATAGACCTTGTGCTGATGGTGATTGCGGCCGATGAGGGCATCATGCCCCAGAGCAGGGAGCACCTCCAGATATGCCAGCTCCTGAAGATAGAAAAGGGCTTGGTGGCGGTCACGAAAACGGACATGGCCGACAGGGACTGGCTGGAGCTTGTCTGCGAGGAGGCCCGGGATTTCATAAAGGGCTCGTTCCTGGAAGGCGCCGAAATAATCCCCGTGTCCGCGAAGACGGGAGAAAATATAGAGGCGCTCAAGGAGAAAATAAGGCAGCTTTCACTTGCCGTGGAACCAAAGCCTGCCGGAGGCCTCTTCAGGCTGCCCGTGGACAGGGTCTTCACCCTGAAGGGTTTTGGCACGGTCATAACCGGCACCGCCCTTTCCGGCACCGCAAGGGTGGAAGACACCGTAGAAATACTGCCCAAGGGCATCGAAACCCGCATAAGGGGGATACAGAGCCATGGCAGGCCCATGAAGGAGGCCTGCGCCGGGCAGAGGGCCGCGCTGAACCTCCAGGGCATAGAGAAGCAGGAGCTGAGGCGCGGAGATGTGGTGGTCAGTCCCGGGAGGTTCAGGCCCGCACGGGAGCTTGATGTGAAGATAGAGCTTTTGGCGGGGGTGCCTCCTCTCAAGACCGGAGACCGCGTGCACTTCCACCTTGGCACATCCGAAACAGTCGCCAGGATAGTGCTTTACGGCAGGCAGGAATTGAGGGAAGGAGAGTCCTCATACGCCCAGGCAAGGCTTGCGGAGCCCGTTGTGGCGCAGGGCACGGACAGGTTTGTAGTCCGCAGGCTCTCTCCTCTTGAGACCATAGGCGGCGGCAGCGTGCTCGACCCCCAGCCCGCGAGGAGGCGCAGGAAGGACAGTCTGGACGACCTGGGGATATACGAAAAAGGCAGCCTCAGGGAAAAGCTCGCGCAGAAGATAACCAAATCGGGGCTGCGGGGAATGGACAGGCTGGCCCTTGAGGGCTGGATAAAGGCCCAGGTGAAGGAGATAGAAAAGGCGCTCGAAGCCCTGAAAAACGAAGGCTCCGCCGTGTTCGTGGGGGACACCGTAATCCACTCCTCTGCGTTCAGCGCGTTCAGGGAAAAGATGGTCTCCGCATTGCAGGGGTTCCACAAGCAGAACCCGTTGAGGCCGGGCATGCCCAAGGAGGAGCTGAGGGCCCGGCTGAATGTGGACCAGAGGATTTTTTCCGGGCTCCTGCCGGTGATTCCGGAGCTTGCGGCCGAGCAGGACGTGGTCAGGCTAAAGTCTTTCAGGGCGGCCCTTTCGGGGCAGGACGAGCAGATAAAGCAGAAGGTGCTCAGGGAGCTTGGAGCGGCCTGTTTCCAGCCCCCGGACAGGGCGGAGCTTTCGAAAAAAATCCCGCTGGACGAAAAGCGGCTTGCGGACATACTAAAGCTGATGAGCAAGGAGGGCAGCGTCGTAAGGATAAACGATTCCTTCTACATTACATCTTCCTGCCACGAAAAGATGCTGGCCCTGCTCCGGGAATTCTTCTCCAAAAAACCGGAGATGGCGGTGTCTGAGTTCAGGGACGTGCTTGGCACATCCAGGAAATACGCCCTCCCTTTTCTTGAATACCTGGACAGTCACAAGATAACGCTGCGTGTTGGGGATGTGAGAAAACTGCTTGCCAGGTAACGGCTTTTCCCCCGTGCAGGCATTTGCCTCTGGAAAAATAATGCTTTTTCCTGTTAAAATTTACCCTGATTTTTTTCCGGGGAGGTATTTTGCCAATGGAACTAAGCGGGCAGGTGGCGTTCATAACGGGAGGGGCAAGGGGCATAGGCAGGGCGATTGCCGAGGACCTCGCTAAAAGAGGCGCCCAGATAGCCATAGGCGACCTTAACGCGGAGGAGGCCGGCGCCGCTGCCGGGGCGATAAAAAACGCCCTTGGGGTCAAGACGCAGGCATACGCGCTGAACGTGGCCAACCCGGAAGACGTCGAAAAAACCTTCGAGGCGATAAAGAACGATTTCGGCAGGCTGGACATCCTCATAAACAATGCGGGGATAACGAGGGACGGCCTGCTCATAAGGATGAAGCCCGAGGACTGGGACATGGTCATAAACGTGAACCTGAAGAGCGTGTTCCTGTGCTCGAAGGAGGCCGTGAAGATAATGTCGCGCCAGCGTTCGGGCAGGGTTGTCAGCATAGCGTCCGTGGTGGCCTTCATGGGCAACCCGGGGCAGGTGAACTACAGCGCTTCGAAGGCCGGCATCGTGGGGCTTACGAAGACGATAGCGAAGGAATACGCCGCAAGAGGGATCACGGTCAACGCGGTCGCGCCGGGCTTTATAACGACGGCAATGACGGACAAGCTGACGGAGGATGTAAAAAACCAGATGATGTCGGCGATTCCCGCGGGCAAGTTCGGGACACCCGGGGACGTCGCCAACGCTGTGGCGTTTTTCTGCTCGCCCGGAGCGGGTTACATTACCGGACAGGTCATACACGTAAACGGCGGGATGTACATGTGAGTATTGAGCAAATGGATTACGAATATAAAAATGAAGGAGGAGAGGGCGAATGATAGAACAGAAGGTAAAAGAGATCATATCCAAGCAGCTTGGGGTGGACCTGGCGGAGGTGAAACCGGAGGCATCCTTCATAGAGGACCTGGGCGCTGATTCACTCGACACTGTAGAGCTTGTAATGGCTTTCGAGGAGGCGTTCGAGATAGAGATACCGGACGAGGACGCGGAGAAGATCGCAAAGGTCCAGGACGCGGTAAATTACATAAAGCAGAAAAAGGGTGAATGAAGAGAAGGGTAGTAGTAACGGGGCTTGGCCTCATCACTCCGCTTGGCATCGGGCTTGAGCCCACGTGGAAGGGCCTTCTCGAAGGCCGCTCCGGCATCAGGGGCATAACCCAGTTCGATGCCGCGCTGTTTCCGACGCGCATTGCGGGCGAGGTTGAGGGCTTTGTCCCGGAAGACTTCATCGAGCCCAAGGAAGTAAAAAAAATGGACCGCTTCATCCAGTTCGCCCTTGCGGCGGGCGGGATGGCGCTTGCGGATTCGGGCCTGAAGATAGACGGCTCAAACGCGGAGCGGGTCGGGGTTGTGGTGGGCGCCGGAATGGGCGGGCTGCATACCATCGAGCATTACCACAAGGCCTACATGGAGAAAGGCCCAAGGCGCATAAGTCCGTTCTTCATCCCCATGCTCATAATCAACCTGGCATCGGGGCACATCTCGATCAGGCATGGGGCGAAGGGCCCCAACTCCGCCGCGGTTACGGCCTGCGCCACCGGGAGCCACTCCATCGGCGAGGCGTACAGGATAATCCAGTACGGGGATGCCGACGCGATGATAGCCGGGGGCACGGAGGCCTGCATAACCCCCCTGGGCGTAGGCGGCTTCAACGCCATGAAGGCGCTTTCGACCAGAAACGGCGAACCTCACAGGGCGTCGAGGCCTTTTGACTCAGGAAGGGACGGCTTCATCATGGGCGAGGGCTCGGGTGTGCTTGTCCTTGAGGAGCTTGGTTTTGCCCAGCGCAGGGGTGCTCGCATATATGCGGAGCTTATAGGCTTCGGGATGAGTTCGGACGCCTATCATATAACGTCGCCCGCGCCAGGGGGCGAGGGCGCGGCAAGGTGCATGGCCAGTGCGCTCAGGGACGCGGGGGTATCTCCGCACGAGGTCGATTACATAAACGCCCACGGCACGTCCACAAAGCAGGGCGACGAGCTTGAGACCGCGGCGATAAAGAAGGTGTTCGGAGACCACGCGCACAAGGTCGCCGTCAGTTCAACCAAATCCATGACGGGGCACCTGCTTGGCGCGGCGGGCGGGGTTGAGGCTGCGGTATCGGTGCTCAGCATCATGCACTCCATAGTGCCGCCCACTATCAACCTTGACGACCCGGACCCCGAATGCGACCTGGACTATGTGCCGCATAAGGCAAGGGAAATGACGGTTAAATGCGCCCTTTCCAACTCCTTCGGGTTTGGCGGCACGAATGCCTGCCTGCTGTTCAGGAAATTTGAACCCTGAGCCGTTCTCAGACCTGAATACCGGCTACAAATTCAAAGACAAGGAACTGCTCAGGCAGGCGCTTACCCACCGCTCTTACGCATCCACCCTGCACAATGAAAGGCTCGAATTCCTGGGCGATTCGGTGCTGGAGCTTGTGCTATCGGAATACCTTTTTGGCACAGGCATGAGCGAAGCCGGGATGTCTCGCGCGAGGGCCGCCATTGTGAGGGGCTCGGAGCTTGCCAGGGCGGCTGCCGGCATCGGGCTTGGGGATTTCATCCTGCTTGGCAAAGGCGAGATAAGCACAGGCGGCGGGAAAAAAGACTCCATCCTGGCCGGGGCCTTCGAGGCGCTTGCCGGCGCGGTCTACCTGGACGGCGGATACGAGGAGGCAAAGGCGCTGATAATGAGGATACTGAAGGATAAATTGCTCTCGGTGGCCGAGGAGGGCCAGCTCCGGGACCCGAAGACGGAGCTTCAGGAGCTTTGCCAAAGGCTTTTCAGCCAGTTGCCCGCCTACAGGCTTTTGAAAGAGGAGGGGCTTGAGCACAGGAAGCTCTTTACCTCGGCAGTTTATATCTCAAGGGAACTTTACGGGCAGGGCACGGGAAAGACAAAGAAAGAGGCCGAGACTGAGGCGGCAAAAATGGCGCTGGAGAGGCTGAAAGCTGCCCCGCCCACCCGCCCTTAAAGTGTTTGGGGCCCCGCCCCAAAAAAGCCCCGCTGAAAAATCAAAGCCGGGAATGCATGCCTTACATGAGGGGTTTTCCACGCCCCAAGGCGATCTTCCCCGCCCTGCCCCTCCCCCATGGGGAGAGGAGCCGCTGTTTCCCTCCCGGGATTGACAGATTCTTCCAAAATCATTACAATTTGAAAAAAGTATTACTTTTAAAAAAGGTAAGGATTAAAAAAATGACTACCGCTGCAATAAAGATAACGCGAAAGGGACAGGTTACCATCCCAAAAGAAATCAGGGAGAAGCTGAGGGCAGAGGCGGTTTATTTCGAGGTCGTGGATGATACCGTGATGGTCAGGGCGGTGAGAGATGCCGCGGGTTCTCTTGCCGGGTACGCCAAAAATGTAAAACCGGGCGTGTCTATGAGGCATATGAAGGAAAGGGCGTGGGAAGAATCCGTCCGTGAAAAGACCCGCAAAAAAAAGCATCCCTGACACTAATACCATTATCCGGTACCTTGTAAAGGATGATGACGGCCTTTATGCGAAGGCCAAGGCCTTTTTTGATAATGTCAAAACCGGCAGCGAGAAGGTCATTGTCCTGGAGAGCGTTATAGCCGAGTGCATTTATGTCCTGACAAGGATATACAAAGTCCCAAGAGAAAAAGCGTCTGCCAGTCTTACCGGCATCCTTCATTACAAAGGGGTTGCAAACGAAGACAGGGAAGAGCTCATCCGGGCGCTTGTCCTTTTCTCGGAGCGGAAGCTGGACATTGTAGACTGTATTTTATGCGCAAAGGCTGACGGCCCCGATGTCCACCTTTTCTCTTTCGATGACCAGCTCAACAGGATAAGCGCGTCCGGGAAGAGGTAATCGGCCCTGTGCCAAACCAAAAAAGCCCGGGGTTTTTCCCCGGGCTTTTTTGGTTTTTAAAGTTTTTTTATATTTGCTCAGTCCACAAGCGTAATTGCCTCTACCGGACACACCCCGGCCGCGGCTTCGCAGTCGCAGGAATCGCAGCCCTCCGGGTTAATCACATATGCCTTCTCGTCTTTAAGCTCGAAGACATTCGGGCAAAGCTCGGCGCAGGAGCCGCATCCAACGCATGTGTCCTGGTCAACAACCGGTTTCTTCATCATGGCCTCCTTGGTTGAGGGTTCTTTCTCATTTAAAAAAGCTATTTATTTCTTAATCATTTTATCATTTTTTATCCGATGTGGTACAATTTCTAATTATTTTTTCTCCGAAGGAGTGGAAAAGAAAAAAATGCTTTCTAACAGGGCCAAAAACATCAAACCCTCGCCGACGCTTGCGATAGACTCAAAGGCAAAGGCCATGAAGGCCTCGGGGGTGGACGTAATAAGTTTTGGCGTGGGCGAGCCGGATTTCGACACGCCTGAGAACATAAAAGAGGCCGCGATAAAGGCCATCAGGGACGGGTTTACAAAGTACACGGCCGTGGGCGGCATTGACAAGCTCAAGGACGCGATAATAGAGAAGTTCCAGAAAGACAACGCCTTAAGTTATAAAAGGGAGGAGATACTCGTTTCATGCGGCGCCAAGCACAGCCTTTACAACATAATGCAGGCGTTGCTTGGCCCTGGCGATGAGGCCATCATCCCCTCACCCTACTGGGTGAGCTATCCGGAGCAGGTAATGCTCGCCGGGGCGGAGCCGGTTTACGTGAGGACCTTCGAGAAGGACAGCTTCAGGCTGGAACCCGAAGCGCTCCGTGAGCATATAACCCCGCGGACGAAGGCCCTTATCCTGAACTCGCCTTCCAACCCCACAGGGCTCACTTACGACCGCAGGAGCCTTGAGGCCATAGCGGAGCTGGCCATAAAGAACAATTTTTACATCATATCCGACGAGATATATGAAAAGCTCCTCTATGACGGCACGGAGCACCTGAGTATCGCCAGCATCGGGGAGGAGATAAAGCAGAGGGCCATAGTGGTCAACGGCGTTTCGAAGGCTTACGCGATGACAGGCTGGCGGATAGGCTACGCGGCCGGCCCGGCACAACTCATAAAGGCCATGACCTCCATTCAGAGCCAGTCCACATCCAATCCCACTTCAATAGCCCAGATGGCCGCGCTTGAGGCCCTCAAAGGCCCGCAGGACTCGGTGGGCTCCATGCTCGCGGAGTTCGGCAAACGGAGGAAGGCCCTTGTCGAAGGGCTCAATTCCATTCCGGGCATGAGGTGCCCTATGCCAACGGGCGCATTCTACGCCTTCCCGAACACGAAGGCGCTGTACGGAAAATCCCCGGAGATCGGGTCTTCATCGAAGCTTGCCATGTATCTGCTTGAGAAGGCCAACGTGGCGCTGGTCCCCGGAGACGCCTTTGGGGACGACGATTTTATACGGCTTTCCTATGCGACGTCAATAAAGGACATAGAGCGCGGTCTTGGCAGGATAAGAGAGGCGCTGGCCAGGTTCTAGTCAGCTTTTTTTGGTTTTTCCGGCCCGTTCCTTTTTGCCGTATATCATGGATTCAGAGCCGATGGCAAACAGGCCGGCAAGCAGGGTTAGGGCCAAGGCCAGCAGCGTTTTCAGCATCAGGGCGTTTCCTCCAATGCTTTGTTGCTTGCATCTTAGCACAGGCCCGGATGCCCTGCAACCGCATTTTTCGCATTTTCGCAGCTTGCAATTAATATGCCGTCAACTTAAACTTAAACTATGGAAAAAAAGGCTTTCCGCTCCGGCTACGTCTCGATAGTCGGGCGGCCAAATGTCGGCAAATCGACGCTGCTCAACACCATTCTTGGGCAGAAGGTCTCCATTGTCACAAAAAAACCGCAGACCACCCGGAACCGCATCATCGGCATAAAGACCATCGAGGGGGCCCAGATCATATTCATAGACACCCCTGGGATCCACAAGCCGGTCACCAAATTCGGCGAGCTGATGGTAAAGGAGTCCAAAGAGGCCATGCGCGAGGTGGACGCCATACTTTTCATGGTCGAACCCCGCCTGCCGGGCCCTGGGGAAGAGGAGGTGCTGAAACTCCTTTCGAAGGCCAGGGACCGGAAGGCCGTCTTCCTGCTGATAAACAAGGTGGATACCGTGAAGAAACCGAAGATGCTCCCAATAATGGCCGAATACTCCAGGATTTTCCGGTTCGACGAGATAATACCGGTTTCTGCCCTTCAGGGCGACGGCATCGGCGTACTGCTGGAAAGGCTTCTCGCTTATCTGCCCGAGGGCCCCAGGTATTACCCTGACGACCTTGTGACGGACCAGCTGGAGAGGTCCATGGCGGCCGAGATAATAAGGGAAAAGATAATGGAGGCCACTTCGGAGGAGGTCCCCCACGCGGTGGCCGTGGAGATAGTCAGTTGGGAGGAGCCCGAAGGGGGCGCGGTCCGGATAAGCGCCAATATCTGGGTGGAGCGGGAGGGCCAGAAAGGTATTATAATAGGGAAAAGCGGACAGGGCCTGAAGGCCATCGGCACGGCCGCCCGCGCCGACATAGAGAGGCTTATTAATGCCAGGGTCTTTCTTGAGCTGTGGGTAAAGCTCAAAAGGGATTGGCGTTCCGATACGCGGGCCATATCGGAGCTGGGCTTGCGGTAAGAGACAAAGGAAGGGAAAGATGCCCCTTGTCGAAATGAAGGTTGAAGGGCTTCTGTTCGACCCCCGGAGCAATATGTACATACTGCTCCTCAGGGAAATGGACGGCGCGGCCACCCTGCCTATCTGGATAGGCAAGCCGGAGGCCGACTCGATCGCCCTTGCCCTGGGAAAGGTGATGACCCCCAGGCCCCTCACGCACGACCTTATCAGGAACCTCATCGAGAACCTGAAGGTCAGGATAACAAGGATAGTCATAACCGACCTTCTTGAAAACACCTACTACGCCCTCATCTATCTGACCGACGGCAGAAAAGAGACGCCGGTGGACTCCCGGCCCTCGGACGCCGTTGCGGTCGCATTGAGGACAAGCGCGCCGATCTTCGTCGAGGACAGCATCCTTGAGCTAAAGAACGCCGACGAGCTTGAGGAATGGCTGAAAAACCTGAAGCCCGAGGATTTCGGCAACATAATGTAGGGCGGAAAAAGAGTAACCCTTAATGCTCGGGCGCACCGAAGGCATCGTCCTGAGAAGCCGCCCCTTCGGGGAGGCCGACCTCATCCTCGAATACCTCACCAGGGATTTTGGAGTCCGCTCCGCATTCGCCAAAAGCCCAAGAAAGATAAAAAGCCGGTTCGGCGGGAGTCTGGAGCCCTTTATCCACTCGCGCATATCCCTGCTTGGCCGGGAGGACGCAAGCCTCCCGAAACTCACGCAGTCGGACATAATGACCTCCTTCCAGCCGCTCCGGGAAGACATCAAGGCCCTTTTGCAGGCAACGGAATTCGCCGAGCTTATACTGAAACTCCTGCCGGAACGGGAGCCAGCCCCCAGAGTTTTCGAGCTTCTGCTCTGGGCGTTATCCACCCTCCAGAGCATGACTATGCTACATGGCATGATTATGTCCACGGGGGGCGCGGCTGCGGGCGCGAATGCGTCCGGTGTGACTGCTCCGGCGGCCGTGAAAAATGAAAGGGAAACGAGAGAGCGGTGGCAGTTCATCCCGGCGGTATTCAAGGCAAGACTGCTTTCGCTCACGGGCTATGCACCGTCGCTCAGGGGGTGTGCAAGGTGCGGCGCGGGAAGCCGCGTCTTTTACCCGCGCGAGGGCGCCCTGCTTTGCGGCGCATGCGCCAGAAGCGGGCCGTCGCTTGAGATATCCGCGGCGCTGCCCGGCATATACAGGAACCTTAGCGAGTGGCCCCTGGAGAAGATAATGCGGATAAGGCCTTCCTCCGGGCTGCTGGCGGAGCTTAAAAAATTCATCCACGTCCACCTGGCCGAAGGCATAGCCGTTACCGTCAAGTCCGCAAAATTCGGACACGGCCCGGCGGAGTGAGAATTTTTCTTTGGAGCGGTTTCTTCCGGTGTCCAGAGGGGTTTTTTTGTTTGCAACTTGAACGCCCCGTTTTGTTATAATCAGGCGTTGAGGGAATCCACTATGGGCAAGGTGGTTGCATACAGGAATACCGGGACACACTGCTTCTTCCAGATGAAGCTGAAGAACAAGGAGCGGATACTGGTCTCGGTGGCGAACAATCCCGTGCCCGGCATAAAGATATTGAAGCTGGTGCTGGGCGGGCTTATTCCGGCCGGCACCGTCTGGGAGTTCGACCGCGACAGCGCGGGCGGCGGCCATTCCTACGAAAAGAGGCTGGACGAATTGTTCCCGGCCCGCCGTGAAAAGAGCATGCACATCCTCGATGCCGTTATGGTCAGGCTGTCTTCCTGCCGCTCGACCCTCGAAATCCGCCATATATTGGGCTGACCACCCCCGTCCAAATGTTAAGATATTAGCTGAATGGACATTTATCTTATCGACGGGAACTCCTACGTTTACAGGGCCTTTTACGCCATCCGGGGGCTGAGGGACTCCAGGGGCAGGCCCACCAACGCCATATTCGGCTTCACCAACATGCTCCTGAAGATAATAAGGGACCTGAACCCCGGAGGGCTGATGATAGCCTTCGACACCCCGCACGCCACGGACCGTCACAGGCTTTTCGGGCAGTACAAGGCGCACAGGCCGGGCGCGCCGGAGGAGATGATAGAGCAGCTCCCCTACATAAGGAAAATCATAGAGGCATTCAGGGTAAGGCTGTATGAAGAGCCGGGCTATGAGGCCGACGACGTTATCGCCACCATAGCGGAAAAAGTCTCAAGGGCGGGGCACAGGGTCTATATCGTGACCGCGGACAAGGACATGTTGCAGCTTGTTGGAGACGGCATCCTGGTTTACGACCCCATGAAGAACGCCGTCCTGGGCAGGGACTATGTGCTGGAGCGCTTCGGTGTGCCGCCTGAGAGGATACCGGAGTATATGGCGATTGTTGGCGACGCGGTGGACAACATCCCCGGAGTGAAGGGGATAGGGGAGAAGACCGCGAAGGAGCTTTTCGGCCAGTTCGGGGGCCTCGATGAGCTTATGGCGCATCCCGAAAAGATAGCAAGGGAGAGGACAAGGAGGCTCATAGAGGAGGGCGTTAAGGACATAAAGCTCTCCTACGAGCTTGCGCTCATAAACCGGAGCGCGCCGGTAAGAGTCGACATAAAGGACCTGGCCATAAAGGAGCCGGACTGGCACGCCCTCCTGGCCATGTTCAAGGAATTCGAATTCACCTCCCTCATGAAATACGTACCCGGAGAGATACCCCCGGAAGGGCATTACGAAACAGCCTGTTCCGAAGAAAAACTTCGCGCAATAATTGACGGGCTGCGGAATGGGTTCTCCATAAGAATAGAGCCCGGAGACAGGCCCCCGGTAAATGGCGACATTGCGGGCATCGCGCTTTCCGCCTCTGAAGGCCGCGGGGCGTACATCCCCCTTGGGCATGATTATCCGGGCGCGCCGGTCCAGATGGAGGCCGGGGCCGCCCTCTCCATCCTGAAACCCATTCTGGAAAACGGAGAAATACCAAAAACGGGGCACAATATAAAACACGAAGCGCTATTGCTCAGGGAAAAGGGGATAGGGCTCGGGGGCACGCTCTACGACACGATGATAGCCTCCCATCTTATAAACCCCCTCCGGAGCGAGCACAGCCTGGAAACAGTCGCTCTCGAATATCTTTCAGTAAAGAAAAAGACCTATGCGGAGATAAGGGGAAAGGCAAAGAGGTTCGAGGAGATTCCCGTGGAACGCGCGAGGGGTTTCGCCTGCCACGAGGCGGAGCTTTCGCTTGAACTGAAGGACATCCTGTTCAGGAGGCTTGAAGAGGAGGGGCTTGGCAACTGCTATTTCAACATAGAGATGCCCCTTATAGGCGTTTTGGCGGACATGGAGCGGGCCGGCGTAAAGATAGACACAGACCAGCTCGGCGCTTTCTCGACGGAGCTTGAGAGGGAGCTTGATGCGCTTAGAAAGAGGATATATTTCCATGCCGGGGGCGAGTTCAACATAAACTCCCCGAAGCAGCTTGGGCATATCCTCTTTAATGTGCTTGGCCTCCCGCCGGGCAGGAAGAAAAAGACCGGCTATTCCACCGAGGTCGGCATTCTTGAGGAGCTTGCGAAGGTGCATGAGCTTCCGAGGGAAGTCCTGGACTGGCGGGCCCTCTTCAAGCTCAAGTCCACCTATGTGGACGTCCTGCCGGGGCTTGTAAACCCGCGCACGGGCAGGATTCACACCTCATTCAACCAGGCCGTCACCGCCACGGGAAGGCTTTCGAGCACCGACCCCAACATACAGAACATACCCGTGAGGGGGGACTGGGGCAGGAAGATACGGGAGGCCTTCATAGCGGAAGAGGGTTTCATGATAATATCTGCGGACTATTCGCAGATAGAGTTGAGGGTGCTTGCGCATCTTTCCGGCGACGAGGCATTGAAAAGGCTCTTCCAGAAGGGAAAGGACATACATGCGGCGACCGCGTCCGGGATATTCGGGGTTGCGCCTGAAAATATAACCCCCGGCATGCGCAGGGTGGCAAAGGGGGTGAACTTCGGCATTATTTACGGCATAACTCCCTATGGCCTGAGCGAGAACATAGGCGTCAGCACGTCCGAGGCCGCACAGTATATAAACAGGTATTTCGAGCGGCATCCGGGCGTCAAGGCATACCTTCAGGGCGCGATAGAGGAGGCAAAAAGGAAGGGATATGTGCGGACGGTGTCGGGCAGGAAGCGGCCCATACCGGAGCTTAAGAGCAGGGATGCCAGGGTGCGCTCCCTGGGTGAGCGCCTCGCCATGAATTCCCCCATACAGGGCACCGCCGCCGACATCATCAAAAAGGCCATGATAACCCTTTCCGGAAAGCTCAGGGAAAAATATCGCACCAGGCTCATCATCCAGGTGCATGACGAGCTTGTCTTCGAGTGCCCCGGTGAAGAGCTTGACGAAATGACTGATATAATTAAATCAGACATGATAGAGGCGGCGGGCCTCCAGGTGCCTGTCCAGGTGGACGTGGGTACTGGCCGCAACTGGGCCCAGGCCCATTAGAACGGACAGGAAAAATGTTATTATTTCTGACCAGGTGAATCTATGAAGAAATGGGAAAGAGAAGAGCTTGAAAAATTGAAGGTGCTCCAGCTTAAAAAGCTTGCGCTTGAGCTGGAACTGCCGATGGTCAAGTCGAAAGCCGAGCTTATCGAGAGCATACTGAGAGAGGGCACTGAGCGGGAAACCGATATCTATACCAGGGAAAAGGCCCCTGGAAGTAAAAAAAAAGCCGTAAAGACTGAATCCGGAAGGAAAAAGCCCGCAAAACTTAAGCTCAGGGCAAAGGACTCCGCCCGCTCTATTGTACGGGTCCCGCGGAAAAGGAGAACGCCAGCGGGGACCGGCAGGGCGGTGCTCCTGGCTGTCAACCCCGGAAGGCTGTTTGCCTTCTGGGAGATTGAAAAAACGGGAAAAGAGATATCGGACAGCCCCGTCCTCAGGCTCCGTGAAGACGGCCGGAAGAAGGCCGTAAAGGAGCTGAAGCTCGATACCATAAACGGGAGCCTTTATCTGGACGCGCTGCCCGGCAGGAGCTATCAGGCCGAAATCGGCCTCCTGGGCAAGACAGGCGGGTTCAGCCCCAAGGCGTCCTCAATGGTTGTGAAGACCCCTGCAAAAAAACAAAAACACCCTGAACAGTGGCAGGAGGAAAAAAACATGCCGTTTCCTCCCGGCTACGGGAAGGAAGGTAAAAAAACCTGATGACTACCAAGGCGAAATTCCATTTCGATATAAGGCCCGAATGGGAGAAGGCGATACGGGACGGGAAGAAGACGGTCGACGCCCGCATAAACATAACCCCCTATGCCGACGTGAACAAGGGCGACACCATCAAATACCATTCGCTCCATGTGCGCGTGAAGCGGATAAATTCCTATTACGGCCTGAACTCGTTGTTGCAGGACGAGGGGTTCAGGAAGGTCGTCCCGGGGGCCGGGAGCATTCAGGAGGCGCTGGACGCTCTTGTTGAGGAGATGCACGGCATCGAGAGGCCGCACGGGTTTCTCGCATTCGAGATAGAGCCGGAGGAGGGGGGAAAATAAAAAACCGGGGAAATAAAAAAACGGAAAAAACAAATCAGGCGGGAAACGGCATGCAGGCGATAGCCAATTTCCTGTTCGAGGCCGGGATGCTGAAGCGCACGCCCCGGAGCGGCTTTCAGTTCCTGGGTTCGGGGGCCGAGTCCGTTGCCGAGCACGTCTTCCGCACCGCCTGCATCGGCTTCGTCCTTGCCTCGATGGACGGCGGCGCGGACAAAGACCGCATACTCAGGATGTGCCTCTTCCACGACATGCTTGAGGCGAGGACCGGGGACCTGAACTACGTGAATAAAAAATACGTGAAGGTGGACGAGGAAAAGACGATAAGGGAGCTTACGGCGGACGTCCCCTTCGGGGCCGAGCTTGAGGGGTTAATCAGGGAGTTTGGTGAGCAGAAGACGCCGGAGTCCCTCATCGCCCACGACGCGGACCAGATGGAGCTTATACTGGCGCTGAAAGAATACAAGGACCTGGGCTCCAGGTACGCCGACGAATGGCTTGAGTTCGCCCTCAAGAGGCTTAAGACGGATACCGCGCGGGGACTCGCCTCCACCATACTCGAAACGGATTCCTCCCTCTGGTGGTTTTCGGACAAGAGCGACTGGTGGATAAGAGGGAAATAGGCCCTTTTCTCTGGTATAATTTCGCATAAAATGAATATCCTGCTTTGCAGGAGGCCCCCATAAACATAATTATATCCGGGCAGGGTAACCCCCTTTCATACCCCTTAAAATAAGGGGGAAAGAGGGGGGTAAGGAGGGAAATGGATATCCGGCTCACTGAAATGTCCAGTTGCGCGGGCTGAGCGTCGAAGTTCAGTCCTGGGGACCTGCTCCAGGTTCTGGGGCAGCTGCCGGCTCTTAAGGATAAAAACGTCCTCGTGGGCACAGCCAACGCCGATGATGCGGGGGTTTACCGCATCAGCGACGAACTGGCACTGGTGCTGACGGTGGACTTTTTTACGCCCATTGTGGACGACCCTTACACGTTCGGGGCCATAGCGGCGGCCAACGCCCTTTCCGACGTGTATGCGATGGGCGGCAGGCCGGTTGCCGCGCTGAACGTTGCCATGTTCCCTTCTGACGCGGAATTCTTCCCGGTCCTGAAACAGGTCATGCAGGGCGGCATAGACAAGATGGCCGAGGCCGGGGTCTCCATTATCGGCGGGCATACCATCAGGGACAAGGAGCCCAAATTCGGCTATTCCGTCACGGGCTTCATACATCCTGAAAGGATTTACGGCAATTCCGGGGCCAGGCCCGGCGACGCCATGGTCCTTACCAAGAAGATAGGCACAGGCATCATATCCACCGGGATAAAGGCGGGGGTGTGCGGCCCCGGGGCCATAGAGGAGTTCACTGAATCCATGCTTGCGCTAAATAAGAGGGCAAGCGAGATAATGGTTGAAACCGGAGTAAGCACCGCGACCGACATAACGGGTTTCGGCCTGATAGGGCACATGCACGAGGTGCTCCTTGCAAGCGGATGCGAGGCCCGCGTTTACTCAAGCCGCGTCCCTTGTTTCCCGGAGGCCGTGAGGCTTGCCGATATGAACGTGGTGCCGGGCGGGACGCTTTCCAACCTCAAGACCTATTCCCCTTATGTGAAATGGGACGATTTGCCGGATACGGCCAGGCTCCTGCTCAATGACACGCAGACCTCCGGCGGCCTGCTTGTCTTTGTGCCGGAGGACAGGAAGGAGCGCCTCGTCTCCGCCATGCTTGCTGAAGGCATCCCTGCGGCCCACATAGGCGATGTAATAAGGCGCGGCTCCGACGGCGGCGTCAGGATAATGGTGGAAAGATAGAGGACTAGGCTGGTTTGCCCGCTGCCTCCTTCCCGGCGACCGCCCTTGAATAGAACTTCGTGCAATATTCCTTCACCATCCTGCGAGCGCTGAACCGGGGCGCGTTGCTTATTATGGCGTTTTTCATGACGCGCACCCACTCGTGCGGCACTCCGTCATCCCCGACCTTGTAAAAAAGCGGCACTATCTGTTCTTCGAGCAGTTTGTAAATGGCCCCGGCGTCCCGTGCGTCCCTGTCCGGCCCCTGCGCCCCTTCAAACGCCCAGCCGTTTGTGCCGTTGTAGCCCTCAATCCACCAGCCGTCAAGTATGCTCAGGTTGGGCACGCCGTTAAGCGAGGCCTTCATCCCGCTTGTGCCGCTTGCCTCCAGCGGCGGCAGGGGGTTGTTAAGCCACACATCGACCCCATGCGTCAGATACTGCGCGAGCATCTCGTCATAGTCCTCCACTACGGCGATCCTGCCGCCGTAGGAGGGGTCCTTTGCGGCGTCGAAGACCTGCTGGAGGATCTTTTTTGCGGGCGCGTCATCGGGATGGGCCTTTCCGGCAAATATTATCTGCACGGGCCTCCATTTGTTGTTGAGAATGCCCTTGAGCCTGTCGGGGTCCTGGAAAATGAGGTTTGCCCGCTTGTAGGTGACAAACCTGCGGGCAAAGCCTATGGTGAGGGCATTGGGGTCCAGTATCACGCCGGAGGCCAGTATAACCTGCGGTTCGGGAGTATCGGTGAGCCACCTGTCCCGCGCCCGCTCCATCGTGCGCATGATGAGCTTCATCTTGAGCCAGTAATGCGTGTTCCAAAGCTCTACGTCGGGGATGCCGTTTACCTTCTGCCATATCTGCGGGTCGTCCTGTTCCGCCAGCCAGCCGTCAAGGTAACGGTTGAAGAGCAGTTCCATCTTGGGCTCTATCCAAGTCGAAACGTGTACGCCGTTGGTTACGGAGTCTATAGGCACCTTGTCTTCCGGAAGCTGCGGCCAGAGCGTGTTCCACATCTTGCGGGCCACCTCTCCGTGCTTCCTGCTCACGCCGTTGTGGAAGGCCGAGCACCTCAGGGCGAAGGCGGTCATGTTGAAGCCCGAGTTGGGGCTTGCAGGGTTTATGCCGAGGCTGAAGAACCTTTCGCGGTCTATGCCGAGCGACGGCCAGTACGTGTTGAAATATTTCTCCATGAGCGGGAACGGGAAGACGTCCGTGCCCGCGGGGACAGGCGTATGGGTCGTAAATACGGTCGTCTCCCGGACCTCGTTGAAGGCCTCGTCAAAACCCATCCCGGGCTCGACCCTTTCCCTTATGCGCTCCAGTATGGCAAAGGCCGGGTGCCCTTCATTGAGGTGCAGCACGGAATGGGATATGCCAAGGGTTTTAAGCACTTCTTTGCCCCCGATGCCGAGGACGATTTCCTGCCTCAGCCTCTGCTCGATGTTGCCGGTGTAAAGCCTTGCCGAAATGCTCCGGTTCCACGGGTCGTTGGAGTCGATGTCGGTGTCTATCAGGTACAGGTGGACGTTGCCTATCTCTATCCTCCATACCTCAACGTAAATCGGGGGCGCTATGAAGGGCACCTGCACGATCAGGCGGTCCCCGGAATTGTCCACGACCCTCGAAATCGGAGCGTTTGCCCGGTCTATCGGCTCGTCGGTGTCCTGCTGCCAGCCGTTGACCGCGATCCTCTGGTGCAGGTATCCCTCCGGGTACATAAACCCCACCCCGACCATCGGGAGCCCCAGGTCGTTGCTCTCCTTCAGGAAGTCCCCGGCCAGAAAGCCAAGCCCGCCGGCGTAAAAAGGCAGCGAATGGTGCAGGCCGTACTCAGCCGAGAAAAAGGCTACGGGGTGCATCTGCTCCGCTTTTATGTTGTCCGGGAACCACGCCCCCCGGTTCTTAATCTCGGAGTTGAACCTCGATATGATCTTTTCGTACCGGTCCATGAAGACAGGGTCTTTGAGGGCGTTTTCGAAGACGCTTTTGTCCAGGCCGTTGAGCATTTTCACCGGGTTATGGCCGGAGAGCTTCCATGCCGCGCGGTTCAGCGTCTTGAAGAGCATTCTGGCCTCCGGGTGCCAGCTCCACCACAGATTGAAGGCAAGCTGGTTTAGCGCCGGCAGCCCTTCCGGGACCTCCGCAAGTGTTTTCTGCTCAAATCCGTCCAATGGCGTCCTCCTTGCTCATGTCGAGCCGCATCTCCGTTATGGTTTTTTCCCCGGTTTCCGCCTTTTCCACAAAAAACCCCATCTTCCTCCAGAAGGAGATGGCCGCCGGGTTTTCCTTTTCCACCCTTACAGTGAGGCGTTCAAAAATGCCGCGCGTCTTCAAATTCTTCGCAAGGAGCCTGAATGCCCTTGAGCCGTACCCCCTGCGCCTCCAATCGGTGCTGAAGATTATCAGGGCGGCCTCGGCGGATTTGCCCGGCCGGATGTCACGCATCCCGGCAAGACCTATGCAGACTGTTCCAGCCTCGATGTAATAGCACAGGGGGAGGGCCTTTTTCAGGCGCCGCATGGATTTGAAACCAGCCAGGCCGTCCGCTGCGGAAATATCTCTCCTCTTTGCGAATGGCCCGATGGCCCTGAGTGTGATATCCCCATCCCTCATGAGGGCGGGCACAGTAATAAAATGCCTCCGGAGCCTTCCTGAAAAAACCGGAAAAACAGTTTCCCTCAATGCGCTTAAAAGTCCCATGAAAATGAAAAACACTCCTTAGCAGATTGTACTATAAAAACCCCTCTTTTTTTAGCAGGCTGCTGAAAAACTGTTTCGACTGTCATTGCGAGCGGAGCGAAGCAAGCACGTCTTTAGAAAAATCAATTACTTATGAGATTGCTTCGTCGCTTGCGCTCCTCGCGCCGCTTCCCTTCTGCGCCGTTTTCATCTTAAACCGGGAGCGCGGACACGGGCAAGATGACGCGTGTCACCAAAAACGTGTCCGGGGGACAAGATGACGGGCCGGCGCATGTGATAGAATCTGAAATAAATGGATAGCGAGCGTATTCCCTGTGGCTTGGGGACCAGTTCCCTTGACGCAGGGTCAAGCGAGTGAATGAGAATATAAAAAACTCTTGCATTAAGAATCCCTGCGGTCTCTGCCGCGGGGTTCTTCAATGAAAATGGAAGCATCCGGATGAAGAGACAGGCGGTGTTTTTCGACCTCTACGGCACGCTTATAGACATTTTCACCGATGAGCAGGACCCCTGGGTTTATTCCGCGCTCTCCCAGTACCTTGGCTATCACCTTGTGAGGATATCCCCCGAGGAGCTGAAAAAGACTTATTTCGAGGAGATAAGGCTGAGCCTCAACCTGAGCAACGAGCCCCACTCCGAGGTGGATATTTACAAGATATTTTATGAGATAATGAGGCGGTATGGGCAGGACAGGCCCGCCAAGTCCGCCGTAATCGCCGTCTCGATGCTCTACAGGTCGCTTACGCGCAGGCGTTTCGGGCTTTTCTCCAATGTGAGCAATGCCGTCTCGGCGATCGCCCGCCTGTACAAGATAGCCATAATCTCCGATGCCCAGTGGGTCTTCACGGAACCGGAGATGGAGATGCTGGGCCTCACGAGGTTTTTCAGGACGGCGCTCCTTTCCTCCCGTTTCGGCTACAAGAAGCCCGACACAAGGCTTTTCCATACGGCCATGAGCAGGCTCTGGGTAAAGCCGGAGGATTCCGTTTACATAGGCGACAACCCGGAGAAAGACCTCGTGGGGGCGAAGAAGGCCGGGATGAAATTCATAATGTTCCGGGGCGGGGGCGGGCCGTTCGATTTCAAGCCCGATGCGAGGTTCAGCGACTACTCCGAACTGGAAGGCGTTGTGAAAAAGGTCCTCCCGCCGGATTAACAAATAAAAAAATCATGGTTTCCCCAGGAACGGCTCGGGTTTTTCCCCGGGGAGCGTTTTTTCGTCGAAGGGCATCACGCCAAGCTCCGTGAAAACCTCCGTGAGCCCTTCATAAAGCCCTTTCCAGTCGAAATTCCGTATCTCCTCATTGAGGGCCCTGATTACAAGCGCGTCGAATTCCTCGTAGCTGAACCTGCCGCTGAGGACGCCTGAGCGCACCAGCACATGATACAGGGTCCTGTCATTGTTGGGGTCGTCGCCCTTTTCGATGCGCAGCCTGTCCCAGTGCAGGGCGGCGTACCATTGCATGGCGCTGCACAGGGCGTCGAAGAGGGCCATTATGCCGTCGGTATAGAGGCCGCGCTCCAGCCTGCGCCTGCCCCCCCTGATGTGGAGCTTCGCGCGGAGGAGAGGGCCCTCTATGGGGCCCAGGGCGTCTTCGTCCATCAGTCCGAAATGCGGCATGTCAGGGGAAAACCTCCCGCTTGCGGCTTCTGCCTAATTCTAGCAGGAGGCGGGGCCGCTTTCCATATCAGACCCTGAAATGCCCGACCGTCTGCTGGAGGCCGGCTGAAAGCCTCGAAAGGTCGTTGGCCGACTGTGCCATCTGCTCCGATGCGGCGGAAGACTCCTTCGATATGCCCGCAATGGACTCGATATCGCCGCTTATCTGGCTGGAAGCGGTGGACATCTGCTCGGTCGCCGAGGCTATCTGCTGTATCATGGACTGGAGCCCGGACACGCTGTTTACGATTTTTTGCAGTGCCTGCCCTGCCCTGGAGGCGTATTCCACGCCTGTTTCGACGCTCTTTGTCCCGTTTTCCATGGAGCTGAAGGCCTGATGGACCTCCTCCTGAATGGCCTTTATCATCCCGCTTATCTCGGAGGTGGACTTGGCCGTCTTTTCAGCCAGCTTCCTTACCTCGTCGGCGACAACGGCAAACCCCTTGCCCTGTTCACCCGCCCTCGCGGCCTCTATCGCCGCGTTCAGGGCAAGCAGATTGGTCTGGTCCGCTATGCCGCTTATGACCTCCACTATCTCGCCTATCTGCTTGGAGCGCCCCGCCAGGAGCGATATCAGCTTTGAAGACTCGCCTACGGAACCGGCTATGGCCTTGACCTCGCGGACGGACTTTTCCACTATCTCCTCGCCCTCTTTTGCGGCGTTTACAGTATCAGTTGCCGAGGCGGACATCTGGGCGGCGTTTTTGGCGATATCGACCACGGTCTGGGACATCTCTTCGGATGAGGCCGCAATCTGGGCGGCCCTGCCCGCCTGCTGCGCGACGCCTTTCGACATCTGGGCGGAGCTTGCGCTCAGCTCCTCGCTTGCGGAGGCCACGTTGTCGGAGGCGGACTTGATGCTGTTTACGACCGTCCTGAGCTTTTCGGCCATTGTCTTTATGCTGGCATATAAACTGGCCTCGTCCGCGGAATCTTCAAGCTTCACCGCGAGGTTCCCGGCGGTAATTTCCCTTGCCGCCTCGTTTACCCTTGCCGGCTCGCCGCCGAGCGTCTTAAGCAGGTTTTTCATTATGAAAATGGACGCCAGGGAAATCAGGGCGAGCGAAACGATGCCGATAGCGACGCTAACGCCGAGGGCAAGCCTGTTTTCAGCGGTGGACTTCTTTTCGGATTTGCCGAGCAGCACTTTGCCGTTGTCCTGGATGAATTTCACGATCTTGTCCATGTTGCCGGTCGGCTGACGGTCGATGCCGGCGACCATCTTGTCCACAATGTGATAACTCAGCTTGTTGGACTTGTCATAATGGGAGATGGCGTCCCTGTATTTCGTCCCGAGCACGGCATGAGTGTTTAGAAAATCGTCCGGCAGCGTGCTTTCCAGCCCCAGTTCCGCCATGAGCCCCTTGAGTTTGGCAATGCCGTCGCGGACGTCTTTCTCACGTGCGCGGAAATTGCCCTGGTATTTCTCGAACGCCGCCGGGTCGTTGCCCCTTAGAAGGGTGTCCTTCCATTCCTGCACCTGTTTCTTGAAGTTGACCTGCGCGCCCCTTGCGGTATCGACTGCGCTGACAAGCGTCCGTGAAAGCTCTTCGGTTTTTTTGATGTCCCTGCTTGTTTTGCTAAGGATGAGAAAACTGATCAAATTGGATAAAACGAGTATCCCAAACACCATTGCGATCAGAAACCTGAACTGGTCCCGCACTTTCATTTTCGACAACATAACCACTTTCATTACCCCCGGTTAAAAATAAGCCATTTTTTGCAGCCTCTTTTTTCTTATCGGCACAAACAGGGGATTTCTTAACTGTAGTTTTAGACGGATTAAAAAATTCTTGAAAAATAAAAATAATTTGGCGTGGTGCCCCGTAAATTTCCATCATAAGTCATTGCAAGGGGGCCCGAAGCAATCCCACGGCCAGATTCTTCGCTTCGCTCTGGATGACTGAAAATATGCGCTCAGGCCGTTTCTCTTTTAAGGACCTCTTTATTATAGGCGTCAAGCACGTCCTTGTGGTTGAGCATACCCACGACCTTGCGCGGGTTTTCCCTTTCGACGACGGGCAGTTCGTCTATCTCCTTGAGCGAGAAGTGCTCTATCGCGGTGTTGAGGTTGTCGTCGGGGTAGAGGACGATAACGTCCTCCGTGGCGATTTCGGAGGCCTTCACTATATTCCTGACCTCGCCCTCCATGAGCGCGGGCCTTACGTCCTGAAGGGAGACTATGCCCATCATCAGCCCCTGGGCATCCAATACCGGGATATAAAAGCTCTCTTTTTCAATCATCGTCCTTATAAGGTCGTCGAGGGTTGCGGACTCGTTTGCCGTGACCACGTCCCCGCGCATCACCTCCCGCACCTTTATGCCTGCCATCACGGCCTCTTCCGCGCCTATATGTATCTTCACGCCCCTCCTGGTAAGCTCCAGCGTGTCTATCGAGTCTTTTTCAAGCCTCCTTGCCACCAGTGTGCCTATAATGGACGTGAACATGAGCGGTATTATTATCTTGTAGTTGCCCGTCATCTCGAAAAGCAGGAATATGCCTGTAAGCGGGGCATGCGTGGCCGCCGCGAGGAAGGCCCCTATGCCCACCGTGGCATAGGCCCCTGGGGAGGCCGTCGAGGCCGGGAACAAGCGGTGGACGATATAGCCGTAGCTTCCCCCCGACATGGCCCCTATGAAAAGCGCCGGGGCGAAGATGCCCCCCGCCCCGCCGGAGCCAAGCGTCACGGAGGTAGCCACAATCTTGAAGAATATCAGCAGGACAATTACCGGGAAGATAATCTTGCCTGCCAGCGACGCCTCTATGAAATCGTAGCCGTTGCCCATTACCTGGGGCAGGAAGATGCCGAAGACCCCCACAATGAACGCGCCCAGAACGGGTTTCATCTGCGGGTTCATCTTCAGCGCGTCAAACCCGTCTCTTATCCTGTAGAACGTCTTTGTGTAGAGGACGGCCAGCAGCCCCGTAAGAATGCCGAGGACTATGTAGAAAGGTATCTCAGCCGGGCTTTTCAACTGGTATTGCGGGACGGCAAACGCGGGGTTTGCCCCGTAATAACCCCTTGATACGACGGTGGCGATGCCCGAGGAGATGACGATTGCGGCAAAGGAGGAAAGCTCGTAATTGCCCAGGAGCACTATCTCTATCGCGAACATCACGCCCGCAATCGGGGCATTGAATGTGGCCGCGATGCCTCCCGCGGCCCCCGCCGCTATCAGCAGCTTCATCCTGCTGCCCGACACCTTGAAGAGCCGCCCCGTGTTGGAGCCTATCGTGCCGCCGATTATTGCTATCGGCCCCTCGACGCCCGCCGAGTTGCCGGAGCCTATCGTGAGCGCCGGGCCCAAAATCTTCAAGACGATGTTCCTGGCCTTGAGGACGCCGCCTTTGATGTTCACTTTCTCTATGAACTTGGGGAACCCGTAGCCGTTTACCTCGCCCGGAAATAAAAGGGAGAGCGGGATGAGCAGCGCGGCCCCGAACATGGGCAGGAGCGGCAGGAGCGCCCTGTAGTATCCGCCCTTGTCGATGGATAGGAGTTTTGAGCCGCCCAGGAAGACGGTATTGTAGACAAAGCTCATCGTGGAACGGAACGCCACGTTGGCAATGCCCGCCAGGATGCCTATCGCGAAGGAGAGGACAATGAGAAACGTGTGCTCGGATATCCTGAACTTCTTTAAAAGCGGCAGAATTCTGTTGAACTTTTCTTTCATCTCTGAGCGGTAGACGTAAAATTATATAACAAAAGGGGCGTTTAATGCGTTTTTCTTCTTCCCGCCCACCCGCCCTTGCAAGGTATGGGGGCTTGCGCCCCCATGCCCCCGTAATAAAGAAAGGGCAAAACCAAGCCCATTTACAATGACAGACCCGTGTGTCTGCCTTGCTCCCTCTCCCCATGGGGAGAGGGCCGGGGTGAGGGGCTCAGTCTGCCGTATGTTCGAAGACGAGGGCCTTTGACTGGCTCAGGGCAAGCGCCGTCTTTTTCCGCCCCGAATTGAGCAGACGCTGGACGGTGCCGCGGGACACCCCCATCTTTTCTCCGGCCTGCTCCTGCGTGAGGCCGTCGAGGTCGCAAAGCCTCATGGCCTCAAGCTCGTCCTCCTGAAGGGCTATCTGCTCAAGCTCCGTCATCGGGGTGCCGGTGGGCTTGAAGGCGCGCCCCTTCATGCTGGAGAAGGGGCACGCGCATGTCCTCGGTTTCTTTCGTCTGGGCATTGCTTATTATGAAGTTGCCTTCTCGAAAAGCGCAATAGCGGATTTTGTGAGGCAGACGCCTTCGGGCATCCTGCATGCCCCGGCCTTCTTCTGCTTTATCCCCTGGCCCTCATCGGCGGACAGGGATGACAGGATGCTTTCAATCCTTCCGGTCATTGTCTTCATCTCCCCGGAGATGGCTTCGGGCCTTTTGGAGATGGATGAAAATTTCTCGCGTGCGAAAGAGGCCGTCTTGAAAAAACCCGCGCACACGGCGCAAAGCGGGTCGCTGCGCTGGCTTTCAAGCACTCCGCAGACAAGATTCAGGGCCCTCAGGGCGTTCACGTCCTTGCCGTCAGGCATGGGTCATTGCCTCCTTGCCAGGTATTTTTATTTTTCAGTGGTGGGCGCATCCGCCGCCGTGGTCATGCCCTCCGCAGCACTGGGAGAGCGTAAGCTCCGGGAGCTGGCCCGCCTGCATCATGGCCATGTCGTCTTTCACTACGCCGGACATTGCCCTGAACACCCTTATGCCAGCCTGGTTCAGGCGGCTGAGAGCGCCCGCGCCGATTCCGCCTACCACGATGGCATCCACGCTCCGGCCGTCAAGCGCCATGATGGGGTTGCATGCCCCATGCGCGTGGTGCTGGTCCCTGTTGCCTATCACCGATACGTCTGCGCCCGCCGTGTCCACCACCAGAAAAAACGGCGCGGAGCCGAAATGTCCATAGACCCTGCTTTCAAGCCCTTCGGGCTGCTCTACCGGAAAACATATCTTCATCTTGAATATCCTCCTCGGGTTTTATTATTTTGTGCATATGCACATTATCCCCGGCCCGGCCACCTTTTGTCAAGTCTTTTTGAAATTTGATAAAGTCCCTGCTCTAAATGTATCATATCTGCCTGTCCGGCTTGCCGGGTTAAACCGAGACATCAGACTGAAAAACAAACAGGAATTTTCGCGCAGACACGCATGGACATGGAACTGGAATTGGGCCGCCTGAACCCCGCGCAGAGGGAGGCGGTGATGAGCACGGAAGGGCCTCTGCTCGTGCTTGCGGGGGCGGGCTCCGGCAAGACGCGGGTGATAACCATGCGCGCGGCTTACATAATACATCTTGGTGTGCCGGCGGGCTCCATAGTGGCCGTTACATTCACTAACAAGGCCGCAAGGGAGATGAAGGAGCGGGTGGGGCGCATGCTGGAAACGAAAAAAAAGCCCCCCATCGTCTCCACTTTCCATTCACTTTGCCTGAACATCCTCAGGCGCGAGATAGAGACGCTCGGCTACCGGAGGGATTTTACCGTGTACGACACGGCGGAGCAGGTCTCGCTGCTCAGGCACCTGCTCAGCGACATAAGGGTTTATGAGAAGAGCTTCAAGCCGGACGATGTCTTGGCCACCATAAGCCGGATAAAAAACGAATTCAATAAGAAAACGGTCAGGAGCGAGTCCGGGGAATTCGACGTGGAGGCCTTTTCGGAGACCGTATTCCCGCGGTATCAGGAGACGATGCGGTCTCTTAACGTGGTGGACTTTGACGACCTCCTGCTTCTTGCCGTGCGGCTTTTCAGGGAGCACCCGGATGTGCTTGAGAGATACCGCGAGAGATTCCGTTACCTGATGATAGACGAGTACCAGGACACCAACAAGATACAGTACGATTTCATAAGACTGCTTGCCGGGGAGAGGAAAAACATCTGCGTCGTGGGAGACGACGACCAGTCCATCTACGGATGGAGGGGCGCCAACCTGCGCAACATCCTGGACTTCGAAAGCCATTTTCCGGGCGCCAGGGTGGTGCGGCTGGAGCAGAACTACCGCTCCTTCGGCAACATCCTCAAGGCCGCAAACGGCGTGATAAAGAACAACAAAAAAAGGATGGAAAAATCCCTTCGCACCTCAAGGGGCGACGGCGCAAAAGTCTGCCTGTACCGGGCGGAAGACGGCGAGGACGAGGCCCAGTGGGTCGCGGGGACCATCTCCCGCATAAAGTACGAGAAGAAAATCCCCTATGACGATTTTGCCATCATATACAGGGCAAACACGCTTTCAAAGCCTTTTGAGGAGGCACTGAGGGCGGTGCGGATACCTTATACCGTGGTGGGCGGCACCAGCTATTTCGAGCGGAAGGAGATAAAGGACCTCGCCTCCTACCTTAAGGCAATCGCGAACCCCTCCGACGACTTGAGCTTCCTCCGGGCCTCAAGCGCCCCAAAAAGGGGCATAGGCGCGACGACCACCGGCAAGCTTGCCGGGTTGGCAAAGACGCATTCCATAAGCCTTTACGAGGCATTCGGCAGGGCGGGGGAGGTGGAGGGCGTGGGGGAGAAGGCGGCCCGCGCCGCCGCCGGTTTCGCGGCGCTCCTGGACAAATACAGGAAGCGGTTTTTCAACGGAAGCGGGCAGATGGGCAAGGCCTTCAGGGAGCTTTCGGAGGAGATAGGCTTCAACGGCTACATCGGCGAGCTTTACAAGTCCCAGGAGATGGCCCTGAGGCGGATGGAGAACGTGGAGAACTTTATCGAGTCCCTCTCCCGGTACGAGATGGCGGCGGACAAGCCCACACTTCAGGGGTTTCTTGAGGAGCTTGCCCTGGACGGCCCTCCCGAGGAGAAGAAGGACGAGAACAAAAATTTTGGCGTGGTGCTCACCACCTTCCATTCGGCAAAGGGGCTGGAATTTCCGGTGGTCTTCATCGCCTGCCTGGAGGAAGATATCCTCCCCCACAAGAAGTCTGCGCTGCCCGGTGAGGGCATCGAGGAGGAGCGGAGGCTTTTCTATGTCGGCATTACAAGGGCGATGCGCGAGCTTTACCTGACCTGCGCGGGCTCCCGCGTCAGGTACGGGAAGTTCGTGCCGTCCACGCCTTCGAGGTTTCTGGAGGAGTTGCCCGCCGGGGTGGTGCGGAAGATAGGGCGGCTGGAGCCCGAATCCCCCGCCGAAGAGGAGCTCCGCGCAAAGGCCTTTTTCGCCAGGATAAACGAAATGCTGGGGGAATGAGCGGACGCAGTTGGGCAGCGCCCTTTTTTCAAATGCCCTTGTTTTTGACGGCCTGAAGCGTATTTTGATATCCTGATTGCGCTTAAGAAAAAAAACCCTTCAAATGAGCCGGGGGTCTCATAATAATGTGGACATCTCAGCAGCAGCTATCTTTATTGCTTTTACCAGTGCAGTCGCATGAGGGCTCTCCGCCGTAAAGGATGCTGTTGATTATGGCAGCCGCGCACCCCACGCCCTTGTCAACCGCCAGCGCGCCTGAAGCGCAATTTACCGCGCAGGCCCCGCACTCCATGCAGCCGTCCGGGTCTGTAATAACTGCCCTCTTGCCTTCCAGCCTGAAGACGCCGTGAGGACAGACTTCAATGCACATCCCGCAGCCTGCGCATTTGCCGGCATCCAGTTTAAGGGTCGCCGCATTCGAGAGATATTTCAAATCATCCTCCATTCAATAAGCTTGTAAATAACGAGCAACACCGCCGAGACCGCCGTTGAAATCAGATAAAGAGGGATGCCTGTCTTCAATTCCTTCTTCACCCCGGACATCCCCGTGAATGTGGTTGAGCCCGTGAACTGGAGTGCTATATACGAGCTTGCAAGCGGGAAAAACAGCAAAATCATACTTAAGAGGATCGGATTGAACCTTGGGAAGATCACCAGCGATAACCCTGTCGTGACCGCCCCCATAATCCAGCCCTTTACCGCAAACGCCCTGGAGGGGATATAGGGGAGCAGGACCGGCGTGAGGAACGCGCCCGCAAAGATGGAAACCAGTCCGAACAGAAGAAAAGGCAATCCGCCCTGGAATGCGCTCCTGAACAGTATTCCGGATGGCTGGAGCCCGAAGGCCAGCAAGATAACAAGCGCGAAAAGCGGATATTTTTTCAGCATCGGGACGATTTCCATTGGGGTTAGCACAAGCCTGTGCTTAACCGGGAACCCCATGGTGCGCATTTCCCTGGTGGCCTTGTATTCTGCTTCGATAAAGGCCGGGATGTCCTTCGCATTCACGGGGCCGTAAACGACCCTGTAGCCTGTGGCCTTTTTTACCTCATGGGCGCTCACGCCTGCCGCCCCAAGCTGAGGGACGATTATCCTTTTGTGCTCCACCAATTTGTCCAGTTGGGCAAGAGATATCCTCTTTACCAGTTCCGCTGTCCCGAAGGTGCCCTTTCCAGCCGCGCACCAAACGTTAATGCCGTTCGTATCCAGGACCAGTATCCAGGCGCTGATGCCTTTAAGCTCCCGGCGGAGGACATCGAAACTGTACTTGTAATTGGCCGTAACGAGGACGTCCGAGCCCCTGCCGGGCTGGCCCGCTGCATAGAGCCCGGCTTCCACCTTATAATCGTTCCGGTAGGAGCTGGTCCTGCATTTAACGATACCCCATTTATCGGAGGGGGTTAATCCGGTGGATACCCTCCAGACCTCTCCGATAGCGGACCTGACTGTGCCGGTTACATAAGGGGGCTTCTGTTTTCCTGCCGTGCAGCAGTTTTTTAACCCGGTCCCCCCGGGGCCATTGCAGGCGCATGATGGTCCCTTTACAGGCCCAGCCAGTTTGAAATCAGGTTTTTTTGTCCCGGACACGCAATGTCTCCTTGTATTCACCCCGGCGAGCGTTATGCAGCAGAGAGAGGTGCCTTCGCAGGACCCGGTTCTGCTTTTACTTTAGAATATAAAAAAATATTTATATATATGTCAAGAGATTACATCCTGATTTGGGGGGTGGCGGTCATTTGCGTCCTGAATTTTGCCTCGGGCTCATATAATGCTACAATTCGGGCTGGGAAGGAGGAAGAAAAGATATGCCCGAAATAGAGATTGGCGGCATTAAAAAAGTTGCCCTTGACGAAGATGGCTACCTGTTAAGGTACGAGGACTGGGACGAGGACGTAGCCCGTGCGCTTGCGAAAAGGGAAGGCCTGAAGGGGCTTACCACGGACATGCTCGACATGCTGAGGTTCATGCGAAGCTACTACGAGAAATACCGCTTTTTCCCGATAATCCGGGCGGTATGCAAAAATGTTCACAAGCCCAAGGACTGCATCACCGAGAGCTTCATCGATCCGGTGATATCATGGAAGGTAGCCGGCCTCCCAAATCTGGGCGAGGAGATGGACATCCTCGAATTCGGCCCTCCGGATTGACCTCCATCCAGTCTCCCGGAAGCGATGGCAAGGCATCCGAACGATTTACCCATGGGCCCCGGTCATATGGTGCGCCCGGCTTGACATTCAAATGGTGTGGTAGTAGTTTTTGGCTATCATAAGCTGTTACTAATGTTCTCACAATAGTCTGAACATCCCATGCCGTCATTCCCGCATGTCTTTAGGATGTGCGGCATAATGTCTATTCTGTTTTAGGAAAATTAATAAGTGAAGGTATAAATAATGGAATTCCTCCTTTTCCAACCCCCATACCTTGGCTATGGGGTCGTAATCGGCCTGAACGCGGTAATTCACGTCATCATAAGCCACGGTATCGCCATCGGAACAGTCTCGATGATCGCCCTTGCCGAATATGTGGGCGTGAGCAAACATATGGTGGAAGGCGAAGTGTTTGCAAAAAAACTCCTGACGCCCACTGTGGTTGCCGTAACAGGAGTAGGGACCATAACCGGGGTCGGCATCTGGTTTACCACAAGCGCAATGGTGCCAGCCGGGATTGGCAGCATGCTGAGGATATTCTTCTGGCCCTGGTTCATTGAATGGCTTGTCTTCGTGCTCGAAACTGTCTTTCTGCTCTTTATCTATCTCAAGTGGGACGCATGGGCCGGCAGAAAAATGTACAGGGTTTATTTCGGCTTCGCCTATTCCGGCCTCGGAATCCTTTCAGCGGTTTTAATAACCGGGATACTGGGTTTCATGCTGACCCCCGACGGCTGGCCCTGGAACAAAAACTTCTGGTCCGCTTTTTTTAACCCCAGCTTCCTGCCGCAGCTTTTCCTCAGGCTTGGCGTTTCTTTTTCTCTCGGGGTGTTATTTGCAGCCGGCTGTCTCCTGTTTACAAAAGCAGGGCGGCAATTCAGGGCAGCAATGATGAGAATATACGGGAGCGTATTTCTCATCTCGTGCGTTATCGCATCGCTTTCCGCCTGGTGGTACTTCACAGCCGTGCCTTCAACATTCAAGACATTTGCGATATTGGCGACTCTGACTTCATACCTGTCGCAAAAACCCGAAATTTTCTGGACTGTAAATGCGGCTTCCAGTCTTGTCCTGCTCGCATTCGCCGCACTCTTGCTTGCACGGGCCGCACTGCTTTCCAGGCTGCTGGTAATCCCGGTTTTGCTCGTTTCTTTTTTTCTGGTTGGCGAGTACGAGAACATCAGGGAATTCATCAGGGGGCCTTATCTCATGCCGGGTTACATGTATTCTAACCAAATCCTGCTTAAAGAGAGTTATTTCTTCAGGAAAGAGGGCCTTCTGCCAAACGCTTACTGGTTTAACGAGCTCGTCCCGAATCCCTCGGAAACGGATAAAGGAGCGTTCCTTTTCGCCCAGAATTGCAGTTCATGCCATACGATAGAGGGTGTAAACGATATAAAAGATAAAGTACAGGGGAGGACAGAGGACGGCATTGCCGTAATATTGAATCACACCAACGACATGGTCCCTTTCATGCCCCCCTTTTCGGGCAATGGCGAAGAGCGGCATATATTGGCCAAATTTCTATTTCAGTTAAACCTAAAAGGAGGAAACGGGCCTTCCTCTCCTTACCCCCGGGGCGGACCGGGAAGCGATGAGTAACCTCCGGGACATCCTCCTTTCAAAACCATTTTCGATTGACTGGGCCCAGGTGCTGCTCTTTTTAACATTTTCATTCCATCTTTTCCTTGTCCTCCTGATGCTTGGCACGGCTATATTGGCCGTCTCGTATTTAATAAGCGGGTGGGCAGGAAGTCAGGGGCGGCCATGGGCCGGGAAAATCCTGAAGAGCTTTCTCGCTCACAAAAGCCTCGCCGTGGTGCTTGGGGTGGGCCCGTTGCTTCTTATACAGGTGAACTATACGGTGCCCTTTTTCAATGCGACAAGCATATTCGCGCCTTACTGGCTTCTGATAATAGCCTTCCTGATAATAGCCTTTGTCTTATTCGACCTGCTCAAGCTTGAAAAGGATACCTTCCGGACAGGGGAGCTGCTGATGGGATTGGCGGCATTGGCGGGCCTTCTCTTTGTACCGGCCGTTTTCACCCTGGTTCTGACAACGGCGGAAAATCCGGACAAGTGGCTTTCCATAATAAAAAACGGATTCAGACTGGACAGGTTTTTGACCGCGCACTGGCTGCTGAGATATTTGCATGTCCTTGGCGCTGCCGCCGTTTTCGGCGCTGCCTATCATCATTTCTTTACAGCAGGGAATTCCAGGGAAAAGGATAGTCCTTTTCCAAAATGGATTTTTTTGGGTTTATTATTTCAGTTTGTGGACGGGCCCTTGCTTGCGGTTTCAGTTCCGGGGGGGATTGGTTTGTCATCTGCCATTTTCATGGTTGTAGGGATAACGGCGGCGGCATTTCTAATATGGACCATTTTTAGGGGTTACAGCCAGACAAAGGCTTTAAGGCCGGCAGTTACCGCACTGGTACTTCTGATTATTTTGTATGCGATGCTGCTTGCAAGGCAGACGCTGCAAAATCGAAGATTTACCCCGCTCATGAAAAATGCCGTGCAAAATAGCGCCAATTATGAAAAGAAAACAGACCCATATCAGCAAGAGGCGATAAATGCCTACAAGGCCCGCCTGAGTCTTGTCTATGACAATGGCAAGACCATATACGCGGAAAGCTGTGCTTTTTGCCATGGGGCTGCCGGAAACGGAAAAGGACCCGAGGCCGGGAATCTCGCAACCCCGCCTGAGGATTTAGCTTCAATAAGGACCACCCGTCGATATTTGTACAAAACACTGATAAGGGGAATTCCCGGCACGGCGATGCCTTATTTCGGCATTTTTGACAAGACGAAGCTGTACAGCCTGATCGTTTATCTCAACGGCAATTTCAAGATGCTGGGCGCGCCTGAGCCGGTTCGGGTGACAATACCGGAGGCGGCGATGAAGGAGGCCAGGCAGACATATGCTTCTGTCTGTGCTCAATGCCACGGAGCCGACGGCAGGGGGACAAGTTTTGCTGAAAATTTTCAACCCCCGCCACCCGATTTCACGCAATACAGCCTTTTGCCCGGCAGGGCATTTGAGGTCATAACAGACGGTTATCCCGGGACGATGATGACACCATATAGACAACTGCCGGAAAAGGTGCGATGGGGACTTGTGGAGGTTATTTCCTCAAAAAGGATTAACGCCGCTTCAATCCCTCCTTAAGGGAGCGGTCCGAAACGAGTTAAACCCGTAACAATTTCGAATTTCAACACATGTTGTTGGAGGTGGAGAGTTGTGCCTGGGAGGCGGGATGAGGGAAAAGTGCATCCAGAGCAGGATAGACCCTCTACAAGGTGAAGGAGCTGCTTGGTCATAAGTCGATCATTATGACTATGCGGTATTCCCATCATTACCCGGAGAGGCTACAATTTTGCTGCACTCAAGGCCATCAGCAATTGACCCAATGGCAAAAAATCTTTTAAAATCAATGAGCGAGAGTGGCGGAACTGGCAGACGCGTAAGCGTTTAGGTAACCGCATCTTCCGCTGAAGTGCCCATCCGTGCCATTCTATTTTTGACTAACAAAACAGAAGGAGGAATGGCATGGACAAGGCATCATGGATTGAGCGGCGTAAATACTGG
>JAJYJS010000029.1:11870-22699 GCA_021789215.1 Nitrospirota bacterium | reverse complement strand
TGAAAGGGCCTGTCTTTGATTTCTCCAGGGTATCAAAGTATTTCAAGGCATCGCCGTTTTTACCAAGCCTGAATGAGGCCATCGCCATCTTGTAAAGGGCAAGCGAGGTGTATTCGCCCGATGGGTATTTTTTTGTAAGCCCGGTGAGGGTCTTTATGGCGTCATCGTATTTCCCAAGCTCGTACTGGGACGCCCCGATGTAATAGAGCGCGTAGGCGGACTTCTTTTTTGAGTACGCCTTCTGGAAATAACCGAGCGCCTTCTGAAATCTCTCCCCGGGGGTGAGGGGCTCTTTCGTATAAAGGTTGTAATAAAGGCTGTAGCCCTCGTAATTGTATTCGTTCGCCTTCGCGGCGGAGTTCCTGAAATAGAAAAACACGCCCGCGGCCAGCGCGAAAAACAGCACCGCGGCGGCCGAGGCCGTGAGGATGGTCTTCTGCCGTCTCGATACGGTTTCCTTGAGCGTTGAGAGTACCCGGGTCTCCTCCGCCCCGGCCTTTTTGGCGGGTCTCTTCTTTATGGTCTTGGGCATTTGTTTATTTCATCCTCCTCAGAGCTGTTTCTGTTAATTGCCTGGCGTTGTCGAACACTACAGGTATCTGTTCCGCGTCGAGTCCCGCGCCCATGAGTATGCTTATCGCCCTCTCCCTGGTAATCAGGTCCGATGGGCTGTGGGAATCCGTGTCGATGGTCATCCTGACGCCGTGCCTAATGGCCGTTTTGGCCACGTGGCCGTTGGAAATGGAGTGGCCCTTTCTGCTTGTTATCTCAAGCACGACGGAGCGCTCCCTTGCAAGCCTGGCCTCGTCATCCGTTATGAGCCCGGGGTGAGCCAGGATGTCCGCCCCCGCCTCTATGGCGGCAAGGTTCGTACCTTCCAGGACGGGCTCGGCAAGCGTCTCGCCGTGCACGACCACTATTGCGGCCCCAAGCTCCCTGGCCTCTTTCACAAGCTCCCCGATAAGGGCGGGCGGGGCATGGGTTATCTCTGCCCCCGGAATAGCCTCTATGGGGATGGAGCTTTTGAGCCTCTTCAGCGCCTTTGCTATCCTTGGGACAACAAGGTCTATGTTCGAGGCATCGACGTGGTCCGTGACCGCTATGGCCCGGTAGCCAATGGCCACCGCCCTCCTTACAAGCTCGAAGGGCAGAAGCTCCCCGTCACTGAGCACGGTGTGGGTGTGGAGATCGATCATATCCTTAAAAGATAATGGATTTTCAGTGGAAATGTAAAGGTTTTTGCCTTTATTTCCAAAGACCCGTGCGGGCAAGCGCGGCCACGTAGACCTCTTTTGCCCCCGCCTTTAACAGGGCCCTGGAGCACTCGCGGGCCGTCGCCCCGGTGGTAATCACGTCGTCCACAAGCAGAATGGTCTTCCCCTCCACGCACTTTTTCCCGGCCGCAAAGGCCCCGCGGAGGTTTTCAAGCCTTTCCTTCCTGCCCAGGGCGGCCTGCGGGCCGGTCTTTTTAACCTTCCTCAAGGCGCCGGGCAAAAGCGGCGCACCAATGGCTTTGGATATCTCCCTGCCAAGCAGGAGGCCCTGGTTGAAACCGCGCTCCAGGAGGCGCTTTTTCGCAAGCGGCACAGCCGTTACGGCGTCAACCGCCGGGAGTCCCAGCTCCAGCATGAATCCGGCCAGGGGGCGGGCAAGCCTCCTTACCTTATGGAATTTGCATATGCCTATCGCCTCTTTCAGCGCCCCTTCGTAAAGCCCGTAATAAAACACCCTCGTGAACGCGGGCCTTTTTCCGGCAAGACACGTCCCGCAATGTATGGCGTGCTCCGAGGCAAGCGGTTCGCCGCAAATCCTGCACGCAGGCCCGTTGTAAGGCCTGATTTCCCGCCAGCAGCTGCCGCAGATGGGTGAATGGGAAAGCTCATCTGACGCCCCGCCGCAGACGGGGCATGAAGACGGGAAGATGCCGCTTACAAGATACTGGAGGGACTGCCTGAGAGGCTGCCTGAGAGCTGAAACGGCGCTCAAGAGTTAAAATCCTTTTCAAGGAGGGCCCCGCAGTTCACGCACCTTCTGCCGGAAACCTCCATGCCCTCCTGCACGGGATTGCCTGCGCCGCAGACAGGGCATGTTACGACCATCCGTATTTCTCCGGCCTTCATGGAATCGATGAACGCCCTGAGATTGCCGTCGGAGTCGATGAACTCTATGCCGAGGCCTGTCCTGCCCGGCCCCGTAAAGCCGTCCCCCGTGTGCCTGACGACCCCCTTCAGCCTGGATGTGCTTCCGTCCGGCAGGTGGATGGTGATGTCGATGACGCTGCCCGGAGAGCATCCGTCATCATTTGTATTTATGAAAAGACCTTCTTCGGAGATGTTTCTGGAGGTCCCGCTGCCCGCAAGGGCATCTTTCCGGTAATCGACCTTCAGTTTCTTCTTATACCGGCTGGACCTTCTTTTTTCGGTCACGAGAACTGTTCTTTTAGTACGATCAGCTCGTTTCTCCTCTGTCCGGTGGATATCATGTGGGCCTCGATGCCAAGCCTGTCCTCGATCCAGTTGATGTAAGAGCGCGCCTTTCCGGGCAGTTTTCCGAACTCCTGTATTCCGGCGGTGCTTTGCCTCCATCCCTCCACTTCCTCGTAAACGGGCTCGCACCTTTCGAGCACCGAGGAGTCCGGAGGGAACTCGGCAATCACCTTGCCGTCAACCTTGTAGGCCGTGCAGGCCTTTATTGTTTCCAGTTCGTCCAGGATGTCCAGCTTGGTAAGGGCGAAGCCGCTCAAGCCGTTCACCCTGACGGCGTGCCTGAGCGCCACGATGTCCAGCCAGCCGCACCGCCTGGGCCTTCCGGTCGTCGCGCCGTACTCGCCGCCCTTCTTCCTTATCTCCTCGCCCAGCGCAGTGGTTATCTCTGTCGGGAACGGCCCTCCGCCCACGCGCGTGGTGTATGCCTTTATGACGCCAAGCACCCCGTTTATCGCCGTGGGGCCTATGCCAAGCCCCGTGCAGGCGCCGCCAGCCGCGGGGCTCGAAGACGTTACGTAGGGGTACGTGCCGTGGTCGATGTCCAGCAGGGTGCCCTGCGCGCCCTCCACCAGCACGTTTTTGCCCTCCGAAAGGGTCTTGCTTATTATCAGCGATACGTCGCCTATATGGGTACTCAGGCGTTCGGCGTACCTCATGTACCTGTCATATACCTCTTCGGTCCTGAAACCCTCCGCTCCGTAAAGGACGGAAAGGAGCCTGTTGGCCTTCTCTATGTTGTGGCCGAGCTTTTCCTTGAAGAGCGAGGGGTCCAGCAGGTCCATCATCCTCAGGCCGCAGCGGGCCATCTTGTCCACATATGCCGGCCCTATGCCCCTGCCCGTGGTGCCTATTTTTTTTGACCCCATGCGGGACTCGCTGCCCGCCTCAAGCGCCATGTGATAAGGCATTATCAGGTGCGCGTTCTGCGAGATGACCAGGTTTTCGCTCGTTATCCCCACGCCCCTTTTGCCAAGCTCGTCCATCTCCTCTATAAGGCACGCTGGGTCTATGACCACGCCGTTTCCTATCGCGCAGAGCTTGCCCTTGTGCAGTATGCCAGACGGGATGAGGTGCAGGATGAAGGTCTCGCTGTTGATTACAACCGTGTGCCCCGCGTTATGGCCGCCCTGATACCTGGCGACTATATGGGCCTGCTCCGAGAGGTAATCGACGAGCTTTCCCTTCCCTTCGTCCCCCCACTGCGCACCGAGAACTACCGTGGCCGGCATTAGATGGTCACCTGCTTCACGGAAAGTATATTGGGCAGCTTCTTTAGCTCCTCAAGCTGCCCGCCGTCAAGCGGAGTGTCTATGCTCACGACGGAGATGGCCATGCCGCCTTCGGACTCCCTGCCAAAGTGCATGCGCCCGATGTTTATCTTCTGCTTGCCCATGAAGGTGCCGATGGCGCCTATGAGCCCCGGCTTGTCCTTGTTCGTCATGAAGAGCATGGTGCCCCCGGGGATTACCTCCACCGGGAAGCCGTCCACCCTGATTATGCGGGGGTCCTTCCTGCTGAAGAGGGTGCCGCAGATGTAGCCCTCCTTTTCGCCCTTCACGTTCAGGCAGAGCATGCTGTGGTAATCGCCCGCATCGGCGCTTTTTGTCTCCTTGACCTCTATCCCGCGCTCCTTCGCTATGAAAGGCGCGTTGACGTAATTCACCGTCTCCTCCAGTATCGGGTTCAGAAAACCCTTTAGGAGGGCTATCGTGACAGGCGCGGTGTTCAGCTCCGCCGCCTTGCCCCTGTACTCTATCGTAAGCTCCTTTATGTCCCTGTACTCGAACACCTGGCAGGCGAACCCGCCCAGGCTCTCAGCCAGCTTGAGATAAGGAGAAAGGAGCGGCACCTGCTCCTGCGGGATGGACGGAAAATTCACCGCGTTCCTGATAGTGCCCGTCGTGAGATAGTCCGCCACCTGCTCGGCTACCGCAATGGCCACGTTTTCCTGCGCCTCTTTCGTGGCCGCGCCCAGATGCGGCGTGCAGATGATGCCCTCCATCTGGCAGAGCGAGTAGTCCACCGGGGGCTCCTTCTCAAGCACATCGAGGGCGGCACCTGCCACCTTGCCGGAGGCTATCGCGTCGCGGAGGTCCTGCTCGTTCACGATTCCGCCGCGCGCGCAGTTGATTATCCTGACCCCATCCTTCATCGTCTTTATCGTCTGGGCGTTGATGACGTTCTTCGTCTCGGGCGTAAGGGGCGTATGGACGGTTATGAAATCGGCCCTTTTGAAAAGCTCCTCAAGGCTCACGCGCTCCACG
Organism: Nitrospirota bacterium; assembly: GCA_021789215.1. Taxonomy (GTDB): domain Bacteria; phylum Nitrospirota; class Thermodesulfovibrionia; order Thermodesulfovibrionales; family JdFR-88; genus JAJYJS01. Next base: position 17,949 of record JAJYJS010000029.1, on the reverse strand, counting down.
CCCAGGCTTTTGGCCTTCTCCTCGTTCAGGAAAGGGTCGTAGGCGATGACGTTCATTTCCAGGCCGAGCGCCTTTTTTGCCACCTGCCCGCCGATGTTGCCCATGCCCACTATGCCAAGGGTCTTGTTAAAAAGCTCCACGCCCATGAACTTCTTCTTTTCCCACTTGCCCTGTTTCATGGAGGAGCAGGCCTGCGGGATGAGCCTTGCGAGCGAGAACATCATGGCTATGGTGTGCTCCGCGGTGGTGATGGTGTTGCCGCCGGGGGTGTTCATCACGACAATGCCTTTCTTGGTGGCCGCGGCCCTGTCCACGTTGTCAAGGCCGGAGCCGGCCCTCCCTATCACCTTGAGGCTGGTGGCGGCCTCTATCACATCCGCCGTGACCTTCGTGGCGCTCCTTATTATGAGGCCGCTGTATTCGCCGATTATGGCCTTCAGCTCTTCCGGCGGCAGGCCTGTCTTCACGTCCACATGCAGCCCCGCCTTCTTCAGTATCTCTACCCCTTTGGGGGAAATGTTGTCGCTTACAAGTACCTTCATGATGCCCTTTTCTCTATGAGGAGTTCCTCCGCGGCGCCCACTCCCGAGCCAAGCTTCACGGGATAACCCATGCTCCTGAGGGTCATCTCTATGGCGGAGACAGCGGTTATTACGTCAAATGTCCCGGCATACCCGAGGTGGGCTATGCGGAACACCTTCCCTTTGAGTTTGTCCTGGCCGCCGGCGGCGGTCACCCCGTACTTTTCCCTGAGCGTCTTGTATATCGCCTGGCCGTCGATCCCCTCCGGGGCCAGTATGGCCGTCACCGAGTTGCTGGGGGACTCTGCCGGGAACGTATTGAGCCCGATGGCCTTCACGGCCTGCCTCGTGGCCTCCGCCAGGCGCGCATGCCTTGCGAATACGCTTGCGAGCCCTTCTTTTTCGAGCATCAAAAGGGCCTCGTCCAGCCCCGCTATCAGGGAGACGGCGGGGGTGAAGCTGGTCTGGTTCTTGTGCAGGCCCTCCCTCTCCTTCTTCAGGTTGAAGTAAAAGCGGGGGAGCTTCGAGCCCTCGGCCTTCTTCCACGCCTTCTCCGAGACGCTCAGGAACGCCAGCCCCGGCGGGAGCATGAGCCCCTTCTGGGAGCCGCCCACCATGAGGTCTACACCCCATGCGTCGGTCTTCAGGTCCTGGGCGACAAGGGCACTTATGGCGTCCACAATGAAAAGCACGTCCTTATGTTTCTTCATGACCTCGCCCACAGCCTCTATGTCGTGATAAACGCCCGTGGAGGTCTCGACCGCCTGTATGAAGACGGCCTTTATCGCGGGGTCTTTCTTAAGCTCAGCCTCTATGGCCTCCGGCCTTACAGCATGGCCCCATTCGACGGCCAGCTCGTTCACCTCAAGCCCGTAGGAGCGGCATATCTTCGTCCAGCGCTCGCCGAACTTGCCGCCGTTCACCACAAGCGCATGCTCGCCGGCATTGAAGAAGTTGTTGACCGACGCCACCATCGCGCCCGTCCCGCTGGAGGTAAGTATAAGCACATCGTTATTGGTCTGGTAAAGCCACTTGAGCCTGTTCCTGGCCGATTCGAATATCGGGATGAAATCAGGCGCCCTGTGGTGGATTACCGGCATCGCCATCCTTAACAGGATTTCCGGCGGCACAGGGGTGGGCCCGGGGGCAAGCAAATACCGCTTAAGCATCGAACGAAACCTCCGCAATTGAAATTATGTTTTCTTCCTTGTGAGCCATAAAAATTAACACACGGTGGGCCATTTGGTCAAGAAATAGTGCGTTTTGCACACAAAATGCACTCCAAAAACGGGATTTGGCACCGGAAAATGTGTTAAATTACTCTATGAGTAAAGTAGACATCTATGATACGACCCTGAGGGACGGCTCACAGGCGGAAGACATCTCTTTTTCGCTTGAGGACAAGCTCCGGATTACCGAAAAACTTGACGAACTGGGCATAAGCTATATAGAGGGAGGGTGGCCTGCCTCCAATCCCAAGGACACCGAATATTTCAAAAAAATAAGGAAAACAGGGCTGAAAAAGGCGAAACTCGTCGCCTTCGGCAGCACTCACAGGCCGAAGCACCCGGCCCCGGAGGACCCGAACCTGCGCTCCCTCGTGGAGTCCGGCGTGGGCCATGCCACCATCTTCGGAAAGACATGGGACTTCCACGTCGCGGAGGCCTTCCGCATCCCCCTGGAGGAAAACCTCCAGATAATACACGACTCCGTCGCCTTCCTCAAGGGCCGTATGGAGAAAGTCTTTTTCGATGCCGAGCACTTCTTTGACGGCTTCAGGGCCAACCCGGAATACGCGCTCAGGTGTCTGGAGGCGGCCCAGTCCGCCGGGGCGGACTGCCTCGTCCTCTGCGACACAAACGGCGGGACGCTGCCCGGCGAGCTTGGAGACATTATTAAAAAGGTAAAGACACGCATAAAGGCCCCCTTCGGCATCCACGCCCATAACGACTCCGAATGCGCCGTTGCAAACTCCACCATGGCCGTCGCCCTCGGGGCAGTACAGGTCCACGGAACGATAAACGGCTATGGCGAGCGGTGCGGGAACGCAAACCTCTGCTCCGTAATCCCCAACCTGAAGCTCAAGATGGGGGCCGACTGCGTCACGGACGGGGAGCTTGGAAAACTCCGGGACATCTCCCGCTACATCACCGAGCTTGCAAACCTGCGGCACTTCAGGCACCAGCCCTTCGTGGGCGACAGCGCGTTCGCACACAAGGCGGGGGTGCACGTGAACGCCGTGATGAAGAACCCCGGCACCTACGAGCATGTGAAGCCGGAGCTTGTGGGCAACTCCAGGAGGGTGCTGGTCTCAGATCTGGCTGGCAAAAGCAACATCCTCAGAAAGGCCAGGGAGTTCAACCTCGAAATAGACGAGCATTCCCCCCTGCTCCAGGACATGGTGCGCTCGCTCAAGGAGCTTGAAAACCAGGGGTTTCAGTTCGAGGCCGCCGAGGCCTCCTTCGAGCTGCTCATGAAGAAGGCCCTGGGCCTGCACAGGAGGTTCTTCGACCTTGTGGGCTTCCGGGTGATTACGGAAAAGAGGAAGGAGGGCGAGGGCTCCACCAGCGAGGCCACGATAATGCTGAAGGCGGGAGGCCACGTGGAGCATACCGCGGCCGTTGGCGACGGCCCGGTGAACGCCCTGGACAACGCCCTGAGGAAGGCCCTCGAAAAGTTTTACCCGGAGCTGAGGAAGGTAAAGCTCCAGGACTACAAGGTGCGGGTGCTCACAACGGGCAAGGGGACCTCCGCGAAGGTGCGGGTGCTCATAGAATCGGGCGACGGACAGCAGAAATGGGGCACCGTGGGCGTGTCCGAGAACATAATCGAGGCCTCCTATCAGGCGCTCGTTGACAGCATCGAATACAAGCTCCTCAAGGAAGAGGAGTGAAAATTAACAAGGCAAAAAATAAAAATAAAAAATTCGTCCCGGGAGAACACAATAATGCAGAAGACCTATGTCATTGATACAAGCGTGCTCGTCCACGATCCCCAGGCCCTCGGCAAGTTCGAGGACAACCATCTCGTCCTGCCCATAACCGTCATAGAGGAGCTTGACGGCCTCAAGAGGGACAGGGGCTCCGTATCCTATGCCGCGCGCGAGGTGCTCCGGCGCATAGACGCCTTCCGTGAAAATGGGGACCTGGCCAAAGGGGTTGCCCTGCCCGGGGGCGGCTCCCTGCGGATAGCCCTCAAGGACGGAGACCTCACCCACGTGACAGGGGGGACAAGGATATCCGGGGATGACAAGATACTGAAGACCGCCGTGCACATAAAGGCGACAAACGGCGGGGAGCCTGTCGTGGTCGTCTCCAAGGACACCGCCGTGAGGATAAAGTCCGAAGCGCTGGGGATAGAGGCCGAGGACTATAAATATGACAAGACGACCGTCTTCAAGGAGTATGGCAAGGTCATTTCAGCCGACATAGAGGGCGGCATCAACTCCGTAAGGTACATGCTGTCTGGCGACAGGATATTCAGGCTCTGGGGGGAGCGGAACCAGATGGCGATAAAGCGCCAGAGGGCGGTCTCGGGCATCTCGCCAAAAAACCTTGAGCAGGAGTGCGCCATAGACGCCCTTACCGCCGAAGAGGTGAGCGTCATTGCGCTCACGGGCCATGCCGGGACCGGCAAGACCCTGCTGGCCCTTGCCTCTGGCATCTACATGAAGGAGAAAAACCGCTACGAGCAGGTGCTTGTGGCCCGCCCCGTGGTGCCGATGGGGCAGGATTTGGGTTTCCTGCCCGGCGACGTGGACGAGAAGCTCCGCCCGTGGATGCAGCCCATATTCGACAACCTCGACGTGATAGTGGGCACCCCGTCGGAGCACAAGGACGACCGCCCTGCCGGCAGGTACAGGAGTTCCAACTACCTCGTGGAGTCCGGCGCAGTGCACATAGAGCCCCTTACATATATAAGGGGGAGGAGCCTGCCGCGCCGCTTCATGATAATAGACGAGGCGCAGAACCTCCGCCCTCTGGATGTGAAAACAATCCTCACGAGGGCCGGAGAGGGGACAAAGGTAGTCCTCACGGGAGACCTGGAGCAGATAGACACCCCCTACCTGGACTCTTCCAGCAACGGGCTTGCCTATCTGATAAGCCGGTTCCTCAACGAGGAGTTTTTCTGCTACCTGAACCTTGCGAAGAGCGCCCGGAGCGACCTTGCCGAAAGGGCCGCGGAACTGCTTTAGACATGTGTTTGGCTTGAACCGGCGCGGGTGTTTTGGCTAATATAAGGTTTGTTTTTCAAATTCCACTAAGGAGCAAAAGGGGATGCTTAAAAAGAAGAATAAATACGTAGTGGCCGTGGTAGGGGCCACCGGCGCCGTTGGCAACGAGATGATGGCCGTGCTTGAGGAAAGGAACTTCCCCGATGACGGCATAAGGCTTTTCGCCTCCGAGCGCTCCGAGGGGATAAAGCTCCCGTACAGGGGCGATGAGGTGGCAGTCGAGACCCTGAACGAGGACTCCTTCAAGGGCATAGACATAGCGCTTTTTTCCGCCGGGGCGGAGCGCTCCAGGATATGGGCGCCCGTGGCCGCAAGGAGCGGCTGCGTGGTGGTGGACAACTCCAGCCAGTGGAGGATGGACCCGGAGGTGCCCCTTGTGGTGCCCGAGGTGAACCCGCACGATTTAAAATGGCACAAGGGCATAATTGCGAACCCCAACTGCTCCACCATACAGATGGTGGTCGCGCTGAAGCCCATACACGATGCGGCGAAGATAAAGAGGGTTGTGGTGACCACCTTCCAGGCCGTCTCCGGCACGGGCAAGAAGGCGATGGACGAGCTTTTGAAGCAGACCACGGACCTGCTCAACTTCAGGGAGGTGACCTGCAGCGTCTATCCGCACCAGATTGCCTTCAACGTGCTGCCCCATATAGACAAGTTCCTCGACAACGGCTACACGAAAGAGGAAATGAAGATGGTCAACGAGACCAAAAAGATAATGGGCGACTCCTCCATCCGCGTGACGGCGACGACCGTGAGGGTGCCTGTCTTCAGGGGCCACTCCGAGAGCCTGAACATCGAGACGAAAAAGAAGCTCTCCGCAAACGAGGCAAGGGCGGTGCTTTCAACCGCGCCGGGCATCGTTGTCTACGACGCGCCGGAGAAGAACGTCTATCCGCTGCCCATCTATGCCGCAGGCAAGGACGAGACCTTTGTGGGCAGGATACGCGAGGACGAGTCCATCGAAAACGGCATCAACATGTGGATAGTGGCCGACAACCTTAAAAAGGGCGCGGCCCTGAACGCGGTGCAGATAGCGGAAAAGCTCATAGAGATGGCGTAAAAGGACAAGTCTCCGGTAATAAAAAAGGGGGCGGTTTCATCCGCCCCCTTTTGTTTTAACCCTTTGCCTCTTCCCAGAGCGCATCCATCTCCTTGAGGGTCATGTCCTCCAGTTTTACGCCGCGTTCCCTGGCTTTCTTCTCGATGTACCTGAAGCGGCCGGCGAATTTCGAGGTCGTCTTCCTGAGCGCCTCCTCCGGGTTCAAACCCATGAGCCGTGCCGTGTTGACGATTGAAAACAGGATGTCCCCCAGTTCCTCTT
>JAJYJS010000029.1:0-11770 GCA_021789215.1 Nitrospirota bacterium | reverse complement strand
TTCTTCTCGATGTACCTGAAGCGGCCGGCGAATTTCGAGGTCGTCTTCCTGAGCGCCTCCTCCGGGTTCAAACCCATGAGCCGTGCCGTGTTGACGATTGAAAACAGGATGTCCCCCAGTTCCTCTTCCATCTCGTCCCTGTTTTCGCTTTTGACGGCGTCGCGGAATTCCCCGACTTCCTCTTCGAGTTTTTCAAGCACGTCCTCAGCCCTCTGCCAGTCGAACCCGGCGCGGGAGGCCCGTTTTTGCACCTTCTGCGCCCGGAGCAGTGCGGGGAGGTCCACGGGTATCCCCTCAAGGACGCTCTCCCTGAGCTTCCCCTCGCGCCTCTTGTGCTCCTGCCATTTCTCTATCACGTCCTCGGCCGTCTTTGCCTCAGCCTCCCCGAAGACGTGCGGGTGCCTTGAGACCATCTTCTCCGATATGGCCCGGAGGACCCCGGCGATATCGAACTCCCTTTTCTCCTGCGCGATGCGGGCCTGAAAGATTATCTGGAAGAGCAGGTCTCCAAGCTCCTCCTTTATCTTTGCGGGGTCTTTCTCCTCGACGGCCTCAAGCACCTCGTAGGCCTCCTCGATGATGTAGGGCTTGAGGCTCTCCGGGGTCTGCTTCCTGTCCCACGGGCAGCCCTCGCGCAGGGCGTCCATTATCTTAAGAAGTTTTTCGAATTCCTCTCCGGCACTCATTTAAATATTCTATTTAAAAAGAGGCAAAGAAAGCTATTTCCGGGGATTCGGTTAAAATAAAGGCATGCCCGAATCCCTTTACATACACATCCCCTTTTGCCTGCGAAAGTGCATCTACTGCGACTTTGTATCGGTGCCGCTTGGGGATGAATCCCTTACCCGAGGATATATCCAGGCCCTCATACGGGAAATCGGGCTGTGCGGCGGCCTTGAAAAAAACCTGAAGACGCTCTACATCGGCGGGGGGACGCCGACTGTCCTGCCCCCCGGCGAGCTTGAAGAGCTGCTTTCAGCCATCAACTCTCATTTCGAATTCCAGCCGGGCGCGGAGCTTACGATAGAGGCCAACCCGGCCTCTGTGGATGCCGCAAAGCTGGGCCTCCTGCACACCGCCGGGATAAACAGGATCAGCATCGGGGTGCAATCCTTTAACGACGCCGAACTGAAACTTCTTGGCAGGCTCCATACAGGCGGCGAAGCGTCAGAGGCCATTTGCCTGGCCCGTGCAGCCGGGTTCGAAAACATCTCGCTGGACCTCATCTACGGCATACCGGGACAGACGGCAGGCCCCTGGCGGAAAACCCTCGAAGCGGCCCTCGCGCTTGCCCCGGAGCACATATCGGCCTACGAGCTTACGGTGGAAAAACACACCTGTCTTTGGGAGATGGTGCAAAAAGGCGTCTTGAAGATGCTCCCGGAGGAAGAGATATTAACCATGCAGGAGACAGCGGCCCGGATGCTTGGCGAGGCCGGGTTCATCCACTACGAGGTCTCCAATTACGCGCGTCCGCAAAAGGAATGCCGCCATAACCTAAACTACTGGGAGCGCGGGCAGTACCTTGGGCTTGGCGCGGCGGCCCACTCCTTCGCGGGGGAGCGCAGATGGAAAAACACCGGCGGCATCAATGAATATATTGAAGCCCTTTCCGGAGGGAAGCTTCCGCGCATGGAGGCGGAAGACATCAGGCCGGAAGAGGCAAAGAGGGAGCTTGTCTTTCTTGGCCTCAGGCTTGAGGAAGGCATACCGCTTGCAAAGGCCCGGGCTTACGGGCTCAGGCTTGAGGATGCAGCGAAGGGGCTCTGCCGGGAGGGGTTCCTCGAGATAAAAAAAACAAACAGCTCCGGGCATCTGCGGGCCACAAAAAAAGGCTTTTCCGTGTTGAACAGGGTCATAGAGGAGTTAATCGGGGAACTGGGGCTATAAGGGCTGGTCAGCCCCCAACATCTTTTCCACCGTCGGGAACTGGCTTGCGTCCGTATGGGGCAGGAACAGCGCGGACATGTACTCGTTCATGAACCCGGGCGAAACGGAAAGCTCCATGTAGGTCATCTTCGAGGCTATCTCCCCGGCCTCTTCCCTCAGGTCTCCGGAGACAAGGCAGAGATACGCCCCGGTTATGGACGTATTGCCCAGGAAGACGAACTTTTCCCTCGGCATATCGGGCAGCATCCCCAGTATTATCGCCTTTTCCACGTTCAGGTAGTTGCCGAACCCGCCCGCTATGTAAACCTTCTCTATCGCGTCGAGCGTCAGGCCGACCTCCTTGAGCAGCGAGGAGACCCCGGCGTATATTGCCGCCTTCGCCCTGAGGATGTTTTCAATGTCCACCTCGGTAAGCGTTATGTCGCCGGATGCGGAGTTTTTTGCAAGCACGAACTCCATGCCGTCTTCGCCCCTGCGCAGCCTCGGCGTGCCCAGGCCCGGATGGAACTTGCCCTTCCTGTCTATGACCCCCTTAAGGAGCATCTCGGAGATGGCGTCTATCATGCCGGAGCCGCAGACGCCCCGGGCAACGGGTGTTTTTTCGCCGTGGTTGCCGCTGATGATGCCTATTTCCGGCTCGAAATCCCCCGGCCTTATCTTTACGGACTCTATGGCCCCTTCCGTGGCCCTCATCCCGTGGCGGATGCCGCTGCCCTCGAAGCACGGCCCGGCGGAGCAGGCGGCTGTCATCAGCCATTCGTTGTTGCCGACGGCTATCTCGCCGTTTGTGCCGATGTCCATGAAGAGGGCTACCTCGCTTTTCCTGTTCATGCCGGAGGCGAGCACTCCGGCAACGATGTCCCCGCCCACATAGCTGGCAACGCTCGGGAGCGTATAGACAATGCCGCCCTGGTCCATGGCGAGCCCGCTGTCGGCCCCCCTCAGAAGCGGATAAAAACTCACGCCAGGCACATAGGGCTCCTCCCGGATGGAAGCGGGGTTGAAGCCCCAGAACAGGTGGCTCATCGTTGTATTGCCGCTTATAACGGCAAACTCCACGTCCCCAAACGGGATGCCGCGCTTCTGGAGCATCGCCCCTATAAGGCCGTTTATGTCGTCGCGCACGGTCTCCCGCAGCGTGGAGAGCTGGCCCCCTTCGGTGGCCTGGATGATCCTCGTTATCACGTCGTCCCCGTAGCGGATCTGGGAGTTGTACGTGGAGCCCGCGTCTATGAGCCTGCCGCTGGAAAGGTCCACAAGATAAACGACTACCGTAGTCGTGCCTATGTCGACGGCCACACCGTATTGTGTGCGTCCTTTTGGCTTTACGGATACGGCGTCGCGCCCCGCGTAGCGGAAGACAACCTCCCACCCGGCCTCCCGGAGCGCATGCCCCATGCCCGAAAGGAACGCGTGCGAAAAATTGAAGTGGCCGTCGTCCAGCACCCGGGCCTCGCGCAGTGCGCGTTTCAGCCTCTCCAGATCGCTTGAATTGTCCTCGATGGCAGGGTGCGGGATGTCAAGCCCTGCCTCCTCGACAAGCGGAGAGACGCCGGAGCCAAATGCCTGGACCAGTTCCAGAAGGTTTTGGGCGCGGGAGACAGCGATCTTTTCGCCCACCACAATCCTTGAGTTCTCCGGTATCTCGATGGAGATGCCGCCTTCCGGAAAGCTCTGGCAGGCAAGCACCAGCCCCGCCTTGCGCTCCTCCGTGGTCAGCTTCCCATAGCCTTCTATCCCGGCCTTGCCCTCAAGGAGTTTTACCTTGCACTTGCCGCATGTCCCCTTGCCGCCGCATGAGGCGGTGAGGAAGACCTCGGCCTCCTTAAGGGCGTCGAGTATGCTCTGGCCTGCCCGCGCCGGGACTTCCCTTCCTGTCGAGAGGCGTATTTTTTTCATCATGCTGTTTTTATTTTTTCGCGCCGCTAAGGTGGCCGAGTATCGATTCGAAGATGAGCCTTCCGTGCTCGTTGCCGAGCACGCGCTCCGCGCAGCGCTCCGGATGGGGCATCATGCCCAGCACGTTGCCCTCCCTGTTGGTTATGCCCGCTATGTTTTCGAGCGAGCCGTTGGGGTTTGCCTCATCGGCCGCCTCGCCTGTGGCGTTGCAATACCTGAAGGCTATCTGCCCGTTGCGCTTCAGCTCTTCAAGCCCCGCCGGGTCGATAAAATAGTTCCCCTCGGCGTGGGCTATGGGAACCCTTATCACCTGCCCCGCGCTCAGGGCGTTTGTGAACGGGGTGGAGGCGTTCTCCACGCGCAAAAGGACGTCCTTGCATATGAACTTGAGTCCCCTGTTCCTGAGCATGGCCCCTGGCAGAAGCCCCGCCTCAAGCAGTATCTGGAACCCGTTGCATATGCCTATCACAAGCCCCCCCTCCTTTGAAAACCGCTCTACGGCCTTCATGACGGGAGAGAAACGCGCAATCGCGCCCGTGCGCAGGTAGTCCCCGTAGGAGAACCCGCCGGGAAGGACAACGGCCTCGACGTCCGCCGGTATGGCCTCCTCCTTGTGCCAGATGAACCTGACGGGGGCGTTCATGACGTGCTTCAGGACGTGGTAACAGTCGTGGTCGCAGTTGCTGCCGGGGAATACCACCACTCCAAACATTTTCTCTCTCAGGCGCTCCTTTGAATAAAAAAATTATTTGATCAGCGCAACAGCTTTTTTATTTTAATGCATGGGGATGGGTTTTTTCAAAAAAGCGCAGTCGCACGCAGGCGGGAATCCAAATTAATGGCTCCAGCAAAATTAGAACCTATTGCATTATTGATTTCCCGCGGCAATTTTCTTTATTGTTAAATCATGTTCTTTATTTGTCCTGATAGCGGAATTTATCCCTATCCCGGATTAGCCGGCGCGGTGTAAACATGGTGCATCACTTCTTTGATGCCGATTCCCTGCAAAGCCTGTTCGACACCGTCCCCTCCTTCCTGTTCATCGTGGATCCGGACGTCCGGATACACCATTTGAATGCCTCCGCGCTGTCTTTGCTGGACACTGGCCCAGGGGAGCATGCGGGAATCGACCTCCATGTCGGCACAGATGAAATGCAGGGCAGCGTTGAGATCACGAGCGAGGAAGGCAAGGGGACCATCGTCAGTCTTTTTCTTCCAGTCTGCTCCCCTGCCGAATACCTGAATTAATCAGGGCTGCACGGAATCACAACTTCGTTATCTTGAGCTTCGAAATCTTTTTCCCCTCCATCTCAAGCACAAGGAAGCGGAGGTTCTGGTACCTCACCTGCTCGCCCACGCGGGGGAGCCTGCCGAAAAGCCCGAACACAAAGCCACCTATCGTGTGGAACTCGCTTGCTATCGTCATGCCGATAAGCCCGTTCACCTCGTCCATGTCCGTCTGCCCCGAAACAACGAAGGTGCGCTCGTCTATTATCTCCACCTCGCGTTCGGCCTCAAGCTCCTCGAACTCGTCCTGGAGGCCGCCCACTATCTCCTCCATTATGTCCTCGAAGGTGATTAGGCCGTCCGTGCCGCCGTACTCGTCTATGACAATGGCTATCTGGAATTTCTTTTTCTGCATCTCGTCAAGGAGTTCGCTCACCATCTTGTTCTCCGGCACGAAGTATGTCTCCCGCATTATGTCCGTCACGGGGGTGGTCTCCTTCACCGCGCCCCCGGCCATCCCGATGAGGATGTCCTTCACGTACAGGATGCCCAGTATCTCGTCAACGCTCTCCCCTATTACGGGGTAGCGGGAATAGCCCTCCTCCTTCACAAGGGCCATCGCCTCGGCAATGGCCGAGGTGCCCGGGATGGAGACTATCTCCGTCCGCGGCACCATCACCTCGGAGACCATCTTGTCCCCGAACTCAAACACCCTGTGCAGGAGCTCCTTTTCCTCCTCCTCTATGGCCCCGGCCTCCTCGCCTATCGTTATCATTGCCTTGATCTCGTCAACCGTCATGTAGGCCGGGAGGGTCTCCTTCTTCAAACCGAAGAGGCGGATTATCGTGCTGAAGAACCAGACAAGCGGGGAAATGGCCTTCATGTATATCTGGATGGGCCTTGCAAGCGCGAGCGCGAATTTTTCCGAGTAGGTAACGGCAAGCGTTTTGGGCACAAGCTCCCCGAAGACCACCGTCAGGAACGTCATCACGATAGTGGCGATTATTATGCCCTTCTCGCCGATGGCCCGCACCGCCACCAGCGTGCCCAGCGAGGTGGCGAAGATGGTGAACAGCGTCCCCGACAGTATGACGGCGCTGAAGAGCTTGTCGTGCTCGTCGAGTATCTTTTTCAGCGTCTGGGCGCGCCTGTCCCCCTTTTCGATAAGGCCGCGTATCCTGTAGCGGTTGGCGGAGATAAATGAGGCCTCACTGCTCGAAAGCACGGCTATCAAAAGGATCGAAAAAAGGATTAATAGTATCAGCAGTATACTGGGCGGTTCCATTAAATGGTTTTAAGTTTCTCGATGACGGCCTCGGCCACCCGGGTGGTGCTGGCGGCTGACGGGTCGTCCGGGGACGGCTTCATGTCGTATGTGACATGCCTTCCTTCCTCTATCACTGCGGCTATCGCCCTCTGGAGCCTTTCGGCATGGGCCTGTTCGCCCAGGTGCCTGAGCATCATCACCCCCGATAGCATCATAGCAAAAGGATTCATCTTGTTCAACCCCTTGTACTTTGGGGCGCTGCCGTGCGTGGGCTCGAATACGGCATAGCCCTGGCCGATGTTTGCGCCCGGCGCAAGCCCAAGCCCCCCGATGAGCCCCGCGCACAGGTCGGAGACTATGTCCCCGTAAAGGTTGGGCAGCACCAGCACATCGTAAAGCTCCGGCTTCTGAACAAGCTGCATGCACATATTGTCGATTATCCGGTCCTCGAACTCTATATCCGCATAGCGGGCCGCGACCTCCCTTGCCACTTCCAGGAAAAGCCCGTCGGAGTGCTTCATTATGTTCGCCTTGTGTACGGCCGTAACCTTCTTCCTGCCGTTTGCGCGGGCGTACTCGAAGGCGAAGCGCACTATGCGCTCCGTGCCGAAGACCGATATGGGTTTTATGCTGATGCCGGAGTCCTCCCTTATCGCCTTCCCCGACAGCCCGTTAATGGTCTCTATTATCTTCTTCGCCCCGGGCGTGCCCTTCTGGAACTCTATGCCGGCATAAAGGTCTTCCGTGTTCTCCCTCACGATTACGATGTCGATATTGCTGTAAATGGACTTGGAGCCCTTGAACGATATGCAGGGCCTCAGGCAGGAATAGAGGTCGAGCGCCTGGCGGAGCGCCACGTTCACGCTCCTGAACCCCTTGCCCACAGGCGTCGTCACGGGGCCCTTGATGGCCACCCTGTTTTTCCTTATGGACTCTATCACCCTGTCCGGAAGCGGCGTGCCCTCAGCGGCATATACGTCCTCGCCAGCGTCCTCCCACTCCCATTCGAACGGGAGCCCGGTCGCCTCAAGGACCATCTGCGTAGCCTTCGATATCTCGGGGCCCACCCCGTCGCCCGGTATGAAGGTTATCCTGTACATTATGGCGTCACCGTAAGTATCTTCCTGGCGATTTCCGGGTAGCTGGCCACGAACCGCAGCTCGTCATCCGTAAGCGGCTTCTGCGTGTGCAGGTTCGCATACTGCGTGAGTTCGAGGATGTTCCTTGCCTCGGCGTCGTCCCTGAAGCTCACGCCCAGCTTGTCATAGACATACCTGAAGCCCTTTATCCCGCCGTATGCGCCGGTGGTTATCACCCTGCCCGTCTCGGTAAGCTCCGGCTGCCCCCTGCCCACGTCCTCCGGGTCGTAAAGCTCGTAATTGCGCCTGTCCTTGAGGGCGCCGTCGGCGTGTATGCCGGACTCGTGCGCGAAGGCGTTAGACCCAACGCCCGGCTGGTTTATCGGGATGGGGAGCTTGAACGCGTATGAGGCGTATCCCGCAACCTTCCAGGATTTTTTCAGGTCGACATGGCCGTCCAGGTGGACCTTCTCCCTGAGGGCGCGGGAGAACTTGAGCGCCAGTATGGTGGAGACAAGGTCGCAGTTGCCGCAGCGCTCGCCGTAGCCGTTTATGGTGGTGTTTATGTAAGTGTCCACCCCGCCGTCTATCGCGCCCTGCGCGCCGGAGACGGAAATGGCCTCGGCCATGCCCAGATCGTTATGGCAGTGCATCTCTATGGGGAACCGGGTGGCAAGCGCAAGCGCCTTTATCCTGTCGTAGCTCGTTATCGGGTCGTCCGCGCCAAGGGTGTCGCAGTAGCGGAACCTGTCCGCTCCGGCCTCCTTGCCTGCCTGTATGAACTCTATGAGTTTCTGAAGCTCCGTCCTGGAGGCGTCCTCGGCGTTCACCCCCACGGTCTCGGCGCCAAGGCTTTTAGCCAGCCTGACGGCCTTCTGGAGGGAGTCCAGTATGTCCGCCCAGCGCATCCTGCCCTGGAACTTCCCCTGTATCATTATCTCCGATGTGGACATGGATATGTTCAGGTGCTTCAAATCGGGGCAGTTCTTGAAGGAAAGCTCGATGTCTGAAGGGACGGCCCTGCACCAGCCCTCGAGATGGAGCCGTTTTATCACGCCCATCTTGGCAAGCTCCAGGTTTGCGTTTATATAATTGATCTCATGTTTAAGCGTCGGAAAACCTATCTCGCTCTGGAAAACGCCCATCTCGTCCAGATACAGGTTGAGCATCGTCTTGGAGAGCTTGGGCAAAAGTATGCGCGAGGTCTGCACCCCGTCCCTGTTCGTTACGTCAATCAGATAAACCTTGTTTTCAGACATGTTAGCTTTCTCCAGAAAATTCAATAAGTAATATTATATACGCAAAGCCACATACTATTTCAATATGCTAAAATCGGAGATGGCCGGGTCCGACTCCAGGGAGATTCCTTTTTCTTGTCTTTACGACCTCGTTTTCCCGTCGAAACTGAAACCCCTTACCTATAAAAGCGCGGAGGGCATCGAACCTGGCACTGTGGTGCTCGCGGAGCTGAGGAAATCGCTGAAAAGGGCTGTGGTGTTGAGGACATGCAAGCCCAACCCGCGGGAAAAAATCCCCGGCACAATCAAGGAAATCAGAGAAGTTGTCTTTAAAAAACCAGCCCTCACCCGTCCGCTTTTACAGCTCATCGAGTGGATGGCCGGGTACTATATGGCCAACGAGGGCCTTGCACTTAAAGCGATGTACGGCGGCGGCCTCTTCGAAAAGGGCAACCCAAGGAAAAAAAGGGAGGCCATGGCCCTCCCGGAGCGGGAAGATGTCCGCATTCCGCCCGGGCTGCTGGAAAAACTGAAAGAAAAGAAAGGCTTTTACAGGGCGCACCTGCTGCTTGCCCCGGACACGGCCTTCGAGCGGACCTTCGTAAAAGAGGCGGTGAGGGGCGAAAAGGGGGCGGTAATCCTCTGCCCGGAGGTCTCGCGGATAAGCCTTTACGAGGCGGAGCTGAGGCCCGTTTTCGGCGACAGGCTCGTTATACTGCACGGGAATTTGAGCAGGGCGGAGAGGAACAGGGCTTTGGAGCGCATACGGACCGGGGAATCGGACATCGTGCTTGGCAGCCGGATCGCCCTCTTTTCCCCGGTCGAAAAGGTCTCGCTCATCGTGGTCACCTCAGAGGAAAACCCCAGTTATAAAAACGAGGAGTACGTCCGCTACAGCGCAAGGGACGTGGCCGTGATGAGGGCGCTTTACGAGGGCGCTGGCGTGCTGCTTACCTCAATCTGCCCCTCGGCCGAGTCCTGGATGAACGCCCTCAAGGGCAAGTACGAACTGCTTGACGGGGCCGGGGCAAACGGCAGGAGGGTGCGCATCGTGAGTGAGCGCCATGCCCTGGAAGAAGGGAAGGCCATAGCCGCCCCCATACGGAAGGCGCTCTCGCTGGCAGTCAAAAAAGGCGGGCATGCCGCCCTCCTTGTAAACAGGCTCGGCCACTCGATACCCTTCTGTGAGGAATGCGGCCACGTGGAGCGGTGCCTCTCCTGCGGCCTTGCCCTTGTCTACCATAAAGAGGGAAGGGAAAGAAAAAAAATCCTCCGGTGCCATTATTGCGGGGCGGAAAAGCCCTTGCCGGGGGCCTGCCCAAGGTGCGGCGGGCACAATATAAAGCTGCTTGGGGCGGGGACGGAACGGCTGAAGGAGGAAATCCTCAAGGAGATGCCGGGGGTGTCCTTCGCAATTGAGACCAGCCAAGAGAAGGCCGAAGATGATAGGGAGGCAGAACAAAAAAAACCAAAAAGCCTTTTTATAGGAACAAAGACGCTTGCAAACAGGCCGGCGGCAAGCGGGGAGGCGGGGTTTTTTTCCGCCGCCGCTTTCATCAACCCTGAAGCCGCGCTCGTCCAGCCTGAGTTCCGGGCAAGGGAGCGGGTTTTCGCGGAGGCAAGCTATCTGGCGGACAAGCTCACGCCCGGCGGGGCCCTCTACATCCAGACAAGAGAGCCTGCCCTGCTTTCCCACATGAAAGGGCTAAATTATCGCGAGTTCATGCAGTTTGAACTTAGTGAGAGGAAGACCGCTGGATATCCGCCGTTTTCAAAGCTGGCGCTCGTCGTCATCCCGCTTGCTGTGGACAAAAAAGAAAAGCCGCCTGAAATCAACCTGCCCGCCGTGGAGGATGGCCGCTTGCCGGACGTCCAGTTCCTGGGGCCTGCGGCAAGACTCGGCAGGAAGGGTAAAAAGGCACTTCACATACTTGTAAAGGCCCCGGATGCAAGGACTTTGAGGGAGGCCGCAAGGGAGCTTTTGAAGGGGATAAAGGCGGAGAGGGTGATCGTTGATATAGACCCGCTGTGAGTGGGCGGAACGCGCCAGCTTGATGTTATCAGCGAGCGTGGCTGGTTGCCATCCACTTATCTCTTCTCGACTTTCAGCCCCTCTATTTTGCCGAAGTCCCGCATATTAGCCGTGATGACTGTATAATCCATCGAAAGAGCGGTGGCCGCGATAATCAGGTCATGGCTCCCTACAATAACGCCTTTTGCAGCCAATGCCGCCCACAGGCGGGCATATATTCGGGCCATCGTTGTGTCGAGAGGGAAAATGGGAATGGACTCGATGACCTTTTCGACAAAGGCCTGCCGTTTGATCTTTCGCGCCTGCGTGTCGGCGCGCTCTACGCCATGCAGCAGCTCCGCGACAGTAATGACGCTTATCCCAAAAGACTCATTCTCGCGTCCATGGATGATTTCATCAGCGCTGCGGCTGTCACGCTCAAGGGCAATTATTTCACTTGTGTCGAATATCACTCCCATGCCGTTTCCTCCGGCACATGAGGTTGATTGCGGATTCCCTCCTCGATGTCACGAAAGAAATTCTCCGCGTCTTTACCGAGATGGGGAAGACTGCTCAAAACGGTTTTGAGTTCTCCAAGCGTCTTTCGCACGGAGGACGCCTCCACAGGCACAAGCGCGGCCGCGGGTTTCCCGCCGCGCATGATGGTGTAACTCTCATGACGGTATTTCACGGAGTTGAGAATATCCGAAAAAGACCTCACCGCATCAGTCGCCTTTATTGTCTTTGGCATTTAGACCTCCCGGAACATTTTTATAATCATATTTTACACAAAATCATATTTTCCATAAAGCCCTGACCCGCTGTGAGAGCAAAAAAGGGCGGGCCAAAAGAAAAAGCCCGCTTGCGGTTTACATAGGAGGCGACTTGACGGATGAAGATGCCTTCAGGCGGCTCAAGGGCATCGGAGTCACCATCAAGGTGGGCAGGCGCCCGACCCGCGCCGAGTTCTTCATGGAAGGCACGGAAGAGGTGAACCGGTTTCTGGAGGACGCAAGCCTGTTCTTTTAAAGAATCTTTACCCTGTCCCCCACTCTTGAAAAGACCCTCTCGGCCTCCTTCACGTCCTTTTCTATCGCTTCTTTGAGGGCCTGGGGGGAGGGGAATTTCTCCTCGCTCCGTATGCGCTCGATGAAGTAGA
>JAJYJS010000047.1 GCA_021789215.1 Nitrospirota bacterium | reverse complement strand
ATTACCTTCAGCTCATGAAGGGCAGCGGCAATTACGAGCAGAGGGTCCAGGAGATATCCGAGATATCCCGCTCGCTGAAGGCCCTCGCCAAGGAGCTTGGCGTCCCCGTAATCGCGCTCAGCCAGCTAAACAGGGCGGTCGAGAGGGAGAAGAGAAGGCCGAACATGGCCGACCTCAGGGAATCGGGTGCTATCGAGCAGGACGCGGATGTGATACTCTTTTTATACAGGGAAAGCGACAAGTCCAAAAACGGGGAGGAGCGCAAACCCGCGGAGCTTATAAACGTGGACATAGCCAAGCAAAGGAACGGACCGACGGGCTCCCTTCAGCTTACGTTCCTCTCGCGGTACACGAGGTTCACGGATTCGGCGGGTGAGGAGTACGACCACCTTGAGGAAGACGCCTTCTAGACGGCTGCCGGCGGTTGCGGGCCAGTTCTACCCCGGCTCCAGGGAGGCCCTCGCCTACGAGCTTAAGGAGTATACCGAAAGAGGGCTCCGGAAACAAAAAGCCATCGCGGCCGTGTGTCCCCATGCGGGCTACATGTATTCCGGCGCGGTGGCCGGGGCGGTCTACTCGGCAATAGAGGTGCCCCAAACGGTCGTACTGCTTGGCCCGAACCACTCCGGTTTCGGCCCGCAGTTTTCCATCATGTCCGAGGGGGAGTGGGAGCTGCCAAACGGCCTTGTGCCCATAAACTCAGCCCTCGCGGAGCTTATCATAAAGGAAGCCCCCGGCTTCATCAGGAATTCAACCGCGCAGGTCCTGGAGCATTCCCTTGAGGTGCAGGTGCCCTTTATCACATATTTCAGGCCAGATGCGGACATCGTGCCCATTGTCATGCTCCAGGCGGGCCTCGATGAGCTTAAAGAGGCGGGCCTTGGGCTTGCAAGGGCCATCAGGGCATACGGGAAGGACGTGCTGATTGTGGCAAGCTCCGATATGAGCCATTATGTCCCCGATGAGGAGGCCAGAAGGAAAGACCGCATGGCGATAGAGAAAATCCTCGCGCTGGATGCCGGGGGGCTTTTCAGCACCGTCATCCGGGAGCGGATAACGATGTGCGGTTACATCCCGGCAACGGTCATGCTCTTTGCCGCAAAGGCGCTCGGCGCAAAAGAGGCCGCGCTTGTCAAATACGCCACCTCCGGCGAGGTAAGCGGGGATTTTTCCCAGGTCGTGGGCTACGCGGGCATCGCGGTCAGGTAAAAAACCCCAACCGCCACATCCTCCTCTCCCCCGTCATCGTGTTATCCTATGTAAATGGCCTTGAAAGACGTTATAGGGCAGGCGGGCGCTCTGGATGTCCTTAAAAGCGCCCTGGAGTCGGGGAATGTCGCGTCCTCCTGGCTTTTCCAGGGGCTTTCGGGGACCGGTAAACGGTTTGCCGCAATCAACTTCGCCAAGGCGCTGAACTGCAATGCCGCCCATGAGGAGGCGGGCTTTTTCAGCGGGGCCGAAAAAACCTCCGGGACGGGGAAAGACGCCTGCGACAATTGCGCTTCCTGCAAGCGCATAGACTCCGGGATACACCCGGATGTGACTCTCATAGGGCCCGAAAAGGGCGTAATAAAGATAGAGGAAATAAGAAACCTTGAAGAAAAGCTCTCTCTGAGGGCATTTGAGGGCCGGTTCAAGGTTGCGGTTATCGACGATGCCCACCAGATGAAGGCCGAGGCGGCCAACGCCTTCCTCAAATGTCTTGAAGAGCCCCCCGAAGGCAGCGTGATAATACTTGTAAGCTCAAACCCGGAAAGGCTCCCGGACACCATACGTTCGAGGTG
The DNA here is from genome assembly GCA_021789215.1 of Nitrospirota bacterium. Taxonomy (GTDB): domain Bacteria; phylum Nitrospirota; class Thermodesulfovibrionia; order Thermodesulfovibrionales; family JdFR-88; genus JAJYJS01. The sequence continues at coordinate 2,988 of JAJYJS010000047.1, read as the reverse complement.
CATAAAGGTGAACTTCAGGCCGCTTGGAGAGCGGGACATGGAGTTTTTCCTGCCCGGGGCCAGGTGCCCGGACGCCTCCGTCCGCAAGGCGCTGGCGAGGCTTGCGATGGGGAGGCCGGGCCTTGTAATGGGCAAAAGCGGGGAGGCCCTCAAGGAGCGGGACGCCTTTTTGAAGTCCCTTTCCGCGATGCTTTCCGGCCCGGGCACGCCCACGTGGGCCGACAGGCAGGACATAGAGGAGTTTCTCGACCGCCTGGGGCTGTTCCTCCGGGACATGCTCGTCATGAAGATAACGGGCAACGGAGAGCTTCTGCTCAATTTCGACATGCCCGAAAAGATAGAAGCGTTTGGAAAATATGCGGATGCAGAGGGTATAATAGATTGTTACGGGAAGATAACCGCCCTCAAGGGCAGCCTTGTTTATAATCCCAACAAGGCCATCTTGTGGAATTATATGGCGGGCGTGCTGAAAAAAAAGCTGAAGATGAAGGTTCAATCCACGGGGAAAAATGCCTGAGATAATCGGGGTGAGGTTCAGGAGCTGCGGCAAGATGTACGACTTCGAGGCGGACGGCATCGCCCTGAAGCCGGGCGACTCCGTTGTCGTTGAATCGGAGATGGGCCTTTCCATCGGCACCGTGGTGAAGGGGGCGTCACAGCCTGCGGAGGGCAGAGAATACAAGAAGGTGCTCCGGCTGGCCTCCGAGGACGATATCCGGGAGACGAAGGCCAACCGCGCGCTGGAGCACGAGGCGTTCGAGTTCTGCAAGGAGCGCATCATGGCCCGCGGACTTTTGATGAAGCTTATACGCACCGAGGCCACCCTCGATAAAAAAAGGATTGTCTTCTATTTCGTATCGGAGAAAAGGATAGATTTCCGCGAGCTGGTTAAAGACCTCGCGCAGAAATTCCGCACCCGCATAGAGATGCGGCAGGTGGGCGTGAGGGACGAGGCCAAGATGACGGGCGGCCTCGGCCTGTGCGGCAGAAGGCTCTGCTGCTCCACCTTCCTTGTGGACTTCGCCCCCATCTCCATAAAGATGGCGAAGAAACAGGAGCTTGTCCTCAATACCGGCAAGCTCTCCGGCGTGTGCGGAAGGCTGATGTGCTGCCTGAGCTATGAATTCAGGGGCGGGCAAAACGGCGAGGAGACGGTAACGGACGAACTGCCGCCGGGAAAAGCCTCTGCCGGGCTTGAGGATGCCGCTGCCCCCGAAGAAAAACCGTTGGAACATGAGAAAGCGGAGGAGGCCGCAGCTCCGGCGGGGCAGGGCGCAGAGGAAAATACCCCCCCCGAAGCCGGGGCTGTCCCCCGGCAGGATGAGGGGCAGGACAGGACGGAAGAACAGAAACGCAGAAGGCGCAAGAGGTGGAGGAAAAGGGGGAAGAAAAACCCCCAGTGAGCCCTGCCAGGTCTTCTTTTTACGTAACCACACCCATCTATTACGTAAACGATATCCCGCACATAGGCCATGCCTATACGACTGTCGCGGCGGACATACTGGCCCGCTTTGGCAGGATGAGGGGGAAGCAGGTCTTTTTCCTTACCGGCACGGACGAACACGGGCAGAAGGTCCAGAAGGCCGCGGAGGCGAGGGGGCTCACCCCCAAGGAGCACGCCGACAGCATGGCCCCCAATTTCCGGGACCTCTGGAGGGAGCTCAACATCTCCAATGACGCTTTCATCCGCACAACAGATGAGGGGCACGGGAAGGTTGTCCGGCATCTGCTCCAAAGGCTCTGGGAAAAGGGCCTCATAGAGAAGCGCACGTACTCCGGCTGGTACTGCACGCCGGATGAGAGGTTCTGGACGGAGAAGGATTTAATCGGGGGCAAATGCCCCGAATGCGGCAGGGACGTTGAGAGGATAGAGGAGCAGAACTACTTCTTTCTCATGTCGCGCTTCGGTGGGCGGCTTGCAAGGCACGTAGAGGAAAACCCGGACTACATACTGCCTGAGACCAGAAGGAACGAGGTGCTCGGGTTTTTGAGGGCCCAGCCTCTTGGGGACCTCTGCATCTCGAGGCCCAAAAAGCGCCTCTCCTGGGGCATCCCGCTTCCCTTTGACGAGGAGTTCGTCACATACGTCTGGTTCGATGCCCTGGTGAACTACTATTCGGCCCCGGGATACCTTGCGCCTTCCGGCCAGTGGTGGCCCGCTGACGTACATATAATAGGCAAGGACATCCTTACGACGCACGCCGTCTACTGGTCAACGATGCTCATGGCGCTTGGGCTGCCCCTGCCCGGCACGATATTCGCGCACGGATGGTGGATGGTGGACGGGAAAAAAATGTCAAAGTCCGTGGGGAACGTGGTGGCCCCCGGCCTCATGGCGAAAAAATACGGGGTGGACGCCTTCAGGTATTTCCTTTTCAGGGAGATACCGTTCGGGCACGACGGGGATTTTTCGGAAGCCGCCCTGATAAACCGCATAAACACGGAGCTTGCCAACGACCTCGGCAACCTCTCCACGCGCACCTTCACGATGATAGGGAAGTATTTCGGCGGTGTGGTGCCGGAGCCCGCGGAGGAAGAGGCGGAGATGAAGTCCATCGCCGAGGGGATCCTCCCGCGCATGGAGGAGTCCCTGCGGGTGCTCCAGTTCCAGAAGGCGATCGAGGAGATATGGAAGCTCGTCTCTCACGCCAATAAATACATAGAATCGAATGCCCCATGGGCGCTTGCCAAATCGCCAGAGACAAGGGGCAGGCTGGGGACCGTGCTATATTCGGCCGCCGAGGCGCTCCGGTTCCTTGCCCTTTACCTTTACCCGTTCATGCCCGCCGCAATGGAGGCGCTTTGGCGGGAGATGAACCTTGAAGGGAAAAACCTGTTCTCGCTGGATGACCTTGGAGAGCAGGCGCGCTGGGGCGGGCTCAGGCCCGGCACGGTTTTGAGCGAGTTCAAGGCGCTTTTCCCGCGCATAGAGAAAGAGAAAGCAAAAAAGGAGACACCGAAAGTGGAAGAGGCGAAAAAACCGGAAGC
>JAJYJS010000046.1 GCA_021789215.1 Nitrospirota bacterium | reverse complement strand
TTTGAGACCTCAACGAAGGACGTTGGCCCGGCAAAAGGGCTTGATATGCTCAAAGAGATTAAAAGGTCGGCCGGAATCCCGGTGATGGCGATAGGCGGCATAACCGCGGAGACCGCTTCCGGTGTGATAAGGGCCGGGGCCGATGCGATTGCCGTCTCCGGAGCGGTGCTGAATGGGGACCTGCTTGAAAACGCCAGGATGCTGGTTGGAGCTATAAGACCTTAAGCAGCTCGATTACCGCCTTCTGGCAATTGAGGGCCGCTGTTTCCTTGTCCCAGAGTGCCGGAGGTTCTCCGGCCATATTGCTTATCCCCCTGATTTCCAATGCCGGTATGCCCGATGCAACCGCCGCATGGGCCGCCGCCGCTCCCTCCATGTTCTCGGTTATCCCCCCGTACAGCCTTTCAAGCGCTAGCGCCCTCTTTCTGTCCCTGCTCGCGGCGCAGACGGTGAGGAAGATGCCCGTCCTCAGCCCCGGGAAAAGCCTCCCGGCCTTTTTCAGGAGGGTTTTGTCCATGGGGAACTCGTTAAAATACTCCATCTTTCCCCTCCTGAGCAGCGGAAAACCCATCTCCCTGAAGCCGATAAATTTCCCGCCGCGGACTGCCCCGCAATCGGCATAAACCTCGCTTTCGGCGGCTGCGACATCTCCGCGCTTCAGGCCGGATGCCGGATAGGCCCCGGCGATGCCAAAGACAACAATGAGGCGCGGCCTGAACCTCTCGGCCAGGAGCGCCGTTGCACGGGAGGCGTTTGCGATGCCGACGCCCGAGCAGGTGAAGACGGCCTCCTTCCCCGCGGCCACGCCGGTCATGAACTGCCGGTCTTTCCCCCTTTTCCCCCTGATGGCTTCAAGCAGGAATTCCGCCTCGAAAGGCACTGCCGATATCAACCCGACCATGAAGCATTTTATCATCCCCGGCGGGTGAAAAAGAACGGAAAAATGAGACAACCGTGTTCGACGCCGTTATAATTGAAAAAATAGGATTTTTATGCTAGAGTAATTAGCTAATTTACACACGCCCGGAAATCCGGCCCTTCTGGTGCCCTCCTTGGGGGCTAAAGGGCGGGGGGCGGAGGTTTTTTAAAAACCAGAAGGAGGCAGCACAGATGGTAGCTTCAATGAAAGAGCTTTTGGAGGCCGGAGTCCACTTCGGCCACCAGGTCAAGCGCTGGAACCCCAAGATGAAACGTTACATCTTCGGGGAGCGCAACGGCATTTACATCATCGACCTGCAGAAGACCCTTAAAGGACTTGAGGAGGCGTTCAATTTCGTAAGACAGGTGGCCGCTTCCAACCAGCCCGTGCTTTTTGTGGGCACCAAGAAGCAGGCGCAGGACTCCATAGCCGAGGAGGCGAAGCGCTGCGGCTCCTATTTTATCAACCAGCGCTGGCTGGGCGGCATGCTCACGAACTTCTCCACAATCCGCCGCAGCATCGATAGGCTCAAGAAGATTGAGACCATGAAGGAAGACGGCACCTTCGAGCGCCTTACGAAAAAAGAGGTCGCAAGGCTCGAAAAGGAGCGCGGGAAGCTTGAAAAATACTTAAGCGGCATAAAAGAGATGGGCTCGCTTCCGGGGGCCATCTTCATTGTGGACCCCAGGAAGGAGAGGATAGCCGTGGCTGAAGCCATGAAGCTCTCCATACCCACGGTCGCCATAGTCGACACCAACTGCGACCCCGACGAGATCGACTACGTAATACCCGGTAATGACGACGCCATCAGGGCGATAACCCTGATATCCTCGAAAATGGCCGAGGCGGTCATTTCCGGCAAGGACATATACAACAAATCCGTTGCTGAAACGGTTGAGAAGGCTGCGATGGAAGAGAAGGCCGCGGAGCCTGCCGCAGCCGGGGCGGTTGTGGTCCAGGCGGAGGCTTCGCCCGCGGCAGCCGCGGAGGAGTCGAAATGATAACTGCTGAAATGGTCAGGGGCCTGCGGGAAAAGACCGGCGCGGGCATGATGGAATGCAAGAAGGCCCTTTCCGAAAGCAATGGCGACCTGGAAAAGGCCGTTGAGATACTGAGGCAGAAAGGGCTTGCCACCGCCCAGAAAAAGGCGGCCCGCACGGCCTCCCAGGGGATGATAGGCTCCTACATCCACATGGACAAGATAGGCGTGCTGGTTGAGGTGAACTGCGAGACTGACTTCGTTGCCCGCACGGACGAGTTCAGGGAGCTTGCGAAGGACCTGGCCATGCATGTCGCCGCAGCCAACCCGGCGTATCTTTCCCCCGAGGACGTCCCTTCGGACATCGTCGAGAAGGAGAAGGAGATTTACAGGGCGCAGATAGAGGGCAAAAAACCCGAAAACGTGGTGGACAGGATTGTGCAGGGCAAGCTCGAAAAGTTTTACGAGGAGAACTGCCTTCTGAACCAGATCTTCGTCAAGGACCCCGAGGGCAAAAAGAAGATAAAGGACCTCATAACGGAGAAGGTCGCAAAGGTGGGGGAGAACATCATCGTAAGGCGCTTTACAAGGTACCAGCTTGGCGAATCGGCAAAGTAAGGTCAAATACAGGCGCATACTGCTCAAGCTCAGCGGCGAGGCCATGATGGGCGACCGCTCCTATGGCATAGACCCCAAGACCGTGGGCTTCATCGCCGGCGAGATAAAAAAGACCCTTAAGGAGGGCGTGGAGATAGCCGTCGTCATCGGCGGGGGCAATATCTTCAGGGGCATGGAGGCCGCAGCGCAGGGCATGGAGAGGTCTTCAGCCGATTACATGGGCATGCTCGCCACGGCGCTGAACGCGCTTGCGCTGCAAAACGCGCTGGAGAACATCGGGGTGCCCACGCGCGTCCAGTCGGCCATCGAGATGCAGGAGCTGGCGGAGCCCTACATAAGGCGGCGGGCGGTGAGGCACCTCGAAAAAGGCCGGGTCGTGATATTTGCGGCTGGCACCGGCAACCCGTATTTCACTACCGATACGGCGGCGGCCCTGAGGGCCATGGAGATAAACGCCCATGTCATCATGAAGGCCACGAAAGTGGACGGCGTCTACACCGCCGACCCGGTTAAAGACCCCAGTGCCAGGAAGTACGACCGCATAACATACATCGATGTTATTAATAAAGGGCTCAGGGTCATGGACTCAACGGCCATAACTTTATGTATGGACAACCACATGCCGATTGTGGTATTTAATCTCAGAGGGAAGGACAACATCAAGTCCCTCGTGCGGGGAAAAAAGGTAGGCACGCTGATAGAAGGCAATGGAAAAGGAACTGAAAAATAAGCTCGCGCAGAAGATGGAAGCCGCCTTGGGGGCGCTGAGGAAAGAGTTCGGCGCAATACGCACCGGCAGGGCCTCGCTGGCCCTTCTTGAGGGCATTACCATCGACTACTACAATACGCCCACGCCGGTCCAGCAGGTGGCGGCCCTGAGCGTTCCCGAGAGCCGGATGATACTTATCCAGCCCTGGGAGCAGCGGCTGATAAGCGACATAGAACGTGCTATAATGAAATCAGATTTGGGCCTTACTCCCGCCAACGACGGTAAAGTAATCAGGATACCGATCCCTCCGCTTACGGAGGAGCGCAGGAAAGAGCTTGTGAAAGTCGTCAAGAAGAAGGCCGAAGAGACCAAGGTCGCGGTAAGGAACATACGGAGGGACATAAACGAAGCGGTCAGGAAGCTCGAAAAGGAAAAACACATAAGCGAGGACGAGGTAAAGAAAACCCTTGACGAGATACAGAAGACGACAGACGCTTACATAAAGAAAGTGGACGAAATCCTTCTGAGCAAGGAAAAGGAAATAATGGAGGTCTAGATGAAAGCCAACTTCATGGTCAAAGTGGAAGACGCAAAGGCTGTGGACATACAGAAGGCGCTTCAGCAGGCTGGCATTAAGATAAGAAGCGTCCAGGAGCTTCACAAGGAAGAGGACTCCGCCAAGCAGGAGACCAAATAAATGCCCTCTAAAAAGACTGCTTCCGGAAAGCAGCCCGTTCAGAAAGGCAAGGCGAAACCGGCCCCCAAGGCGGCTGAAAAGGGCAAGGGCAAAAAGGCGGCCCCTGCCAGGGGGGCGAGGCCTGCCCCCGTCCCGGCCGCGCCTGTTCAGGCCTCGCCTGTCCCGGCGCCGCCCGTTTTCGACGACCGGACTCTTGCCCTGAGAAAAGAACTCTTTAGCCGCCGGGACGAGATCCTTAAAGAGGCCAAAAGGGAGATAGCCAAATATATCAAGGGCGAGAACAGGCAGATTGTGGAGACCGCCCTCGACGACGGGGACTGGTCCGTCGTTGACCTCTCCGAAGACATAAGCCTGAAGCAGTTGAGCACCCACAGGGAAACCCTGAGAAAGATAGACGAGGCCATCAGGAAACTGAACGAGGGCACCTACGGCATATGCGAGGAGTGCGGCGACGAGATAAGCCTCGAACGCCTGAAGGTCATGCCGTTTGCAATCTATTGCAGGGAAGACCAGGAAAAAAAGGAACTTTTGGAGGCCATGGAGCGGGAAGAAGGCTTTTGATTTGAGCTGACTTGGCCCGCTCCCTGCCTCTGTTTACCTTTCCGGTTTTATCCGCCCCCGTAAAAAACACGTTCCAGAAACAGTCCGTGCGCGGGCGCGGCCGGTCCCGCTTTCCTCCTGTCCAGGGCCGACACAATCGCCTGGATGTCTTCAACCGGGATTCTTCCTCTTCCAACCTCAACGAGAGTGCCAACTATGTTTCTGACCATGTGCCTCAGGAAGGCGTCGGCTGTCAGCGTGATTTTCAGGAATTCGCCTTCAAAGCCCACTGAAAGGAAATCCATCTTTCCGGTTTCTTCTATTTCGAGCCTTCTGAGGTCTCTGGTGCTCGTTTTCGCGGAGCACCCCGATGCCCTGAACGAGGCAAAATCCCTTTTCCCGGCAATCAGCG
>JAJYJS010000028.1 GCA_021789215.1 Nitrospirota bacterium | reverse complement strand
CCAAGATAGGTAAGATTGGCCGCCTCGGGATGCCCGAATATCCCGAATACCCCGCATTCCTCTCTGAATTTATCTGCCTTCAACCTGGAGCCTTAAAGAGTCTTTGTGGGCCCTGCTTAGCTCAGCGACGGGGACATCGATGCCGCCCTCTATTCTCAGGCGATCTCCGCCAACCCTGCCTATCTCGTAAAGCGGGACATTCCATTTGCCCGCAAGCGATTTCAATCCGTCAATGTTTTTGCCGTTCAGCGAGACTATTACCCTCGAAGCGCTCTCTCCGAAATAAAGGGCGTCCTTGCGCACGGGTTTCTTCAGCCTGTCTAATGATATCTCCGCACCCAGCCCGCCGGAGATCGCGGATTCCGCTATGGCGACCGCGAGCCCGCCCTCCGAGCAGTCGTGCGCGGAGGAAAGGAGCGGGGCCGCCTCGATAATCAGGTCCTGGAGCCTTTTTTCCGCATCGAGGTCGAGCGCGGGGGGCATGCCTTTTTCAAGTCTGTGGATAAGCGCAAGGTATTCGGAGCCTCCAAGCTCCTCTTTTGTCTCACCGAGCATGACGACTGCATCGCCCTCGTATTTGAACCCCTGGGTGAGGTGCCTTTCCACATCGTCAAGGATGCCGACCATCCCGATGGCAGGAGTAGGGTAGATGGCGGAGCCCTTTGTCTCGTTGTAGAAGCTCACGTTTCCGCCAATGACCGGGGTCTCCAGCACGCGGCAGGCCTCGCCTATGCCCTTTACGGCCTCCACGAACTGCCACATGACCTCCGGCTTCTCCGGGTTGCCGAAATTGAGGTTGTCCGTTATGGCAAGCGGTCTTGCGCCCGAGCAGGCAACGTTCCTGGCAGCCTCGGCCACGGCGTGCATCCCGCCTGTGTAGGGGTCCAGATAGCAGAAGCGGCTGGAGCAGTCCACGCTCATGGCGAGGCCCTTTACCTTGCCCCCTCCGGCCCCGGTCGCCTTGACCCGTATCACCGCGGCATCCGAGCCTGGCAGGACGACGGTGTTGGTCCTCACCATATGGTCGTATTCCTGCCAGATCATCTCCTTGGAAGCTATGTTTGGAGACGCCAGGAGTCTTAAAAGCACCTTGTTATAGTCTTCGGGGAGGGGGATTGACGGCAGGTCCAGAGTCTGCTTATCGTCCTGCCAGCCGGGCCTCCTGTGCGGCCTGTCATAAAGCGGGGCCTCGCTGGATATCTGCTTTGCGGGTATCTCCGCGACCGTTCCGCCGTGCCATTTTATCCTCAGGAAGCCGTCGCCCGTGACCTTGCCGATCACGACGGCCTCCAGGTCCCATTTTTTGAATATGCCTAAAAGCTCTTCCTCCCGCTCGCGCTCCGTCACTATCAGCATGCGTTCCTGGCTCTCCGAGAGCATGAATTCGTATGGTATCATCCCCTCTTCGCGCGGGGGGATTTTGTCAATCTCAAGCTCCACGCCCGTGCCGGCCCTTCCGGCCATCTCGGAGGAGGAAGATGTGAGCCCGGCCCCGCCCATGTCCTGGATGCCCACTATAAGCCCTTTGCCCATCGCCTCAAGGCATGCCTCAAGCAGGAGCTTTTCCGTGAACGGGTCTCCGACCTGAACGGCGGGCTTTTTCTGGTGGGCGTCGTCCGTGAACTCCTCGGAGGCCATCGTGACGCCGTGTATGCCGTCCCGCCCGGTCTTGGAGCCGACGTATATGACGGAGTTGCCGACGCCGGAGGCCGTCCCCTTGAATATGCCTTCCTTCTTTGCTATGCCAAGGTTGAAGACGTTCACGAGGATGTTTCCGCCGTAGCAGGGGTGGAAATAGACATCGCCGCCAACTGTGGGGACGCCTATGCAGTTGCCGTACCCGGCTATGCCGGAGACGACGCCTGAAAGGAGGTATTTCTGAAGGGGCTCTTCAATGGGGCCGAACCGCAGCGAATTGAGGCTTGCCACAGGCCTTGCCCCCATCGTGAAGATGTCCCTGAGTATGCCGCCAACGCCCGTTGCCGCGCCCTGGTAAGGCTCTATGAACGAGGGGTGGTTGTGGGATTCCATCTTGAAAACGGCGCAGAGCCCCCCGCCTATGTCGATTATGCCGGCGTTTTCTCCAGGCCCCTGGACCACCCAGGGCGCCTTTGTGGGGAAGTTCCTGAAATGAAGGCGGGAGCTTTTATAGGAGCAATGCTCCGACCACATCACGGAGAATATGCCAAGCTCCGTGAATGTGGGTTTCCTGCCGAGGATTTCCAGAATCTTCCGGTATTCTTCCCCGCTCAGGCCGTGCTCCCTTATAAGTTCTTCGGTTATCTCGGGCTCTTTCAAATCAAGACAAACCTTAAAGGAAACTCCTGATATTTTAACACACGGGATAAAGCAAATTCCCTATTTGCCCGGATACACGAACGGGCTCCCCTTTATGACGCGGTTGAACTTCAGAGGCGTCCCCTTTAGCTCGAACACCGCCATCCCGTTGTCCGTGGCGGTATTGCCGCCCTTTGTCCAGGTGCCCTCCCATGCGATGTTTACCGTGACGGCGCCGTCTGTTATCTCGACCCATTTGGGCACAAATTTCAGCTTTGCCGTGTCAAAATCGCCAAAAGTCTTTGTAACCTCGATGTAGCCATCCCCGGTGCTCACTGCTTTTATGGCGGCATCGTCCTTTTTTTCATAGCCGGTTTTGACCTCGTCTATTACCTTGAAGGCCTGCTGGCTGATCTTTATGTCCGGCGGCTCGGGCTTCACCGCCTGTTTCTTGGAGCATCCGGAAAAAAGGGCGGCTGAAAGCATCAGCAGAAGCGCCGTAACAACCAATTTTTTATTGCTCATTTTCCCTCCTGGGCGGGGCCGGACTGAAAAAGGCCCCCTTATTTAAGAACATATGAAACAATTATGCGGAAATTGAGCGGTTTGGGTCAAGAAGATCAACGTAAAAACCGTGTCTTCCTCGTCACCGCCGTCATCCAATGGTCTTCAAGACAGAACTCAAGCATCTGCATCCCGGTGCCGGATAGCAGTTTTTTTCTTTTTTGCCCCGGGTGCAAAATTCTGATATCCTTACTAAGTGGGTTTTAGTCCTGGCGAGGGGAACGCAAAGGGAAAAATGCCTTTTAAGGAAACAGTGGAAGACATTTACGGGCTGTTCCCGAAACTTTTAGAGGCCGTGGAGCTGCTGCAAAGAAGCGCAGTTTACTCCAACCCCCGGCTTCTGGACGATGCGGACACCCTTGCAAAGGAGATCCACCTGAGGGAGAAAGACCTTACCGAAAGGCTTGTGGCAATGGGGAGGAGCGAACCCCTGGTGCAGAAGATGGTCTCCATACCGGGCCATATCGAGCGTATCGGCGATTATATCGAGAGCATGAGCAAGGCACTGAGAATAAAGGCCAACGGGGGCATTCTCTTCAGCGACAAGGCCATGGACGAGATAAACTTCCTTTTCGAAAAGATAAAGGACATCCTCTCGAATACCTCGGATATGCTCCTGGCAAGAAACCGGATAGTGGCCGGGTATGTGAGGGAAGCGGAGCTGGCCCTGACCAGGAGCGCCAACGAATTCGCCACCATGCATGAGGAGCGCCTCATCGAGGGGCTTTGCATGCCGAAGGCGTCCTCCATCTACCTGGACATGCTCGACGCCTTCAAGGCGATAGCCTGGCATTCAAAGGAAATAGCGCAGAAGCTCCTTGACTGAATCTATTCCGGCGCTATGCTCTTAATGACGCTGAACCTGTCCCTCACCCATGAGGGGAACCTGTCGTAGATGTTCTGCGCCTCTTTCGTGTAGCCCAGCCCGGCCAGTGCGTCCGCCTTGTTTATATTGTAAATGGGGTTATCGGGATCCGAGTAAAGGAGGATGTTTTCGGTGCTCACTATTTCCCTGTACACGTCATTTTTGTCCCTGCCGAACTCGTTGATAATATTCCTGTTCTGTGCCGCGTTCCTTACAAAAATGGCGGAGTTGTTCCCTACGAAGACCAGTTTCCAGTCTTTATCCGTAATCAGCGCGACGGATATGGGCACTATGTGGCCGGACTCCCGGAATATGACCGGCACAAGCAGGAAATTGATGTTGAAGGCGTTCAATTCCTGCTTCCATCCCGGGAACGCCTTGAGAATGGAATCGGCAATCCTGTTTGTCGTGTCGTCAAGCGCCCTTCCGTCTATGAATACCTGGTAATCCGGATAAAGGGCCCAAATAAGGAACCCCCCCCAGGTATAAAAGTTGTACATCGGAGGCGCTATCCTTTCGCTCTTCAGGAAATTGACCGCGCTTATCGGGTACCAGGGCGTTATCGGCTGTTTCGTGAAACCCGGCTTGAAGGCCCAGGAAAGAGGCGCATAAATGCTGATGACAAAAAACAGCGTCAATGCCGCCGCCGTTGTGGAAAAAAGCGAAGGCAGCGAGCGCGAGAGCCCCAATGACATGAACCGCCTCTTGAAATCCTTAAGCTCTATGACGCTTTTTGCGAAATAGAATGAAAGTATCACGATCGAGAACATCAGCCCTCTTGCGTAATAATTGGCAAAAAATGAGACGAAGCAGACCGTGAGCAGCTCTGTAAGGTCTATCCTCTTTTTCATCCAGTATTTGAGGACCAGCATCAGGAGCAGCACCCCCGTGAATATCCAGTAGTATATGAGCCACCTGTAGAAAAGCTCTTTGTAGAAATAGATGAGCGGCTTGAACTCCAGCACGACATTTTGCACCCAGCCCCCATCGCCGCTTCGCGAAATGGCCCTTGATATGTCGCCCATGAACATCTTTTCAAGCCCGTACAGGTACTTGTACATGAGCGTGAACCCGTTGGGGTTGGCCCCGGAACCCAGAAGGCCAAGCGCCGCCCCGGCAAAGAAAACGGCGTTCGGCTTTTCGCCGGATTTCCTCAGCCTTCCGGCAAGCCACGTTATGATCTCTCCTGTCAGGTAAAGCATTATTATTACATTTCCCACTATGAATCCGGCGTGGGCATTGGACCAGAAGACCATCATTAACGGCAGGATCACAAGGGCAAGCCTTTTCTCTTGACGCAGTTCCTCAAGCAGGATGATCAGGAAAACCGAGAGCAGGAAGGAAATCCCCTGGGGCCTCTCGAAGGCATAAAACAGCTCGGTCGCCAGCATGAACGCCCCCAGAGAGACTATGGCCAGCGCGGTCCACGGCTTTCCACCCCTGTCTACAAACCAGAAATATATAGTCAGCATCGGCAAGACAATCAGGAACCCCCTGAAGATGATTACGCCTGCCAGCCCGTCGATGTTGAACAGCGAGAAGTAAATTACCTGCCCGAGCCAGTGCGCCCGCAGGCCCTCCACCTGGGCGTGCGAGAGGGGACGGGGGGTTGTGTAGGAGAATGGGTCGTCATGAGGTATGCTCCTTGTTTCGACCGTCTGCTGGCCCGTGCGCAGATGCCACCACAAATCCGGGTCATTAAGGGAGAAGTTGGTGGTCATCCCGAAAATGTACGCGAAAAAAAGCAGGGCCAGGACATGCCAGCCCCAGCGCTTAATCCGATTTGCGTCCATAGGCATCTTCAAAGCGTATTATATCCTCTTCTCCCAGGAATTCGCCACTTTGTATCTCGATTATCTTCAGCGGTATGAGTCCCGGGTTCTCAAGCCGGTGTTTGACCGTGGGCGGAATGTATGTGCTCTCATTCTTGTGCACATGGAACGTTTCCTCCCCCCTTTGGACAAGGGCCGTCCCTGAAACCACTATCCAGTGCTCGCTCCTGTGATTGTGCATCTGGAGGCTGAGCCTGGCCTTGGGTTTCAGGCAGATGTGCTTTATCTGGTAATGCGGGCCTTTCTCCAGAATGGAGAAATACCCCCACGGCCTCTCCTCCAGCCTGGGCAGGAGGTATTCGTTTTTCCCTTCCTCCTTGAGCCTCTCGACGAGCTGCTTCACCTCCTGCACCCGGTCCTTGGGGCATATCAGTGTAGCGTCGGATGTGTCCACAACCACCATGTCCTTGACGCCTATCGAGGCAACGAGTCTTCCGGAGCTGAAGATTATGGAATTTTCGGCATCCACTGAAACGGCATTGCCTGTGACCACGTTCCCTGCCCCGTCCCTCTCCATTACCTCATCAAGCGCGCTCCAGCTGCCTATGTCCGACCAGCCGAAACCGGCCTTTACGACCGCGACCCTTTTTGAGCGCTCCATTATGCCGTAATCTATCGACTCGCCTTCAATTGAGGCGTAAACAGACTTCAACGCCTCTTCTTCCTTTTCGGCGTCAAGGGATTTTTCTATTTTCGAGAAGGCGTTGTAGAGTTCCGGCATGTATTTTTTCATCTCGGCCAGGATGTCCCGGACCCTGAAAAGGAATATCCCGCTGTTCCAGAAGAAAGAGCCTTCTTTCAAAAAGGACTGGGCCTCCTTTCGGCCGGGTTTTTCCACAAACCTCTCCACCTTGTAAATGCCTTTCCCGATGGATTTTCCGGCTTTTATGTAGCCGTAGCCGGTCTCCGGCCTCGAAGGGACAACGCCGAAGGTGACAAGATTGCCTTCGCGGGCCGCCGCCCCGGCTTTCTTTACAGCCGTCTTGAACGCCCCCGTGTCGCTTATGTGATGGTCTGAGGGCAGCACCAGCATCAGTGCGTTTTTGTTCCTTTTTCTTATCTTGAAAGCGGCCAGGGCGATTGCCGGGGCGGTGTTCCTGCCCTGCGGCTCCATCACCGTGCACCCTGCCGGCAGAGCATCTCCGGTCTGCCAGCGCACAAGGTCTCCCTGGTGCCTTGTCGTGATTATCAGGAAATTCTCCGGCGGGACTTCGCCATTGAGTCTGTTTATGGTGTTCTGGAGAAGGGTGTTATCGCCTGTCAGCCTCAAGAACTGCTTTGGAAAGGTCTCCCTGCTTAAAGGCCAGAACCTTGTCCCCTTGCCGCCAGCCATTACTACGGCATAGAGGTCGTTTTTGTCTTTTGCGGCCATCCCGTCCCCCTATTCAGAATTTTTTGCCCGTTTGAAGCAGATGCCCCGAAGACGGCTTTTTGATGAATTCCGAACACCTCAATCTCCACGGGAGCCACACGGCTTCCCTGACAATCTGCTTGCTCATCTTTGAACTTCCGCGTGCGCGCTCCGTGAAGATAATCGGTATCTCCTTCAGGCCCAGGCCCGCTTGCCATACAGTATAGGCCATTTCTATCTGAAACGCGTACCCGCCGGAGCGTATCCTGTTAAGGTCTATTTTTTCGAGCGCCCGCCTGCTGTAAGCGCGGAACCCGCTTGTGAGGTCGCTGAATTTCATCCTGAGTATCCTTGAGGCATAGATGTTCCCGAACTTGGAAAGGAGCAGCCTCCTGAAATCCCATCCTACCACGCTGATTTTCCCGTTGACGTACCTTGAGCCTATCACCAGGTCCGCCCCGTTCACTATTTCGTCCACAAACTTTGGCAGGTCGGCCGGATTGTGAGACAGATCCGAATCCATCTCGATAAAGCAGTCGTAGCCCTTTTCGAGCCCCCAGCGGAACCCGGCAAGGTAAGCGGTGCCAAGCCCCAGCTTCCCTTGACGTTTCAAAAGGTGCACCCTTTTGTCGTTCTTCATCCAGTCTTCGACAATCCCTGCCGTGCCGTCGGGCGAATTGTCATCTATGACGAGCACTTCAAAGGATTCAAAAGCGAGCACTTTGAGCAAAATCACGGCGATTGTGTCTTTTTCATTGAAGGTGGGCAGTATTATCAGAGGCTTAGGCATATCTCATTATGATATTACATTTATCTTTAAAATCCCACAATTTTCAGTGGGGCGAGTCTGTTTGGATCAGGGGCTGCGCCGTTTAAGCGCCCAGTCCTTGATAGCCCCGGCCAGCGCCTCTATTGTGGCCTTTCCAGGCATTATACTGGTGTGGAGCCCTGCTTCCTCAATCCTTTTTGCCGTGACCGGCCCTATGGCTGCGATTGCAACCCCTTTCAGCATCTCTCCGGCATCTTCGCCCATGATTGCCATGAAGTTTGTGAAAGTCGCGCCGCTTGTAAAAGTGGCAACCGTTATCCTGCCTTCCTTCAGGAACCTCTTGAGCCTTTTCCCCTTCGCCTCGGGCCTAATGGCCTTATATGCGGCAGGCGCGTCTATGTGTGCGCCCATTTCCCTTGCCTTTTCGGGGAATATCTCCCTCGCCTCCTGGGCGCGGGGCAGGAGAAAACGCATGCCAGCCAAAGCCCCCGAAGGATTAAGGCTTGCAAAGGATTTTATGAGTCCCTCGGCCCTGAACTCCTCCGGGACCATGTCCACCTTAAGGCAGTATTCCTCAACTGCTTTGGCGGTCTTGGAGCCGATGGCGCAAACCCGCACGCCATTCAGTTCCCGTATGTCCCGGCCTGCGGCCTTCAATCTCCTGAAGAAAAATTTTACCCCGTTGGCGCTGGTGAAGATAATCCAGTCATAACTGCCCAGGCTGCCAAGCGCTTCGTCAAGGGCCGACCAGTCGTCCGGCGGCTCTATTTCGAGCGTGGGGAATTCCATTATCTCGGCCCCCAGTTCCGCAAGTTCCTCGAACCCCTCGCGGTGCTCTCTTGTGAGGAGCACCCTGTGGCCGAAAAGCGGCTTGTCCTCATACCACTTGAGTTTTTCCCTGAGCCTTACGACCTCGCCTATGACCACCACAGCCGGGGGTTTTATTTCCTTTTCCCTTACTTCTCTTGGCAGGCCGGCAAGGGTTGTCACAACCGTCTTCTGTTCCGGCCTTGTGCCCCACCTTATAACGGCAACAGGGGTTTCCAGCGGCCTGCCGTACTGGATAAGCTTGCGTGAAAGTTCGTCTATGTTTTTCACGGCCATCAGGAAGACGAGCGTCCCGACGCCGGTGGCGAGCTTCTCCCAGTTTATCGCGGAGCCTTCCTTTGTCACATCCTCGTAACCGGGGACGACTGCAAAGGAAGATGAAATCTTCCTGTGGGTAAGCGGGATCCCGGCATATGCAGGCGCGGCAACCGAGGAGCTTACCCCCGGCACTACCTCGAACTCTATCCCAGCCTCAACGAGCGCCTCCGCCTCCTCTCCGCCCCTGCCAAAGACAAAGGGGTCGCCCCCTTTCAGCCTGCAGACCATCTTGCCGCGGCCGGCGCGTTCGACAAGGGTGCGGTTAATCTCCTCCTGCGTCATCGTGTGATGGCCGCCGCGCTTGCCCGCATAGATGAACTCGGCATCGCGCTTTATATAATTGAGCACCTGGGCGTTAAGGTGGAAATCATAGACCACGACGTCCGCCCGCTTCAGGCAGTCCACCCCTTTCAGGGTTATCAGCCCGATATCGCCCGGCCCCGCTCCGACCAGATATACCTTTCCCTTTGCGGCCATAACTGCTAATTTTAACATATAATTTTAACTTGCCGGGAGGTTTAAGGACTTTTAACGAAGAATCCGGCCGTGAGATTGCTCCGTGAGCCTTGTCCCCCGCAATGACTTATGATGGAAATTTCCGGGGCACTGCCCTAGAACGTCACCCCGAGCTTTACCGTCCTTGCGCCTTCGAGTTTGGAAAGCTCGCCGATCAGGTCTTTCAGCGGAGCGTCATGCTGGAGGGAAACCGAAAATTCGTATTTCACGCCGTTTTTATCGATGTCTTTTTCGTATTCAATGCCGGCCACCGAACCGAACTTGACTATTACGGCCCTGACGGCGTCCTCGTCCAGCGAGCCGCTTCCCGTGATTTGCACCGACCTGAAAAGGACCTTGGGAATTTTCTTTTCCACGAGCCTGAGCGTCCAGAGGGTGAAGTAGGTTATCGTGAACGTGGCGGCCGCGGGTGCATACAGGCCGCTTCCTATCGCGAGGCCGAGCGTGAACACTATCCATATGGACGCGGCGGTGGTAAGGCCGTAAATGCTCCCCCTGGTCTTTATTATCACGCCCGCGCCCAGAAAACCGATGCCGGTTATTGCGCCGGACACTATCCTTGCCGGGTCCATCCTCATGTAAGCCGGGTCTATGGGCATGAACCTGAAATGGTTGTGGGATATGAGCATTATCAGCACCGAGGAAAGACAGACGAGCAGATGCGTCCTGAAACCGGCCGGCCTGCCGTGGGCCTCCCTTTCAAAACCGATGATGCCTCCCATCACGGCCCCAAGCAACAGCCTTAAGATTATCTCCAGGTCCAAAGCGCCGTTTGGCATGCGTTGATTATAGCATGTCCGCCGCGGAGAACTTTAAATGGATAGCGGGAAACATAAACAAAAAAATTCCCTAAAAGACCCTTGCCGGGGCCCGCACCAGGTATCTTTCAAACCAATCTGACGCCAGGCGCGCCACCTCTTCGAGGGCCCCGGGCTCCTCGAACAGGTGAGTTGCCCCGGGCACTATTTTCAGCTCCTTTTTTTCCGCCTCTATCCGGCCATAAGCCTTCCGGTTCAGGTCCAGCACCTCGAAATCAAAGCCGCCGACTATGAGCAGGGTCGGCGATTTTACCTTCGCAAGCGCCTGTTCCGCCAGGTCCGGGCGGCCCCCCCGCGAGACTATGGCGCCTATGCGGGCGTCAGGTTCTGCGGCCGCCATGAGGGCAGCAGCCGAGCCGGTGCTCGCCCCGAAATAGCCTTTCCGGAGGCCGCTGGCAAGCGGCTGCCCTTCCAGCCACGCCGTGGCCGCCTTAAGTCGTTCCGCAAGCAGGGCTATATTGAAGCGGTTCAGGTAGAGGGAGTCCTCCTCAACCGTGAGGAGGTCAAACAGCAAAGCGCCTATGCCCGCCTTGAGGATTTCCCGGGCCACGAACCTGTTCCTGGGGCTGTGCCTGCTGCTGCCGCTGCCGTGCGCAAAGATAACCACCGCCTGTGCCCCCTCCGGGACGGACAGGACGCCTTCAAGCCTGGCTTCTCCAGCCGGGACCAGGACCTTTTGCTCCGTATATTTTTCGGCCATTTTAATCTCTCCGTTTTTTTAAGCGGTGTTTGTCTGATGTGCCCATGACTTGTGCAGCAGCTCTATCACCTGCTCATCGGATACCTGCGTGAAGTCCTCGTAATATTCTCCTATCGCCATGAAGAAAAGAGGGGTCTCAAGGCAAATCAGTTCGTCCGAGACGGCCTTCAGTTCCTCCGCCGTCTGCGGTGGCGAGACAGGGACCGCGGTTATCAGCCTCCTTGTGCGGGCCTCTTTCAGGGCCGAGATGGCGGCCTTCATCGTCGCCCCCGTGGCGACCCCGTCATCGGCAAGGACGACTATCCTGTCTTCAAGTTTCGATATGCTTTTGCCCTCCCTGTAAATTTTCACCCTGCGGGAAATCTCTTCCTTCTGCCTCGATATCTCGTTCTGGATATAGCCTTCCGGCACGTTCCATGTGGAGATGATGGATTTGTTAAGGATAACGGCCCCGGTCTCGGCGATTGCCCCTATGGCCAGTTCCGGCTGTCCGGGAAAACCTATCTTCCTCACGATTATTATGTCCAGGGGCACTGAAAGTATGCTGGCTATCTCGTAACCCGTGACAACCCCGCCCCTGGGCAGGGCCAGCACAAGCACGTCTTCACGCCCTTTGTACCCGATCAGCCGGGCCGCCAGCCGCCTGCCCGAATCTGTCCTGTCCTTGAACATATGACCCCCTTGAACCAAACAGGGGAGAGATGTTGTTTTTAACTACTCCCTCTCAGCCAAATTATAGTGCAAAAGCGGTAAATGGTTAAGGGCGGAGCAGGTCTTTTCCCGGCTCAAGCGCGGCTGTTTTTATGAGCGGGAGCGTCCTGTTGCGGATTGTGAGGGCGATATCGGCGCACACCATCAATGCGTTCAGCACATAAAACCATATCACGAAATCCATGCTGTAGAAGACCTTGTGGATTATCCCGAAAATGTATCCTATAAGCACGATGAACAGGAAGACAACGCTTTTCCCTGAGGAATTGCGGGTGGTCCAGGATTTATATATGGACACCGGCCATGCCGCGCCGAAACAGCCAAGCATGCCGATTTCGTAAATGCTCATATAGTGTCTATTCTATTTATTCGCGGGCGCCTTTGTAAACCGGCACAAGGAGGACGGGGAACTCGGAAATCCCGGTTATCTTGTGGGAGACGCTGCCCAGGAAAAACTCGCGGAACCTGTCCTTTTCAGTCGTGCCCGCTATTATCATGCTTGCGCCGGTTTCCCTTGCGGCCTCAAGGATGCCCTCCGCAGGCTCCCCGGAAAGCAGATGCGCTC
This sequence comes from Nitrospirota bacterium, assembly GCA_021789215.1. GTDB lineage: Bacteria > Nitrospirota > Thermodesulfovibrionia > Thermodesulfovibrionales > JdFR-88 > JAJYJS01. The sequence goes on along the minus strand of JAJYJS010000028.1, from coordinate 12,135 downwards.
CGGCTTCCATGCCCGAGGCCTTCAGGCGTTCGCAGTAGCCCTGCAATTTTATTTTCCGGTCTTCCTTGACCAGGGCGAAATCCTCCCCCTTCATCTCCTTTTCCCCCAGTATATGCACGACCGCGGCCCTCTTTACGGCGGCCCCCAGTGATATCAGGAACGAGAGCGCCTCTTCCGAAGCGGCGGACCAGTCGGCGGCAAGCAGGGGCTTTTCGAATATTGCCTCGTTTGTCCTCACAGCCCGCTCACCCTCCCACTCGTATTCGACGTAATATCTGCTTACCAGGACGGGAACGGGAGACCTGCGCAAAATCTCAAGCGTGTCCGAGCCCAGGGGGAAAGCCCTTTCCATGAGGCTCACCTTTTTCTTGCCGATAACCAGCAGCCCGGCCCGTTCTTTTCTGGCCAGTTCCAGAATCGAATGCACCGGCTCACCCACTTCCACAACGGCCCTGCTTTGGAGCCCTGCTTCGCTGATTGCGCCCTGCCAGTCCTCGAACCTGATGAGGGCCTCGTTCCTCAGCTTCTGCTCCTCTTCCCTGAGGTATCCCCCGAACGGGACAAAGCCGACGTCCTCGCGCCTGATTACATGGCAGAGAATTATCTCGCCGAACCCCGCCGCCCCGAGCGGAAACAGCGTCTTCAGGGAATTGAACGCCATCTCGTGGAACTTTGTTGCGAAGATGATTTTCTTTTTCTTTTCCGCTGCTTTCATGATGGCGTTTTCCCCGCCCCTGTCAGAAGAAGATTAACGTCACAAGCGCAAACACCGGCACAAGCACCGGCAGGGAATATTTTATCACATACCCGGCAAACCCCGGCATCCGGACGCCCGCCTCTTCCGAGATGGAGCGCACCATGAAGTTTGGCGCGTTCCCTATATATGTGAAGGCCCCGAAAAAGACGGCCCCCGCGGAGACGGCTTCCAGCCAGGCGGGGTGCTCCCTGATAAGCATCGGGACGGCGTGAGCGCCGGACATGCCTGGATAAAACCCGCCCAAGGCCGCCTTCAGGAATGCGGCATATGTGGGCGCGTTGTCGAGAAAGCTCGAAAGTATCCCGGTTGCCCAGAAGTAATGATAGGGCTCCCTGAGCGAGTTCATGATGAAACCCAGCCGCCCACTCGCTCCAGCCTCCAGCATGTCAAGGCACGGGGTCATGGTTATGAAGATGGCCGCGAAGAGTATGGCCACTTCCTTCAGCGGAAACCATGTGAAATTGTTCTCCTCGCGTATGGCCTCCGGGGTCAGTGCCATCGACAAAATCATGATGATTACAATCGCGGCGTCCCTTATGACGCCCTGGACGGAAATGCTCAGGCCGGAAAATGAAATCTCGCCGAGCCTGGCGTATCCGCTGAACAGCACCGCGCCTGTTATCCCCGCCAGAAACGCCAGGTTCCAGCCGCCCCTGATGCCAAACGGCGGCGGATTTTTTTCAGCGGGGGCGTTTTTTTGCATGCCTTCCTTCCTGTAATGGTGCCTGTCCAGAAAATAGAAAACGGCGAGCAGGAGGCCCGCTGAAAATATCATGTGGGGGGCGATATGCAGGCTCCAGAGGAACGGCACCCCCATCAGGAAACCAAGAAAGAGAGGAGGGTCCCCCAGGGGGGTGAGCGCCCCCCCGATATTGGCGACAAGGAATATGAAGAAGACGATTATGAACGCCTTGCTGCTCCTGTGCAGGTTGGCCCGGAGCAGGGGCCTTACAAGGAGCATCGCGGCCCCGGTTGTCCCCATCAGCGAGGCAAGGACTGTCCCCGCGGCAAGGACGGCCGTGTTCGTGGCCGGGGTCCCGCGGAGCGCGCCGGTCAGCAGGATGCCCCCCGATACCGAATAAAGCCCCCCAAGCAGTATGACAAAAGGCACGTACTCGTTTATCATGACTGAAAGAAAGCCCGTCATCGCCGCCCGCCCGTACAGGATGAGCATGGGCGCGAGCGCGGCAAGGGACCAGAATGCCGCGACCTTGCCGAAGTGGCCGTGCCAGAACCTTGGCGCAAGCAGGGGGAAAAGCGCTATCGAAAGCAGCATCCCGGCAAAAGGGATTACGCTCCAGAGGGGGAGATGCTCCCCGATGAAAAAAAAACCGTTTGCGGCCTGTCCCAAGCCCGGCACCTCCCGTTCAGATTTGCTGCAGCAGCGTGCAAGAAAAAACCTGCCCGCAAAAATTGACAGCACCAACCGGATTTTATAAAGTATAAAACTATGGAAGAAAGATTTGAAATAAGAGATAAAAGAAGGCTGGATGCCGAAGGCAACGTAAAAGGACAGCAGCCCCAGTCCCAGCCGAAGGCCGCGCCGGAAGAAAAGGCCGTGCGGCAGGGTCCGGCGGCGTCCGGACCGTCAATATTCGTTCCCTTTCTGATGAACATTGCCGGAATGGCATACATGGCGATGGGCCTTGGAGAGATGCCCGCCGAACCCAATCTCCCCGAAGCCAGGTACATCATCGACGCCATCGCCATGCTTGAGGAGAAGACGAAGGGCAATCTCACACCCGAAGAGGACAAGGCTCTTAAGGAGCTGCTTTACGAGCTGAGGATGAACTTCGCAAAGGTCGTATCCGCGGCAGGCAAAGGCTGACCTGTCTTTCTTGACTAGGTGCTGATATTTCTGGTAAGGTTTAAATTCAAGACCACAATGGAGGTTGCTTATGTCGCCCAAGAAAGATAAACTCCTCTCGAAAGAAAAGAACGGGAACTCCGGCCAGGATTCCGCCGAAAGGGAGCTTTCCCCGCGCGAGGAAAAGATACAGGGAATAAAAAACAATCTGCTCAGGCAGAAAGAGAGCATCCTTTCGGAGGCCGAGGTGGCTATGAACGCGCTCCCGGAGCAGACCGTCTTCCCGGATTTGGGCGATCAGGCGTCGGCCGAGATGGACCGCAGTTTCATGCTCCGGCTGAGGGGCAGGGAGCAGCGCCTCCTCAAGAAGATAGAGGAAGCAATCGAAAGGATAGATTCGGGTTCCTTCGGCATCTGCGAGATCTGCGGCGAGCCAATAGACATAAAGAGGCTTCAGGCAAGGCCCGTCACCACGATGTGCATAGCCTGCAAGACCGAGCAGGAAGAAGAAGAAAAACTTCAGGGAGGGCACTGAGCCCCTCCCCGGATTTTTAATAAAAGGTCTTTTTCCCCCTGCCAGGACCAATACGGGCGTATTCCCGCCCCTAGATCAGACCTTTTTCTTTCCTGAGCCCCGAGCCGTATTTCGCGCTGCTCAAGGCGTCTCCAAGCAGATTGAAGCAGAACGCAGTGACGGCGATCGCAATTCCGGGGAAGACCGCAATCCACGGGGCGGAACCTATGTACGCCATCCCGGAGCTTATCATCGAGCCCCATGTGGCGGCGGGCGGCTGCGCGCCAAGCCCCAGGAAACTCAGGGATGCCTCGGTTATTATATAGCCCCCGAGCTTGAGCGTCATGAGCGTGAGCGCAAGTGGTATGCACTGGGGCATTATGTGCGCCCAAACAATCCGGGGCCCTGAACATCCTATGGCCTTTGCGGCCTCTATGAAGGGCGCGTCCCTCATCGTCAGCACATATCCCCTCGTGAGCCTTGCGAACGATGCCCATCCCACAGAGGCAATCGCAAGCATCACCGTCAGGGTGCCCGGCGGCAGCACCACAGAGACCCCTATCGCAAGCAGGAGCGAAGGGAACGCAAGTATCAGGTCGACAACCGCCATGAGGAAGGAATCCACCCTGCCCCCGTAATAGCCCGAAACAAGCCCGACGGTGAGCCCCAGCACCATCGCGAAAAAGGCCGCGAGGATGGAAACGCCGATGGAAATCTTTCCGCCCTCAAGAAGGCGGGAGAGTATGTCCCTGCCTTCCTGGTCGGTCCCCATAATATGCCCGTGGAGGCCCGGCGCCTGCTTCAGCGCGTCCAGGTTTATCTCGTGGGGGTTATAGGGGTAGATTGCCGGTGCCAGGACAGACAGCAGGAATATGGCCGCCAGGATGAACGCCCCCACCTTGCCCTTGGCCGTCATCCCTGTCCCCGCCCGTAAATCCTCACGCGCGGGTCGAGCGCGTGGTATGCCAGGTCCACAAGCATGTTCATTATGACGAAAACAGCCGTGCCTACAAGTATGGTCCCAAGCACGACCGGGTAATCCCTCCTTATGACCCCCTGGACCGCATATCTGCCGATGCCGTCCCAGCCGAAGACGGTTTCGGTCAGCACGGCCCCGTTAAGATAGCTTCCAAAATCCAGTCCCGCGACCGTCACAATCGGTATCAGGGCGTTTCTCAATATATGGACAGCATTGACCTTAAGGGAGCTCATGCCCTTTGCCTTTGCGGTCCTCACAAACGGCATGTCCACTATGCCGGCCACGGCCGCCCTCGAAACCCTGGCAAGGGTGGCTATCGAAGGCAGCGCGAGCGTTATGGCCGGAAGCACCAGGAAGCGGAGGCCGCCCGTGCCAGAGGGCGGCAAAAGTTTCAGTTTAAGGCTAAGCAGCATCATCAGGACGAGTCCGCTGAAGAACACCGGCACGCTTATGCCGGTGATGGACGCGCCGCTGAGCACCGTATCGAGGGCCGTGTCCTTCCTGAGCGCGGCAAAAAAGCCAAGCCCTATGCCAAGCGGGACGGCGAACGCCATCGCCAGCAACGCCAGCTTGATGGTGTTTGGGAACTTGGCCTTTATCTCCTCCAGCACCTCCTTGCGTGTCGCATAGGAACGGCCCATCTCCCCCCGGGAGAGCATCTTCACATAGCTCAGGTACTGCTCCATGAAAGGCTTGTCCGCGCCGATCTCCTGTCTTATGCGGGCCAGCACCTCCGGGCTCGCCCTCTCTCCTACAAGCGAGATGGCGGGGTCTCCCGGAAGCGTCTTGGTCAGGGAAAAGGTGATAAAGGTGATCCCCAAAAGCAGAAGGACCGTTATCAGGATTTTCTTTATGAGGTAAACCAAAAAACCCATGCCGTTTTATTATAAAACACTTCCGTTGCATGGGGCTTTAAGCAACCGGAGGCCGCGGGTCACGATAAAAGCGCAGCCAGTTTCTCCAAAACAAGATCGACAACTGCGTGAGGAGCAGCGCACTTGAACTCCGCGGCCCGGCTTTTCCAGTCCAGACTTTTTATCTGATCAGCGAGAATGACGCCCGATACACTTGATCCGTTTGGGATTTCAACCTCAAAAGGATAGCCTTTCACCTGGCTTGTAATTGGGCATAACAAGGCTAAACCGATTTTTTTGTTATATGCGGCCGGAGATAACACAAAGACCGGTCTTCTTCCCGCCTGTTCGTGACCAGACTGCGGATCGAAATCCAACCAAATGATATGTCCCCGGTCCGGAACAAAGCCCGCCTGTTTTACCATATTTCCTTGCCGGCCCGTTTGCCGGTGCTAATCTCGCCATGGATATTTTCCTTTGTCACCCCTGCCAGCAAGCCCTCTAAAGTGAATTTCTTTTTCTTGACGGGGGTTAGGATGATTTTGCCGCCTTCCTCGGAAACGTCAACTACCGCTCCCTTGTGGAGATTCGCTCCCACGGCAAATGCTTTGGGAATCCTCAAAGCCAGACTGTTTCCCCACTGCTGTATTTTCGTGGTCATGCCGTCCTCCCTTCATGCCATTTTTGTATCTACAATAAGTATACTAAAAGAGTGGGTTTTGGGCAATGTTTTTTATCCGCTTTTATCAATACGAATAGAAATAATCAGGTGTTGAAATAGAAAGGGGCCCGCATTTGCCCAGGCCCCTTTCCCATAATAAAGATATCGGATATTTTACGTGCCCATCTCCCAGCTCTGGAGGTATTTTTTCTGCTCCGGGGTGAGCTTGTCGATTGCTATCCCCATCCCGGCCAGTTTCAGCCTCGCTATGTTTTCGTCTATATCGCGGGGGACGGGGTAGACCCTGTTTTCGAGCTTCCTGTGGTTTTTGGCCATGTACTCCGCCGAGAGCGCCTGGTTGGCGAAGCTCATGTCCATGACCTGAGAGGGGTGCCCCTCGGCGGCAGCGAGGTTTATCAGTCTTCCCTCACCAAGCAGGTATATCCTCCTGCCGTCCCTGAGCGTGTATTCCTCGACGAAATCCCTTATCGTGCGGGTCGCCTTTGAGAGCTTTTTCAGCGAGTCTATGTCTATCTCCACGTTGAAGTGGCCGGAGTTGGAGATTATTGCCCCGTCCTTCATCCTCCTGAAAGACTGTTCGGAGATGACGTTGATGTCGCCCGTGACGGTCACGAATATGTCGCCTATCGCCGCAGCCTCTTTAACAGGCATGACCATGAAGCCGTCCAGCACCGCCTCAAGCGCCCTCAGAGGGTCGACCTCCGTGACCACAACCCTTGCGCCGTGGCCCTTGGCCCTCATCGCCACGCCTTTTCCGCACCAGCCGTAGCCGCATACAACGAAAATGGAGCCCGCGATCAGCCTGTTTGTGGCCCGGAGTATCCCATCCAGGGTGGACTGCCCAGTCCCGTAGCGGTTGTCGAACATGTACTTGGTATATGCGTCGTTCACGGCGATTATGGGGTATTTCAGCACGCCGCCGGCCGCCATGGCCTTGAGCCTTATCACCCCCGTTGTCGTCTCTTCCGTGCCCCCCAGCATGTTTTTGAGGAGGCCGCCGGAGTCCTTGTGGAGCGTGCTCACAAGGTCCGCCCCGTCGTCCATTGTTATCTGGGGCTTTAAGGAAAGGCACTGGTTCATGTGCTTGTAGTAGGTCTTGTTGTCCTCTCCCTTAATGGAGAACGTGGGTATCTTGAAATGCTTTACGAGGGATGCGGCAACGTCGTCCTGGGTGCTCAGGGGGTTGGATGCGCAGAGATGGACCTGTGCTCCTCCAGCCGAAAGCGTGTCCATAAGGTTTGCCGTCTCCGTCGTTACGTGCAGGCATGCGGCAATCCTGACGCCTTTCAGCGGTTTTTCCCTGAGGAACCGCTCCTTGATGCCCTTCAGCACGGGCATGTCCCTCGATGCCCACTCTATCCTCAGCCGTCCTTTTTCAGCCAGCTTGATGTCCTTGATGTCGTTTTTTATCACAGTCCCACCTCTTTCCTGAGTTCTTCGGCCTTGTCTGTCCTCTCCCATGTGAAATCCGGGTCGTTTCTTCCGAAATGCCCGTAAGCCGCCGTCTTTCTGAATATGGGCCTCCTCAGATTAAGGGCCTCGATTATGCCTTTGGGCGTGAGAGGGAAGACATTTCTAATGGCCTTCACCGTCTTTTCGGGGTCTACCTTCGTGGTGCCGAAGGAGTCCACCAGCAGGGAAACAGGCTCCGGCACGCCGATGGCGTATGCTATCTGCACCTCAACCTTGTCCGCTATGCCCGCAGCCACTATGTTCTTTGCTATGTAGCGGGCCATGTACGCGCCCGAGCGGTCGACTTTTGTCGGGTCCTTGCCGGAGAAGCACCCGCCGCCGTGGCTGCCCACCCCGCCGTAGCTGTCAACGATTATCTTCCTGCCCGTAAGCCCGGTGTCGCCCATCGGGCCGCCCGTGACAAACCTTCCCGTGGGGTTTATATAGTATTTAATGTTTTCCTCATCCAGCAGGTTTTGGGGGACGATTGGCTTTATGACCTTCTCTATAACGTCTTCCTTCAGGTCTTTAAGGTGAACGTCCGGGCTGTGCTGGGAGGAGATGACTATCGTGTCTATCCTCTGGGGCCTGCCGTCCTTGTACTCTATCGTCACCTGGGTCTTGCCGTCCGGCCTCAGGTAAGGCAGTATGTCGTTTTTCCTTGTCTCCGTGAGCCTCATGGCCAGCTTGTGGGCAAGCGATATCGGCAGCGGCATCAACTCCTCGGTCTCGTTGCAGGCGTAGCCGAACATCAGCCCCTGGTCTCCCGCGCCGCCCGTGTCAACGCCCATGGCGATATCGCCCGACTGTTCATGTATGGAGGTGACCACCGCGCACGTCTGGTAGTCAAAACCATATTTGGCCCTTGTGTAGCCTATGCTCTTTATGGTTTCCCGGACGATGGAGGGTATCTCGACATACGTGTTGGTCGTTATCTCGCCCGCCACAAACGCAAGGCCGGTCGTGACTATCGTCTCGCAGGCCACTCTTGCCATCGGGTCTTTCTGGATAATCGAATCAAGAATAGCATCCGATATCTGGTCTGCTATCTTGTCGGGGTGTCCTTCGGTTACCGACTCTGAAGTGAAAAAATAGTTTCTCCTGGACATTCGTCCCACCTCCTTGAGTAAATTATGCCAGCAAGTCCATATTTTACCTTAAAAAATTGAATGTGTGTAAAAATTTTGACAGGCTGGCTAGAACTGTTTTCTGCCCAGGAAGGCCCTGGGTTTTCCGGCCCCCCTGGGCGGGCCGACGAGGCCGTCCTCTTCCATCAGCTCCACAATCCTTGCGGCGCGGTTGAACCCTATTTTCATCCGCCTCTGAATGGAGGATATGGACACCTCTCCCATGGCGGCCGCGATGTCGACCGCCTTCTCGTACAGGTCGTCCCTTTCCATGCGGCCGGGCTCCTGGTCTTCAGGTTCGGGGTCCCGTATGGCCTCGAAGAGCCCGAAATCCGGCTGGCCCTGCGCCCTTACGAAGCCGGAAAGGGCATTTATCTCGCCCTCCGAGACGAAGGCCCCGTGTATGCGCATCACCCTGGAGCCCGGAGACAGCAGCAGCATGTCACCCTTGCCGATAAGCTGCTCGGCCCCCTGGGCGTCGAGTATCGTCCTTGAGTCTATCCTTGAGGCCACCTGGAAGGCTATCCTCGTGGGGAAGTTGGCCTTTATCACCCCGGTTATCACGTCCACCGACGGCCTTTGGGTGGCAAGTATAAGGTGAATGCCCGATGCCCTTGCCATCTGCGCCAGCCTCGCGATGGAGTCCTCCACCTCGGCCGCTGAAGAGAGCATCAGGTCGGCAAGCTCGTCTATGACCACGACTATATACGGCAGCCGTTCTTCAGGCCCGGCCGTCCTGTTGAAGCTGTCTATGTTTTTTGCGCCCTTTTCGGCTATCATCCGGTAGCGGCGCTCCATCTCGAAGACCATTTTCCTGAGCGCCTCGGAGGCGGGCTTGGGCCCCGTTATCACAGGGCTTATGAGATGGGGTATGCCCTCGTAGGCGGAAAGCTCCAGGAGCTTGGGGTCTATCATCAGCATCTTTACCTCTTCGGGGGTGGCCTTGTAGAGGATGCTTGCCACCATCGAGTTGAGCCCCACGCTCTTTCCAGCCCCGGTTGCCCCGGCCACCAGCAGGTGGGGCATGCGGGACAGGTCCGCTATTACCGGGTTGCCGAAGATGTCCTTGCCAAGCGCAATCGTGAGCCTGGACTGGCTCTTCCTGAACCCCTCGGAGGAGATGACGTCTTTTAACAGCACGGTTTCCCGCTGCTTGTTTGGTATCTCTATGCCGATGGCGGCCTTGCCGGGTATGGGGGCAATCCTCGTGCTCTGGGCCTTCATTGAAAGCGAGAGGTCTTCGGCCAGCGAGACGACCTTCTGGATCTTCACGCCGGGGGCCGGTTCGAACTCGTACATCGTCACCACCGGCCCCGCGTGCACCTGGGAGACCTTTCCCTGGATGCCGAAATCCCTGAGCTTCTTCTCAAGCAGCGCAGAGCCAGCGAGCATCTCCTCTTTTGCGGGCCGCTCCACCAGTGGGCCGGTCTCGGTCAGCAGGCCAATGGGGGGGAGGCAATATTCGCCTTCCTTTACCCTTGTTTTGGGCTGGGACGGAACAGGCCCTTCATCTTCCCGGATATCCGGCTGCCCGGCTTCGGTGATGAAGACCGGCTCCTCCGCGATGAAGGGTTCCGGCTCCGGCATGGGGTCTTCACCGGGGGGCACGTTAGCCTGGATTTTTTTTGGCGCCGGTTCTTCCTTCTTTTTTACAGCGCCCCTTGAGGCAAAAAGCTCTCTCAGGGGGACGGGGCTTAAAAGCACCACCGCCGAAATGAACACAAGCGAGGCGAAGATGTACCCGCCGGGGGCGGACAGGAATTCTACCAGGTAAAACGCCCCGCGCTCACCGATAAGGCCGCCCGAGTTCCAGTCCGTCAGTATGAAGACCAGTCCGGTCAGCCCGGAAAGAAGAGAGCAGGACAATATCAGGAGCGCCGCCCCGAGCATGTGTATCTTATGCCGCTCGCTGCCCAGAAGCCTGCGTACCCCGGCTATGGTCATGAAGACCGGCACAAGGAAGGCCGCGGGGCCCAGCAGGGAAAAAAACGCGTCCGCGATATACGAACCGGCAATGCCACCATAGTTCTTCGTGCCGTATGTGCTTGCAGTGAACAGGGATTGGTCCCATCTGGAATAGCTGAAAAGCGACAAGGCAAGGTACAGCGCCCCAAGCACTGAGGCGACCCCGGTAATTTCCTCTTTCTTGCGCTCTAGCATGAGTGGTTTTTACCCGGCATGCGCAAGCCGGAACCACCAGAATATTATGAACGCGCCAAGCAGCACGCGGTAGTACGCGAATGCGTTGATGGGATGCTTCTCAAGGAAACGCAGAAGGAACTTTATCGCAAAAAGCCCGGTCACCGCGGAGGCTATCACCGCGGGCACGAGGATGCCGGCTTCCATCGCCCCGGCGTGGAATATCTTCCTCCCCTCCAGGATGACCGCGCCGGCAACCACGGGCACTGAAAGGAGGAAAGAGAACCTTGCGGCCTCCTCCCGCTTCATCCCCATGAAAAGCCCCGCCGTTATAGTGATGCCGGAGCGGGAGACCCCCGGTATCAGCGCCAGCACCTGCGCGAAGCCTACCGCCATTGCGTCCGCCAGGCTCAGCGCGCCCACTTCCTTGCCGCCTCTTTTCTTTTCCGCAAAGAGCATCACGATGCCGAGCACTATCATGGAGCTGGCTATTATCAGGGGCGTCCTGAACGTGGTCTCGACCTTGTGCTCCAGCAACACACCGGCAACCCCGGCCGGGATGGTCGCAAGCACCACGAACAAAAGGAGCCTCCTGTCCTCTTTTATTATCCTGAGCCAGTCGCGCCAGAAGGCCATAACGAGCGCAAGGAATGTCCCTCCGTGCAGGGCGACATCGAACGAGAGCGTTTCGGTTGCCTTGGAAAAATGGAACAGGTCCGGGATGAGTATCAGATGGGCTGTGCTGCTTACAGGGAAAAACTCGGTCAGCCCCTGCACGATGCCAAGGATAAGCGCTTCCAACATGGATGGAATTATAACATTTTTTGTTTTCTGGTAACCTTTGGCTATGCTCATCAGGTTCGGACACTTCAATATAAAAGACCTTACCATTGCCAAACTCCGCAACCCGGAACAGCCCCAGGCAATGGCGGCCGCCCGGATAATCAGGGAACTTAGGCCCGATGTGCTTTCAATAAACGAGATGGAGTCCAACGGGAACGCGCCGGATTTGTTCGCGGATAACTTCCTCCAAAAAGGAGGGGACGGCATCGTCTACCCGTACCGCTATGCGGGGCAGACCAACTCCGGCATCCCCACGGGATATGACCATCCATTCGATTACAGGGGGTTCGGGCTCTTTGAGGGGCAGTACGGAATAGCCCTCTTCAGCAGGTTCCCGATTGACTACGGAGGGATAAAAAACCTCAAGGACTTCCCCTGGAAGGGTTTTTCTTCCTTTTCTTCCTCCGGAAGCTATCTGGGCAACAGGGCGGTCTTTGTTCCGGAGGGGTTTCCGCTTTTCAGCACCGCATTTTTGAGCGTCCCGGTGAGGGCTGGTGAAAGGACAATTCATGTCGTCCTCCTCCACGCGACCATCCCGCTCCGGGGATGGCTGAATAAGGAGAGGAATGCCGACCAGATAAAATTCATGGACGACTATATCAGCCGCAGGCCTCTGCCGGGAGCCGAGCCGCTTCCGCCGGGTCCGTTTGTGGCTATGGGGGACTTCAACTCGGATTTTTTTAAAGGCGAAGGGGTAAAACTCTCCATCCTGAACCTCCTTGTAAACAGGGATGTCAGGTTCAGGGACGGCATTGGCGACACCTTCCTTGAAGGCGGGGGCCGGGAAAAGCCGGTGCTCAGGAAAAAAGGGCTGCTTTCGCTGAGGCTGGACTATATCCTGCCCTCAAGGGATTTCAGGGTCCTGAAAGCGGGGATATACAAGCCGGAAGATGAAGACGGGTTCCTTGTGGCAAGGACGGCATCGGACCACTTCTTTATTTATGTGGACTGCGAGATGGAGTGATTATTGGATTCCCGCCC